>CALFCF010000023.1 GCA_937951345.1 uncultured Granulosicoccaceae bacterium
TACCTGCTGCACCACTGGTACCTGCTGCACCACCGGTACCTGCTGCACCACCGGTACCTGCTGCACCACCGGTACCTGCTGCACCACCGGTACGTGCTGCACCACCGGTACCTGCTGCCCCACCGGTACCTGCTGCACCACCGGTACCTGCTGCACCACCACTGCTGGAAGTGCGAGCGGTACCCGATGCACTACTGGTACCTGACGAGTTGCCAGTATTTGATGTCTGTGGAGTACCGGATGTTCTGCCTGTGCTACTTCTGGCATACGAAGGCTGACCACTGAGTGAGTCACGTGCAGAAGATGATCTTTGAGAGCTGCCAGACGCTTTAGCTAGTGCCGACTCTCCGAGACGCTCACGCTGCCAATCGCGATAGGCTAAAAATAGAAAATAGGCAGCAACTAACAATAAAAAGAGGGTTACCAGGAACATGGGGCTCTCCTGTTCGGCCAGGCTACCAGCGCCTGACATCCTGAGAAAATGGGTGCAGTTGGGATTGCGTTATACTGCGACATGTATTGCAACAGATACTATATCGCAAAATTTGTTCGCGGAATGCTCATCTGGCACCTGCAGCGCCGGATGGAATAAATGTTTACAAACTGGCGTGCGTTCTACACACGGTGGGATACATATTGGCGTGTTAACTCAAGCTTAATAGTTCATAAGCCATCAATTTATCGATGAGCGTTAACTAAAAGCACTTCGGACTATAGTGCTTCTGAAGATTTCGACTCGCTCTGGATGTAGTCTTCTGATTCAGTAGACGAGGCCAAACCTAGCCGCCGGAGTTTTACATAAAGGCTTTGACGACTGACGCCGAGTACTTCAGCGGCCGATGCTCGATTCCCGTTAGTCAGTTCAAGTGCAGCCTCGATACACATTTTCTCAACTATATCCGTAGATTCCCGTACCACTTCTTTCAGAGATACTCGGCCAACCATATCTTTGACTGAAGCTACCCGTTTCGGATCCAGTCCTGCTTCTGCATGCTGATTATTTCTGGAAACCACTCTTGATGCCACATTTCGTACTATCAGGACCATCAAAGAATTTTCTTCTGAAGACAACAACCCGGCAGAAAGCTCAACTTCGGTGACAACTCCAAGTTTGCCGACAACAACTGTCATAAATTTTGCAATTTTTCCGTTAGATCGAAGAGTTTTACAAATCAATCGTTGGTCGAGTGCGTTTCTTCCTAGCCATGATTCGAGTGAGTGGCCCTTGAACACTGATTCGGTTTCCACCTGCGCCATAGTAGCGAAGGCAGCATTGGCGGAGACTATAGTGCCATCGGCCTGGCAAACGACGATACCATCCGGACAGTCATTCATTAAGCGAATAAGGTCTTGCGCCTCCAGTGTCAGATAGTTGATTCGCTCGTTTTGATCCATTTCAACGCAGCGGACAAGAAAAAAATCGTTTGTCTGACCACGTACATAGTTGGCAGACACCAGCAGTTCAGTTGTGTTGTCCTGCAAACTGACACCTACGTTTCCACTGGCTCCATTGCGACGTGCGGCTTCGAGCATGCTATTGAGTGCCGGATGATTCAATTCGCTGAACCCGGCGGGGAATTCTGTATCGATCAGGTTCACATCGGCAGATTGGAATAATCGTTCGGCTGCGCGGTTTTGTGCAAACACACGCGGCTTGTCAGCTGAAATTTTCAGGAATGCGTCAGTTGTGCTTTCGAACACTACTTCGAGCGTCGTAAGATTGTCCGACAATTTAGCGAAATCATTTTCTCTGGCAACTTGTGTTTCGATTAACGATTGCTGTGACCGAGCGAGATCTGTCATCGATTGCGCAGCACATAAAAACTCGTTATCAATATGCGAGTAAACGAATAATGTGACAGGCAGATCGTCTTCTGATGGAATTGTGAGATTTAATTGCGTGCTGCCTGGATAACCAGAAGTGTTCGATAACAAAGATTCGAGCTTGGGGTAACTCTCTTTGGTCAGCATCTTAAACAATGAATCGCCGGCATCCAGACAGGCTGTTTGTCGTTCGAATTGCTCAGATTTGTACCATTGCTTTAGAAACTGGCCGCTACTGTCAATACTAAAAACCCAATCGTTACTGGCAAAAAGTAGTGCGGCGAGTGGTGTCGAGTTGCCCGATGCGGGTGTCTGAAAGTCACATTCAGATAAATTTTTGTATTGTTGTTGCATTTCTGAAATTTATCGTCGTTAGTCGATGATCATTTAAACGTCAGAATATACCTAATGTTCTGTTGTTTATTAATATTGGATTACGGCGAGCTTAATCAGTTCAATGCACCAGCTCTTTTCCAGCGATCACTGATTCCACAATGGATACTAAATCTCTGGCATCGCTGCAGGAGCCGTCAGCACCGCAATAACTAGTTGAAATCATATTCTGATCCACCGCATACCCGCCAATGTATATTTGACATGGAGATGAGGAGTTTTTTCGCAACCGTCTTATAAGGTCTTTGACTGCTACATTATTCCTTTCGCAACCTACTGACAGAACGATAAATTTGTACTCATTAGTCGATACTGCTAGTGCAAGTTCTTCGGCACTTCCGTTGAGTATCATATCGCTTATCAAGCCTTTTGCCCGGAGCATGAAATTTATAATTTGCAGGCCAAAAACATGTTGCTCGCCAGGAACTGTTGCGAGCAACACCTTGCCACCGAGTGATGGATAGTTAATTTGTTTTTCTTTTAATTCGCTTTTGGCACGATCGACAATTTGCCTGTTATTGTGATCAAGACCGAACTGTCTTACAAAATCAATCAAGTGTGCTGTAGCGATTGTAACGTCTGTGAAAGAGCAACGATCCTCGACCCATCGCTCTCCCAGTTCGCGGGCAGATCCACCAAGAAAATCACACATCAATGCATCTGTCTCGATACCCTTTGCATGAATATTTTTAACAAGCTGTTCTGCCTGCGTTGTGTTGCCGGAAAGAAGCATGTCATTCAACGCTGAAATATCTGTACTCTGAAAATAATCATTAGATCGCCCACCGGTTGTATCATTTCCCGATACAGTTCCGATTGCATGTGATTTTGTTAGATCAGAGTCATCAGGAGAGGCTGCAACCTCATTTGCAAAAACATTTTTGCTGCTTGCATCTGTCAGGTTGGGTTGATCGACTTTTTGGCTTCTTCGAACGCCGGTGGAGATTTGATCGGAAAGGTCTTCGAGAATTCGCGGGATTATGTCGCTGAGCAGACGCTTTACAGGATCGGTCTGGTTGCTTGTGTCAGCTTCGTTGCCGGGCATGACCTGCGACTGCGCAGTGGACGTGTCCGATCTCTGGCTTGAGGGTTTCTTGTTCACATGCCTTCTGTGGTTGTCTTCCGGCTGAACTATAATTCCCGGATCCGGCGGACCTGGGTTACTGTTTTATGTACCGCTAATCAAGCGCTCGATCGGTACAGATCTGCTGATGCGATGATGTCTGCTTAATATTTTACAACACCTGCGTTTAATAAGTGCACGGCAAGTAAACATTAGTTCCAATGTATTATTCTAATGGTACGGGGTGGCCAGAACGTCGCTGGTTGTTTACGGATTCGATGATTCCATCTGCATCCAGTCCCAATAAAGATAACAGCTCTTCCTGGCTACCATGAGGCACAAATTGATCGGGTAGTCCGAGAGAGAGTAATGCCGTGGTCAATCCGTGTTGGTGTAGGCATTGGCTGACAGCACTTCCTGCTCCACCAATAAGCGCATTGTCCTCAATTGTTACTAGCAAATCATGACTTGCCGCTAATTGTCGAATCAGATCAACGTCGAGCGGTTTGATAAATCGCATATTAACCAACGTCGCGTCCAACACTTCAGCAGCTTTTCGGGCTTCTGAGAACAAAGGACCAAATGCCAGAAGAGCAACGTTGTGACCCCGGCGCTCGAGCAATGCTTTACCTATGCGCACAGTTTTCAGGTCTTCGTTGTTTGGTTCGACAGAGGCCCTTATTCCACTACTGCCGCGCGGATAGCGAACCAAAGATGGTCCGTCAAAATTCAAACCGGTTTGCAGCAACTTTCGACATTCCTGTTCGTCTGATGGCGCCATCACAATAAGGTTTGGCACACAGCGCGCATAGCTCAAGTCAAAACTACCATGATGTGTTGGGCCATCAGCGCCAACAAGCCCGCCACGGTCAACGGCGAACAGAACATCGAGATTCTGTAGCGCGATATCGTGAATTAATTGATCGTATCCTCTCTGCAGGAATGTCGAGTAGATCGCAACGACCGGCTTGAATCCTTCACACGCCATGCCGCCCGCCATTGTGACGGCATGTTGTTCGGCTATACCTACGTCAAAATACCTGTCAGGAAAACGTTGCTCAAATTCAACAAGGCCGGAGCCTTCACGCATGGCAGGTGTAATGGCTACAACCCGATCATCAGTATTCGCGCTGTCGCAAATCCAACGCGAGAATATACTGGTGTAAGTATCAGATGATTTGCCACCACTCGGCATTCCAGCATCTGCATTGAAAGGTGAGACTGCGTGGTATTTAATCGCGTCTTTCTCTGCCGGTTCGTAACCCTTGCCTTTGATGGTCTTTACGTGGAGTACACGCACACCGCTGCGTTTTGACTCGCGTTGTAATGCTTCCAGTAAACCGGGTACATCATGCCCATCAACAGGGCCAGAGTAGTCACAACCCAGTGCGTGGAAAAAGCCCGGTAATTTTTCACTGCCGGCCTGTGAGTCGGCATTGAGAGAGCCAACGTTTGGGGAAATTGACATATTGTTATCGTTGTAAACGATCAGCAAATCTATATCCAGTGTGCCCGCATGATTGAGTGCTTCAAAAGCCATTCCTTCTGTCAGTGCGCCATCGCCAATGACCGCCACCACCCGCTGTCCGGTTTCACGCTGACTGGCGGCGATGGCCATCCCGATACCCGCGCTGACGGATGTGCCTGCATGGGCAACGCCAAAAGCATCGTAGTGCGACTCGGAACGCGTTGGGAATCCTGATATACCGTCCAGTTTGCGAATGGATGCCATGCGTTGTCGACGGCCAGTAATAATTTTGTGGGGGTACGCCTGATGCCCTATATCCCAGATAACGCGATCGACCGGAGAGTTAAATACGTAGTGAAGTGCAATCGTTAATTCGATCACACCGAGGCTGGCGCCGAAATGTCCACCACTTTGCGCGATGGTATCAATCAATTCCTGCCTTAGTTGTCTGGCCGCTTCAGGTAATTGAGCCACGTCGAGTTTGCGCAGGTCTCCCGGATGATTGATAGATCTTATAAGCGGTAGCTTTTCATCCAGATTATCATGAGGTCTGTCAGCTTGCGGCTCTGCTAGATCTGCAACGCATGTTGCTATGTCGTTGCCCGCAAGGCTTGTATCAACATCAATGTTCTGTTCATCGTCGGACAGGCTCTCCGCATCATTCGAATCTGTGCCCATGTCGTTATTGGCGGTGATGTTGTTCGGAAGGTTACTCATTGATGTCACCTGACTCAGGGCGGTTCGCCTGCAGGCACTCAAAATTCAGGATTCGACACTTGTTACGATCAATTCTGGTCATCCGATTCAAAATAGTGGTGTTCTAACCGAAGCCCGTTATTGTCGCGTGTTTTGGAGTGTTTGTCCTGCTGATTCGCACAAACTTTGTTTCTAGAGGTAAATCGTGGGCTTAAGTTTGATTCAAACAACCACATACCGGGCGCGATTATTTCAGCTAACGTCGTATCCTGATTCCGCTAACGATGGCTTATTGACGCTTTAGTTTCAGCCGAAATAGACACCATTGATTGTTGTCGGCAACCAGCTGACGCAAAAGAACGGGTACGGAGCAATCAAAATCTGAACAGCAGTTACATACAGTCATGTTACTGATCGCTCAGGTTCTGATTTTCGTTGTGGTGCGCTATTTCAGTCTAGTTCATGAGTTAGCAGCGCGCTCTGATTCCAGTCTATCGACAGATGAAATAGCTTCAGTAATAACTAATTAGTACTTTTCTTCGTAATTTCAGTAGTTTAGATGATGTAAATAGTTGACAATAGGTAGTGTACATATAAAATGACATTTGGTGCTCAAATTGATTTTCAGGCTGTATCTATTCGCACCAAAAAATAGCCAGTTGCGGGCACAACCGCCCCTAAATAAACGAACCCAATAGCCTGATCATATGCGTCGCTGAATTCGACGCGAGCGGGCAGGTATCGATCTCAAAGATCTCTCCTGTTGCCTCTGTCGCCCCGGAGCCCTCTGGCAAGCGACAGGGGAACCTTTTTATCATCCTGGGGGCGATGCTATCGACATGGCTACCTCTGGCCAAACAACGGCCCATGGCATGACAGCCGTTTCAGCTATGAAGTAACGTCAGGATTTCATCGCGCCGGGGCATAGCGTTGGATGCACCTTCACGTGTGATAGATAAAGCGGCTGCGGCGCATGCGAATTGGGCACCATTGTCTGGATATTCCCCTGCTGAAAGCGCTGCGGCGAAAGCCGCGTTAAACGCATCACCTGCACCCGTGGTATCAACGACGTTATCAACCGAAAAGGCCGGGATGTGATTGCTGCATTTGTTGTTATGCAGTAACGCGCCCTGATCACCCAGTGTGATCAGAGCAGTCCCAACACCTTTGGAAAGTAGTGCGTCCCCTGCCGCACGTGCATCATTCACGGTCTCGACTTTGATGCCTGTGTAAGCCGTTGTTTCGGTTTGGTTAGGTGTAATGTAGTCGCATAGTTGGAATGTGCTGTCTGGAAGTACCTGAGCTGGCGCTGGATTAAGGATCGTCGTAACACCTGCCGAACGAGCGATTTGCAGCGCGTGCTCGGCGGCCTCAACCGATTGTTCAAGTTGAGTGATAAATACGGAGGCACTTTCAATTGTGCTCGCTGCCCGGTTGATCAACGCGTGGTCGATCGTCGTCGCAGCACCGGGAGCAACAACAATTGCATTGTCACCGGTATTTTGATTCACGTGAACAAATGCCACTCCGGTAGGCAGATTTTCGGAATGTTCGATAACTGTTTTAACACCCGTCACGCTGTAAAGCTCGATCGCCATTGATGCAAATGCGTCGCTCCCTAACTTAGTTATGAAGAACGTTTCTGCACCCGCTCGCGCAGCCGCGACTGCCTGATTGGAGCCTTTGCCTCCCGGACCCAGATTGAATTGATTGCAAAGCAGTGTTTCGCCGATTTCCGGTAGCCGCGCTGTCTGAAAAACTGCGTCAGCCACGAAAATACCCATAACGACAACTCTTCCGGAGCTAGTATGCATAATTGAATTAAATGCGATAAATGACGGGGCTGTCTAACAAAACCTGCCTATCAGTCGGTATCAGAGGGTACTCGCATATGCTGATCCGTCGTTTTGAGCAAATTACCCGCATTGTTCAGCAGTTAATCCATGGCACCCGGTCGATGGCAAAATAGTAATGGGAATTTTCTGCATATTTTGCGGTCTACGGTATCAGTATTTCAGACAAAACACGGCAAAATAGTGTAATTCAGCATACGTTCAGACCAGGTTCATGTGACTGTGGCAAATTCAGTTCCTGGGGTGGATGCCGTTATATTTGCGGTATGTAATTGCAAGTAATCTGCACTTTGCCTATCAGAGTATAAAATACTATATGCCATGCTGCTGACAAGGGTGGTATCGATTAATCTGTATTTTAAATGTCCGTCCGCGGATGCGGCTCTACCATCGATTGAAGCTGGTATCTTTGAGCAAACAGAAAGTAGTTTGAACGGTTGAAAGGAATGTGAATCGAGAAGGAAGTTGAAGCAGAAAAGAGTGTTATTTTAAAGCTGTTGCTATCGTGAAGTGTTGCAGACAGCAGCTGTTTTGTTTAATCCAGATGCAATATATTCGATAAGGTAAATC
Source organism: uncultured Granulosicoccaceae bacterium (assembly GCA_937951345.1). Classification (GTDB taxonomy): domain Bacteria; phylum Pseudomonadota; class Gammaproteobacteria; order Granulosicoccales; family Granulosicoccaceae; genus CALFCE01. The sequence goes on from CALFCF010000023.1 coordinate 7,868, forward strand.
TTATGACTGATATGAACCGAAGAAAATTTAACAAGTTGCTGTGTGGTGGTGTAGCCAGTGTGCCTCTGGCTGCCCTGGTTGCTCAGCTGCCATCACATGCAGCTGATACTGTTACTGTTGATCCTGATTCTGCCCAGGCGAAAGCACTACAGTACATGGCCGAATCGGACAAAGACGGCAAACAATGCGTTAGCTGCTCTTTGTACCAGGGGGCTGGTGATTCTAAAACCGGACCTTGTCCTCTGTTTCCGGGTGTGAGCGTTCATGCTAACGGTTGGTGCAGTGCATACGTACCAAAAGCCTGATAGTTTTACTGCCTGATCGTATAACACGAGCGGGCAGGCTAATGTGTACCGGCATTCGTGTACCGGCATTCGATTTCGAGTGCCGGTCTTCCTCATCCTCTGCATACCCTCAACCTATCTAAATCCAAGTTTCCTTCGGGTGACGAACGTTTCAAGACCACGGAGTGACAACGAATCGATCCCCACCGTAAATCTCGCTCCAGACATTTTTTTCTATCTGACTGCGCATAACTCTGCATCGATCGGATCACTGGCTTATCATGGCTGAGTATCGGTCTAGCCTGCTCTATTCATGAAGGGTTCGCCACCAGAGTCTGGCTACCTAAGCAGGTCGCTCGATTGAGCGAAATTCGTAGAAATCTACGGGTTGAGCTCAATCGAGTGAGCTGCAACGGTAGACGGGCACTGGGGGTGAATAGAAAACAGTGTGCGAATACCCGCAGCGACGCTAAAACTACTTTTCTAACTGGAAATGGCTTAGTTTTCATTGTCACTGTTTTCGACTTCGTGAATAGAGCAGGCTAGGGAACCTCTGATTTATCGCCTGCGTTGCCAGGGCTGCGTTGAAAATCGGCTCAAAATGCTCATGTATTCGCATATACACTCCGCTTTCTCGCCAAATTTTGCCCTGCCTGCCTCGCCTAATAAATCAGAGGTTCCCTAGCGCAATCTCCGACATTGGTTTGTCAATGCTGGACGCTGAAATTGCTCCAAAGACATTTGCTTAGCTTTCTTTTCTCATTTGAATCGGGATCGCTCTGCCGTCGAGTCTTATTTTATATTCTCGTATCCTTACACTATTCACCGTAGACTCGTTCTACCGCGCTGTTGGCTAATGTGCCTCTGATGAAACAACAATCCGGAAAAGTAATAACCGGGCTTACGACTGGTTCGGTTTCGGGTCATCTTTTGCGTCTATCAATACCAGCGGCCCTGGGTATGTTGTTCAACACAATGTACAACCTGACCGATCTTTGGTTCGCTGGTTTGCTATCAACAGAATCTTTGGGTGCCGTTTCGATTGCCGGTACGGTGTTCTTTTTAATGCTGTCGCTGGGTTTTGGTTTGCAAGCAGGTATTGCAGCTGTTGTGGCTAATGCTCTGGGCCGGAACGATCAAAGGCAGGCGACTATGCTATGCGACAGTGCGATCACGTTGGGAGTAATCATCTCATTGCTTGTGATGGTTGCCGGTTTGACGGCTGGTAGCGGGTTAGTCGCAATACTTGGAGCAAAAGACGGTGTTTATGAACTTGCCGATTCCTATTTGAGCATTATCTTTTGGGGTGCGCCAGCACTGATAATCAGTTTTGCAGCTGCTGGAGCATTGATCGGTTATGGCAATACCAGCGCAAACAGGAACGCATTGATTGTAGGGTTCTTCTGCAATCTTGTTTTAAACCCGTTGTTTATCTTTTCGTTGCAACTTGGTGTCGGCGGATTAGCGTTGGCAACGGTTGTTATAAAGTCAGCAGCAACTATTTATCTGTTGTGGGTGCTCAAAAGATATACAGGCAAGCTTGTGAGTCCAAAATTCTCGGTGGCGAGCCAGTTGACATTGTTGCGACAAGTCGTCCCCGCCAGCGCCACAATGATGAGTATCGTTATTGGTAGTTTCGTCACAGTTTATTTTATTGGGCAATTTGGCAGTACTCATGTCGCCGGTTACATGGTTGGACTCAGGTTGGAACAAATATTATTGTTACCAGCGCTTGGACTAAATTCAGCCGTTATCGCAATTACCGGACAAAATTTTGGAGCAGGGCTACATCACCGTGTTCGAGAGACCTATCTCGTTAGTCTGAAAATGGGTGCGTTTATCGCAGTGGTTGCGATGCCAGTCATGATTTTTTTGTCTCCCTTTTTACTGAAGTTGTTTTCATCTGACAGCGATGTGATCAATACGGGTACGTTATACTTGCGTATTGACGCGCTGGTTTTCTTTGCTTATGTAGTACTGTTTCAAAGTACAGCCTCTCTGCAAGGAATTCAGCAGCCGATATTTCCAATGGTGATGGGCGTCGTAAGACATTTGATAGCGCCGGTTTCGCTATATATTTTGTTTATAAATATATACGGTTTTTCGTTTGTCGCTGTATTTTGGTCTTTGTTTACAATCGTATTGCTTAGCGCTGTCATATCGCATTTGTATGTTCAAGCGCGACTTAAGGTTTTAGTTAACGAACAAGGATTGTAATAAGAGGCTACCCTTTTTTTAACTCGCTCACCTCGCGCCGTAGTGCGTGCAATTCGGAAAGTAAAGCATTCAATTTTTCGTTTGTTAACTTAATCTGATCAGACGTGCCGGCCCCGGCGTCAGGCTGTGTATCGTCGGCCGCCTGCATGGCTGCGACAATAACCCCTATAAATAGATTCAACACTGTAAACGTTGTACAAAGAATAAATGGGAGAAAAAATGCCCAGGCGTAGGGGAATTCTGTCATTACCGGTCGCACAATGCCCATTGACCAACTCTCAAGCGTCATGATTTGAAACAGTGTGTATGCAGATGCACCAAGATCGCCGAACCATTCGGGAAAAACCTGACCGAATAGATTGGTTGCCATTACCGAGAAGACGTAGAAAACCAGAAACATCAATACTGTGATCGACCCCATACCGGGTAGTGCGCTGATCAAACCACCAACAACTCGTCGCAATGAAGGCACAACGCTTACAAGCCGTAGGATTCGCAAAGCTCGTAAAGCACGTAGAACCGATAAACCGCCACTGGATGGTATCCATGAGATTGCGACTACAATAAAATCGAAGCAACGCCATGGGTCATGGAAAAACCGCTGGCGATACACAATGAAACGAGCAGAAAGCTCTATTGTAAAAATATATAATAAAACAGAGTCAATAATATGCAGGGAAGTGCTTAACTGATTATTAATGACAGGTACTGTTTCCAAGCCAAGCACAATGGCATTGATAATTATGAAGAACATAATTATCCAATCGAAACGGTTTGATTCTATTAGTTGCTTCAAGCGCATTTTGATATGAATTCAAAAGCTTTGCGAACGATGCGGATTAATCGAAAAAGCGGAACGTTTATAGCACTTATTGGTAAACGGGTTCTGTTGCCCATTTGCCAAGCTGAGAAAGAAACTGGTTACACTGCGCCAATTGACTTTCTTCAATAAATTCATCAGGTAAGTGGGCCTGCTCGATGCTTCCCGGCCCGTATATTACGCCCGGTATGCCTGCTTGTTGAAACAAGCCAGCTTCAGTTCCATAGCTTACGCGGCCGGATTCGTTGAGTTGGCTTAAATGTCGTACCAATTGCTCTGCTGTGGAATTTTCATCAGGCTGCAAAGGAGGCACGTCGCTTCTGACTGTCGTCGTAACAAAGGTATCACTGGATACTGCTTGCATTTCCGGGACTATTTCTTCGTCGATATAATTTCGAATTGTATTTTCGAGACTGTCCATATCTTGCTCTGGTAGTCCGCGGAATCCCCAGATGAGATCGCAACGTGCCGGAATAATGTTGGCGGCCGTACCTCCTTTAATAATGCCAACATCAAGCGTAGTGTAGGGTGGGTTAAAGCCGTTATTCGGGTCAGCTTCATGAATAAGTTGAGTTTGCATTTCGTCCAGTTTGGATAGAATCCTGTTGGCTACCAGAATCGAGTTAACACCTAGTTGCGGTAAACTCGAATGGCCGTCTGTGCCGCAGATATGCGTCTCAAACGTGCGTCCGCCCTTGTTACCACCGATAATTTTCATGCTCGTTGGCTCGCCGACGATTACGGCTACGGGAAGCGGAAGATTGTCCTGAACGTCTTTTATCAGCCCGCCAACCCCTGTACAACCAACTTCTTCATCATAGGAGAAGGCAAAGTGAATTGGCACTTTCAGCGGAAGTGACATGAAAAAATCAGTATGAGATAAAACGCTAGCCAGAAAGCCTTTCATATCGGCTGTACCGCGACCATAGAGTTTGCCATCGCGTTGGCTTAGTTGAAATGGATCGCTGCTCCATTTTTGACCTGCAACAGGCACTACGTCCGTGTGACCTGACAGCACGATTCCGCCTTCGGATTCCGGGCCGATAGTAACCCACAGATTTGATTTATTCCCTTCTGTGTTAGAAGTGAGCCGAGGCGATAAACCGCGTTGTTCCAAATATTGAGATACAAATTCAATTAGTTGTAAATTAGATAGCGAAGAGGTGGTGTCAAAAGCGATTAGACTTTCGAGTAAACCAAGAGTGTGGTTCAAGGACGGCTGTTTCGTGGAGTCGGTTTTCATTGTTTTTCGGGTAGAGAGCTGTATGTATTGTGAATTTGTTATCAATGGCGTGCGACAACAGATATCAGTTGTTTCTTGTTTCCGCTTTTTGCGATGGGGTTTCTAGCATCACGACTGCAACACCCGCGATGCACATAACCGTTCCAACTAAAATGCTTACAGAGAATTTTTCATCAAACAAAACCCAAGCCTCCAAAGCGACTACTGGCGGCACTAGATAGAACAAGGTAGCTACACGTCCTGCCTCTCCTTGTTGGATCAACCACATCAAAATAAATACAGCACCAAGTGATAGAACAAGAACCAGCCAGACGAGGGTGAAAATAAATACAGGCGCCCAGTTAAATTGTAGCGTTTCAAATCGTAAAGCCAATGGCAGTAGAAAGACGACACTCGCGATATATTGTATGGTGACGGAGGGCAACAACGGAATACCGGAGCAGAACCGTTTTTGGTAAACCGAGCCAATTGTGATGGCCAGCAAAGACGCAACACATAAAAGCAAACCAACCGAGGTTACAGTGCCGTCAAGGTGACCTCTTTCCACGATAACCAGTGTTACACCTGCCAAACCAAGCATAATGCCGCTTAGTTTTTTAACTGTAATAGATTCTTTCAGCCAAAGATTTGCAATCACCACAGTCAGCAATGGCTGCAATCCGACTATCAACGCGCTCAGCCCCGCGCTGGTGCCCAGAGCAATGCTACTGAACACGCCACCAAGATATATTGCTTGCAACAGGACCCCAGCTATTGCTGAATGGCCGACATCCTTCCAGCTTAGAGCCCACCCGTTTTTCCCGTTGGCCCTGATAAAAGATATAAGCAGGACTAACAAAATCGCGGCAATCGAGAACCTGAGCGCCAGAAAACTCAGCGGTTCGGCGTAGGGTAGCCCAAGCTTGGAAAAAATAAATCCTGTGCTCCACAAGAACACAAAAAGGAGTGGAATGATAAATCGGATCATGACTGATCAGCAGGGTATTCCCAGTTAGCCAGGTAATTTCTATCAGATTGTCTTGTAAGTCTACAGCGCATCGGAGGTGGCTTGATCGCTAATGCGCCTCGACGCCGATAGCTGGCATTCTTAAATTGTACGAGCGACTGTAGAGCTATGGTGTCGTTCCATTCGCAGACAGACTGAAAGTCTCCCACACAGGGCTCTGTGTTACCAACGCTAAAACAGGCGATTAATCTAATATGGAGGAAATGCAGAAATAAACAGGGAATTAAATACTGATAAGATTTCGCATCCGAAAACCTAGTAACCAAACTAAAGGAATTGTTATGAAGCAAGTAGCCCTCGTCACAGGTGGAGGCGCCGGTATCGGTAAAGCGTGTAGCCTGGCTCTTGCAGCGGCTGGCTTTCAGGTCGTTGTCTGCGGCCGCGGGTTAAAAGCACTACAAGCGACAGCGCAAGAGTGCAATCAAACTGCCGCCGGTTCATCGGTTAAAGCTTGCAGTTGTGATGTATCTGATGCGGAAGCTGTTGATAACTTGTACGGTGAAATCATTGAGGAATTTGGGCGTATTGATGTTGTTTTTAATAATGCCGGTAACAATGTGCCCCCGATGACCATTGACGAATTGTCTGTTGAACAATGGCGATCGGTTCTTGACGTGAACCTGCACGGTGCATTTCTTATTGCGAGAGGTGCCTTTAGGGAGATGCGAAAACAGGATCCACAAGGTGGCAGAATAATCAACAACGGGTCAATTTCGGCACACGTGCCCAGACCGGGGTCAGCTCCGTACACGACAACCAAGCATGCGATTACCGGGCTTACACGAACGCTATCGCTGGATGGTCGTCCGTTTAACATAGCCTGCGGGCAGATAGACATCGGCAACGCAGCATCTGCGATGACTGAGAAAATGCTAACCGGGGTACCGCAAGCCGATGGTAGTGACAAACCTGAAGTCGTCATGGATGTCAGGCATGTGGCTGATGCGGTAGTGCACATGGCTTCACTGCCGCTAGAGGCGAATGTTCAGTTCATGACGATAATGGCATCCAGTATGCCGTACATTGGGCGAGGTTGATCACAGCAGCTTTGCAATCGCGCGCAACGTCAGATAATTGGATAAGACAGCGACGTTACTCGGCCATGCAAAATCAAATTATTGATATATATTGCATTTATAAAAATATGTTATCTATTATGTGTATATCCATAACTATTTAGAATGCGTTGATTAGTTATGTGATTTGCGTAACCTTGAGTCAGAAAATCGTCATGGCTGTAATTTAACATCATGTAAAATCACAAGAATCAACTCTAACCTATTGTATTTAAACATATTAATGTATTATCAACTTCTAGATATAAACCACTAATCTCTTTGAATACGGTGTTAACAGCGTGGCAGAGTGCTTGCTGACAACGCTCTCATCTGAGTAAACTCCGCGCGTCCGGCAGATCCATTTGTAAGACATGGTGAGCGGCCGCCCGGTAGACCCTTGCCGTTGTGCAGAACTTTTGCACCCGAATTTGTTTTGAAGACTCTGATGAAACTGGCTCTTGTATGTCGACATCCCTGATCATTGCTGAAAAACCCAGCGTAGCTAACGATTTGCAGCGTGTGTTGGCTAAGCCATTGGGAAAGTTTGAAAAGAAAGGTAAAGACCGTAATACCTGGTTTGAAAACGAAAATGCGCTGATTTGTTCGGCTGTCGGGCATCTGGTCCAGCTCAAAATGCCCGAAGGTCCCAACGGTAAAAAACTTCCCTGGGGTATTGATCATTTACCGGCCATACCCGGCAAGTTTGAGTTGCAGCCGATTGACAAAAGTGAAAGCCGGCTGAAATTGTTGCACCGTCTGATAAAACGAAAAGACGTAACAAACATTATTAACGCCTGCGATGCCGGTCGTGAAGGTGAGTTGATATTCCGTTACGTTATGCAGCTCTCGGGCACGGAAAAACCCGTTGAACGGATGTGGATGCAGTCTATGACAAATAGTGCAATCCTTGAAGCATTTGACGATTTGCGTGATGACCAGCAAATGCTGCCATTGGCGGACGCCGCAATGTGCCGCTCTGAAAGTGATTGGCTGGTCGGATTGAACGGCACGCGCGCGCTGACAGCCTACAACTCGCGTCACGGCGGGTTTAATGTGACTTCTGCTGGTCGTGTACAGACTCCTACACTCTCAATACTAGCCAAAAGAGAACTTGAAATTCGTAACTTTATAGCGCGCGACTACTGGGAAGTACACGCGGAGTTTCAAGTTGCCGCAGGCTCTTACGAATCGCGTTGGTTCAAAGAAAATTTCAAAAAAGACGAGACTGATGCGCATGCCAGAGCAGAGCGGCTGTGGTCTGAAGCGGAGGCGCAAGCGGTGCTTTCGCGTTGTGAAGGGAAGCACGGCGTAGTTGATGAAACTCGCAAGCCCAGCAAAGAATCCGCACCCATGCTTTTCGATTTAACGAGCCTGCAAAGAGAGGCATCCAGTCGATTCGGATTTAGTGCACGAAATACTCTTGCGATAGCACAAGCATTGTACGAGCGTCACAAACTGCTTACTTATCCGCGTACAGACTCGAAATTCCTGCCAGAAGATTACATTAGTACCATTCGGGAAAATCTGGCGGGTTTTGGTAAATCTTCCGCAAGTGATTTGCTTCCCGGTGTTGTCGTTGATGCAGCTGCCAAAGTTGTCAAAAACGATTGGATTAAACCTAACAAGCGCATTTTTAACAACGCCAAAATTAGCGATCACTTTGCAATTGTACCAACCGGCAAACTACCAACAGGATCACTTAAAGAACAAGAGCAAAAAATATTTGACCTGGTTACGCGTCGTCTGATTGCTATTTTCTTTCCTCCGGCTGAGTATGAGAATACAACGCGAATAACGAGAATCGATCAGGATGCGTTCCTTACCCGCGGCAAAGTTTTAATGACCAGTGGGTATCTGGAAGTCTATGGCCGAAAACCGGGTGTTGCCGCTGACAAAGACGAGCTTGTTATTGCCGAGCAAGGCGAGAAAGCAGAGGTGGATTCGATGGAGTCGGTCAAAAAGGAAACCCGACCACCTGCCCGTTATACCGAAGCGACACTGCTATCAGCGATGGAAACTGCAGGCAAACTGGTTGACGATGATGCGTTACGGGATGCGATGAGTGAGCGTGGACTGGGCACGCCGGCAACGCGTGCACAAATTATTGAAGGTCTGATTTCATCGAAATATGTTTTCAGGCACGAGTTGCAAAAGCGCGATCTGGTTGTATCCAACAAAGGGCTTGCGCTAATGGATGATATCAACGGCATAGGGATTGACGAATTAAGGTCGCCTGAATTGACGGGTAATTGGGAATACAAGCTCAAGCAGATCGAAAGCGGTGAGTTAAGTCGAGATGAATTCATGGAGGGCATTAAGTTATTGACCCGCGATATCGTCTCAAAGACCAAAATTAAAATCGATGAAGAAGAAAGCCAGGTATTTGACGATATCCGTGCGGTGTGTCCATTGTGTGAACATGCTGGAGGTGAATTCAAACAAACCTCTAGCACCTACAGCTGCAAGAACCTCGAGTGCAAGTTCAAGCTCAATAAATACATCGCCAGTCATGAGCTAACGCCGGAAGAGGCGATCGGGTTATTGGACACCAAGAGAATCGGTCCCTTTGATGATTTCAAAAATCGGTTCGGTCAACCATTTGAAGCCGACTTGATTCTGGTTAAAACAGCGCGTACCTGGAAGGTTGATTTCCGTTCGGAAGCGGATGATTTGCGTGAAGAGGAAGTCAAAAATCTATCTGACGATCAGCTGCTCTGCACGGTTGAAAACGACGGCAAGACACTTAAAGTCTACGAGACGGCAAGTGCCTATCTGTGTCCTGAAATGGCTGCTGAGAAACAATCGGGTGGAACCCGCATTGCGAAAACCATCCTTCAAAACGAAGTGACAACCGAGCAGGCTCGAAAACTATTCGCAGACGGTAAAACTGACGTAATCGAAGGGTTTATTTCCAGAAAAACCAAGCGCCCGTTTTCTGCGCATTTATTACTTGATTCTTCGACGGGCAAGCTAACATTCGAATTTCCACCAAGACCGGCGTCGAAAAAGAAAGGTGGCAAAAAGAAAGCTGCTAAAAAAAGCACGTCTAAAAAGAAATCCACGGCTAAGCGAGCCGCTAAAAAGAAAGCAGACAGTTCAAGCGATTCCACTGACTGATCATGTTTGGTCAGTTGAGCAGGTTATCAGGGTGTGATTCTTGTGCAGATGCATTTGCATTTACATATACGAAAGGCATCGTGTGCACATCCTTTCTCAGCGCCTTCGATCAATAAGGTCAATGATTGCCTGTGGGTTCTCGTGCTGTATGAAATGACCTGTGTCTTCGATAATTTCGAAAACGGCACGACCGACATACTTTCGCAGTAATGTCAGGTAGTCATAATCATCTGACACTCGAAGTGTTCGTCGTTCCATCGCGCCATCGACTTTCGTACTTTGAATAATTTTGAATCTTGTTCGTGTAGCGGCATTCAATCGCTGTAAAGACGACTGCATAAATGCTGTGTCCCATGCCCGCATATCAGCCAAAACGTCGGTTAACACATTTTTTTCCATCGCCAATGCACGAACTACTATCGCATCACTCCAGTCGTGCGATTCTTCACTAAAGAACATGTCACGAAACATCCGTCCGAGAAAATTTCGATAGACCGCATCATCTGCGAAAAGATCATAGACGGCTTGCCTGGCAAGCTCAGGATTATCGCTAGCCTGGCAGCTGCCATCAACAAAAACTATCTGGCTGATTGCCTCACCACAGTGATCACGTACTGCCAAGGCTACGCGGGTACCCATACTGTGACCCACAAGAATCACGTTGCGCAGATTTTGCTCGCTTAGCAGGTGTGCAACATCTTCAGCGAGTCGTTCAATGGTGTAGGGGCCGGGTAAATGCGCCGATCTTCCGTGGCCACGTAAGTCAACTGTTAGGTAGGATTGTTTGCGTTCACGTAAGAGGTTCGTGACCAGCTTCCAGTCAGTTCCATCACAAGCAAGTCCGTGTATAAGAACTACCGTAGTATCTTCATCACGAGATGAAGCAGGGTTCAATGGTAGCTCGTCACCAGGCGCTATGATCCCGGTTTTTGATGTTTGCTCAGGGCCATCGCATTTGTGCAATGAGAAATGTATCAGTTTATGTTCCCTCTCTGGCTATGATTGATCCTTACCTTTCCCTACAATCGGCATCACTATAACAGCAGTTGCTTTATCCACCACATTTATCTTGCTTTTTGCTGCGTGATAGTGCTAGAGAGCCATAGCAGAAATATATGACATTTAATGATTTCGGGCAGGCTCTGGTTCTGCTGATAATTCTCTATGCGGTGTGGCAGACAGCCGGGTTGTGGCTGCGATTGCCGGCGTGGTTTCGGCAGGACGGTTTTATACGCTGGCGCAGCACACAGGATACAACCGCACTCTATCTACGCGACCCTAACGGTGATTCTGTACTGTTGCAGCGGTTATCTAATTGGCGTGAAGACAGGGCTCAACCTGCATCCTGCTGGTATGGTCAATCCGGTTCGTATGCGTGCTGGCAGTACCTGTCCGGCGTGCGTCGGTCGCATAGTTTTCTTCGCCGCAAGAGTCTCAAGCGTACGCGTTATAATGTCACCATCGTTCACTTGGGTAAGTTTTCTCATCCTGATCTGTATTTCTGCGTCAGGCCACGGCAAAGCCTGGATTCAGTGGATTACCTGTATGCGGAATCCGAATTTTCGCCACAGGCAGACAGTGATTTCAGCCGTATGTTTTTTATTGAAACCAATCGGCCCGAAGAATTTGAGCATGTGTTAAGCGAGCCGATCCGTCAATTGATGCTGAACACAGAGGAAGTATCCCTTGAGCTAATCAATGGCTATTTGGTTCTGGTCAGAGTAACGCACATACTGGATTTGCGTGAACACTTACGCACCGAACGTGATACAGCAACATCATTGGCAGAATATCTGGAACGGAAATAAGCGGAGTCAGTAAACTCATGCATTTTGAAAAAGCTCTTATTACCGGTGGAAACGGTAACCTCGGCCGGTTGCTTGCCAAAAGCCTGCGTGATTCTGGTGTGGCGACGGTTCAATTTGATATACCCGGCAGTGAACCACCGGATCCGATGGACGAAGAAATAATTGTTATCGGTGATGTCAGAGACCAGGCACTTTTATCTGATACTTTCGACAAACATAAACTGGATGCTGTCTTTCATCTTGCATCTTTATTATCCGGAAGCTCGGAAGCCAATCCTGATGAAGCCTGGGATATCAATGCTACGTCATCCTATCGACTGTTAAAACGATCCGTCGATGCACAAGTCAAATGCTTCTTTTTTGCAAGCACGCTCGCAACCTATGGTGCCGGTGTCACCGATCCGCTACCTGAACAGGAACAACAATGGCCGGATCTACTCTATGGCGTCACGAAAGTTGCGGTTGAACGACTCGGTGTTTATTACAAGCTCAAACACGGCCTGGATTTTCGTTGTTTGCGGTTCCCGCTGGTATTGTCACCTTTTGCGCCACCGGGAGCGCTGACAGCCTATCCGTCCCATGCGATGAAATCGGCGTGTGATGGCGGAAATCAATTTACATTTCCAGTTAGTGGACACATCGGTACATCGACGTTGTTTCTGGATGATGTGATTCAATCAATAGTCAGTCTGGCCAAAGCGGACCAAAAGCGTTTAAAACAACATGTCTACTCGCTACACAGCTTTGTGCTTACCGGCGATATGATCGAACAGGCTATTAAAAAACGCTATCCGGAATTTCATGTTGACTACGCTCCACAGCCTGCAGCAGAACATATGCTCGGTGGCCTGCCGGATGTTGTCGAAGATCAGGCGGCGCGCGATGACTGGGATTGGCAACCTCAATTCGACTTTGATAGAACAGTAGATGCGATGTTTGAGCTATTTAGTGGTAGGTGAGCAGATTCTTGAAATTGTAATTACGTTTAAGTGAGACACCGGAGATACAAGCCGGGCACTGCTATTGAAGACTAGGCCCAGTCGTGCCACGGAACCGGTACCCAGACCGTCCCGGAAGATGTCATGACAACTGCGATCCAGACAAGTTGATCATTGCCAAAATCTCGTTTGGTTACCGAAGCTACCTGGTGTGTTCGGGCTGTTTGTAGCAACTCGCATCCATCGAGGAAGAAACCGGTCAGGGCCATCGTTATCGCCAACTGTTCTGATAGGCACGTGACAAGATGAGCTTGTGGCTGAAGCCAGGCACCCTTGCGCGGAGGGTTACGGTAGGTAAGTTCTGCAGTCGAAAACCTATTGTGGAAACTGCTGCTCAGCGTTGCCCACGGATCACCGTTCGTGCCCCGGTTAGCGCACCCCATCATTAAGCCTGACAATACTGATATCAATACGATTGGCTTTCGCAATTGTAGTAAAATTATAATATTGCACCATATCGACATGGTTATGCCGGATAGGGTCTTTCTATCGTAATGTTGGAATTTACGCATCAATGTACTGTCGCAACTAAAGACCGCATTTAGCGTTTGGCTCCGTTTAGAGAAGAAATTTACAGATTTGTTGCTCGATTGATTGTATTTATTTTAGTAAGGCGCATTGCATACGAATACAAGTATCCGGAATTACAGAAACTCCACTGGTAACGTCGCGGCCATAAAATCTGTATAATTCCTCGGGGAGATAACGTGCGAAACCGGCGCATTGGAACGCTGTCGTGCCAGGCGTTCCGCGGCAGATATGAAACATATGAATAATATGCGCATATCAGGCAGATGAATTTGATGCTACATTTATAAAGATAAATAAAGATAACCGCGAGATTAAGAACCGAAGGTAATCACCAAAGCGGTAACGTAACAAACCGGAATCGTTTAAGAAACGTGCGTTAGATGCGCCAACAACTTGGATTTTAAATAGGATTATGAAGAACAAACTATTGAATTTGGCCGTCGCTGGCGGCCTGGCTGCGCTTGTATCAGGTTGTGCTGCGGTTGGTATTGGTGGCACTGTGGATACGCGTTGGGCGGATTTCAAGAGTTGGACCAAGGTCGTCGACGGTGAGACTGGAGATCCGACCAAATTCATCGGTAATGTACACCGTGGCCCAACCGGCTATCGTAACACCTATGTAAATGCCGAAGGCCTGGCTACTATCGAAGACGATTCTGAAGGTCGAGTATTCCCGGCGGGATCTATCATTATCAAAGAGCAGTTTAAAGACAAAGCTGCCTGGGAAGCAGGTAAGGGTGCTGGCTATACTGTTGCAGTCAAGCAGGAAGATGGCACCTGGGGCTGGACCGCAAAGCTGACCGGCAAAGCGGGTGCTAATGCTTTTTGTGCTGGATGCCACGGTATTGCTGCCAAGCACGATTCCATGTTCACCGGCGGTGGTTACGCAAACTAGCATTTACTCAGGCGTTGTCCGGTTATGTAGGTTCTGCGAGCCATACGACCTGATTGGGTAGTTGTTCGGTAGCAGATCGGTACTTGTTAAGTAGTTGCAACTACCGAACAGAGCCATTTGACAAGTACGCCGGGTACTTCAACCTAAGTGACAAGTGATAAAACGGTATAGAAAAAGCAGGTGCAATAGTGCACCTGCTTTTTTTTGCTCAAAATTCCTGTACTGGTGGGATTTCCTGCTCGCAACAACTTATCGAGCGAACCGTTGAGTAAGATTCTCCGTTACAGTTCGTAACTGCACCCTATTAGGTTTTAAGTTCCGATTCGTCAGGGCCGCTAGTTCAGAATCGTTTAATAAATTCACCTGATAGGACATCATGAAAAAAATTGCCTTCCCATTCTTACTGTTTTTCGGAATGTTGCTTTCATCTGGTTGCGTTGCTGTTAAAGTTGTTGATACTGCAGCTTCGGCGACCGTGGGCGCTGCGGTTGGCGCAACTAAACTTGCAGTCAAAGGTACAAAAGCTGTCGTTGGCGCCGCTTTACCTGACGATGACAAGAAAAAGAAAAAGCAATAACGCTGTAAGCAACTGGTAAGCAAGCCGTTTTAGATGTTGTCCGGTATCACAGATCAATAAAGTATTGTTTTGAACGAAAATACGCTGTGCGTGCCTGGCTCAGAATCAATAACCTTAATGATAAAACTGCAATGAAGCCTCAAATTGCTAATCGTATTTCTGGAACGCTTGTTCTGCTGGTAACAGTTTTCAGCCTTGTTGCGTGCGCCAGTAATGAGTTCGAGTCCGGTGTATTAGTCGAAACTGAACCGTGTGCCAACAACATCGGTCCATGGAACGGTTTAAATGAGTTTAAAGTTCAAAACGATGATGGCAGCCTGACGGTGTACCGTTGTCACTTTAAGCAAGCGGTGGCTGATGACGCACCGTGCCCGGGTATTGGTGATCCTCTTTGTGATAGCAATTGGGCGGCAATAACAATTGGTAGCTCCTCAGGAGAGGTTAGGCGGCTTCTGGGAGCTCCTATCGATGTCAGTGGGATTCGCTGGCAATATCCCAACAACAATTCCATAAGTATCGATAACGGAGTTGTAAGCAATATTTTCCAGCGTAGTGCGTCGCTGTATAAAGCACCACCGCTTTAGTTCGAACAAATTTCCCGCTAAAGGTTTTTATCTCGGCATGGGACGTTATCGCCCTCCGGCACCAGCCTCGTCTCCTTACATAACCCCCTCTGGTTACCAGCAGATTCGAAAGGAGTTGCAGGACATCTGGCGTTTCCGCCGGGAAGTAACTGAAGCAGTGCGAGTGGCTGCAGCAGAGGGCGACCGTTCAGAAAACGCCGAATACATTTATCGAAAAAAACAGCTTCGCGAAATTGACCGAAGGGTTCGATACCTGCAAAAACGAATACCTTCATTGAAAGTTGTTGACCGTGTATCAAATACGGATCAGATATTTTTCGGAGCATCCGTTTCTCTTCTTGTAGGCGACGGAGATGAATGTATCTACCGTATTGTGGGTGCGGACGAAGTAGAGCCTGGAAACGGCACAATTAGTATTGACTCACCAGTCGCTCGAGCGCTGATAAAAATGCGAGTCGGGGAGTGCTGCGACGTCCAGATTGGTGAGCAGACCCTCCGCTACGAGGTGCTTGAAATCACCTATCCGACGGAATAAATAAACCTCAACTAACGGCTGGTCAACGTTGATTCTCGTATTCGCCACGTGGCTGGTATCAGTATTAACAACCAGAACCACAACGGGTCAGCACCACTTCCTCCACTTACAGATGAACCGGAGTCAGAGGCTAAATCGGTACTTGATGTAACCGTCCAGTCGACAGCCAGAGTATCCTCACTTTGCTCATCAGCAACTGTAAGCCGAGCACTGAATACGCCGTTTCTCGCCGGTGTCCCGGTTATTCTACCTGCGGAATTTATCTGCAAACCCGGCGGTAGGCCGTCGGCTGAAAACCTTAACGGATCTTCTTCGCTGTCTGTTGCCTGTAATTGAATATCTACGGGAATGCCAATGGTATTAATGAAAGTTCTGTCAGAAACCAGACGAGGGGGGAGGTTAGCGAGAAGGCCACTATGTCCGGGTGTCAGCGCAGCCATATTACTGGCTTTAAGTACAAAGCCATCCCAGTGAGAGTGCATTATGCGCAAATCCTCGTTGCGCGGTACGTGATGAAAAGCGACGCGATGCCAAACCGCTATGTCCTGTCCAGCCAATGGTTCGTCATTCACGAACTGCAGGATATTCTCGTAACAGTCCGGATTGAAACGGGCATTGTCATTGATAAAGCGCTCGCAATCATCCTGACGTGTAACGAAAAAATCGAATCCGGAGAACGGCTCAATTTGCTCACGGATAAAACGATGACCGTAATGTAGCGGTTGCATGCTGTACCCGGGTGAGCTTTGCGGATCCTGATCATTGTCGGCGATACGCCATTGCAGCATCAGATGAGGCTGGACGACACGTGATGATTCGATATTCAATGTCCTTGATTCACGTATCCGACGTCCATCCTCGGCAAGCTGAAACGTGGTTTCAGATACGATATCGTCATTCGCACTATTACCCAGATCAAAATCCATATACCAGTAGTAGGTATGCGTGTGTGACAACCATGATTTGTCGGCGGAATCCGACAGCTGCCGACCAAATTGAGACTGCACTTCATCACTGCTGCGCTGCAAGGCTCCGGCGGCGCCGACACTCGGTTCAATAGAGCCATCAGCATAAAACTTCCACGTGACTATATAAGCGTAGGTGCCCACCTGTGAGACCGAGTAAAGCGTCACGCTCTCCGATAAATGCGTTTCAGCGGTTGTTCTGTATGCATCATCGCCGACGGAACGTGTCTTACAGATTCCGGCTCGTCCTTCGACGGTTATCAATTCACCGCCTGGGCAGTTCTCCGGTACCAGCGTCAATCGAAAACCAGCGCCCAGGCCAAATTGCGTGACATCGTTAAATGTCACTTCGCTGTCATCATAAGCAACGTGTAACTGCGCTAACCGTAATTCTGAGAGCACTGGGAAGAGCGCACCACCCGGAGGCGTGTAACTGATTTCACTGAGAACGATATTCTCGCGCTGTCGTGCCTCCCAGCACATTTCCCAGCTTGCACCGTTATCGAAGGTTTCTGTTATCTGGAAATCAACAGGACAGCTCAACGCCGCTGTTGCCTGCGGCAACACGAAGACGGTAGCAACCAGAACCATTACTGATGTTAAGAGCTGAATTAACCGTTTCATTGCTGCTCTCGAACGGTGTCGAACCGGGTGTAGGGAGACCAGTCAAAAGGCTGAAGTCTGAATGCCGCCCGTCTGACTGAAAGTGCCGGGATATCCTCACTGCCGGGTGTCAGATGACGGGCTATGCTGTACCAAAACACAATATCTTCATCAGCCAGTGACTCACCGTCTACGTAACCATCCAGGCTGGTTGCACAGCCATTCAGGCCGTCGTTGGTACTGGTGCTACCTCGCAATGTGTTACCGGAGGCCAACTGTTCACATTCGTTAGCGCGTGTTATTGCGAGGTCAAAAACAGACCAATCGTTGGTTCCGCTTAGATAGTCGAAACCGGATGGTTGAGGATCGAGAAAGTAGCTGAGATTGTTAATAGGGCTACCGCTTTCATCGAGCAAACTCGTCGCAGTTGCTGCTGTATCCCGAACGATCCAACCACGGAACTGTTCGCGGTCGACGTGGCGGAAAGCTTCTGTCGGCACTTGCCGGGTATCGATCGGGCGACGTACAACATCAGTGATATTAAACGGGAATTGCACTTCGTCGACAGCATCCGGTGCGTTATCACCGTCGATAGCGAATTGCAGTCGCCAGGTGGATAGCCAGGTTGCATTGGCCGCCAGACGTGAAGCGTCACCTATCGGGCTTCCGAAGCGGGGATCGCTGGTAAAGCGCGATAGCTGACCTGTCAGCTCGATAGCCGGTGCCACCTCGCCATCTTCGCTAAGGCGCCATATGGTTTGATAAATAAAGTTATCGATACGCGACCAACTGTGCAGGGATACCTGGTGCCGTCTGGTCGGCAGTTCATTGCGCACCTGGGTCATCAGGTTAATGTCGCGCTCTTTGATGCAAATCGATGAAAGCGCTAGCGATGAACCCAGCGATTGACCGTCGGTGCATAGCGCCGGTCCGCTACGCAGAATTCTGGAGCCGCCAAGACCTATTTCAGACAGCAACGGTGTGGGGCTGGTGTCTTCATCGTACTGCAACAGTATCTGTGCTACTGAGGCTTGCCTGAGCACCATTCGACTCGGCTCTCCGGGCGCGCCATAGCTAACGTTAGTCAATGTCAGGCCCGCTTGCGCATCCACGTGCCAACACAGTGACCATCGCGCGCCCGATGCAAACTGGTGTACGAAGGGCGTTTGGTCCTGCGCTGCTGTCTGATCCGCAGAGGTGTTGCCGGCGACATCACATACAACATTTTGCTGTTGCGACAGTACAGGGAAAGGCATTAGATACAAACAGATGCAAAACCCGAAAGCCGCTACGAACCGCGCAGATCTCTTGTGCATAGCAATCAGTACGGACGGGCATCCGGCTACGATTGTTGATAAATGCGTGCACATAAACACAAATGCGTACATTCGGGACTTAGAAGCTATTACCGTCACTTTGCTTCAGACCGAAGATAAATTTTACGTTGCATCAAATTGACAACAGGTTCAACTGAAAGGCTTAGACTGTCACTAGTGAACAACGAAACCCAGGCGCAACGCTGTTGCCGGCACTCATCAGCCAACCGGCTTTTATCGCCCGGAGGTGGCTGCCAGATAAATGTTTTCGTTTCAATGTCGATGTCGAACTGCGGCTCTTTACCGTATTCGCGCAGAAATTCTGTACTTACAGATGCCGCTACGGACGCATTGTCTATTGCAAGCTTTGCCGCCAGATCCTGCTCCCGCTGATTGAGTGGAAGATGGATACTATCAACTGCCTGCTGGTCAATAATACGGTTTGAGGCAACGTCAAGCAGGTAGCGAGTGGTTTGGCCGGATGCATAGTCAAATACAAAGGCTTCAGCGAGTCTTGTAACCGTATTACCTGTATTGACGTCGCTTTGGCCTTTGCTGGTTGATTTCTTTCGATAAAGCGTTTCTACCAATAAGACTTCTTTGCCTAGTACCTCAGGGCTCTGGCGGACTTCTGAAGGCGTCGAAACTGACGCCGAGCGAGACTGTGGTTTATTAGCGTCGATAACGAGTTGGGTCGCTAGCTGCAATTCGATTGCCGACAGCGGCGACTGCCAACCAGCTTGCGCATGCCCGGCAATACCAAACATCGATAAGAGAACAACGCTCTTCAGGAGTCTGACAAATTTCGAGCTAACGGCTCGACAAACCAAAATTGTTAATAACTTATGCAAACTATCATTTCGTCTTATTAGAGCTAAAACAGCAAAACTAGTGGAACAGCGTACCGATTATGCGTTAGCTGATTATCTTCGGTTATCAAAATACGGCATTTTATCGCAAGTTAGCTATCAATTAATCCAATAGGTAAAGCTGGGTTATTTGTCTCCCGCACTTAGAGACTTTATGCTGCAGGAAGTTTGCCTCAGCAGAGTATTAATGCAGCAAAATCTCTAAAATCCGTTACCCGTCACGACTTGCGGCAGAAGCATCCGCTAAACGTGTCAGTATCTGTTTCACCGATGGTACTTTTTCTCCGTGTGCGATCCCATTGCACACCGATCATTTACGAGACTTATACGTTATAGTAGCCCCAAGCCAAGGTATCCCATTGTAAATTCAGTAATAAAACGTGATCTGCCTCAGTCCACATTCACAATTATTTGTTACATATTCGATCAGTTTGGCGGATTTACCGTCGATGACGGGCAATTGCTCATAATGGCCGGGCGATTGGTGTGTTACTTCGGGTACGGGTCGCTGGTCAATGCTGCTACCCGCCCGAATCATTCGAATGCAGTACCAGCCTGCCTTCAAGGATGGCGACGATGCTGGGGCCATCGTGCAGTGACCAAGGCGCATACCAAACCACATACCCACGATAATCTCTCGAGTGAATCAAACGCCCGCTTCAAGGGGTGGACTGTCCTGTCGGTAGAGCAAGCCGCTGGGACCGAAATTGAAGGAATGTTGGTGACAATCAGTCCGGATGAGTTACCAGCTCTGGATGAACGCGAAATGGGTTATAAGCGCCTAACACTACCACTGGACAACTTTACTGTTGGCCACTGTAAAAACTCGTTAACGACGGGTATTGTGCCGCAAGTATCCAAGGAATTGGCACAGGACATAAGCGCGGTGTATATGTACGCTTCAGAAACACAACAGGCGTTCGATGCGACGGAGGAGTTTCCGTTGTTGCAAAGCTACGTTGATTGCGTGATGGCAGGTTATGAAGCAGAGTTCGGCGCATCGGGATTAAGTCGCTTCATGGCAACTACACGTGGCTGGCAAGCACCGATGATCAAGGAAAGAACGGAGCCTCGTTATGTACGTTCTGTGCAACTGACTGACAGTCAGGCTGCTCGTTACGACAGGTTGATCGAAAAAACTTGCAGGTAGTCTAAGTTGCATATAGAGATCGACGCACGTTTGTTACCATTTCTTTAACGCATAGAATCCTGTTTGTAATTAATTCGACATTCTGTCACCGGGGCCG
This sequence comes from uncultured Granulosicoccaceae bacterium, assembly GCA_937951345.1. Classification (GTDB taxonomy): domain Bacteria; phylum Pseudomonadota; class Gammaproteobacteria; order Granulosicoccales; family Granulosicoccaceae; genus CALFCE01. The sequence goes on from CALFCF010000023.1 coordinate 28,541, forward strand.
GCTAGTGAATCTTGACACCTATCGAACAATCGCGGCTAACCGGTTGTCATTTACACGCGAACAATCCAGTTTTTTTGCAAAAGAGATGGCAGGGGATTTCAATCCATTGCACGATGTAACTGCAAAACGTTTCTGCGTGCCCGGGGATTTACTGTTCGTTTGCCTGGTTGAACGTTTCGGTCTGAGTCGAAAGACACATATAGAGTTCAACAGTATGGTTGATGAATCTGCCATGTTTGAACTGCCAGAATCTTTTGTAGACCAATTCATTCTATCCAGCTCACAAGATACAGAGTGTCTGACGCTATCACATAAGGGCGAAGTTGCAGCTTACAATGATCGCATTGCAGCGATGGTTACACGCTACGTGAAATTTTCGGGCTTGACTTTCCCTGATGTACTCGTGCCGTTGATGCAGCAACATGACGTCATGATTCATCCGTCGCGACCATTGGTAATTTACCGCAGTATGACGATTGAACTGAACGAAGCAGGAATCAGTTTTGTTGGGCCCAGTAACAGCCAAGATGACATTGAGGTCACTGTTGACGCTATAGAGCTAAAGCTAATTGATTCAAGTCTTGATGTGAGCGGAAAAAAAGCCGAAGCCAGACTGCAATTTGAATTTTCAGCCAACAACATTGCTATCGGAAGCGGCTGCAAACAGATGCTACTCGGTGGACTCAGACCCTACGAGCAAGCAACTATAGATGATATTGTCTTACGCTATAACAGCTGGCGAGACAATTATCACGCACAATAAAGAACAATAAATTCATTGCGGACACATAGACTATGCATTTCGAGAACTCTGTTGTTTGGGTAACCGGTGGCGCATCCGGTCTGGGTGCTGCCTGCGCAGAGCATGCAGCATCAAATGGCGCGAGTGTCGTTGTATTTGATCTGGCAAAAGATCAACCGGAAACACTCGACTCCATGCAAGGTCGAATCAGCTACCTCAGTTGCGATGTTTCCGATGCTGACCAAGTCACTAGTGTCGCTAATGCTGCGCAAAAAGCTGTCGGTACACCCCGTATCCTGGTTAATTGCGCAGGCATCGCACCAGCCTGTCGAACAGTTTCACGCAAGGGTGCACACGATCCCGGGTTATTTCGCAAAGCCATTGAAGTTAATTTGATGGGGTCTTTTTTTATGGCCAGTGCGGCTGCGACGATGATGGCTGAAAACGATCCGCTGGAAAATGGCGAGCGTGGGGTCATTGTTAACACGGCCTCAGTTGCTGCGTTTGACGGGCAGATTGGCCAATGTGCATACGCTGCTTCAAAAGCCGGCGTTGCCGGCATGACGCTGCCTCTAGCACGCGACCTTGCATCCTTGGGGGTTAGGGCCTGTGCAATTGCGCCAGGAATTTTCTTAACACCTATGCTTTCTGGCATGCCTGAGGACGTGCAGTCAAGTCTGGCAGCGCAGGTTCCGTTCCCGTCAAGACTTGGCCAACCGCAAGAGTTCGCGCGTTTGGTAGAACACATCGTTAACAACGAAATGCTTAACGGTGAGGTGATAAGACTTGACGGTGCGATTCGGATGGGACCACGATGACTACCGTACCTGCGCCTCTTGACAGATACCGGATTCTGGATTTAACCCACGTTTTGGCAGGACCGTTTGCCACCCATCAACTGGGTATGCTGGGTGCTGAAGTCATAAAGATTGAGTCGCCTTGCAAGCCCGACATGATGAGAGGTGAAGGGCCTGTCTACGAACTTGCACAGGCAGGTATGGGCTTACACTATCAAGCACAGGCTACCGGCAAAAAATCCATTACGCTCGACCTGACACAAGCCACTGGTCAGTCCTTGTTTAAATCACTTGTCAAAACCAGCGATGTCGTAGTTTCAAATTACCGGGTGAGCAGCCAACGCAAACTCGGGCTGAGCACTGTATCGCTGCGTGAAAGTAATCCGACTGTTATCGTCTGTTCCATTACCGGCTTCGGTCAGACAGGACCAAAATCTGAACATCCAGCGTACGACAACGTAATTCAGGCATTTTCCGGCTTAATGGCAGCCACTGGGCATCCAGGACAGGATGCTTGTAAAGTCGGTCCTCCGGTACTCGACTATGGCACGGGTGCGCAGGCCGCTCTGGCAATAACAGCGGCTTTGCTTCAGCGTGAAAAATATGGCGTTGCCGCAGAACTCGATATTGCGATGCTTGATGCTGCCTTGATGTTGATGACTGCAACCGTCACAGAAACAGCGGCCAATGGGGTGGCGCCACAACCGCACGGAAATAGTAGTCCGGTTAAACCCGGCTACGGTTGTTACAAAACAAAAAGTGGTCTGTTAATGATCGGCGCGTTCACGGTTGCACAACTGACGTCTCTATTTACTGCACTGGATCGGTCGGATCTTGCCGAGTCGATAGCGCAAAAGACACCGCATGAGATCGACAACGCTTGTCAGGAATATCGCAACTTAATACAGGAATATTTTCTAGATAAAGATGCAGATTACTGGGAAGAGAAGCTAAACGAGGCCAACGTACCTGCAGCCAGGGTACGGACACTGGAGGAATCTCTTGGTCACCCACAGGTGCAGAGCCGAGACGTGTTGCAAGGTGTGGAAGCTGACTGCCGGTGGAACGGTAGTCATGCTTCGCCTTTATACCCGGTGAACGCATGGCGCAGTGATGTAGCGGGCGGTAACTTGATATCGCCTGCACCGGAACCTGGACGGGACAACGCCGAAATATTCAAAAGCCTCGGTGTGACGTCCGACGGACTGCAAACATTACGGCAGGAAGCTGTAATTTGACAACTTTATCGCCGCATACCGACGCTAATCAGAGTGAATCAACCGGTTCCATGACAACCGTTAACGATCCGTTCGAGGTGCTGCAACGTGTATTCGGTTACTCTTCATTCAGAGGGCACCAACTCGACGTAATAGAAACAGTACTGTCGGATAAAAACGCTTTTGTTCTGATGCCAACCGGCGGTGGTAAATCGCTGTGTTATCAAGTTCCCGCTCTGTGTGGACAGGCACCGGTTATTGTGATTTCCCCGTTAATTGCGTTAATGGAAAATCAGGTTGCAGCGTTGAATACCCTAGGAGTAGCGGCCGCGTACCTTAATTCGTCACTCTCTCCATCAGAAGCCACTGTCGTATGCGAGAACTATACGAGCGGGAAACTCGCTTTGCTCTACCTGGCACCTGAACGCCTTGTACTTGAGGGCACGCAAAGGTTATTTGAAATAAGAACACCCAAACTGTTTGCAATTGATGAAGCCCACTGCCTGTCACAATGGGGACACGACTTTCGTGAAGACTATCTGGCATTGTCGATGCTCGCTGCCAGGTACCCGGAAGTTCCACGCATTGCACTAACGGCAACCGCGGATGGTCGAACACGTGATGAAATCGCATCCTATCTCGAAATTACACAATCCAATGGAAAATCCTTTGTAGAGAGTTTCGATCGTCCAAATATTTTCTACGATATCGCAGCATCGACCGACAGACGGCAGGAATTACTTCAATTCATCCGTGAAGAACACAGTGGCGAAACCGGTATTGTGTATTGCCTGACTCGCAAGACCGTTGATGAAGTGGCAGATTTTCTTAAACAGCAAGAAATAAATGCCTATCCGTATCACGCGGGTATGGATGCACCTGAAAGGCTACAGAACCAGAAACGGTTTCTTCAGAACGAGGGCGTTGTGATAGTCGCTACAATCGCTTTCGGTATGGGCATTGACAAGCCCGATGTTCGATTTGTAGCACACCTTAATTTGCCCAAAAACATTGAAGCTTACTCTCAGGAAACAGGCAGAGCAGGGCGTGACGGGAAACCCGCTGTCGCGTGGATGCGATATTCACTAAAAGACATAATCAGTCTTCGTCACATGATGCGGGAGAGTAACTCTTCCGATCTGCACAAAAACGTTGTCTCCAACAAACTCGAGTCCATGCTGGGTTTTGCAGAGATGACGGAATGCCGTAGACACTGCATTCTCGCGTACTTTGGTGAGCATTCGCCGTCAGATTGCAATAATTGCGACAATTGCTGCAATCCACCTGAAACCTATGATGCGACAGAAATTGTACAGAAAGCGTTATCGTGTGTTTACCGAACCGGTCAGCGGTATGGTGTGCGCTATGTCATCGATGTTCTAACAGGTCAGAACAATGAACGTATATTGCGCGCAGAGCACGATCAAATTTCGACTTTCGGAATTGGTGCTGAGGTTTCTGTTAACGAATGGCAAAGTGTGTTTCGTCAGATTATCAGTCGAGGATTATTGTATGCAAATCTTGAAAGCTACGGTACGTTACAACTGACTGAAAAAGCACGGCCCGTGCTGCGTGGCGAGCAGAATATCAGTTTGCGTATACCACCGGCGCGTAAAAGTAAGTCCAGGAAAAATTCCAAACACATTTCAGGTAAAAAAGTGGATTCACATCTGGATCAAACTCAGCAAGCACTGTTTGATATTCTTAAAGAAACACGCAGGCGTATTGCCAGCGAAGAGAGCATTCCACCTTATCTTGTTTGCCATGACACAACGCTACTGGAAATATGCGTGAAGAAACCGACCAGTATCAATGCCTTATTGCAAATAAATGGAATAGGAGAAAAAAAAGCTGAACGTTTTGGTGAGGCGTTGCTGACAGCGATCGTTCAATCAGAAAGATCTTCGGAGAACGTATGAAACCACCCGGTTATTGCAAACGGTGTTCGCAATACCTGACTTCTCGATCCTGCAATTCGCCTTTCACTGAGAATTTCTCAAAACCGGCTTGTGTTCGTGCAACCTTACGATTCTGGCAGGCCGTCCACACACGGTAATGTGCCACGACACGGTCAGAGCTGTCCCTCTCTTTGTAGAATTGACTAGTACGGTAACCAGAATTTACACGCCGTTCGCGTGAGTCGCACAATTCCACGTTGTTGCTCTCGGCAATAGCAAATATCTCACGCAGCATACCGATTCCGTTTATCAGGGGATCATTCTTCGAAATGTCCATCGCATCAGTTGCGATTGCTGCGTTTTCAACCAGTGTATTCGTCTGGAATATCGAGTTGTTTTCTATATCTGTCATAGAAACCATTGTCCGGACTGTTGTGAAAATATTCTGCAAACCATTTGGCAAAGTACTGTTAATGTAGACCGGTGATAATACCGAATAGCGCTGCGGTAGCTGCTAAAGCAAAGCTGTTACGCCGAAGTCTTCATGTTTTGATTACGCCCGATCAGAATTCTTTTTATTTGTGTAAGCCGCTCATTTTTCAGCAGCCATTCATCGATCAGGTAGTGAACAAATATGCCACTGACAATGCAAATCAATGTGGCGATTACAGCAAATAGAACGGCTGCCATTGCATCGCCACCAAGAAAAGCGGGAAGAATTTTTCGACAAAGACCTAATGTGAAAATATGACAGATGTATAGCGAATAGGACGTGTCGCCTAACATAACAAAGAATTTGCTATGTGCAATGCGGATATAAAGTGTACCTAGAACAATCATCAAAGCTGGAATTCCGTACTGCACAATGCGCGGTAGTGACGATTCAGGAAGCAGCATCAGTGCAAATCCAAGCAGCAGTAGTACCCAGGCCACGCCGTTCGAAACCTTCAAACCCTTTCGAAACAATAGCGCCAGCACCATACCAAATACAAACTCAAATACTATCGAACTACTGTAGAAATTGCTGATTGGCCCGTCAGATCCAAAAATGTTTGCAAGCAGAAATACAATGGTGATTGCAATACTAATGATCCAAACGCGAAATTTTAACGGTGCAAGCAAAGCCAGAGCGAAAAGCGCATAGAAATACATTTCATAATTAAGCGACCAGCCCGGTGCAAGTATCGGCCATACGTGCTGCGGATGGGAAATGCTGGTTTCAGGAATAAAAAAAAGACTTTTTAACGTTGCAGCAAGACTAAAGCTGGAATTTTTAAAAAGTGCTGGCATGAATAACAAGATGGCTGCCATTAAGAGCGTGAAGAACCAGTAGAGAGGTACCACTCTGCGCACACGATTCTTGAAAAATCTGGCGGGCGTGTCGTTTTCCCGCGCGATATAAACCATTATGAATCCAGAGATGACAAAGAAGATGTCAACACCGAACGCACCGGTTTCGCGCAGAAATGGCTTGTAGCTTTCGACTTGAATGGCTGCATGACTCCAGACAACCGCTATCGCTGCGATGGCACGTAGGTATTGCAGTGAATGGAGTTTCATGGCGTCAAGTCACATGATGAGGATTAGCATCCCGAGAGTGTATTAACACCAAGACGGTGTTGTTCTTCAGCAACACAAGTTAGTTACCAGCTGCTTCCAGCATTGCCCGGTAATAGCGCCGTCCCATTTCTCGTAGTGCTCGTGTACCAAAATGTATGCAAGACGTGTTGCCACAGGGAAACCCATTAGCCGGCGTCAAATCATCGTGAATTGAAACCGCACTGTGCCTGACACGGTTTCTTATGTTTCTGTGAGCTTCGTCGACCAAAGTCTTCTCCGGGGAGAAGTCACTTAAATCACCGCGTGCATCTGCACCACGAGACATTGTTCCAACAACAAACGGTACATTTGCATCGGCAGCTCGCGCGGCAGTGCCACGAATGTCGGGTATGATGCGGGTGCGCAATTGTTCAGCAAGTAGCTGTAGATTGTCAGCGTATCGGCCGGAGCACTCACTATTAGCATCTGACTCACCTTGATGCCAGAGTATGCCGCGTAAAACACCACCGGAAAATTCCAGTGCGTGGTTTATGCGCGTTAATGCTCTGTCAAACATCAACGTATTGCCATGGAATGGTTCGTTTGTGGGTAACGGGTTCCACTGACCGGGGGCGATAGTGGTATTGCAAAACGCAGTACCCGACCAGGCAGCCGGAACCAAAATTATGTTACGGCTTGTTGCCGGCAAAGCTTCTTTGGCAAAGGTCAGTCCCAGACCAATAAAGTCCTCTTCCTTGTCGAGCGTTGACGGTTCTACAGGAATATGCAGCGGATCTATCGCATTGGTCATCCGCGGCTCAATGAAGTTTACGTCAACGCTGGTGTAATCATCTGTCGATAGAAACACGGTAAATTCGTCGTTGCGAGACACATTGAACTGCTTGATACGGTCGTTTGCTTCATCGGGGCCACCCGGGCCGGCATCCTTGGTTCCGTCACCACCGAAGCCCACCATATTACTTTGACCGATCAGCAGGTAAACGTCATCCCGCTCCACCGGCAACACATCAACATTCACGATAATAGTATCTGTCTGGTCACCGTCACTAGCAGTTATTCTAAAACTCCGTTGCTGGGGCAGTATCGGCATCACGCCTACATTCAGTTTAAGATTGACATTGGTTTGATTAACGGAAGGCGTCAGTGTGTCGCTTCCAAACACAGTGCTGATAAATGCGGAGTCCTGTGCCTGAACACCGGCAATAGTCAGTATCACAGGGTCTTCATGTCCGTCTTCGCGGGTCAAATCCAGTGGTATATCCAATCCGGCGCTGTCGCCTTCCTGTAAAACCAGAGCAACAGGTAGAGACCGCAATGAAAACGGTGCTGAATCACTGCCACTTCCGGATGAGCATGCACTCAGCAGCCCAATAATCGATGCGAAGACGCAAATCCTGAGCAAACGTGAGCACTTGTCTCCACTTCTGCACAGTCGAATAAATATGTATTTTTTCAGATTCATTATGGCTGGATACGCCGAAATGACCATTGGGCCGTGGTACTGGGATTAACGTTCACCGATGCCACCTTATCGGCACTAACGTTCCTCTGCTTCTTATCGGGCTCTGAAAATTTGAATTGTTACTAGAAAATTTTCGAAACGGTGCACACTAGTGAAATGTAGTTCATACGCAGCAAGGGTGCCGCTATTTGTGAATCTCAGCAGATGTACAGAAGTGCTGAGAATCTGAGGTGGATTTTCATCCTGCAACCACCTCGAACCTTGTAGATGCTATCCATCTACAAGTATCAGGTCGCTTGCACGAATAACAGAAAAATAGCGCTTACTTAGATACTATTGTGCCGCGCTCAACACCGATTGCAGCGCTTGAAAATAGCGTACGCCCATTTCGCGATACGCCGCGGATCCAAAGTGGACACAAGAACCTTCACCACAGGGAAAGCCGTTTGATGGCACCAGATCATCAAAATTTGCGAAACCGTAGTGCGTAATCAATCCCTGAGAGCCTGCTGTTCTGTGTATGTTGTCGACTTGGTTTTTTGTCGTTGAAAACTGGGCGAAATCACCACGGCTATCGTTACCCCGCGACATGGTGCCGGCAACAAAGGGCACATCCGAGAACTGTCCGCGCGCTGCTGGCCCACGCGCATCGGTGATAATATTTGTGCGGAATTCACTGACTAATGTCGCTAGGTTGGATGCATATTCTTGAGCGCATTCGGCGTTTTCACTGTCTGCTTCACCCTGATGCCAGAGTATGCCGCGCAGAATCCCACCGGATCGTTGAATAGCCAGATTTGCACGAACAACCGCACGCCTGAACAGTGTGGTACCACCAAACACCGGTGAGGTTGGTTCAAAAGCATTCCAGCCCAGGTCGCCTTCAATTACAAAATCCGGCGTGTCCGGCAACGTCGCAAAGAATCCGCCGGTGTTACAGAATCCGGTAGCAGACCAGGCTGCCGGCACCAGCACGATGCGATGTTCTGAATCAGTGCGCAAAGCCTGCTTCGCGAATGTCAAACCGAGGCCTATCCGAGTACCTGGTTTACCGGACATGTTTGGATCGCGGCTTTCATGCAAGGGGTCCTCGGCCTCAACGAAATCCGGGAAAGCGACTTGCGCAGCCGGATTTCCGAACTGATCTACTGAAAAGAACCTGACCGTGTCATTAGCCGTCACGTTCAATTGCTGAATAGCTGCGACCGGCTCATCCGGCTCTCCGGGATCTGCCTGTTTAGCGAAATCTTCACTGAAACCAGACATGTTGCTCTGACCAACGAGTAGATAGATATCGGGCAACGAAGTAGGGCGTATATTAAATAGCATTGTCACGCTTTCAGTCGACGTACCATCGCTGGCAGTCACAACCACTGATCGTTGCTGTTCGGTCGCACGACTTACACCGTGAGCGAAGAATGCGGTTAATGATGTCTGGTTATTACCAGCAGGCAATTGTTCTCCGGCTAATGACACGCTAAGTCGTGAATCACCCGGGTTTCCATCAACGGACAAACTCAGAACAATGGTCGCGTCGTGAGAGGCGCCACGAGCAATAGAAACCGGGACGGTTATCGCTTCACCTTCAATCAGATCAAAACCATTGTTGTTGGACAATAACCTAAACCCGTTATCTGTCGCAGGTGCAGGGTTGCCCGCGGTATCGACCATCGGAGTAACGGGCCCGCCAACAGGAAACGCCCGATCTGATCCACCACAGGCACTTAAAAACGCACAGGCTAAGCCCAGCCATAAAACGTGATATTGCACATTCATTCTGCCAGTCAAATCACCGCTATTATGTCGTAATAATATACTACGTACAATCATTGCGACAGCTGTAAGTAAGGATGTGGTCATGGCGCGTTGTTTAATACACAGACAATTGGGTTTCCACCGACATATTCGCCTGCGTGGGTTATCAAATGTGTACTCTGTGGCTAGCGAATAAAGGGTTGAGTTTTGGCAAAAATAAAGGACTCAGACCGCGCTCTGACGCGACCGAACCAACAAAATGGTTTGTTACGCTTTAGAACGTCTTTTGTCTGAACGGGCCTATTGTTTGCCGATGAATAATGAACAGATGGATGCTTTTTTTTGCGTGTGGATTTTGTACGTATTCTGCATTGCAAACCTGCATTGCAAATCGAGCAAAAGTGCGGTTATTCGAGCCGCTTATCAGGCATTAGTTTAGCAGAATCGCCACTTTGTAAGCTTGCGATTAGGCAAGCTGTCTATCCCCATGCTTTTTGTCACATTCTAGTGTGTTCGCACAATAGACGCTCTAGGCGAAATTCACTGAAAGTGCGCGCCACGCACGCTACGAATAGGCAGGCTAGTAACGGACTCCTTCCCGTTACGGCAACGAATTGAGCCACTGGTTCGTTCACATTTACGTGCTTTTGGGCCTGATCAGCCGATTTTGGAGGCAATCACTGGTAAACTAGTCGCCAGATCGGCGATTCTGCGCTATCGCGAACCAGCATTAACCGGCGCATATAAAGCGGAATGCGTCCGTAAACGGACTGCCAGAGCGGCGCAGGCGCTTTTATAATTGTGCCACGCTGTAAATCGCTAAATCTAAACAAACTACATAGATCGCACGCAGATCTTACAAACGAAACTAAGTTCGTATCATTAAGCCGGAGGAATCCATGGTATTCAGAAAAATCAACGGCGAGGAAATGCCAAAGCACATCGCCGAGATGGCAGAGGTTGTAAAACAGAGCGACGATGGCGTTACGCGTCGCGAATTCCTTGCTCTCGCCAGTGTTTTCGGTGCCAGCACAGCAACTGCCTACGGCATGCTGGGTCTGGTGGCACCTGAGCAGGCGCATGCCGCGGGTGAGGCGAAGCAGGGTGGAACTCTGCGTTTTCAAACCGAAGTCAGAGCGCTTAAAGATCCTCGCACTTACGATTGGTCTCAAATAGCCAACTTTTCAAGAGGCTGGCTGGAGTATCTCGTTGAGTACAACAACGATGCAACCTTCAGCGGAAAACTGCTTGAAGGCTGGGGTGTCAGTGATGATGCTACATCGTATGTCCTTAAGGTCCGCAAAGGCGTCAAATGGAACAACGGTGACGATTTCACCGCTGAAGACGTAGCGCGCAACATTGAAGGCTGGTGTGATAAATCTGTCGAAGGCAATTCCATGGCGGGTCGTTTCGCTACACTGATCGACGAAGATTCCGGCAAGGCAATCGAGGGTGCGATCGAAATCGTCGATTCCCATACCGTCAAGTTGAACCTGCCAGCACCTGATATTTCCTTGATTGCAGGTATGGCTGATTATCCGGCTGCTATCGTCCACAAAGACTATAACGCGGAAACAGCACTTGATAAGCCGCTCGGTACCGGAGCTTATCTACCTGAATCACTGAAAGTTGGTGAGAAAGCTGTACTGGTGCGTAACACCGATCACAAATGGTGGAACGAGGGTAACGGTGCATGGCTCGATCGCGTCGAGTACATTGACTACGGCACTGAGCCTGCTGCGCACTTTGCGGCTGCAGAGAGTGATGAAGTTGATGCTATCTACAGCACCGAGGGCGTAGAGAGTCTTGAATTATTCGCAACACTCGATGGCTGGCAGCAAAACGACGTTGTTACTGCCGCTACCATCGTCATCCGTACCAATCAGGAAGCTGAAGTTGACGGCAAGAAGATCTATGCCGACAAGCGTGTACGCCAGGCACTCGCAAAAGCTGTCGATAACAGCGTTTGTCTTGAATTGGGTATTGGCGGTCTCGGTATCGTCGCAGAGAACCATCACGTCGGTCCGATGCACCCTGAGTACGCCAAACTTGATCCTTTAACTGTTGATCCTGCCGGTGCCAAGGCACTGATGGAAGAAGCAGGCATGGGTGACTTCGAACACGAATTGATTTCACTTGACGCCGGTTACCGCAAAGATACAACCGATGCAGTAGCTGACATGCTACGTAAGGCTGGTATCAACGTTAAGCGAACTGTTCTGCCAGGCTCTACCTTCTGGAATGACTGGGCGAAATATCCGTACTCATCCACTAACTGGAACCACCGACCACTCGGTGTACAGGTACTGGCTCTGGCGTATCGCTCCGGTGAAGCGTGGAACGAAGCTGGTTTTAACAACGCTGATTTCGATGCGGGGTTGAAAGAAGCACTGGCAACACCTGACGTTGAAGCGCGGCGCAAAGTCATGGCCAAGATCGAGAAGATCATGCAGGATGAAGGCGTGATTGTTCAGCCTTACTGGCGTAGTTTGTCGAACTTCACCCGCGAAAATGTCGGTGGCTGTGAACACCACATTACCTTTGAGTACCGTCCTCAGGATATGTATCTCAAGGCCTGATAAGGGTCCGGCGCGCAATAGGGCAATTACACAGGTGGCAGTCTTTACTCGTCACTTGTGTAATAACCGTTTTCGCTGCTGAAAGGGAATTGTTCTCGAAGTGATTTGCTATGGGTGCGGTTTTTCTGCAACCGGAAATTGCTGAAACAGAATTACAGTTAATGTTATTCAAAATGCTGCAATCTCCAAGACTGCAATATCAAATAATGCATCATCGAACAAAGGCAGGCGTTAGGCCTGCCTTTGTCATTGTTAATCACCAACACTGCAGTATTCCCTTGGTTTACCAACAAATCGATCATCCAAAGTCATGATCAGTTTTTTAATAAAGCGCTCGGGCGTAATGCTGCTGACGGCTCTATGCCTGACATTTGTCGTCTTCTTTCTAACCAACCTCGAGCCCAATCTCGAAAAACTCACCAAGAGTGAGGGAAATATGCGCATGACTGACGAACAGGTTCAGTCATGGTTGCAAAACAACGGATACAGACAACCCCTGTTAAAGCGCTATGGAGAATGGCTGGGAGTAGCGCCAGGGTGGACGCGCACTGCTGACGACGGTAAAGAATTCGGCCGCTGCGTCAAACCCGACGAAAGCATTGCACAATCACCCAGATTTTGTGGGCTCGTGCAGGGTGAGTGGGGTCGTTCGCTTGTCTTTCGCACTGACATTTCCGGCATCATCAAAGAAAAACTTACGCTTACAGGCAAGCTGATGCTCGGTGTATTGCTGGTGATGGCGCCAGCTGCGCTTATCATTGGTGTGATCGCCGGTATGCGCGAAGGTACTAAAACAGACCGCACATTATCGGCGTTTTCGATACTGACCACCTCGACACCCGAATATGTTTCCGGGGTCATTTTTATCGTACTGTTTTCTAGCAAGCTGGTCGGGTTGCGCTGGTTCAAAGGCACAGCCACATCAGCTATGGAAAATATCACTTTCGAGAATTTCACACTGCCTGTGATGGCTCTAGCGCTTTACGGCGTCGGATATATCGCACGAATGACGCGAGCCTCAATGGCGGAAGTTATGACAGAGCAATACATAAGAACTGCGCGCCTGAAAGGATTAAGTTTTGGTTCTGTAGTTATCAAACACGCATTACGCAATGCATTGATAGCTCCTTTTACAGTAATCATGTTGCAAATTCCCTGGCTGCTGACAGGGGTTGTCATTATTGAAACGCTGTTTAACTATAAAGGTTTTGGCTGGACGTTAGTTGCTGCTGTTGGTAACAACGACATTGAGCTGCTGCTCGCGTGTTCTGTTGTTGCCGTGTTTGTCGTACTTATTACGCAATTGATTTCTGATATATCGTACGTGTATCTCAACCCTCGAATCCGCGTAAGTTGAGATCATCATGGAACGTTTAACCGGTACAGAAATATTTGTTCGTATCCTGCAGCAGTTCACCCCGGTGTGGATCGGACTAGCAGTCATACTTTTTATCTCATGGATATTCAGACGCAAGCTTGGTCTGTACGGCCGGCTGTTTTCCAGTCCAATCGGTATTGTCGGCTTGATACTGATCTTGTTCTGGGCGCTTACTGCCCTTTTTGCAGATTCAATAGTCACTGCTGATCATCTGTCGCAGATCTCCGGTATGAAAAACAAATTGCCGGGATGGCCGGTTAAAGGTCAGGAAGGTGCGTATTACCTGCTCGGCGGTGACAATCTGGCACGCGATGTTTTTAGTCGTATGGTCATGGGTAGTCGCATCGTACTTGCTATTGCGCCGGCGGCCACATTGTTTGCCTTTATGGTCGGTATTACGCTGGGTCTGCCTGCTGGTTTTTACGGCGGTAAACTGGATACGGGTTTAAGTTTTCTTGCCAATCTGGTTCTGGCCTTCCCGGTTATTTTGCTGTTCTTCCTGCTAGTTACACCGGAAATTCGTTCAACAGGTGTTCCACTGGCTTTGGCAGGTGTCCTGTTTTTATTCCCGATTATCTTTTTTATTATGCTGTTCTCTTCACGTTATCGTGAAAGACCGGCATTACTTGCCGTGTTACTGACAATAACAATTGTTCTTGGTGGATGGGCCTATACAGGGCTTGCTTTCAATGCTGATCCACTGAATGTTTTCTATATGGACCCGAATCTACTAAACATTTTTGTGTCAGTGGTATTCGTTAACTCACCCACTGTTTTCAGGATAGTTCGGGGACTGACCATTGACATAAAAACCCGCGACTATGTGGCAGCAGCGCAAACCCGGGGTGAGCGTCCGTGGTACATCATGTTGTGGGAGGTACTACCCAATGCACGTGGCCCGTTGATTGTCGATTTCTGTCTGCGTATCGGTTACACCACCATTCTGCTCGGAACGCTGGGATTTTTCGGACTGGGTCTGACACCGGAAAGCCCCGACTGGGGTAACACCATAAATGAGGGCCGTAAGCTTCTGCAGGTTTATCCGCACCCGGCTTTGCCGCCTACGATAGCGCTAATGACGCTGGTTCTTGGACTTAATCTGTTGGCCGACGGGTTACGCGAAGAGTCGCTAAAGGACTAACGAAATACAACAATGCATACACTGACTTTCAGCCTGTCTCTTCGGAATAAAGCACTATGAATACAGTTGCCGAAAACCGATCTGATTCGGTGTCGTCTGATCCTGTCGACTCCAGTACCGGCATACAGCCCATTCTGGAAATAGAAAAACTGAATATTTCCTTTTTTGTTAGAGCAGGTGAAATTCCTGCTGTGATGGATTTCTCGTGCAAAGTCATGCCGGGTGAGGCGATGGGGCTTGTTGGCGAGTCCGGTTGCGGAAAATCAACCGTTGCGCTTGGCATCATGCGGGACATGGGAAATCGCGGCAAGATTGTCGGCGGTAAAATAAAGTTCCGTGGGCGCGACATGGGAGAGATGTCGGAGCAGGAATTGCGCGATCTGCGTGGTTCGAAAATTTCAATGATCTATCAGGAACCGATGGCGTCATTGAACCCGGCAATGAAGATCGGTAAGCAGCTGATTGAAGTTCCGATGATCCACGAAGGTATCAGTAAAGCGGATGCCTATAAACGCAGTGTTGAATTACTCGATGCCGTCAAATTGCCAGATCCCGCGCGAGTCATGGGCGCTTTTCCGCATCAGATTTCCGGTGGTCAGCAACAGCGTATCGTTATTGCCATGGCTTTGCTTTCTAAGCCTGATTTATTGTTACTGGATGAGCCGACAACAGCACTCGACGTTACGGTCGAAGCCGGGATCGTGCAACTAGTTAAAGAACTAGCACGAGAGACGGGCACGTCGATGCTTTTCATCTCACACAATCTGGGTCTCATTCTCGAGACCTGTGATCGAATTACCGTGATGTATTCCGGAGAGGCTGTTGAAACCGGTACGGTGCATGAAGTATTTGATCGTATGCGCCATCCCTACACGCAGGGTCTGTTCAATTCAATCCCGCTGCCGGGTGCAGATAAGAACACACGACCGTTGGTTGCGATCCCCGGCCAATTGCCACTACCGATGGAGCGCCCGCACGGCTGTAATTTTGGACCTCGTTGCCCGCATTTTACCGATACCTGTGATCAGGAAGCGGTGCGTATGACACCCGTAGCCGACGAACCTGATCATATGTCACGTTGTGTTCGTATCGATGAGATCGACTGGCATGCAGAGCCGGAAAGACCGCTGGTCGCCGATCCGACAGAACCCGGTGATGTTGTGCTCGATGTACGTGACCTGAAAAAATATTACAGCGTTGCTGCAAATCAGATGTTTGGTGGTGGGGACAAACGAACAGTTAAAGCTAATGAGTCTATTTCCCTGACAGCGCGCGAATCTGAAACTGTAGCGATCGTCGGCGAATCCGGTTGTGGTAAATCAACACTCGCTAAAGTGTTGCTGGGGCTTGAGACAGCCACTGACGGAGACGTGGTACTCGGCAATGTTATGATCGGCGATACCGACGTAACTGATCGCGATACGAAAACCGTTGCATCTGTTCAGATGGTCTTTCAGAACCCGTTCGACACGCTAAACCCCAGTCATTCAGTTGGTTCGCAAATTATACGAACACTTGAGAAATTTGGCATTGGCACCACACCTGCTGATCGCCAGCGTCGCATGCTTGAATTACTCGATCTGGTTAAATTGCCACGCGCGTTTGCGGATCGTATGCCACGACAACTTTCCGGTGGTCAAAAACAACGCATCGGCGTCGCACGTGCATTTGCCGGCCAGCCGCGTCTTGTCGTTGCAGACGAGCCGGTATCGGCACTCGATGTGTCTGTGCAAGCGGCAGTAACCGAACTATTGATGGAAATACAGCGTGAAGCGAAAACCACCATGCTGTTCATCAGTCACGACTTATCGGTTGTTCGTTACATCGCGGATCGCGTCGTCGTGATGTACCTTGGACATATAGTTGAGCAGGGTACAACCGACCAGATATTCACACCCCCGTACCATCCCTACACAGAGGCATTACTGTCTGCGATACCTATCGCGGATACCAGCGTCAAAAAGAAACAGATCGTTTTGGAAGGCGATATACCCTCGGCGATGAATCCACCCAGTGGATGCCCGTTTCAGACTCGTTGCGGACACAAAAAAGACGTGCCGGACGCCCTGTGCGAGCGTGAACTGCCGCAGGTCCGGGAGTTGGCATCAGGGCACCAGGTGAAGTGTCACCTCAGTGATGAGAAATTCAATGCCATGGAAGCAGTTATCAGCTTTACTAAAAAGTCCGACCTCTCGCGCTGAGACATCCTGGCACTATTCGCATGCCTCTCTCACACCTCTCTCTCACCTCTCTCTCACCTCTCTCTCACCTCTCGCATACCACAGAGGTTTCAACTCCCGTGCGGCCGGATAAGAGTCGAAAAAGACTACAGGACAAATTGTCCGCTCCGATGGACTTAAATCCGCATAGTCCACGTATCAACACGCCAACCACCTAAGGAGCTTCTTGCAGGCTCAACGAATGTCAACGCTATCCGGGCAGACGCGTGACTTTTGGTGCGATATACTATCTGCCTGCTGGTTCAAAGTTACAAAATTCCCGCAAGACATGGGATACTGGAGACTGATAACTAAACGCGGCTACCTCCAATATCCGGTTAACACCAGCATCGAATAACATGAATATCTCTATTTAATGTTGGGCATGAATCCCGTATTAATCAGATTGACGATCACACTTGCCATAACATGGCTTTTTCTATCAGGGCTGTTTAAAACGCAACTGCTGATTCTTGGTGTGCTGTCGATTGCACTTGTCGTTTGGCTTTCGCATCGTATGGGTGTAACTCATCATCGTGGGCAGGCGGTTTTTGTAAGAGTCTTTGAAATACTGCGCTACTGGTCTTATCTGATCGTAGAAATATTCAAAAGTAACATCGCTGTTACCCGTATGCTGATGCATCGTGATCTGCCGATCAAACCCGTGCTTCGCACCGTCAGCGCGACACCGGACACGGAAATGGGGCGCGTCGTTTATGCAAATTCAATAACACTGACACCCGGCACGACAGCTATAAATTTTACGCGAAACGGCGACATTTTGGTGCATGCGTTACACGAAGACAGTCTGCACGAGCTTGAAGACGATGTAATGGCAGAGCATGTCAGGCACATTGAGCGCAAACAGGATTGGCAGGACAACTAGTTGAACCAACGTGGCCAATTAAAACAACAGATGAGTGATCTAGCGTGTTTGGTGTAGTTATTATTGCTTTACTGATCACCATGGCTATGGCCATCTCCCGCGCCTTGCTGGGGCCGACCATTTACGATCGAATTCTTGGCGTAAATTCCTTTGGTACAAAAACCGTATTGTTGATTGCCGCCTACGGGTTTTTAACTGGTCGCCCGGAATTTCTCGACATTGCAATAGTGTATGCGCTTATCAATTTCATCGGCACCGTTGCGGTATTGAAGTTTTTCGAATACCACGATCTCGGATCCGGTGCCTATCAGGAGGATGACTACTGATGATTTGGCTGGTACACATTATCAGCCTTGCATTTATTATCCCCGGCTGCGTATTTCTGTTGGCTGGCGGGTATGGACTGATCCGTATGCCGGATCTTTATACCCGTTTGCATGCTGCCAGTATGACTGATACCGGAGCAACCATTCTGTTGATCATCGGTATGAGTATCGAAGCCATCTTTGTCTTCAACAGCTTTAGTGCGTTTGTAAAGCTGATCCTGATCATGCTTTTCGCATTGTTTACAACACCAACAGCGTCCCATGCATTAGCTAAAACTGCATTGATGGGTGGTTTGATACCGACAAATCGTGAAGGTGATCCGATGTTTGACTCCATCGAGGACGTAGAACGGCTCGCCGATCGAGTGGGTGATCACGATGATTGAACAACTGCTGATCGTTGTATTACTGACCTTTTTAGTTGTCTGCACAATCGGCATCATTTACCTGCGGGATTTGCTGGCTGCTGTTATTTTACTCGGTATTTACAGTCTTACCGCTGCTGGTATTTTTGTAGTTATGGACGCCGTTGATGTAGCGTTCACCGAGGCTGCGGTTGGAGCAGGAATCTCAACCATTTTACTGCTTGGTTGTCTGTCTCATACCGAGCACGTGCAAAAACCGCAACGACACAATAATTATTGGGCACTGGGCATGGTAAGCGTTACAGGCATATTGCTCATATATGGCACGCTGGATATGCCTCGTTACGGTGAGGCCCTCTCACCAGCAAATAGCCATCCCGATCTGGCGCAACGGTTTATCAACGAGAGCGCCGGAGAAACAGGTGTGCCGAACATTGTAACTTCCGTCCTAGCCAGCTATCGAGGTTACGATACATTGGGTGAAACCGTAGTTGTTTTCAGCGCTGGGATAGCGGTTTTAGCACTGCTGGGACGTAAACGACGACGCGTTGATGATGACGAAAACGAAGACGTAACAAACCCTGAGTTGGCTTCTAGCGCCAGTGATAAAAGTGATGACCGGGGTACGAACGTATGATGCGCAAGTATCAGCGGCAACGACATCGTGTCCTACAGATCGTTACCAAGTTATTGACTCCGTTTGTATTATTGTTTGCGCTATATGTGCAGTTTCACGGTGATTATGGCCCAGGCGGCGGTTTCCAGGCAGGGGTTATATTTGCCGCTGCCTTTATTATTCACGGACTGATTTTCGGTGTCGACAAAACCCGGCTTGTGCTCTCACCCGGCGTAATACGGGTACTAATGGCTTTTGGCGTTCTGTTGTATGCGTTAACGGGCGTAGCCGGAATGCTGTTGGGGGGGAATTTCCTAGACTACAACGTTCTGGCACCCAGCGCGCTAAGCGGTCAACATTGGGGGATATTTGCGGTGGAGTTGGGTGTCGGTATTACCGTCACGTCTGTGATGATCAGTTTGTTTTACAGCTTCGCGAGTTCGAGAAGGTGAAGTGTAACTATTTCATGATGAGGTATTGCGTAAACAGCACCGGCGACCGCATATGCTGAATTTCCTCGCACTCTATAACTACTGGGTGGTGATAGTACTTATGATGGCGGGTTTGTACATCATGATTGCGCGTCACAATCTGGTGAAAAAACTCATTGGCTTAAGCATTTTTCAAACATCGATCTTCTATTTGTACATCAGCATGGGAAAGGTCAGTGGTGGAACAGCGCCAATTTTGATTGGCAAAATCTCTCATGAAAAAGAGAAGGCCGGTTCAGCAACTTCAGCTGCGGCCGAGCAAATCACAACTGTCGTCTATTCAAACCCGCTTCCGCATGTACTGATACTGACAGCCATTGTTGTCGGTGTAGCGACTACTGCCGTTGGCCTTGCACTGATCGTAAGAATTAACGAAGAGTACGGCAGCATAGAAGAGGATGATATCCGTGCAATGGAGCAAAGGGACCCGGTGTGAACTTTTTTGACCAGGTACCTGCACTGCAAATAGCTGTCCCGTTGATCGGGGCACCGGTATGTGTGCTTTTACGTAATGGCCGGGCAGCTTGGGCCGTTACGCAATTCTGCAGCGTCATATGCACATTGCTGTCCTGTATGTTGGTGGCGGCAACGCGTGACGGCACGGTGATTCGTTATGAACTCGGCAGCTGGAGTGCCCCCAGCGGCATCGAGTATTACGTCGACATTGTAAATGCCTCTGTACTGCTTGTCGTATCGTTTATCAGCGCAATAGTCTGTTTATATGCCTATCGTGGTGCAGAGAAAGAAATCCAGCAGGACAAACATTATCTGTTCTACACAGGCTGGTTGCTATGTATCACAGGCTTACTTGGTATCGTAATCACGGGCGAT
Organism: uncultured Granulosicoccaceae bacterium; assembly: GCA_937951345.1. Lineage (GTDB taxonomy): Bacteria > Pseudomonadota > Gammaproteobacteria > Granulosicoccales > Granulosicoccaceae > CALFCE01. Next base: position 48,804 of record CALFCF010000023.1, read on the forward strand.
GCATTTAACGCCTTTGTCTTTCTTGAAATCTCGTCTTTGGCCACTTATCTGCTGATATCACTGGGGCCGGATCGTAACTCTCTCACAGCAGCATTCCGCTACCTGATTATGGGCAGCATTGGTGCTTCGTTTATTTTGATCGGAGTAGGATTTTTATTTGCAGCTACAGGCTCGCTGAATATGGCGGACATCAGCGCAAGGATACCTATCGCCGATAGTCCACGTACGGTGCTTGTAGCATTTAGTTTCCTGACAGTCGGACTAATGATAAAAGCAGCAATCTTTCCGTTGCATGCCTGGCTAGCCAATGCCTATCACTATGCGCCAGTTACCGTTACCGCATTGTTATCAGGTACCGCGACTAAAGTGTCTCTGTATTTGCTATTGCGTTTCTTTTTCAATGTGTTCGGCATTCAATTCAGCTTCGGACAGATGTTGCTCAACTACGTTTTACTGCCAGCAGCAATAGCCGGATTTGTTCTAATGTCAGTCGTGGCACTCTATCAAAGCGATTTACGGCGCATGCTGGCTTATTCCAGTGTTGCGCAGATAGGTTACATTGTTGCCGGAATTTGCCTTGTCAGCCCGCTTGGAATCAGTGCAGGTATTGTCCACATCATAAATCATGCGCTGATAAAGTCAGCATTATTCATGGCAACAGGCTGCATTGTTTATAGGCTAGGGCATGCGCATATTCAAAGTCTCGGTGGCATGGCTAAACAGATGCCGATCACAACCGCAGCGTTTATTGCCAGTGGTCTGAGTTTGATTGGTGTGCCGTTAACTGCCGGCTTCATCAGCAAGTTCAATTTAATAGCTGCAATGCTCGAACAAGGATGGTGGATAGGAGCGGCCTTGATTCTGGCTAGTTCATTGATGGCAACACTGTATATCGGGCGAGTGGTGGAAATCATGATCTTCCGCAAACCCCGAACGTCCACGGGTACGCTTGAAGTCAATGAAGCCCCCATGCAAATGCTCATACCTCTGTGGCTTCTGATAGCGCTAAGTATCGTATTTGGTATTTTTGGCAATGAGACGTTGTCAATTGCCAGCGCCGGCGCTGAGCGACTACTCACTGGGCCACTCGCTCCTGCGCTTGTGCCGGAATCTGCTTACCTGAGCACAGGAGCAGGGCAATGAATCCACTCTGGACGTTGTTGCCACCGCTGGCGGTAATCCCGTTCATATTGTTCTTTGGCGAGAAGCGACGCAATCTTCGTGAGCTCAGTATCATCGTCGCCGGTTTTGTCTTGCTTTTTATAAACAACAGGATTTACAACGATGTTGTTCAAGGTGCTTCGCCTGAGAGCGGATCGCTTGCCATGATGGGCGAGCTGTCAATGAAGCTCTCTGCGGAGCCAATAGGCAATCTGTTTGCTCTGTTAGCCAGTTTCTTATGGGTCATTACGACTGTTTACAGTATCGGCTACATGAGAAGTCATAAAGAAATCAATCAAACACGTTTCTATATTTGTTTCGCCATTGCAATAGCCGCTGTTATGTCGGCAGCGTATGCAGATAACCTGCTGACACTCTTTATTGCCTATGAAGCGTTAACGCTATCGACGTTACCGCTGGTCACACATGCGGGTACCGACGCGGCCCGTCAGGGTGGAAAAACCTATATCCGGCTATTGATGGGTACATCTATAGGGTTGCTGATGCCAGCTGTGATCTGGACATTTGTATTGACCGGCACGACGGATTTTGAAGCCGGTGGTATTCTTGGTCCTGAAATTGGAACCACCACGCTCGCCATATTAGCTGGTTTATACGTTTTCGGTATTGGCAAGGCGGCGATCATGCCATTCCATCGCTGGCTTCCTGCTGCGATGGTCGCTCCTACGCCAGTCAGCGCGCTCCTGCATGCGGTAGCTGTCGTTAAAACCGGTGTATTCGCACTGTTGAAAATAGCGACCTATACCTTCGGTGTAGACACGCTGGCTGCCAGTGGCGCAGGCGAGTGGATTCTATGGATTGCCACCTTTACGGTTTTAGCTTCATCACTGATCGCTTTTACTAAGGATAACCTGAAGGCAAGACTTGCATACTCCACTGTTAGTCAACTGTCATACATCATCATTGCAGCATTACTTGCCAGCAGTACTGCCATAACCGGTGGGGCCATGCACATTGTGATGCATGGTTTTGCCAAAATTACCCTGTTCTTTTGCGCCGGGGCAATATTGGTAGCCGCTCACAAAACCCTAATCAGTGAGCTTGACGGTCTTGGCAAGACAATGCCCATAACCATGGTAGCGTTTACGATAGGTAGTCTTGGCATCATTGGTTTGCCACCGGCAAGCGGTCTTTGGAGCAAACTGATGATTGCGCAAGGAACACTTGATAACGGGTACATTTGGATTATCGCTGTATTAATGCTGAGCACATTGCTAAATATAGGTTATTTATTGGTCATCCCATTGCGCGCTTTTTTTAAGCCGCTGCCAGCCCCGCAGTCGGAGGATAACCATCACTCACATGATTCAACGCACGCATCCGACGAATCATATGATTTGTTAAGCTCAAATTCCATGCAAGCCGCTGGCTGGCAGGAAGCACCGGCGCCGTCGTTGTGGGCGATAGTAATGACATCCTCTGTTGTCATACTGTTGTTTTTCTATCCCGCACCACTGGTTGAATTGTTGGAGCAGGTGCAGTGGCGTTGAGTTATAACGTTTACACAGTTATAAACCTACGGTCACAGGTGCGCGTGAGTTGAATGTTCATACCGGATTAAGTATTGGGTAAAACGATCGATTAATATGCCAAGCAAAAGTAACAAGCCTTACGACTTCGCTGCCTGGTTTACCTGGGTAGACAACCCTGTCCGGGTACGAAGAGTCGTGCGCGCATTACTTATTTTCTGTGCAGTCCTCTTTGTCATAGATTTGTTGTACCACCGACATGCCTATTTCGGTTTCGAACAAAGCAGAGGGTTCTATGCCATTAGCGGATTTGTTGCGTTTGCCGGCATCGTTATCCTCGCCGGGCAACTTCGACGTCTGATTCGGCGTGAAGAGAATTACTATTCACCCGAATCAATCGACGGTGAGAAGTATCCGCCAAACGAGCTATCGATAATTGACAACAAACAACGGTCTGAGTTTACGGACAGCCAACAGAACGAGTCGATAACAAGCCGCTCAACCGCGCACATGGATCAGGGGGGCGACAAGTGACGCTGGCACAACCTGCTTTTCTGTTCCTTGCAGCTGCTGCCGGCTGTGCGTTTATCAGAAACGCAAAATTGCGCGCCTTATTGCTGTTGGCTGTTCCTTGTATCTCATTGCTGTGGGTAGCATTGCTCGATTCTGGTACACACGCAACAGTTCAATATGCCGGCCTTACTCTCGAAATGATGCGCGTAGACGGGTTGTCGCGCATCTTCGCTATCATTTTTTCTATCGCGGCGGGTTTATCAGCATTGTACGCATGGCACGTACGTGACTTGATGCAGCAAATCGCCACACTGGCTTACGCTGGAGCCGCAATCGGTGGCGTCTTTGCGGGTGACTTACTGACACTGTTCCTTTACTGGGAAGTTACCGCCGTAGCATCGGTTTTCCTGATCTGGGCACGACGTACGCACGGTGCATTCAGTACCGGTATGCGCTATCTGCTGATTCAAGTTCTGTCGGGCGTACTGCTGCTGATGGGTTTGCTGCTGCACTACCAGGACAGCGGCAGCATGGCGTTTACATCTATGACACTGGGTTCTATCGGAACCTGGTGCATCTTTATCGCTTTCGGCATCAAGTGCGCGTTTCCATTGCTGCACAACTGGCTACAGGACTCATATCCGGCAGCAACCGTAACAGGCACCGTCGTTCTGTCTGCGTTCACCACTAAAATGGCAGTTTACGCACTGGCGCGCGGGTTTCCTGGCACAGAAATACTGGTTTACATAGGCGCTGTAATGACGCTATTTCCGATTTTCTTTGCTGAAATCGAGAATGATTTAAGACGGGTACTGGCTTACAGCCTGAACAACCAACTCGGTTTTATGGTTGTTGGTGTTGGTATCGGCACGCCGTTAGCGATAAACGGTACAGCGGCACACGCCTTTTGCCATATCCTGTACAAAGCACTGTTATTCATGAGTATTGGAGCTGTACTTTTTCGAACTGGTACCAGCAAAGCATCGGAACTCGGCGGTCTCTATCGCACGATGCCTAAAACAGCAATATTCTGTCTGATAGGTGCAGCGTCGATATCCGCCGTGCCTTTGTTCAGTGGGTTTGTTTCGAAATCTCTGATTCTATCCGCCGCAGGCAAGGAAGGTTACTGGCTTATCTGGATCGCGTTGCTGATCGCGTCAGCAGGCGTATTAAGTCATTCAGGTATCAAAATTCCGTACGCTGCTTTTTTTGCCAAAGATTGTGGTAAGCGACCAGCTGAAGCTCCGCGCCATATGCTTTGGGCCATGGGTATAACGGCAAGTTTGTGTGTGCTTATTGGCATTTTCCCGGGCGTGCTCTACAGCTTGCTACCCAACGATGTGCCTTATCATCCTTATACATTCGGCCATATATTGACCCAATTGCAGTTACTCGGATTTGCGCTGCTGGCGTTTGTCTTTGTTATGAAAACCGGACTACACCCTCACGAGATTCGTGCGGTTAATGTGGATAGTGATTGGATTTACCGGAAGTTTTTACCGAAACAAATCAAGCGTATCTCACCAACAATAGGCATTCTGGTCAGCCTGCCGGGTAAATGGTTGGCCAACGCCGTTGCTCATTCGACAGCGCAATTAGCAAAATTGAGCGAGCCACGAGGGGTTCTTGCCAGAGGTTGGAGTATCAACAGCATGGTATTCATACTGACAGTAGTTATGGGTCTGGTACTGATTTTTAATTTCGGCAAGGTTTGATTTTCGGATGTAACGCGGTTGTGTTTATGTTTGCGACGGGCGAAGAGATTGCAACATTGCTATTGCGTCGGTAATGCAATGGCAAGGCATGCAATTACACGGATTGATTTGCAAAGATTGGTTACTCAATAAGTTCAGGATTCTCGAAGCCGGGTAGTTTTTCACACAACAACCGTAAAGCGTCTTCTTTGCCATCGCGTATTAGCGCCGACAGATCGAATCGCTCAATCACTCCCAGATCACCGGGCAGAATTCCCTTGTGAATGTTGTAGCCATAGGAAAACGATGCAGCCCCAAGTGTACCGAGTAATACCCAGAAGAGGAGCTTCAGGCTGCTACGAATTATCTTTAGCGCGGCAATAATGAATAACAGCACACCGATGCCCATCATTAATTCATTGGCATATTCGAAACCGAGAAACTCTTGCCAGTACCGTTGCAGATCTTCAATCATTTTTGCTTCCGATTTTTACCCTTATTTATCCTTCCGCTTTTGCTTGCCGGGTGTGTAGGACGCTATGCACTTGACACGACAAGCGCTATCATAGCGAAAATACCCTGTGTCAGCTGATCTACCTGCTGCAGGCTATCTTAATTAACAAGCTGTCATCGTCTTGACAGCCAAATTCTAGAGTTTAGAGGCGCTAACATGGATATTGCAGGAAAAAAGGCCGTTGTATTCGGTGGTACGTCGGGTATCGGGCTGGCAGCGGTAAAGCAACTTGTTGCCAAAGGAGCTGAAGTCATCGCCATCAGTCGCGATCCGGATAAAGCGAAATCCAACGGCGACTTGCCGTCTGATGTAACACTAAAAGCATGCGACTCCACTGATGAGTCAGCCGTCGAAGCTGTGCTTAGCGACTGTGCGCCCTACGATATTCTGGTGAGTTCCGCTACCGGCGGCCAGCGCGCTGTTGGTCCTTTTCTGGAAATGGACCTGGAGGGTTATAAAAATTCGTTTGCGAAGCTATGGGGCTACGCGGCCGTGGTGCGGCATGGCACCCGGCATCTGTCGGATAATGGCGCCATTGTTCTCGTCAGCGGTGCACCCGCCAGACGCTGTAAGCCGGGACAGGTGGCCATTTCGTCGGTTGGCGGTGCAGTCGAGGCACTGGTTAGAGCGACAGCGCCTGAAATAGCGCCAAAGCGTATCAACGTTATGTCCCCCGGACAAATCGACACACCCATGGTCGCGCTGCAAGGTGACGAGCGCTCAGCGTTCTATCAGAAAATGACTGACGGACATGTGATACCCCGGGCCGGTACGCCGGATGAATGTGCGCACGGTATAGTTTTCCTGATAGAAAATGACTTTGTTACTGGCACCACCATCGATGTGGATGGTGGCTGGATACTCACCTCTTAACACGGCGGCAAAAGACAAAGGTTTTCCTGTCACGGAAAACTTTTGTCGGTAAATCGGGATTTTAGTGACAATATTGCTGTTGATAGCGACTTTGCAGCGTTGTCTGCACCTCTAAGGTCCTGCTGGCTTTATACGGTATATTGCACCGTCTTTCGAGTCAGTCAAAAAATAGATAAAGCCATCAGGCCCCTGGCGCACATCCCTGATGCGACCGTACTCTTTACTGAACATGCGCTCTTCGTCAATCACCTTTCCGTTCTCGATTTCAAGTCTGACCAATTGACGAAATTTCAGAGCACCCACCAGCAAATTATTGCGCCACTGCGGAAATTGTTCACTGTTAACAAGGCTCAATCCTGACGGTGCGATAGACGGCACCCAATAGGTAACAGGTTGTTGAAAGCCCGGAGCCTCAGTCCCTTCACCGATCGCTGTACCTATTCCATAATTCACACCATAAGTGATGACTGGCCAACCGTAATTTTCCCCCGCAACTACGCGATTTAACTCGTCACCGCCTTTCGGTCCATGTTCGTGCGCCCATAAAATGCGATTGCGTTTATCGAACGCCATCCCCTGTATATTGCGGTGGCCGACGCTGAATATTTCGTCGCGAATATGCGGGTTTCCGACGTAAGGGTTGTCAGCCGGGACACGGCCATCATCATGCAGCCGAATCACCGATCCCGCATGATAGTCACCATTCTGGGACAAATCTTTGTCTCCACGATCTCCCAACGATATAAACAAATAACCCCGATCATCGAACACTAGCCGTGAACCAAAATGTCTGCCGCCACGCTGCTTTGGCAGCGCCTTGAATATGATTTGGGCCTCGGTGAGCTGATTATCTTCGAGCTTGCCGCGCATTACTTGAGTACCGGAGTCCCCTCCATCACGCGCAGCGTACGATAGGTAGACCCAGCGATTTGAATTGAAATCAGGGTGAATTGCGACATCAAGCAGCCCTCCCTGACCACCCGAGTCTACATCAGGCACACCCTGAACAGGCTGATCGACCAGTACACCATTGACCACCAGACGGAGTCGACCTTGCTTCTCTGTGACTAGCCAGTTGTTCTTGTCGATAAAATCAACCGACCAGGGCTGTACCAACCCGGTAACGATCTTTTCCACCTGAACTGTATGGAGCCTGGTTTGATGCAGCGTCTTTGCAGTAGCTAAATTACCGAACGCAAATACTGCAATGGAGATAAGCCAGGTGTTGATCAGCACCCGGCTGTGACCACTGGATCGATGCGGTTGTCTGATCATTTGATTCTTGCTCCTTGTCAGCTAGAACACTTAAGAACTTTACGAATACTGACTGTGACTCGATTACTGCAGAGACAGATACTGACGTTTGGCCAGATCGCAGGAATCTATTGTGCCGTTTGGAGGGAAGGGTGGGAAGTGACGACAGGAACATAAAAAAACCGGCGCCACCTGTCAGGTAACGCCGGTCGTTGTAGATTTAAAACTGTAAGTAGTACTTACTGGTACTGCGCTGGTCTATCAGTTCACCATCGATTTCAACGTTTCGATGATTGGGCCTACTGCAGGTTTGAGGATATCTGCAACTCCATCCATTTCCATAACAGAGCCGGCTGCATCTTCAAGCTTTCCTATATCGCGACCAACAACCCGTGCAATGGCTGCTTTAGGTATGGCAGGTGCATCTGCCAGACTTTCTGATACGCCCTTAAGCATCTCACCCGCTTCGCCAAGCTTCGGCAGTGCCGCAGTCGCGCTATCCGCATCGGTAATTCCGGCGAGAGATGATGTTGTCATCCCCAATGCCTTGCCCAGACTTTGACTCACGCCTTTAGCGTCGAAAGAACTTTCAGCGGCGGCATCACCTTCAGCGGCAGCATCACCTTCAGCGGCGGCATCACCTTCAGCGGCAGCATCACCTTCAGCGGCAGCATCACCTTCAGCGGCAGCATCACCTTCAGCGGCAGCATCACCTTCAGCGGCAGCATCACCTTCAGCAGCATCACCTTCAGCAGCATCACCTTCAGCAGCATCACCTTCAGCAGCATCACCTTCAGCAGCATCACCTTCAGCAGCATCACCTTCAGCGGCATCACCTTCAGCGGCATCACCTTCAGCGGCATCACCTTCAGCGGCATCACCTTCAGCGGTGGAGCTTGCGGCATCCGATGCAGCATCAGTAACGGAACTTGCAGCTTCCGATGCAGCATCAGTAGCGGAGCTTGCGGCGTCCGATGCAGCATCAGCAGCGGAGCTTGCGGCGTCCGACGCAGCATCAGTAGCGGAGCTTGCAGCGTCCGATGCAGCATCAGTAGCGGAGCTTGCGGCGTCCGATGCAGCATCAGTAGCGGAGCTTGCAGCGTCCGACGCAGCATCAGTAGCGGAGCTGACGGCGTCCGATGCAGCATCAGCAGCAGAGCTTGCAGCGTCCGATGCAGCATCAGCAGCAGAGCTTGCGGCGTCCGATGCAGCATCAGTAGCGGAGCTTGCAGCGTCCGATGCGACATCCTTGGCATTACTAACCTCTTCTCCGCATGCACTGAGGCCTGCCACACTGGCAGTCAGAACAAAAATAGCGGCATAACGAAATTTTCTAACAAACATAATTGCTCTCTATTGCATGAATAAAAAACGGATACGAAACTTTTCCGTGTATCGTAATATCCCTTGAAATCGGAAAACTGGCCTGAACGATGGATTCTCGATCCGAACACAAGCACCTTAAGACCTGAACTGGTTGCTTTCAAGCGGCTAATAATCAGCAACTTTGCAGGCCCGTTTCAGGTAGACCCGGTACCCTGAGCGGCGTTTCTCGCTAGTCAGACACCGGATGCTACGGGGTGTGATGCGCCCGGGTGGTGCCAAGCTCCTTCAGTTTACATGCCAGCTTTCTGCCCTTGGCCCGATTGGCAACTTCGGACTTCCCAGCCTAATTTCCCGGCCTGATAACGATGTTGCCTGGATCGTAAATAGACAACCATTTTCGCGTCTGGTCATTTTAAACGCAGATCCATCAAAAAACACATCAATCGATAAATGTGTCAACTGATAGAAATCGGAAAATTTCTCGACTCACATTAAGGTAACACATCAACATAATGCAACACCGTGAAGCTTTGTAGAACATGTATTCACCCAGGGGAGAGTTTTTCCGGGAAAGTAAAATTTTGATTCGAATCTACGCAAGAGGATTTCGGAGCATAAATTCGTGATTTGCACCCCCAATCGGTCTAGTCTGTAGACTGCTGGCAACCGTCAAATCAAGGCAGTGGCAGACGTTACTCGCCAAACAGACCACGAAGCGCGGTACTTTTCGGTCGTATCGTAGCTGGCCTGATTGCAAGGGCATAAATTGAATATGCAATATATCACACTACTTATTTGATCCAAAGCACATTATTCTGCGTTCCGAGAGCGACCAGGGTGGTTGAGAGCTATAGCAGTAAAGGTAAAAGTTAACCGTGAGTAAAAAATCAATAGACATAGGTACACAAGCTCCAGCGTTTTCTCTGTCAGCCGTATTGCCTGACGGAAGCGAGTCAACTATTCAACTCTCCGACTTTAACGGGCGGGGACTTGTGGTATTTTTCTATCCACGGGACAACACACCGGGATGCACCACGGAGGCGGGCGATTTCTCAGATGCCTACAGCGAATTCCAAACGAGCGGGTATGATGTGGTCGGGATGTCAACGGATTCGTTAGAGAGCCACCGAAAGTTCGTCGCCAAACTGAATCTGCCATTCGCTCTGTTGACAGATGACAATGGTGTGGTTGCAACTCAATATGGCTGCTATGGCTTAAAAAAAATGTACGGCAAAGAGTTTATGGGAGTAACTCGCAGCACGTTTCTCATTGACGAGCAAGGTAAAATCTCGGAAATCTGGCGTAAAGTAAAAGTACCCGGGCACGTGCAGGAGGTAATGCAAAGGATCAAGCAGCTTTAGCGCCAGGCTCTAGTTTACCGTCAGTCTGGTCAATCCATTCCAACAACTGACCGAACTCCATGGGACGGGCGATGTGATACCCCTGGGCTTTATCACATCCCATCTTTTTGACAAGTTCGAACTGTCGTTCACTCTCAACACCACTGGCGCAAACACTAATACCTTCATTTTTACAAATATCAACCAGTGTTGAGACAACTGCCAATGTACGCTCATTCTTGTCCAGTTGATTAATGAGATTGCGGTTGATTTTTACCTTGCCCACTGCACAAGATATCAATTTTTCAATAGGCAGATTTCCACTTCCAAAATCATCAACCACCAGCATGTAGCCTCTTGTCCAGAGTTCGTGCAGTACCGGAGAAGCAGATTCTATAACCGAAGACAAGCTCTTACTGGTGACTTCAATTTCGACATTCTCTGCAAGCAACCCAGCCCCTTCGACATACTCCTCAAGCAACGCAACAAAATTCTGTCTGAGCAGTTGAGATGTGGACACGTTGATCGCCATCTTATGTTGGATCTGTTTACCTTTCTCACCAGCGTACAATCCAATATCTACAGCAACCGTGCAGGATACAGTCATCAAATACGTAAATATTTCGTCAGAAAAATTCAGCTTCTCTGCCAATGGAATAAACCCACTCGGTAGAATGTTTCCTCGCTCCGGATGAAGCCATCTAATCAGTGTTTCAGTTCCGTGCAACTTACCGGTTTTTACATCAATGATAGGCTGATATTCGAAATAGAACTCGTCATTTTCAATCGCGTTAATCAATTCAGACCGCATGTTATCTTGCAGAATCTTATCCTTGTCCATGCTGGGTTGGTATACGGCAACTTGTCCTTTACCTTTTTCCTTAGCAGCGTAAAGAGCGAAGTCCGCCATTCGAGTCAGGTCATTGCCACTCACATTGTGCGCCGGGTAAAAAGAAACACCGAAGCTGGCACCAATCTCAATAGCCAGTGTGTCTATCAAATAAGGTTTAGAAATTCGTTCACGCAACCGCTCGCACATATCCACCGCATAGCCCGGTCCTTCGTCTCTTGGCATATTTGCCATAAGAAAAATAAATTCATCTCCACCTGTTCGATAGACTGAACAATTATTCCCCAGATTGTGGGTTAGACGCTGCGCCACTCGTTTCAACAAATGGTCCCCAACCTCATGGCCGTACGTATCATTTACCGGTTTAAATCCGTCCAAATCGATACCAGCCAATGCCACACACGCTGAATTCTCATCCGCAGCGTCCATTACGCACGGTAAACATTCTTTTAACGCGCGCCTACTGGGCAGACGGGTTAATTCATCATGCATCGCCAAAAAATATGCGCGTGCTTCTGCAGCTTTTCGGGGAGTGACATCAACGACAGAGCCTCGATACCCACTCAAGCGTCCGTTCTTGTCAAAATAGGGTTGACCACGCAACTCGACATGCAACGTTACCCGCTCTTCTTCCTGCAAAGAAATCTCTGCTGACAAAAAGTCAAACGCTTCATGCGTTAGTAACGCTTTGCGCAACTTTTTCGCCATTCCTCCTTGCATGACAAAAACATCTTCAAAGCGTTTACCAACTGCAGCTGAATTCAGCAAAGTTTTCGGTCCTGAAGCTGTTAACGATATATAGGTAAAGACAAGAGTCTCATCAGTTTCCCACAGCCAGTCTGATGCGACATCGGCGAATTGCGTAAATCGGTTAACAGACTCCTCAAGCTGTACATTGGTTTCCCTTTGCTGCGCGAGAAGCAGGTTAACAATTTGAGCCAAATCAGCCTGTTCGTCATTTGCATCGATATTCAAATTGGCAATTTCGTCGCTCCCACTCTTGAGTTGCAGCAACAAAGAGTGCTTCAGGGCATCGCCGGCTATTGCCGCACCGTGTTCAGTAATATTTAGGCCTAAGTACTCTTCTTCGGGGGAAACACGCATTCGCACAAATCGACCCATTAATTTTACAAATACATAACTTATCGTTGTAATCAAAACCATCAAAGCAATCGAAACACCCAGCTGCATTAAGGTTTGTGCGATTCGCGAGCCTGCAACAAGTAGCGATTCAGGTAATACAAATGCCACTGCAACCGTACCGATTACGCCAGCGACTCCGTGAGCAGATACCACTTCGAGCGGATCATCAAGCTTGAATTTTCGTAGTAATATCTCTCCAGCGAGAACAGCTGTGAAGCCACCGATTGAACCGATGACTATGGCATCAATGCCTTTCATCCAGAACGCAGACGCGGAACTTGCAACCAACCCACCTATTAAGGCTGTTTTCAACCTGTCAGGATTAGCGATGCCATTGTCCAGCCATATACCCAGCAGCATGCCGGCAAGGGATCCAAACGCGCCACATACGAGCGTATTCATCAATACAAATTGCATGGCAACATCATTGGCAGGAACCAATCCGGCATTGAAACCAAGCCAGCCGAAGATCAACAGCAGTGCACCCGATAACGAAATAACAGTGTTAAAACCGGACAATGCTCGGGGAGTGCCGTCTTCCAGAAAGCGATCGCGTCGCGGGCCAATCGCCAGAATTGCACCTAATGCAACCCAGGCCCCCAAAGCGTGAACAACAGTTGCACCCGCAAAATCTTTAAAACCGATAGCGGCAAGACCAGCCCAGACATCGCTATTGTGCAAATCACCCCAGACAAGACGCCCTAATAACGGATAGAAAAGACCGGAGGTAAGAACGACAATAGTCAGATAACCGCGAAAGGTGATGCGCTCGGCAACACCACCTGAAACGATAGAAGCAGCCGTGGCCGAAAGAGCGAGTTGAAACAGAAAATTTATTGGATCAACGTGAGAGGACGAGGTCAGAGGCGCGCTGACACCGAACATTATCCAAAAGCCGAACGAAAGGAATAGAATCGTCGTTACCATCCAGTCGACAAGATTCTTTTGAGCGACGTTGATCGAATTTTTCGATCGCACATGGCCGCCTTCGAGAAGCAGAAAACCATTCTGCATCCCGTAAACCAGGATGGTTGCAACGACAAGCCACAAGGTGTTTAACGCGTTTGCGTCACCCATAAAATACCACTGCTTTGCTTTACCAATAATGCTACTGGAATATATAGCGTCTTATATCAGGTAAACATGGGGAAGGGCACACGAAAAACGCATGATAATTCTGCGCTATTTATTAAGATTGCGAAGCAACTGACGGAGATATTTTGCGTGAGGTGTTTATTTGCTTTTAAAACTATTTTGCATTAATTCGTGCCGACATTACTGTTGTTGCAATGAGCGCATACCGAGATGATATCGAAACCCTAATTCGCGTAATGCCGTGGCACCGAAATGAACGCACGAGCTCGCACCGCATGGAAAGGCTGGAGGAACCAGATCATCCGCATTGACATGTGTGGAAAAAGGAACGTGTGTAGTGATAGTCCTGTGCACGTTATCTACAACAATCTTGTCACTACCGAACAGAGAAAATTCACCTCTTGGGTCATCACCCCGCGACATAGTACCGACAATAAACGGTATAGTCGCAGAGTTACCACGTGCTTGCGGTCCACGTCTGTCAACAACAGCATTGTTTCGTATATGGGCCACCATCCCGGCGATATTTTCACCATATCCTGCGGCGCATGCAGCATCGTTAGAATCAGCTTCACCCTGGTGCCAGAGAATTCCCCTGAAAATACCTCCCGATTCACGCAATGCCAGATTTAAGCGCGTCATAGCGCGATCAAGAAGTAGTGTAGAGCCAAATGCAGATCCGGGGCGTTGACTAACATTCCAGCTAAGCCCCGAATTTGCGCCACGACAAAAACCACTACTTGACCATGCTGCCGGCACCAGAACGATATTCTGAGTTGTATGATCAAGCATTCCCTTAGCGAACGATAACCCCAGTCCTATGTGAGAACCTTCTTTGCGGTTCTGACCCGGAAAATGCGGTTCATGCAATGGATCTTCTGCAATTACAAACGCAGGTTCGAGTACATTGAACGAAGCATCTGAAAATGTTTCGGGCGTTGAGAATAAGCTATCGGAGTTTTGCCGGACATTAAGCTGGCGGATTCTTGCATTCAGTTCATCACTGCCACCCGCACTGGTATCCCGTGCGCCCGGGAAACTGCTTCCCACCATATTGCTTTGACCAATCAATAAATAGACATCGGGCGCTGGCACAGGTTGTATAGAGATGTTTATCGACTGACTACGTTCGATGATTCCGTCACTGGCAAAAATCCGAATCGATGTTGTGTGAGGTTGTATTGGTGCGACTGCAACCGGTAGATTGACCGTGAGCTCGCTGGTGTTCTGGTTAGCGGTTAATGCCGTTTGTGAAAATACTGATACAAGGTCGCTACTTTGTGCAGAAAGATTATTTTCAACCCGTAAATCAACTGTTCGACTATGATTGCTATTGCGTGAAAGCCCCACTGTGAAGACGAGACCGTTCGCATCGCCTTCAATCAACCGGTTGTCAGCATAAGACACTTGCACGTTGAAATCAGGTTCAGGTATTGGGGCTGTAATTGGAGCAGGTTGCACTACAGGCGCTGGAGCAGGTTGCACTACAGGCGCTGGAGCAGGCTGCACTACAGGCGCTGGAGCAGGCTGCACTACAGGTGCTGGAGCAGGCTGCACTACGGGTGCTGGAGCAGGCGGCGATACGGTTGTCGGGGCAGATCCTGGCGTCCTGTCTGTTGAAGCCGTGTTCAGCACTGCCGTTTCAGCAAGTGATGGTTGGCTATCAGAACAGCTGACCAGCATCAATGCCAAGCACACGAATACAGCAACCAATCGAGATTTTTGGCAGTCAATCAATTGAGGAAACCTTCGAATTCATGCGTTGCATTAGTTTCAGTCTTTCTACAGATCCACGCACAGATTTCACTCACGCTGATCATTAAGAGGTATAAAGCAGGAAAAGCACCACCATTCACTTCTGCCGCTATCATCACGTACCTTTTTGTATCAAACAGCGCGCAAACGCAATTTATCACCGTGTACGTGGCGATTCCCAGTGTCGATATAGCAATCTGGCCCAAAATGTGACATGCGCATGTAACCAACGACATGTAGCCATCCCTGATATAAAAGCGGTGGTTCTATTAGCCAATGGCTTTATGTTGGGCGTTCGCAAAGGTATTTCACAATGTGTGACAGAACCTAAATCTGATAAATAAATCGATATAACTGTCCTATCTGCAGTAGTTACATACTCGTAAAGTCTGGCAGGAGAATCTCTGATGAAAGTTGGTGTACCAAAAGAAATAAAAAAGCAGGAAAATCGTGTCGGCCTGGTTCCTGTTTCGGTCAAAGAATATGTAAACAACGGACACGATGTGGTTGTTGAGACTCTCGCCGGCGAGGGCATCGGTGTGTCCGACGATCAATACCGTGCTGCCGGAGCGACGATCATCGACACCGCAGAGGAAATCTTTGCAACTGCAGATATGGTCGTTAAGGTCAAAGAGCCACAACCGGTTGAGTGGTCACAACTACGGCCGTCGCAAATTCTTTACACCTATCTGCACCTTGCACCTGATCCGGAGCAAACACACGGCTTGCTTGAATCAGGCTGCAGTGCGATCGCTTACGAGACAATAACCGACAGTGAGGGTGGCTTGCCATTGCTTGCGCCGATGTCTGAGGTTGCGGGACGACTGTCTATACAAGTAGCGGCACAAAGCCTTGAACGACACAACGGCGGCAAGGGCTTATTGATGGGAGGTGTGCCGGGAGTCGCACCGGCACGTGTCGTCATCATTGGTGGTGGAAATGTAGGAACCAATGCAGCAAAGATAGCAGTAGGCATGGGTGCGGAAGTTTCGATACTGGATCGATCAATCGAAAGAATGCGCCAGTTGGATGACTTGTTCAATGGGCGAGTCCGCACTATTTACTCAACCGCAGCAGCGCTTGAACATGAAGTATCGCAAGCAGACGTCATTGTCGGTGCTGTGCTTATCCCGGGTGCCTCAGCCCCCCGGTTGGTAACCCGGAAGATGTTGTCTTCGATAGAAGACGGGTCAGTAATGGTGGATGTTGCAATTGACCAGGGTGGTTGCTTTGAAACATCTAAAGCTACAACGCATGCAGAACCGACCTACGTGGTAGATGGTGTAGTTCACTATTGCGTTGCGAATATGCCTGGTGCAGTTGCACGCACCTCAAGCTATGCATTGAATAACGCAACCCTGCGTCATGGAATCGCTTTGGCAAATAATGGGTTGTCGGCGCTAAGCGACGTGCATCTGGCAAACGGGCTAAATGTGCACGAAGGCAAGATCACCAATCAGGCGGTAGCGACAAGCCTCGGGATGGAATATGTATCACCTTCTGCGCTTAAATTCGCTGCCTGAACCTCAAATCAGGCCTCATTCTGGCGCTTGATTTGAGCACGGCGATCGACACCCCATTTGTACTGAGGGGGCCACAAATCAAACTCCGGATCAGCGTTGAGCTGTTGAGCCGCATGTAAAGGCCAGAAAGGGTCGTACATAATCTCCCGGCCCAGCGCAACAAGATCAGCGCGACCGGAGGCAACAATGTCTTCAGCCTGATCGGCGTCGACAATGACGCCGACGGCCATACTTTTTAATTCCGTCTCCTGCTTGATACGTTCTGCATAGGGCACCTGAAAACCAGGTGCTCTGGCCGAACTATGGGTTAGCGGTTTGCCGCCATCATCTGTACGGAAACGCGGTGCACCGGCAATACCTCCAGACGAGCAATCAACCACATCAACTCCCGCTTCACCCAGCATGCCCGCAAGTGCGACGGAATCGTCCATCGTCCAACCGTCATCGCGACCGTCTACTGCAGAAATACGCATGAAGACGGGAATGTCAGGTCCTGCTTCTTCACGAACCGCTCGCGCCAATTCCACGGGATAGGCACAGCGGCCACGTAAGTCGCCACCGTATTCATCGCTTCGCTGGTTGGAAACCGGTGACAAAAAGCTATGCAGCAAATAACCATGAGCTGCATGTAGCTCAATAACTTTGAATCCTATCTCCAGAGAACGTCTGGTTGCCGATACAAAAGCATCTGTCAGCTTTACTAAATCAGCTTTACTGAGTTCACGCGGCTGCTGAAAATTGTCGGCCACGGCTATAGCACTAGGCCCTACAACCGGCCACGCATCAGGATGATCAGCTGCTAACGGCTGACCACCTTCAAACGGTGGAGAAGTAGATGCCTTTCGTCCTGCATGCGCCAGCTGAATTCCCGGTACGACACCCATAGAATGAATGAAATCGACGATGGGTCTTATCGATTCAGCCTGTTTATCATTCCAGATACCCAGGCAACTGGGCGTTATTCTGCCGATCGCTTCAACAGCTGTCGCTTCAGTAAAAACCAGTCCAGCCTTTCCCCGTGCAAACGTACTCAGGTGTGCAAAATGAAAGGGCTGCGCTACACCCTCGCTTGCCGAGTACATGCACAGCGGAGAAACTACCACGCGATTCGGGAGTGTTACACCGCGAATCGTAAGAGGGCTAAACAGTTGAGACATAATTAAATCAACCTTATAAAAATTGACAACAAAAGATATCTTTTATCCCCGGAAAGAGGCCAACAGGAACCTCAAAACCAGTGATAACAGGTAGCACTGGACTTTGCTAAATACTAAATACCAAATAACAGCAATAGGAGTATACCGGTAATCACCATCGCACAGCCTGCATATTCAAGCATACTGACTTCTTCGCGAAATATCCTGGATGTCACCAGAAAACTGAACAGCAGCTCCACCTGACCAAGAGCCCTTACATGACTTGCATTTTGTAATGTAAAAGCTGTAAACCAGCAAGCAGAGGCTAACATGCCTGACACACCTACAAGCGACGACCATCGCCAGGACTTAATCACGCTGATAATCTGACCAGGCTCTTTTATAAGAAGCCATATTCCCATCAGCACCGTCTGTAAAGTCAGTGCAAGCATTAACGCAAATGCTGCTGACATCAACACATTAGGATGGTTAAGCGCAAGCGATGCACCACGGAAAAAAATCACAGACGCACCCAAACCTAATGCTGCGAAAAGTGCATAAACGGTTGCCGGGTTTGCCAAGCCGCTTATGATCGTCGTTGGTGAAAGCTGTTGCTGACCGGCCGACAACGCAAACAACCCGAACACGCAAAGGAGGATGCCAAGAGCTTCTATAATCGTCAGAATGTCGCCCAGCAACAAAAAACCCAATATCGCGACGATCAGGATCTCGAGTTTTGAAATAACGGTCGCGACAGCGAAACTCCGGTAATTAAACGCTTTTAGCAGAGCTACAGTTGCCAGTATCTGTGAGACGGCACCACACAGGCAAAATAGCCAGAATTTAAGCGAAAGCGAAGGCCAGGCACTGCCGGTTAGGTGCTGAACCGTAAAACAATAAAGAATTGCCCATGGCAAAGCGAAGATAAACCGTGAATAGGCCGCTCCCTGACCACTCAAAACACCGGTTAAATGCTTTTGCAGAGCAGAGCGTAAGTTTTGAAAAAAAGCTGCAGCCAGCGTTACCGGTATCCAGACGGGCATTGTGTGTATTTCAGGTGCCGCAAAACGTTTGCGTGACCCGCTGATCGGCTTCGGGTGGCAGTCTGTAGTCAGCGAAACGGGGATCGTCGGAATATGGGTTTTTCACAGCGTCGAGTAACTCAAGAAACGGTGCGTAGTTTTCATCGCAGCCGGCAGCTATTGCCTGTTCGATCTGATGGTTTCGTGGAATTATCGTTGGATTGGATGCCAGCATGCCAGTCACTGCATGTTGCCGTTTAGCAGTATCTTCAGGCAGGCTACTCATCCAGTGGACAGTCCACTCGATTAATTCATTCTGTAGATTCGCGTTCGAATGAAACTGGCTTAAAAAATCATTCAATGCTGATTGTTGCTGTTGATTCAGATTGTCTTGAGTCTTTACCTGATCAATACGAATTTGCGCCGCAGCCAATTCTGCCAGATGCCGGAAGGTCAATGGAAAATCAGCGTTACCACGCTCCATCAGTTCGAATAGTTCATTCGATAGATCGCTAATAGGTTGTGCCCGTGGTGGATTTTCATTTAAATCAACGCCTAGTTTTTTTGCCATTCCAACCTGATAGTAAGATTCATATCTCGCAGGAAATGCGTCGATGCTCTTCTGGGCTGCTGCTACTGCCAACTCCTGATCTTCGTTAATCTGTGAAAGCAGGCATTGTGCAAGTACGGCCATGTTCCACTGCGCAATACCCGGCTGATTGCGATACGCGTAACGACCTTTAACATCTATTGAACTGAATACTTTACCCGCAGAGTATTCATCCATAAACGCACACGGACCGTAATCAATGGTTTCCCCGGATACATTCATATTATCGGTGTTCATCACGCCATGTATGAAGCCGATACACTGCCATTTCGCGATCAATTGAGCTGTGCGCTCTGATACTGCGTCAAGAAACGCGATCGCTTTGTTATCGGCGTCAGCTATATCCGGATAAAAACGCGCTATCGCATAATCAAGCAAGGTTTGTAACTCGTCTTGCATCCCTCTGCCAAGAAAGTATTCAAATGTACCTACGCGAATATGGCTGCGGGCGATACGGACCAGTACGGCTCCCGGTAGAGCACTTTCTCGGTAGACAGTTTCACCAGTTGTTACTGCAGCCAGTGCACGGGTAGTGGGAACACCTAAGGCGTGCATGGCTTCACTGAGAAGGTACTCGCGCATCACCGGTCCAAGCCAGGCCCGACCATCACCGCCACGCGAAAACGGGGTTCGTCCGGCTCCCTTGAGTTGCACGTCGAAGCGTGTGCCGCCGGATTCTAAAACTTCACCCAGTAATATGGCCCGACCATCACCCAGTTGCGGTACCCAACCACCAAACTGATGGCCGGCATAAGCCATTGCCAGTGGTGCGGCATCACCGGGTACGTGATTGCCGGCAAGAAGCGCAATACCATCGGGAGAAGTTAAAAACTTTGCATCGAATCCAATCTGCTTAGCGACAGCGTGATTCAGACAAACAAGCGCAGGATTTGCTACAGGCACAGGAGCCTGACGCGCAAAAAATACTTCAGGCAAACGGGCGAAACTGTTATCGAACTCCGGTATCAACATGCACTGTTAGTTCTTTTGACAATAGCCTGGCTTAAACAAGCGTTCGAATCCGGTACCAAGCAACGCTAGAGAAACAGTTGCCGTGTCCAGACTATTCCCGCTATTCAGGTGGACTCACTAATCCTGCACCACCCGGATCGGTTTGGGTTTTCGATGCCGATATATTAATGACGGCGAGGACTACACCAAGAATTAGTATCGATACCGCCGCCTTGAACAATGACCCACCATCCGGTTCTCCTTGATGCAGCACTTCGATTCCCAAAGGAGTGAATAAATGGAAGAAAACCGCGCCAACCATTACCGCAGAAGCCATCAGACCACCAACCACATGCCATCGCGCTCGAATACCACGCCAACTTTTACCGCTGGCTCGACGCGTCAGCATAACAAACCCCGGCAACAGCAAAACAACGCAGGTAATTAGTTCAAAGGCACCGACAACATAGGAGCCGAATGCTGAGAACAAGTCACCCAACGCCGGGACAAACCCTCCCATCCATTCACCGATGGTATTAAAGATGTGTTGCGTATCCGGATGTCGGGAAAATTTATAGGGCAACGACAATAAAAAGACGTAGCAGATCCAAGCAACAATAAACCAGCTAATGAGTGCACGTATCATATCGATCGCCTTTTGTACGGGTGAGGGCAGCGCTGCGGCAAGCTGAAATGCGTCTACAAGTACCAAGTCAAACAGTGTTCATCCGACACAATACCACTATTTTAATACTACAGGGTTCAAGACAGGCGAACTGGCGGAAGAGCGCAGGAGTCGAACCTACCAGACTGGGATTACGCCAATCTCAACGGGTTTGAAGCCCGTGTGGGCCACCGGGCCACAATCCTCTTCCAGAGAACAGCCTATTATCCTGTAGATCTGTGCAACATGACAAGATAAGAAACCAGGATTCGGTTTGGGCATTGACCGGCCTGGGACGTACAGCGAGAATTATCCGACGCAGAAAATGATTTATAAAATAAAAAGTTGAAAACCCTATGGTTAGACTAGCTGATCTACACGAAGCCGGGCGCAGCAGCGCGCAGGAGTTGGCTTGCCCGTCGTTCGACGATCATCCTTTTACGGCCGCTGTAAAACCTGAAGCGCGAAAACTGGCACTGGTGTCATCGGCCGGGTTAATCGCACGAGGGGATGCACCTTTTGCGCGAGGCGATTCAGGCTATCGCAGGATAGACGGGACAACTCCTGCGCGCGACATTTTGATCAGCCATTTATCTGTCAACTTTGACCGCTCTGCAGCGATAGATAATATCGAAACCATCCTTCCCAGACAGTTATCACAACAACTAGTGAAGGAGGGATCGCTTGGCTCGGTCGCTGATACGCACTATTCGTTCATGGGTGCGACGGAGCCCGAGAAAATGGTATCGGCCTGCAACACTTTGGCTAACGAGTTAAAAAACAACGGTGTAAACACTGTCGTACTACTACCAGTTTGACCGAATTGCACGCGTGCCGTGAGCGCGCTGGCGGTTTATCTCGAACGATTAGGCCTGACTACAGTGGTTATTGGATTGATAAAAGAACACTTGCAGAAAACACGACCACCCAGAAGCCTTTGGGTGCCGTTTGAGCTTGGCCGCCCATTAGGCGGATGGTTCAACAAGGGGGAGTTTCAGCTTGATGTGCTGCGCGATGCGCTCTCACTGCTCGAACGAGACAAAGACGCTGCCAGGGACATTAAGGATTACCCGTTGGAAGATCCAACCGAGAAACCTGATACTGACTGGCAGCCACCTCTGTCAAAAATGAATTCACTTACCGAAGAATTTGAGCAGCTCGAACCGGTATGGAAACAGCGTGTTGAATTCGCCGCAGGAACCGCTACCGGAGTCTCGAGCATGTCAGTATCTGACGGTATAAATATGCTTGAAAAGCTAAATACCGAATCAGCGAATTTCAATCCTTTTCCACAGCGTGAAGGGGGGTTCTATCGGATAAAATTGATCGCTGATGATATCAAAACATACTACATCGAAGCGGCTCTCGCCTCAGGTAGGCCAAATAGTGATCAGATAGGACGATGGTTCTGGCATGACTCACGAGCAGGGTCAATTTTGCGACACCTGCGGGAGAATAATCTGGGTTCGGATGATAAACCCAGACAGTTTGTCTGTAGCCGTTTGTTGGTACCCGGTAAATGGCTTTAGCGGGATCATATACTCCTTACAGTTAATGATCGATAGTGTGAAAATGTTTTTCCTGTATGCGATTGCAGCAATAAATAAAAAACATGACATCTGATTCACGCCAACTGCTGCGATACATTCCGTCGATCGACAAATTACTGGGCGAGTCAATTGCGACAACGCTTGTAGATCGTTACGGCAGACAAAGCGTGGCGTCTACCTATCGTGCCACTGTAACCGCCTGCCGGGACTCGTTGCTGACAAAATCATCCAGTAACGACCATGAACACCAACAGCTTTTACAGTGCCAATCTACGGATGATTTTAGTACCTTGATCCATCAATTGACTGAAGAGCAGTTAAACCAGACCGCACAAGCTTCCTTAAAGCCTGTGATAAATGCTACCGGTACTGTGCTGCACACCAATCTGGGGCGTGCTTTGTTGCCGGATGTTGCGATTGAAGCGATACGCACAATAGCAGCGCAACCCAGCAATCTTGAATTTGATCTGACGAACGGAAAACGCGGTGATCGCGACAGTCACGTGATGGATTTGATCTGCGAGCTAACAGGAGCGGAAGCAGCCACCGTAGTGAATAACAATGCGGCAGCGGTTTTACTGGCACTTAATTCAGTTGCTGAGACCGGCAGTGTTGCGGTATCCCGGGGGGAGCTGGTTGAGATCGGTGGTAGCTTCCGCATCCCCGATGTAATGAAAAAGGCAAATTGCCACTTAATTGAAGTGGGAACTACCAATAGAACTCATCTGAAAGATTTTGAAGCGGCAATCGACCAGGGCGCAAACGCAATTATGCGAGTGCATACCAGCAACTACCGTATTGACGGGTTTACCGCGACGGTGGAAGAGCACGAACTTGCCAGATTGTGTCAGGAAAATAACATCGCATTCCTGAATGATCTCGGCAGTGGTGTATTGGTTGACTTGACTCAATTCGGTTTGCCACCTGAGCCGACGGTTAAAGAAGCTATTCTTGCCGGTGCTGACATCGTTACGTTCAGTGGCGACAAACTGCTTGGTGGACCGCAATGCGGAATCCTCGTCGGCACAAAACACTGGATAGATAAAGTACGAAAAAATCCGCTTAAACGCGCACTTCGAACCGACAAACATACACTTGCAGCTTTGGAGGCACTTTTAAGACTTTATCGAAACCCGGAAAAACTTACGCACGCAATTCCGGCAATGCGTTACATTACGCGCTTAACCACAGATATCAATGCAACAGCCAAGGCGCTACTGCCGGCAGTAAGTGATCACTTTGGTTCACATTGCGATGTCACTATTGAATCCTGCGCGAGCCAGATCGGTAGCGGTGCATTGCCAGTTCAGAATCTTGACAGCGTCGCCATTACGATCAAACCTCTAACTGAATCTTCAGCGTCAGACAGTAACAGCCGGGAAACTACAAGTGTTGATGCAATTGCAACCGCATTGCGCGCGCTGCCAATACCTGTCATCGGGCGAATTCATCGTGGAGCGGTGTGGCTTGATATGCGCTGTATCGAAAATACTGAACAGTTCACTGCTAATCTTGCGCAAAACGTCTCGCAAGCACACAAGTAAACCGGACTTTATTCACCTTACCCATGTTGCTCTGCACTGCCGGCCACGTTGACCACGGAAAATCGTCACTGATACGGGCGCTAACCGGTACAGAGACTGATACGCTTGCCGAAGAGAAAAGGCGCGGTTTAACGATCGAATTGGGTTTTGCTTACACTTCTACCGTTGCAGGTAACCGCCTGGGTTTTGTCGATGTACCCGGCCACAGTAAATTTATTCGTAATATGGCGGCCGGTGTTGCCGGTGTTGACGTTGCTTTGCTGGTCGTGGATGCACGCGAAGGTATAAAACCACAAACACAAGAACATGCTGCGTTATTGGGGTTGTTTGGTATCAAGCAGTGCATTGTCGTCATTACAAAAACTGACCTGCTGGCACTCGATGATAAAAGCACGCAACTGCAGTCGTTGGTTATCCAGTGTACATCGCTGGTTGAGAGCCACAATATCCAATGTCTGCATACTGCCTACGTTTCATCACAGTCAGGTGAGGGCATTGAGGATCTAAAATCCTATTTATTCTCACTGGCGGATTCGTTCACAAATATCTCTGCAAACGGCATGTTTAGACTGGCAGTGGATCGTGCGTTTTCCATCAAAGGAACCGGCACAGTTGTAACCGGTACCGTCTACAGTGGCGAGATTTCGACTGACAACACCATATCGTTACTGCCTTCCGGACATTTATGTCGTATCAAAGGCATGTACGTTGATGGTACCCAGGCAGACACGGCTGTTGCAGGAAATCGAGCTGCCTTTAATCTTACCGGCATCGAGACCAGTCAGCTAAAACGAGGCGACTGGCTCTGCGCCACAGATCAGCGGACTGTTACTGCTTGCACAGATGTAGAAATCTCAATATTACCCATGCATACACTTCGCCATTGGCAGAAGGTCCATGTTCACGGTGGTAGCGACATGACTCCTGCGCGTGTATCACTCTATGATGTTCGGTCTATTGACGGAGGGTCAAAGGCCTATGCTCAGTTGGTTTTCGAAAATCCACAACACTGCGTCGTTAACGATCTATTAGTACTTCGCGATCAGAACGCATTAAGCACGATTGGTAACGCGCAGGTGCTCGAACCGCACAGTAGCCGAAAAAAAGAATATCGCGCTAATCGATCAACAGTTTTGCGTTTATCCAATTGCGACAACACGGACGAAGCGTTGGCAGCTTTACTCAAAAATACAAATCAACCTATCGACAGCGAAGAATTCAGACAATCACGCAATTTAAAACAATCCGAATTCATTGAATTACCATCATACATTTCGTCCTTTAAGACCGGCATCAATCCTCCTGCCGGTACTAAGGCGAAGCTTGTACTTTCAACCGGTTCGCAATGGATGCTGTCACACGCAAGAAAAGATGAACTCAGCTCATCTTTATTGCAAGCCGTTGAAGATTTCCATCAAAAAGAGCCTTTTAAGGCGGGCATCAAACGCGAAATTCTATTACAACAAGAGAATTGTAGACACGCACGCGGGCAGTTGGTTTTTTACTGTTTACTGCATAGTGGCTCATTGGCTCAGCAAGGACAGCTTGTATCATTACCGGAATTTAAGCCCACACTAACACCTGCTAATCAGCGGCTACTCGATCAGCTCTCCAAGCACATAACAGCTGACAATCTGAAGCCGCCATCGTTAGCTGCTCTGGCTGAATCAATCGGTATTGACCGCGAGCTTCTGAGTAAGCGTATTCTCCCTCTGGAAGAGTCAGGCCATCTTGTGCGCGTTGCAGAAAACCGCATTTACCATCCGGATGCGTTTAAAAAACTACTGGAAACTGCAATTGAATTGAACGAACAACACGGCGATCAGGGGTTTGAAGCCAAAACCTTCAAAGACACTGCCGGTATCGGCCGAAATCTTACAATAGATGTGCTTGAATATATGGATTTAAGAGGGCTAACCAGACGACTGGGTGATCGGCGGATTGTCAGGCAAGATCATTAGATTTTCAGAATGCACAGCAAAAGAGGAAAGACGTCAAACGTTCGTGGTTTTATCTGCACACGCACTTCACTGCGTAACCGCCTTAATTAACGGCATCTTTCGCACGATTACTCGCTAACCTGCGTTCCTGAGTATGTTGCAGCCTCAAAGTGATTGCGGCAAAGTTTTTTTTGTACAAAAAGCCCGTTGAGATGCGTAAATCGATAAACGCCCTTGTCACTATCATTGAGGCCGAGATGAATCTCGACCCGTTTCGGTTCGCAGTATTCGTGTTCTGCAACAACAATCGCAACCTTGTGAAGTCTGTGTATTGAGAAGGTAACGGCTTTTCGCTGTGCATGAAGCGAATGGAGAAAAGGCTATTCCAGTGGCAGCATCAGTTGCACCTCGATGTCATTGATCTGAATGCACAACAAGTCAAATGGCTGTTCGAAGGTTACGATCTGACGTTGATGCAATGTCATGCATCCTTGTCGCATCACACCGTTTTTTAGTGAAACAGTGACTGTAAAACGCTACAATAGTCAACCATGTGCGGGGCAGCAACATTACCTGACAACATACAAGACATGACTTATCTGGTAGTGACGCTGCAGAAAAAGCTTGATCATCACTCGTTGTTTATCGAACAGCTTCTCAAGCAGATCAAGTTAACTCAACACAATCGCTGAAAGAAATTGAAGCGTTATTGTCCTTCAACGTGGACATCGACGCGTGTCAGCTTAGTTAGATCCGCTTACTTTTAAACAAGGATTAGCACAGTGACAGACGTGTTTTTTCGACTCTTTGGGAATTGTTAGCTATGTAGTTCTGATTTTGTTGATAATGATATTTTTAATTTAAAGAAAATACCATACCTACACTCACCTCTGGATTCACATCAACTTAATTTATGGCGGGGAGCGTAAGGAGTAACCAAGGCGGATCATCTTGAGCGAAATGAACAGAATAATTAGTTTATTACCTGAATAGTTGAGTCCACGCGAAATACCTGAGCGTGCCTATCACCAACCTTTTGCTTAAGTTCAAACCAGCAACGAGAAATACATACGAGAACAAATTTAAGACTATATCAAAGGAGAGAGAGAATGTCTGAAGCTAAAGCAGTAGTCCAACAATGGTTAGACAGCCTGAATAAGGCACTGAAAAGCGGAGATGCAAAAGCAACAGCATCGCTGTTTGAGAAGGATGGGTTCTGGCGTGATCTTGTAAGTTTTACATGGAATATAAAAACCATGGAGGGGCAATCAGAAATCGAAAAAATGGTTGCTGCTTGTAACAAAGTGAATCCTTCCCACTGGGCAATTGAAGAGGAACCCACTGAGTCTGATGGCATCACTGAAAGTTGGCTGACATTTGAAACTGAAGTCGGACGTTGCCGCGGGCATGTGCGTTTACGCGACGGCAAAGCATTCACTCTATTGACGACGCTGGTGGAGCTGAAAGGCCATGAAGAACCTAGTGGCCCCACACGCCCTGCAGGAGTCGAACATGGTGTGGAGAAAAACCGCAAAACCTGGCTAGAAATACGCCATGAAGAGCAGGGCACGCTGGGTATCGATCATCAACCCTATTGTCTGATTATCGGTGGTGGGCAAGGCGGAATTGCTTTAGGTGCACGTATGCGCATGTTGAACGTTCCCACCATTATCATTGAAAAGAACGAACGCCCCGGTGATAGCTGGCGCAAGCGTTATAAGTCGCTATGTTTGCATGACCCTGTCTGGTATGACCATCTACCCTATATGCCGTTTCCACAGCACTGGCCGATTTTCTCACCCAAAGACAAGCTCGGTGACTGGCTGGAGATGTATACCAAAGTCATGGAATTAAACTTTTGGGGCAGTACAGTAGCCAAAAGTGCCAGCTATGATGAATCATCGGGCCAATGGACCGTTGTTGTTGATAGAGCCGGGAAAGAAATCACACTGAACCCAAAACAACTGGTATTGGCAACTGGAATGTCAGCGAAACCCAATAAACCGGATTTACCTGGTCAGCTGAATTTCAAAGGTGAAATTCAACACTCCAGTGAACATCCTGGGCCTGATGATTACAAGGACAAGAAAGTAGTTGTTATCGGTTCCAACAACTCAGCGCATGATATTTGCGCTGCTTTGGCTGAGCAGGGTGGTGATGTGACCATGGTGCAACGCTCCTCTACCCATATTGCCAAATCCGATACATTGATGGAACTCGCACTGGGAGATCTCTATTCGGAAAAAGCAGTTGCCAACGGAATTGATCATCACAAGGCCGATCTGATATTTGCATCGGTCCCCTACAAAATTATGCATGCGTTTCAGATACCTGTTTACGAAGAAATGGCTAAACGCGACAAGGAATTGTACGATGCGCTTGAAAAAGCCGGGTTTATGTTGGATTTTGGAGAGGATGGTTCCGGTCTGTTTATGAAGTACCTGCGGCGAGGGTCCGGGTATTATATTGATGTTGGCGCCAGCGAGATGGTTGCTGATGGTCGAATTCAGCTAAAAAGTGGGGTAGAGGTTAATGAGCTCACCGATGACGGAATTACTTTCAGTGATGGTACTACCTTACCAGCAGATTTAATTGTTCTGGCGACCGGATACTCCTCGATGAATGGTTGGGCAGCAGATTTGATTAGTCAGGAAGTTGCCGACCAAGTTGGTAAATGTTGGGGACTAGGATCGGACACAAAAAAGGACCCTGGACCGTGGGAAGGAGAGCTACGTAATATGTGGAAACCAACACAGCAGGAGGCTCTGTGGTTCCATGGCGGGAATTTGCACCAGTCACGCCACTACTCGCAATTTCTGTCGCTACAGATCAAAGCGAGGATGGAAAACATCCCCACGCCGGTTTACGAATTGGCTCCGTCACACCATACTTCATAAGTTCGTAAGGCGAAGTAATACACAGTCGTCTGATGATCATAGTTCGGCTCCTTTGTATCTAGCTTCTTGAAGAAAGAGCCAAGGCAAAGGAGCTTTAATTATTGATATTGACTGTCTAGGGAAATGTTGGTCTGATTGGTGAAGAATCAGAGACTGACCGCTTATATATGATAGTGTTTTAATTCATTAGCAATCTCTTACTTGCCGATGGATTCCAACGAAATATACGACCCTGATTACGTAGCAGATCTATTTGATCGTTGCACCTTGGCGTACCGCCAATGGAGCGCTGTGGCCTCGTTCAGAATGGTGCGTCGGTGGCGATTGAACAACATATCCTGCGCTTATCACAGACCTTTTGTAATCACCTTGGGTTCCGATGCACACTGCTGCACCTGCACTCGATTCACTTTCCGGTGTAACTATGCGCACACCAAATTTAACCGCCTGTGCAGTTGAAGCTACCACTGTCAGGAGTAAACCTGTAACTTACTGGCATGCCTTCCTTCCTAATAAAAATAGAGGACATTAACTCACAGTTTTTCTCTGGTGCACCACACCTCTGCCTGGAGCAAACAGGAATACCAATACAAATATCAGCGTCATCAACACTACAATAGTAGGGGCGGGCGCACTGTTTAAATGGTAACTCAGAATTACTCCTGTAACCGTGCAGCTGAGGGCGGCGACAACAGCAATAATCAACATCACTTCAAATCGCCGTGTTAATAAAAAGGCAATGGAACCCGGTGCGATAAGTATCGCGATTACCAGTATGATTCCGACAACTTCCATTGACGCAACTATAACCAACGACAGCATTGCAAGCAGCATGTAGTGCAAAACAGTAACATTGATGCCAATGACGTTCGCATGCTGTACGTCGAATACATAGAGTTTTATATCTTTTATACGCAGCAGCAGGAATCCAACTACCACACAGACCAGAAGTGCTGTCTGCAAAACATCCAGCCAGCTTACTCCAAGGATATTCCCGAACAGCACATGATCCAGATGCATGGTCGTGTGTATCTGTTGGAATAGAATCAAACCCAGAGCAAACATACCGCTGAATACCACACCCATTACGGTATCTTCCTTGAGCCGACTATTGGTGGAGAAGTAACCAGTGGCAGCAGCGCACAGCATCCCGGCGGCAAAAGCACCAACGATTACAGGTATGCTCAGGATATGTGCGATCACTACACCGGGAAGCACTGCATGAGAAATAGCATCTCCCATCAACGCCCAACCTCTAACAATTAACACACATGAAAAGAGTGCAGCCGGAATTGAAACTACTATCCCGATAGCAAGCGCCTGTAACATGAATTCGAATTGCAGCGGCTCCAGTATCCAGCTCATAGCGACAACCGTATATCAGGTAGTGGATAGCGACTTTTGTTTAACACGTCGTCTTGCTGATCGCCTACCAGCTAGCACACCGTGTTTGGGCGCGAATATAAATGCCAATAGAAAGAGTATTGTTTGCAATAAAACGATAACACCACCTGTTGACCCGTTAACAAAATAACTCAAATAGGTGCCCAAAACGGCAGTGATCGAACCGATTAAGATACTGAGCAATAACATACGGTGAAATTGATCAGTCAACAGATAAGCGATAGCACCCGGTGTAACCATCATAGCTATCACTAAAAACGCCCCGACTGTCTGTAGCGCTGCTACGGTAGCTGCACTCAATACAACAAAAAATATCAACCGGGTCTTCTGTGTATTTATTCCGACTGCCTTTGCATGCGATTCGTCGAAAAATACCAGCATGATATCTTTCCAAAAAATTATCAATAGCGTCAGTGATGCGAGACAAATTAGGAGTAGTTGGATAGCGTCAGATGGGCTGACAGCCAGAATGTTGCCAAATACAATCGTATTTATATCAACCGATGCGGGTGACAGCGACACCATAAATAAACCAAGAGCAAAAAAACCGGTAAAAACAAGGCCTATAATTGCATCCTGTCTCAATTGAGAACGTTGACTGATAAAAAGAATAGCACCCGCTGCCAGGCCACCGGAAATGAATGCACCTAGCGAATACGGCAGACCGAGCATGTACGCTCCGGCAACACCGGGTACAACAGAATGCGACAACGCATCGCCGATCAAAGACCAGCCCTTGAGTATTAGATAGCCTGACAGAAACCCGCAGGTAGCGCCCACAAGAGCGCTGCTCCAGATCGCTGTCACCATATACTGATAGCTCAACGGTTCGAGCAACGTGTCGAAATTGATCAACATCTAGTCCTTTTCCGGATGATCATCACCGTAAATAACGACGGGGCGCTCGTCGTCGGTGATTACAGTGACCTTACGTGTGTCATCGTCTTCATGTAAATCGGTACCGGCCAGTACATGAAATCGCAGAGTGCCGCCGAAGGCACGCTGCAAGTTAGGTGCAGTAAATACCGTTTCAGTCTCACCAAAATCCAGTACAGTGCGATTGAGCAAAATAACCTGGTCGCAGAACTGCGGAACACTACCAAGGTTATGGGTCGACACCAGAATCACGTGACCCGCTTCGCGCAGCTCCCTGAGCAGCTCGATGATGGCGTTCTCGCTGTTCACGTCAACACCGGTGAAAGGTTCATCAAGCAGAATCACCTTGCCTCCCTGAGCCAACGCCCGTGCCAGAAAAACCCGTTTTTTCTGACCGCCTGACAACTCACCAATCTGTCGTTTGCGGTAAGCCAGCATGTCAACGCGTTGTAATGCTTTTTCTACCTCATCACGATCGGCACGAGAGGGGCGGCGCATCCAGCTCATATGACCGAAGCGCCCCATCATCACAACATCTTCAACCAGTATCGGGAAATCCCAGTCAACCTCTTCGTTTTGTGGCACGTACGCCACAGTATTAGGCGGCACAGCGTCATCGACAGCGTGTCCCAGAATAGTTACATGGCCATTAGCTGCATTAACGAAACCCATCAGGGATTTAAATAGCGTCGACTTACCCGATCCGTTAATTCCGACCAATGCGCAAATGGTCGCCTGAGGTATGTTGAAACTAACGTCATCAATTCCCCAGTTGCCGTTACGATAGACAACACCCAAATGCTCTGCAGCTATACCATGTACATCACCATAACTCGCTTGTAGCTCCCGGATACGCAGGCGGTCTTCAACTGTATCGACAACACCCTGACCAGCGGCAGATGATTCTTTGATCATAGAACCACATGCTCCAAACTAGAGGTGTTCATAAGGTGGACACCCAGTTGTGCGGCTTCCGAAGGTTATTATGCATACTTGCCTGCTCTATTCATGAAGGGTTCGCCACCAGAGTCTGGCTACCTAAGCAGGTCGCTCGATTCAGCGAAATTCGTAGAAATCTACGGGTTGAGCTCAATCGAGTGAGCTGCGACGGTAGACGGGCACTGGGGGTGAATAGAAAACAGTGTGCGAATACCCGCAGCGACGCTAAAACTGCTTTTCTAACTGGAAATTGCTTAGTTTTCATTGTCACTGTTTTCGCCTTCGTGAATAGCGCAGGCTAGCGCGACAGCCCGTCAGCAATGGTCTGCGCGGTAACCTGAAGCAGATCAAGATAGGTTGGTACCGGGCCATCCGCTTCACTGAGGGAATCAACGTACAGAACACCGGCATAATTTGCACCGGTTTCACGAGCAATCTGCTGAACGGGTTTTGGTGAAACCGTGCTTTCGCTAAATACAGCGCTGATATCATGCTCATTAACCGTATCGACAACATGTTTGACTTGCGCCGGTGTGCCCTGATTATCAGCATTAATTGGCCATATAAAAAGTTCACGTAGCTCAAAATCTCTCGCCATATAACTAAAGGCACCTTCGCTGGATACTAACCAGCGTTGAGCATCAGGAATTGTTGCCAATGTTTCTCTGATCGGCTCTGCAATAGCTGCGATCTGTCTTTTATATTGCGCTGCATTTTCACGGTAGACAGACGCGTTTTCAGGATCTGCTGCCGACAGCGCCCTTTCAATGTTATCGATGTAAATTTCAGCATCGCGGGGACTCATCCAGGCATGTGGATTTGGGCGACCATCATAGGGGCCGCTTGAAATACTGATAGGTTCAATGCCGTCAGTCACGGTAACACTCTCTACGTCCTTGAGCTGCTCTAGAAAGCGTTCAAACCAAATCTCCAAACCGAATCCGTTCCATAAAATCAAATCAACGTCTTCTGCCTGGGCAATATCCTTCGGTGTTGGTTGGTAGTTATGAATTTCAGCGCCCGGTTTCGTAACTGACAGTACCACTGCTTTGTCTCCAGCGACATTTCGAGCCATATCGGCGATTACGGTAAATGTCGTAACCACTCGCAAATTGACGTTTTCATCAACGTCCTGTTCATTGCCACCACAGGCAGACAACAGCAATAGCAAGCCCGGCAACACAAGCATTCTTGCGCGTACAACACAAAAAATTGTTTCCCGGACCATACACATGAAAATATTCAAGTAACTACAAATTTAGCCTAGGCTTAGTTTATACTCAGAGGCAAAGAATACCAACACCCCGGGGACGCATTAGGCACATTCGGAGTGAATGTTTACAAACCCGAAGATTCCACACCGGTAAGTAACGCATGACACGCAACGCATCCAGACAATCCAATGGGCGCATGCTGCAGCCCCCGCAGCAACAGGCTGAGGATTTTGTTTCCGTTAGACAAGCCCATCAGATGGAGACAACAGAAGACTATGTGGAACTTATTGACGATTTGATACAGTCCTCCGGAGAGGCACGTCTGGTGGATATCGCAGTAAGGCTTGGCGTGAGCCAGCCAACCGCCAGTAAGACGCTGACACGTTTGCAGCGTGAAGGTTATGTGACGAGCGAACCCTACCGATCAGTATTTTTAACAAGCGAAGGAAAATTGCTGGCGGACAGAGCCCGCGAACGGCATGACACCGTCTATCGATTTCTGCGGGCACTAGGTGTTTCTGACAAAACTGCAAAACGTGACTCCGAGGGTCTGGAGCACCATGTGTCAGCAGAGACACTGCGCGTATTTCGACGTTTCATTCGCCAGCAGCAGCAATCGACTTAGTGGATCAGCATTTCCTCATGCTGCCGGATAAATCAGTTCGGCCAGGTCACTAAGCTTTACCGTCGTAATATCACCGTTTAATAGCAATTCTTTGATACGCAATGCTCGCTCGTCGCCAGTAATCGGAGACGTGTAATCCATAAACTTCTGTTCCAGAGTGCCTGCCGGTAAAGGCTTGTCCGGATCACCAGTTGCCTCAACCGGGCCTGATTCCAACACACGCCCATCATGGAGTTCTATCACAACATGACTGATCCGCTTTTCCGGGAAGAGTGCGTTATACGCATCGATTTCCTCCAGCTCAATGGCACGACTTAAAGTCAGCGCTTCATTATTGGAAAGGAGCGGCTGGTTAACTTCAGGCACACCAAGTCGCCCATGTACGAGCATCGCAGCAACCGGATAGGGCAGACTGTATTGAGCCTCTTCGGTTGTTTGAGGCGCACGCGCTTCAAGGCGCACTGACTCATGAAAACTGCCGATAGTCAGTCGTTTGATATCTGATGCCTTAAAACCGTTTTGTATCTGTAAGTCACGGCACGCAACTATCGCAGGTTGCGCCCAGCGACACACGGGAACCGGTTTGAAATACTGCTCTTCGATCAGCCAGCGAGTACCGAGGTCCTGCCATACATTCTGCACACCAATGTCTTCCAGCGTCAGCGCCGGTGATCCCGTAAAACCATCACGCGCAAGCAGTGCTGCCGATACGCCAGCCATAGCCCCCCAGCCCGAACCATCTTTGAGCATGGTTGGGTGATCAATGACGCGCATCATCTGACTTCTCGGGCCATGGTATTCAGCTATACCTGCAGCTTCGCGGGTTTGTGCGGCGTTCAATCCAAGAATTCTTGAACCGATCGTTGCAACAGCTACCGCACCCCATGCACCGGATGTGTGATAGTCGGGAACGCTGCTATGCAATGCGACACCGGCACGACAGGCGATTTCATATCCGATGACGATTGATAATAAAAATTCTTGCAGCGACGCTGATTGGTCGTGATAGTCATATAACGACAGTACTCCCGACAACAAACTGCAACCGGCATGACCTTTACTGGGCTTGTAGCCGTCATGTGCATCAACCGAATCAATGGTCATACCATTGGCTAACGCCGCACCCACGGCACCGACGTGACGCCCATCAAAAAGCAATCGCGCTCGACGTGGTGACTGAGAAGAAAATTGCTCCAGCGCGTGCTCCCTGATAATGCGCGATAGTTCGGTTTGCGTGCCGCTGGCGGCTACTCCCAACAGATCAAGAACACAGGTTCGTACCATGTGTTGTACTGACGTGGGCAGATCCTGCCACTGAGTCTGCTGTGTAAATACCAGGTAATCCGTTGTTGCGGCCTTAGTCACTGATGCGGCATCAGTCCCGGTAGCTACTCCTGCACTGTGATCGCTGCGGTCAGCATGTTTCATCAAATCTTGCATGGGTTCTTATTCCTCTGGAGGCACTTGCACTATCCACTGCAACCGGCTTTGCAGATGATATTAGCGAGCTTTCCGACAAATGGCAGAATACATGGCGTCGATGCGACAGGTACCACCGAATCAGGTACGCTGAAATGTCCTGGTCTCCGGGTTAACTATCTATAACCAGTGTAAGCCATCGATACGAATGCAGTTGACTGCCGGTCTGTTCAACTGCGATCATCTCGTCATGAATGCAACTCAACAGGTGTAACTGCAATGAAAACACGTGCCGCCGTAGCGTTTGAAGCCGGAAAGCCGCTTGAAGTGGTTGAAGTCGATCTCGATGGCCCCAAGGCGGGTGAAGTACTCGTCGAGTTGAAGGCTACCGGCATTTGTCACACCGATGAATTTACCCTTTCCGGCGCAGATCCGGAAGGTGCTTTTCCAGCGATTTTAGGCCATGAGGGCGCCGGAGTGGTCCTTGAAGTGGGTCCGGGGGTTACCAGTCTTGAACCTGGTGACCATGTTATCCCGCTCTACACCGCAGAGTGCCGCGAATGCGAATACTGCCTGCACCCGAAAACCAACCTTTGCCAGGCCGTAAGAGCGACTCAGGGTCAAGGCGTAATGCCTGATGGTACCTCCCGGTTTTCATACAAAGGCCAGAAAATTCTGCACTACATGGGCTGTTCAACTTTCTCAAACCACACAGTGCTACCAGAAGTGTCGCTGGCCAAAGTCAGGAAAGACGCGCCTTTCGATAAAATTTGCTACATCGGCTGCGGCGTTACAACCGGAGTTGGCGCCGTCATGTTTACCGCTAAAGTGGAACCAAATGCCACTGCTGTGGTTTTCGGGCTTGGCGGTATCGGTTTGAATGTTATACAGGGCTTACGCCTTGTCGGCGCAAAACAGATCGTCGGTGTTGACCTTAACGCTGACAAGCAGGCCGTAGCAAAACAATTCGGCATGACGGATTTCGTCAATCCAAGTGACCACGGCGATAATCTGGTGGATCATCTGGTTGAACTGACCGGTGGCGGCGCTGATTATTCGTTCGAATGTATAGGCAATGTCGATGTTATGCGTGCAGCCCTTGAGTGCTGTCACAAGGGTTGGGGTGAAAGTATCATTATCGGTGTTGCCGGGGCCGGCAAGGAAATCAGCACACGTCCATTTCAACTGGTAACCGGGCGCTCGTGGCGCGGCACCGCATTTGGTGGTGCACGAGGACGCACTGATGTACCCAAAATTGTCGATATGTATATGGAAGGCCGTATCGACATCGATAGCCTGATTACTCACACCATGCCACTCGATGACATTA
Organism: uncultured Granulosicoccaceae bacterium; assembly: GCA_937951345.1. GTDB lineage: Bacteria > Pseudomonadota > Gammaproteobacteria > Granulosicoccales > Granulosicoccaceae > CALFCE01. The sequence goes on from CALFCF010000023.1 coordinate 85,456, forward strand.
ACAAGGGATTTGATCTGATGCATGCGGGTGAAAGTATTCGCAGTGTTGTTATTTACTAAGATTGCTATCCAACAGCTTCATTAAAACCTGTAAACGTAAATTCATAACGCAAACTCATAAACCTTACTGTGAAAACTGAATCACGCTGGCAGTCTTTTGGTGGTGAATTGTCTGTCCACAAACACGACAGCGACAGCTGCCAATGTGAAATGACATTTGCTGTGTATAGGCCTTCGGCAAACGCAGGCAAAAATAGCAGCGATGGCTTACCGGTACTTTGGTATCTGTCAGGGCTTACCTGCACGTGGGCCAATGTCATGGAGAAAGCCGGGTTGCAGCGAGCCGCCAATGAACTCGGCTTAATAGTCGTCGCACCTGACACCAGCCCCCGTGGTGACGCAGTGGCAGATGATGAAGCTTATGACCTGGGGCAGGGCGCAGGTTTCTATCTGACGGCAACCGAAGCGCCGTGGCGCCCGCATTTTTCAATGGACAGCTACATTGTCAGCGAACTACAGCAACTGGTGCTGGCTAACTTCCCGATGATCGACAGCACGCGACAAGGCATCCTCGGACATTCCATGGGAGGACATGGCGCGCTGACACTGCACCTGAAAAACCCGCAACTGTATAGAAGCGCGTCCGCCTTCTCACCGATAGTCAATCCAAGTGCTGTACCCTGGGGGCAGAAAGCGTTTAGCCACTACCTCGGTAGTGACGAATCAACCTGGCAGACCTATGACGCGACCCGTTTGGTCACGCATTCGCCGAGCGACGCAACACTCTTGATTGATACCGGTGATGCTGATCCGTTCCTGCAGGAACATCTGATTGCTGATGAATTTATCAAGGCCTGTGAAAGCAGTGGTCAGAACGTTAACTACCGCATGCAGCCGGGTTACGACCACTCCTACTATTTTGTATCAAGTTTTATCGCCGATCATTTCCAGCATCACCACACTGCGTTGAGCAGTTAGGATAGAGCAGCTGACAACTGCCTTACCCCAGCACTGAAAAGCTGGAAGCTTGATTAACCGGACGTTTACGGGAAAAGAAACTTAGATCCAGCGGTTGGTCAATGTAAGGCAGTGTGAAGGTCAGGGGCGAGTCATCGTGATCACTACCGCCTTCGCAATAATCGATGAGCGCTGCCATGGCTTTACCAGCGATCGGTGCATTCTTGTACTGATTACCACTGGTTCCACAAGCCATATAAAAACCGTCGACACTGGATTTGTCGTAAATCGGTATCCAGTCCGTAGACGCATCATATAAATCCACCACCCCCCGTTTTCGGGAACCGATACCCAGGTCGGGTACACGCTGCGCATATCGCATCGCCTGTGTGTTCCATTGGTCGGAAAAGTCCCGATCATAGGTAACATCGCTGTCAACCCAGAAATGCGGATCACACTCAGGGTCTTCACTGCCAATCAGTATATGGTTGCCGTGCTCAGGTCGGCAGTAAAGACCGATATCGTTATCCGAGACAATGGTACCTTTTGTTTCAAAATCAAAATTTTCGGGAGAAGGAATATGCACAACCTCCTGCCGTAATGGACGCGTCGATATGGTCACTTCCTCGGTTACACCCGCCATTTCGTTTACATAAACGGACCCGGGACCCGCCACGTTTACGACTATCGGCGCGTGAATTTCGCTCCCATCTAACAGACGAACACCCTGCACACGACCTGATTTAATTAAGATCTCTGCTACCGTGCATCCCAGCCTGAATGACGCGCCATGCTGACGTGCTGCTGCAGCAAGATTCTGTGATGAAAGCGCTGGATCGGTTACATACCCGGCATGCGGCCAGAAAACACCGCCAGTCAGCTCATTGCCATTAGGCTCTCCAAATGCGGCATCGTCACGTCGTTTCGCCGGTGCAAAACTTTGCAATGAATAGATCGGCAAACGCTCAGTGATGACAGACGCATCCCAACTATCGTGCAGGATAGCAAGCGCTTTGCTGTGTTCAATGTGATTCGCCAAAAAGTCATTAGCCTCCGTCTTCATCACCGGGCATCCACACTCCTTAAATTCAGCCAACGGTTCATCTGCGGGAAGCGCCAGATATTCCTGCCAGTCGCGCCAATAGTGATAGCCCTCCCACGCGAACGCAGTGCCCTCACGGGTGGAGTAGTGCATGCGGATAATTGCACAGGATCCGGCGGTTGATCCGTGGCCTATCTGGGTGTTGCGATCAACAGATAACGTTCGCATGCCAATTTTGCATAACTCGTATGCGACAGCAGTACCGATAACACCCGTACCGATAATGATTGCGTCTGTAGTGTCAGTGGTCATTACATATTCCGTTTGACAAAAGTTCTAAACATAAATCCCCGAGCATGAAGTGCGTTGTTTCTATCCTTGCCATCACGGGAATTGACTGTAAACAAGGGGGCAATATCAAATTGATATCTGACGGATTGTATTGTTCGATGCAGCTTTTTAAACCAGATCTATCTACTCACTAACCTATGCAGCTGCCGCAGCATCACCGTATTTGTTAATCGCAAACAAAGCGTCTGCTCAGTTGAGATGCGGGTTGGGTAGCGTGCTTTGAGAGCTAAGCGGCTCTGTTCCGGTCAATGCCAGAGATTAACGGCGCGAGGTAACTCAGCCGCCGGGGTTCGACATACTCGGCGGGTTGACAGACATACGCTGATCTCATAGGTGCCATAGGCTAATCCAGTGCCAGGGAAGAGGTTTTGGTCGTCAGGGCCACCCGTGTGCGCCCCGGCCAAAATGCCAGACAGGACGCCGGGGCTGATCCTGCCGGCCGTTAGGCTGGATTCAAAAGATGTTAGCTGTGTCGCACACTGGAGCATACCCGGTTTCCTCAGATACTGATGGGGTTCACAACCCTGAGATTTGTCGAGCCAATCTTTGCTTTGCGAAACAAAGTATTTGTTCACATTCGCGGCAAGATGCAATATTGTAACGGTCTGACAACATATTGACGCGCAAGATCTGTCATTTTGCTGCGCTATTCGCTGAGTTAATTTTAGGTTGGACTATGAAAAACCCTGTTTCGAAAACCAACATCCCAGTGGCATCGATAGCCATTGTCTTATTGCTACTGGTAACAGCTCATACCGTACTGGCTGGTGGCGATCCGGATGAATTCCCGCAAAACAAGGCGATCAACAGTACTGATATCAACGATTTACTTGATCAGTCGACGCAGCAGTCAGTTTCACCTGAGCCCGCCGCTGTTGAGACAATCGAGACCAAAGTATCCGAAGCTCCGGTTAGCACGACAACCGAGCTGAGCACTCCCGTTAATGCTACGGCTGCGGCCTCAGCTGTAAATGCAGCTTCCACGACGACTCCGGTTGCGGCAGCAGCTACCGAAGAAGAAGGCAACACATTGTTTGGACGGATCGTTGAAGCTATGCGACCTGAATCCGGTGTTCCTCCACTCGATAACGACAGGCTAACTTTCTACCTCAGCGATCGCGTACTTTTCGCACAATTTGAGCGCAGTGGCGCGCGCTATGACTTCGAGCGTTCGCGCGTTCATGCCGGATTTATGGTCACCGAAGATCGCGATTCGCTGTTCCAAACCGGAATATCGATTGACGCATCATTCACTACCTCTTTACGATTGTCCTTCGGCACCCGGGCCTATATAGCGCTGCTCGGTGACGAGAACAACGATGCATTCGCAGGAGCATTAGGCCTCGAAGCAGCTTACCAGTTACCGTTTGACAGCCTGCCTCTGGAATTCAACGCAAGCCTTTACTATGCACCGGACGTATTGACCTTTGGTCAGGGCGACAGAGTCATTGATCTGCAATTAGGTGTAACGGTGCCATTCCGCTCACAATTGTCTCTGTTTGGCGGTATTCGCTTCCTGCAGATCGACACGCGCACCGGTGACGAGGAAATTGATAACCGCGTGCACTTCGGCTTCCGCTGGGATTTCATTTAAAAATCCGGGCATCTACCGTTAACGCTAATACATATAGACAGAAGAGCGGAATCATTTAGTATCGGTTGCTGGTCCATCCTCAATTCTCACGCCGCCCTTAAGTTAGGGTAGGTGCGGGCAATATCAGCCCGATTCGCGCACCAGAGCCTGGTTCACATCCGTGAGCCGGGCTTTTTTGTGAGCATCTGTTTTTGGCGTTTCGCAACGACAGTAGTCAGCCTGATCGCCATTGTGCGGTCACTACCCACCCGCCGTCGAACTGGCATAATGACATTCATCTAACAGGGTGATGCTATGACCGACAGTAAAAGGGCCTATCACGAGTTAAGCGCGCCTGCAGACGCGAAGCCGACCGGCTGCCCGATGAACACGGAGTTCACCCCGTTTGATAGTGCCTATCTGGCTAATCCCTACAACATTCTTCGCAATCTAAACAGGGAACAGCCATATTTTTACGCGGAAAAGCTCGGCTATTTGGTCGTCACACGTATGGACGACGTGATCGAGATCTTCAAGGAGCACGACATTTTCTCGTCAGAAAATGTACAGGACCCTGTTTTTCCTATCGCAACAGAAGCGGCAGAGGTGCTCGGCAGCGAGGATTTCAATCCGGTGGCGGTCATGTCAAATCGACAGCCACCAGATCATGCGCGCATCAGAAAATATACCCGAGAGGGATTTTCCGGTCGTCGTATGAAGCAACTCGAACCCTACATCAGGCAGCGCTGCAATGATCTGATCGATGACATGCTCAAAAGCGCTGAGCCGGTTGAGTTCATCAGTAGTTTTGGCCACCCGTTACCCGGGCAGATTATCTTCCGGTTTATTGGATTTCCCGAGCACGATGACGAGCAACTTATGCGCTGGACCAATAACCGGCTCGCCTTTACCTGGGGTAGGCCAGACAGTGCAGAGCAAACTGAAATCGCAAACAAGATGCTCAGGTACTGGCGCTACTGTCGCGAGTTCGTCGCCAGCCGTGTAGATTCAAAAGCAGACGACTTTACGTCGGAACTCCTTATTGCCCATGAAAACGACGCCGGCGAACTGAGCTATCGTGAAGTCGAATCGATAATTTACGGATTGTCCTTCGCCGGTCACGAGATTGTCAGTAACTACCTCAGCAATATGCTGTTGTGCCTGCTGCCCGAGCGCGATGTGTGGGAGAGTCTGGTGGCAGACAAAACACTGATACCCAATGCGCTGGAAGAAGTTCTCAGATTCGAATCACCGCAAACCAGCTGGCGTCGCATCACAAGTCAGGAGTGTGAGTTCAAGGGTATGACGATACCGGCTGGCACGCAGATCTTTCTGTCACTCGGTGCAGCCAATCACGAACCGGAATTATTCGAAAATCCGGAATCCTTCGATATCCACAGAAAGAATGCGCGCAAACATATTTCTTTCGGTCACGGAATCCATTTTTGTCTTGGTGCACGATTAGCAAGACTGGAGGCGCAAATTGCGCTGGAAAGCCTGGTGGAGCGGATACCGTCGCTGTCCCTGGTTCCAGATCAGACATTCGAGTATTCAGCGAATATGACCTTCAGAGGCCCGCAGAAACTCATGCTGGACTGGGACCGGAGTTAAACGCCTTCACCGTGCATATCGATCCCAATAATCGACACCGGAATCACATACTGGTACAGCTACTTTAAGCTGCTACCAGCCTACACCGCGGCAAAAGAAACCAGTTTCTTCTGCTTGCTATCCCAGAGCGCCAGGCGAATACAGGCGAGACTTTCCTTGAAGGTCATGCGACCGATACGCTTCAGCTCCGGGTAGGATTCCAGTACCTTCGGCAATCGGTGAAATGCTATCCGGCTGGACAAGTGATGCACATGGTGGATACCAATGTTTCCTGTCATCCACATTACCGGTCCGGGCAAGTCATAGTAAGAGCTGCCATGTAGCGCAGAGTGGGGCTGAGACCAGTCATCAGGTTCTTCCCAATCGGTATGTTCAAATTGATGCTGAATGTAGAACATCCATACGCCGATCGAGCTGCCAACAGCGATCATCGGAATGTGAACCAGTAAGAACGACTTGAAACCAATCAGGCTGATCGCCAGGCCAAAAACAAGAGCTACCGCCAAATTGGTACCCAGCACGCTGTTTACAGCCGGTTTCCCAAGCGGCGCAACCGCCGTGGGCCATCGGTGCCGAATCAGAAACAAATAGGCGGGCCCCAGCACAAACAGAACCATCGGGTTTCGGTATATGCGATAGGCGATCCGGTTGGCCGGACTCAGAGCCTGATATTCGTCGATTGTCAGTGTATCGATGTCTCCAAGACCACGACGGTCCAGATTACCGGAACCTGCGTGATGTGCAGCATGCGTGGCACGCCAGTACTCATAAGGAGTCAGCGTTATCACGCCGAGGCAGCGGCCTACCCAGCCATTAACCTGCTTTGATGAAAACAGGGATTGGTGGCCGCAATCATGCTGGCAGATAAACAACCTGACCAGCAATGCGCCACCGAGTAACCAGACCGGCGGTAAAAACCACGGGTTGATTCGCGCGACCCAGAGAGCTACCAGCCAGACAAAAAAGAATAGCAAACCGGTCAAGCCAACCTCGAACCAGGCTCTACGGTTGTCTGGAACAATAAAAGGTGCAAGACGGTTTACCCACTCGCGCGCCTCTACTTCAGCCTGTTGGTTAGAAACAGGTGTTGTGCTGTTGTCAGCAATCATTTGTCAGAAAAGATTTGGATTTTTATCGAGATTTTTCTCGGCAGGCAATTTTAAACGATCACGGCCGTTACTAGACTATAGCAGTGCCAGCGCGACTAGACGATCAAGACAATTAAATCGCCCCGGAATTGGCTGTGAACGGTGAAAATTATTGCAAATTTCCGTCGCTTTCGAGTTAAACCAGACAACGTTAAAGACGGACAGTATGTCGCACAAGTATGGCATTAAAATGGCGCTCGAGCATTCAGGGACGAACGACGTCTACGTGCTTGTGAGCACGCTCTATCAAAGCTTGTACGGCTGCGATTTCCTTTTCCCGTCGCATAAGCCCTTCAATGGCTGGAGCGACTGCCTCCAGAGGCGGTAAAGGCGGTACCTGACGGCCGGTCACCAGTATGATGTGGCAGCCTTCGTCGCTGTTGAACAATGCGGGCAAATTCGGCTCAAGATTGAATAACTGCTGCTCAAAACCCAGGGGACCGTCGTGGTTCATCATCGAGCCAAGCACACCGCCGTTAGCGGCCGACGACTCATGGATTGAGTGTTCACGGGCAAGCTCTTCAAAAGACTCACCCTGATCAAGCTTCACCATCAACGCCTCGCATTCAGCACGCGTGGCCGTCAGTATCTGGCTGATCTGCACAGTTTCACCACGTATAGCGCTGGTGTTTTCGTCATAGTACGCCTGGATCTCTTCGTCGGTAATGTTAAGTTTACTGCTGACGTATTTTTCAATCAGGTGGTTTACAACGGTAGTTTTTATAGATTCGCGCAGCGTTAGATCGTTATCAAAATTCTGACTCAGCGCAAACTGAAACAACACTTCTTCCTGAATTAAGGATTCCGCAAATTTGTCCGGATCAGAGCGAATTGAAACCTGATCACCCAGTGGTAGGCTGGCGATATTTGCATTGATATCAGAGGCCTTGATTTCGACACCATTTATAATGGCGAGTACGGTATCGTCGGACTGCGCAGATGCGGATGCAGAAAGAAAAATCAGAGCCAGCGAAAAAACAGCTAGAAGAGCTTTCTGTTTGTTACCGCATTCGAGCCTCGCGGCATCCGGGTTTGCAGCAGTGCATTTTGCATCGGAAAGCATTCGGGGTTTCAGATCTAACTCTGCACATAGAATGCGTAAGAGCGTTATCGGTAGCATCGACTTTATTCCACTAGACAAAGAAACCCGCGCAGTGTGCATTTAGTTGCTATTGATCATCTCTTCAAGCACAGAGATAGCCTCTTCGCTCGCCCAGTCGCGCTCACCTTCAGAACCAGCGACAACCTCACCATCGGGGTTCAATATGAACGATAGCGGCAGGTTGTGCGCTCCGTAAACCGAAGATACTTTTTTGTCAGCATCCATAAGAATGGTAAATGTCACACCGAGTTTTTCCATAAATGGCGCGATGTCGCTCGCACCTCCTTCATCACTGGAAATAGCAACCACTTTGAATCCCTTGTCTTTGAATTCCTGAAACGCAGCTTCCATCGTTGGCATCTCAGCAAGGCAGGGCGGACACCAGGTAGCCCAGAAATTTAACAACACATAACTGCCTTTCAGCGACTCAAGTGAAGTCTGTCCCTCCGTACCATCACGATGAAATTCAGCAAGATCAAATGCAGGTGCGGGGAAGGGTGGATCGAACGTAGTCAGGTTAAATCCGTGCAATGCCGGGTCATGCGCCAGAGAACCGCTACTAATAAAAACGGCGCAGGCCAACAGGGAGACACGGGTTAGATTTTTAGTCCTGAGCAGGAGTTTTGAGAGGTTCATATGGCTTATCATTTATCCAGTAAAACGTCACATCAGAAACCATGACAAAGAGGGCGAAGGCCGTCATTATGGATTCAGCTTACTGTCGCTGGAGCTGCAGCCTTGCCTGTCTAGGCGCGTGTTATCTTAACAGATCAGTCAGTCCGGCATCCGCGGTAAACTATCGTTATCTTTGATGTCTATCGCACTGGTATTATCAGAATACCAGCTACAATCGATACAACCGGATATCACGCGTAAAACGTAACAACGACAAAAAAGCGTTGCCACCTGATTGTCTTTTTAATGAATCCGACCCTAACCGTTTCCGACCTGACCATCGCCTTTGGTAATCGACCGCCTGTAGTCGATTTGGTTTCGTTTTCGGTCGATCGAGGTGAAACACTGGCACTTGTTGGTGAATCCGGATCCGGCAAAACACTCTGCTGCCGATCCGTATTACAGATTCTTCCACCGACCGCAAAAATTCTATCGGGTGACATTACATTCAAAGGAACTGAGAGATCACGCTCAGATGAAAACGCGCTAATACTAAATTTGGCTGAAGCCACCGAAAAAGAATTACTCAAAGTACGTGGCAACCGCATCGCAATGGTTTTTCAGGAGCCAATGCGTTCAATGTCTCCACTACACACAATCGGCAATCAGGTCTCAGAGGTTCTGCACCTGCACAGCGAATGTGATGCTGTCGAAGCTAAATCGATTGTTTTGGACGAATTCGATGAAGTCGGATTTTCTGATCCCGAGAGGATTTACAACGCTTACCCATTTGAGCTCTCTGGTGGCATGTTGCAGCGGGCCGGTATAGCGATGGCGACAGTTGCAAAACCCGATCTCCTCATAGCTGATGAACCTACTACCGCGCTTGATATGACGACGCAGGCGCTAGTGCTTGGCTTGCTGAAAAAAATGCAAAAGAAGAGCGCCATGGCTTTGATACTGGTAACACACGATCTGGGGGTTGTTGCCAATTTAGCGGATAAGGTCGTGGTTATGAATAGGGGTCGAGTCGTTGAATCAGGTACCGCTACCCGGGTGCTGCGCGATCCAGTGCACGGTTACACACGCATGCTGATCGATTCAGCCGCGCATATGCCTGATACGGATGACAGTTCTTTAGATAAAACGGGTGCAGATTCTGAAAGCGACGCTCCCATTATGGAACTTATCGATGTCAGTAAGACATTCAAGTCGAGAGCTTCAGTGCCGTGGAGAAAACCGGAAATAATAAAAGCTGTTAACCACGTGGACATCTCGCTGAAGCGAGGTTCAACACTTGCTGTTGTCGGAGAATCCGGCTCAGGAAAATCGACACTGGGCCGAATAGCGATGGGCAGCATTGCTCCCGATTCGGGTGGTCGGGTGCTGTTTCGCGCTACCGAAACCAGTAAGGGTGTTGATGTTACTGATATGGATGGCGAGCAGCTGTCCGCATTTCGGCGTAATGCTCAAATGGTTTTTCAGGACCCACGTTCTTCGTTAAGCCCGCGCATGCAAATAGTTGATGCGATCTGTGAACCACTGGAAATTCATCAACTCGGCACTAAAAGCGAGCGGATCGATAAAGCGGGGCAATTACTTGAGCGTGTCGGACTGGATAATTCGATGATGCGCCGATATCCGCATGCGTTTTCCGGTGGCCAGAGACAACGACTATCGATCGCTCGAGCACTGGCACTAGAACCAAAATTACTGATCCTGGATGAACCGACATCAGCACTGGATGTCTCTGTTCAGTCGCAAATACTCGATTTACTGGAGCAGCTTCGAGATGATCTACAACTTTCGTATATGTTTATCTCTCATGATCTTGCTGTAGTCGCTCGTATTGCTGATGAGATAGCAGTCATGAGGCGAGGGTTTATTGTTGAACGCGCACCAACTGATTTACTCCTCGCTGAACCTAAACACCCTTATACCCGTGCGTTGATAGCCGCTCACCCCGAGCCAGATATCAACAAAAAAATAGATCTTAATGCTGTTGCACAAGGCGCTGGCGAACCAGATTCCTGGGAAGATGCGTTCAAATTTCAGCGTAACGAAATACCTCCCCTGCAACAATACGCGCCCGGACATTGGTTGCGGGCCAGAATGTGACAACTATGCATAACTTACGTATCTCTCTCGGTAAACTGTTTAGCTACTCGGCTTACCTCGTTATGCTTTTGGGGTTTTCCCTGGTCACTGTCGCCCACGCAGCCGCACCAATAGTTTTCACAGAATCTATCTCTCTTTCCGATCAGGTTGAAAGCGGGTTGTTACCGGCAATTGATGATCGAGTACCCGATACACCGCTAATTGTTGATCTTCGTGCAAAGGGACGAACAGCCGGGCAACAGGGTGGTGTTCTTCGCACCATGGTCTCCAGAAAAAAAGACATACGTCAGATGGTGGTCTATGGCTATGCACGGTTGATCGGCTACGATCACAACTACAAGCTGAAGCCTGATCTGCTACTCGATTATGACGTAGACGAAAACCGCAAATTCACATTCAGATTACGACCCGGGCACCGCTGGTCTGACGGTCATCCGTTTACGTCTGCTGATTTTAAATACTGGTGGCAGGACGTCGCCAATAATCCCGAATTATCACCATCCGGTCCACCATCAATATTACGGGTAGACGGTGAACTGCCTGAGGTGACTTTTCCGGATCAACACACGGTCATTTACCAGTGGAACAAACCTAATCCGCATTTCCTGCCGGCGCTGGCGCAGGCCAGACCACCGTTTATTTTTCGACCACGACATTATCTCGAGCAATTTCATCACGGCTATGCCACCAAAGACAGTCTTGCTGCAATGATCGAAGACAAACGTGTCCGCAGCTGGATGGCACTACACAACAAACTGGACAACATGTACAAGTTTGATAACGCGGCATTGCCAACACTACAGCCGTGGATGGCAAACGATAAAGGATCCAAAAGTCTGAAGGTGTTCACACGTAATCCTTTTTATCACCGTGTTGACACAAACGGTGTTCAGTTACCTTATATAGATGCGGTTCATATGAGTATTGTTGGCGGCGGATTAATCGCCGCAAAAGCCAATGCAGGAGAGAGTGATCTGCAGGCGAGAGGGCTGGATTTCAATAATATTGCGATATTAAAGAAGGGCGAAAAAGACAGTGACAACTACCGCGTGCATTTATGGGCCAATGGTGTGGCGGCGCAAATCGCAATATACCCGAATTTAAATTACCGCGATCCAGTATGGCGTGAATTACTTCGCGACGTGCGCTTTCGTCGCGCGTTGTCGATGGGTATTGACCGCAACATGATAAACCGTGCGCTGTATTTTGACCTCGGCACAGAAAGCAGCATGCAGGCATTGCCCGACAGCCCGCTGCATGATCCGCAATTGCAGACCCTGTGGGCAACCTTCAACACGGACAAAGCCAATCAACTGCTTGATGATATTGGCCTGACAACAAAACGTGCCGATGGCATCCGCCTGTTACCCGACGGTCGTCCCATGCGATTCGTGATTGAAACTGCCGGTGAAAGGCAAGAGGTTGAAAACGCGCTGCAAATTATCACTGACACCTGGCGTGAGCTGGGTATACAGCTGGTTATGCGTCCCCTGGATCGCGACATTCTGCGTATGCACGTGTATTCCGGCATTACAATGGCGTCAGTCTGGTTTGGTTGGGATAACGGTATACCTAATGCGCAAATTTCTCCGGATTACTTGGCACCTACGCAGCAGGAGTTTTTTGCCTGGCCGATGTGGGGCCAATTCCACCAGACAGGTGGTGAAGCAGGTGAGTCACCCGATATGCCCGAAGCGGCTCAATTACTTGAATTATCCAGACAATGGGAACAAACAACTTCAGAGACCGAGAAACATGCTATCTGGAAAAAAATGCTGCGCATCCACGCCGATCAGGTTTATGGCATCGGAGTAATCGCTGAAACTCCTCAACCGGTTGTCGCATCCAAGCACTTGAGGAATGTCCCTGAAGATGTACTGTGGTCATGGGAGCCGGGTGCTCACTTTGGTATCCACCGCATCGACGAGTTCTACTTTGATTCGTATTAAATCTAGCAGGCTATACGAAGAGCACGTTTAACAGAATGGAAATTCTTCGATTCGCCTTTTTTCGTCTATTGAGCATGCTGGCCACGCTCTTGCTGGTATCAGCACTGATATTTTTTATTATTAATCTCCCGCCAGGGGATTATCTAAGCAATCAAATTGCCGAACTACGCGCCACCGGACAAGCAGCAGGGGTCGCAAATGCCGAGTTTCTGCGTCAGGAATATTCGCTCGATAAATCTCTGCCACATCAGTATCTGGTATGGATGGGCTTGCTACCGGGATCGCATGGATTCTCGGGAATCCTGCAAGGTGACTTTGGCTGGTCGTTCGAGTTTGACCAACCGGTTGCGGATGTTGTCGGACAGGCGATGTGGATGACCATTCTGGTTAACCTTGTGGCGCTGTTGTTCGTTTACATCGTGGCGCTGCCGCTGGGGGTGCTCGCCGCTGCAAAATCCCGAACATGGGTTGACTACTCTACCTCCTTAGTCGGTTATCTGGGACTGGCAACTCCAAATTTTCTGCTCGCTTTGATTCTGTTCTATTACGGCCACCGTCTTTTCGATTTACCCATTGGTGGACTAATGGCACCGGAATTTGAAGGTGAGCCGATGAGTTTTGCTAAGCTCAAATCAGTGTTGTTGCATTTAATTATCCCGACCTTTGTGATTGGCACTGCAGGTGCTGCTGCGATGATGCAAAGGCTGCGCGCCAACATGCTTGATGAGTTACATAAGCCTTACGTAACAACGGCTGAGGCAAAAGGTTTACCAGCACGTGCTCGTTTAATCAAATACCCGTTGCGGGTCGCACTTAATCCATTTGTTGCAGATATCGGGAATCTGATTCCATCGCTGGTATCCGGTTCAGTGCTGGTTTCAGTCGTTCTGGGTTTGCAAACCATTGGACCAGCTCTACTGGCAGCACTTAAAAGTCAGGACCAATTTCTCGCTGGTTTCGTTCTACTATTTGTTGCGGCGCTAACGCTACTCGGCACCGTTATATCTGATGTGCTGCTAATGCTGTTAGACCCGCGAATTCGCTATGGCGCACGTGCAGGGACAAACAGATCATGAGCGATCAAGGCCAGCAACATTACGTCGATGATCGCCCTTATGACGACAGTGAGCGTCTACAGCATCAGATAGCGGAAGCACTCGAAAATGACGCACCCGGTTGGATTCTGGTTTGGCGCCGGTTCCGCAAACACCGAGTGGCACTGGTATCCGGCATTTTCCTGTTGCTATGCTACTTGTTATTGCCTTTTGTCGGCTTTATTGCGCCTTACAGCGCGAATGAACGAGACGCGGAACATCTATACGCACCACCACAAGGCATATCGTTTTTTCACGAAGGTCAATTTATCGGGCCACACGTTTATCCGACAACAGCAAAACCCGATCTGGAAAATTTTCGCTGGCACTACCAGATTCATCACGACCGGCCACTAAAACTCGAGTTCTTCTGTCCCGGAAGTGAGCATCGATTTCTGGGGTTAATCAAAACAGATAAACACTTGTTTTGTGCTCCCGCCGAGGCAACAGTATTTTTGTTTGGGTCTGATCGTCTCGGTCGGGATGTGTTCTCACGAATCCTCTATGGCGCACAACTTTCGCTTACTGTCGGATTGATAGGTATCGGTATTTCGTTCGTACTTGGAATACTGTTTGGCAGCTTGGCTGGCTACCTCGGTGGCAAAACAGACTGGGTTATACAGCGTGTTATCGAGATTATCCGCTCTTTACCTGAGTTACCGCTGTGGTTGGCACTCTCAGCCGCCATACCAGCACATTGGGGACCGGTGGCCGTTTTCTTTATTATCTCGATAATCCTGGGCATCCTTGACTGGCCCGGCCTTGCGCGTGCCATCAGAGGGAAGTTCCTGAGTCTGCGAGAAGAACCTTATGTGCAGGCAGCCGAAATGATGGGTGCCAGCAGATCTCGCGTTATTCGAAAGCACATGCTGCCTAACTTCAGTAGCCACCTGATAGCGAGTGCCATGCTCTCCATACCCGGGATGATACTAGGAGAAACGGCTTTGTCTTTTCTTGGTTTGGGGTTACGTGCGCCTGCGGTTAGCTGGGGAGTGATGCTCAATGACGCACAAAATCTGGCAGCCATAGAGATTTACCCCTGGACCGCAATACCGATGCTTCCGATAATTCTGGTGGTGCTTGCGTTTAATTTTCTGGGGGACGGTTTTCGCGATGCACTCGATCCGTATTCACACTAGGGAACCTCAGTCAAAGCACACGGTAAGTGCTTGCAGGATTTTTGAATTATGTTTGTACACTAGCCTGCTCTATTCACGAAGGCGAGAACAGTGACATTGAAAATTAAGCCATTTCCAGTTAGACAAGCAGTTTTAGCGTCGCTGCGGGTATTCGCACACTGTTTTCTATTCACCACCAGTGCCCGTCTGCCGTCGCAGCTCACTCGATTGAGCTCAACCCGTAGATTTCTACGAATTTCGCTCAATCGAGCGACCTGCTTAGGTAGCCAGACTCTGGT
>CALFCF010000024.1 GCA_937951345.1 uncultured Granulosicoccaceae bacterium
ACACGATCAGCCTGATTGCCAGAGCGGTTAGTACCCACTTCAATACAATCTTAAACCGCTGATCTGCAATTTTCTTTAACAGTTGTGTGCCTATAAATGTGCCTAACCAGGCTCCGACAAATAACACAACGATATGTGGCAGATACTTGTGTAGTGCAATACCTGCTACGAGATAAGCGATGACCTTCACGCCATGCTGAAACCCCATTGCTGCACCGTGATTGCCGACAATCTGTTCTTTGCTCCAATTTTCTTTTGGATGGGCTGACATAACAAGTGCGCCTGTCGCTCCAAACAGCACACCCAATCCGCTCGTAAACCCGCCACTGAATATTGGATGCACGCGCGAAACGTTCAGCCATTGTGGGAACCAGGTGACAAGTAGTATGAACAGGCCGACTGCGAGGCCACCTATTTTTGGGTTTACGAAAACCACCAATGGAACAAATGCAAATGCGCCTATTGCCGAACCGAATATGAACGGTTTCAGGTATGTCCACTCAAGTTTTGTGCGATGTATCCAACCTCGATTAGCGTTTGCGAAAAGCTGGGCGACACCGTGCAGCGGGATGAGTACAGTGGGTGCGAAAAGTTGGGCCATTAGCGCTAGTAACAACATACCGCCACCGAGACCGGCTACTGCCGACAACAACGAAGTCATTGTTGAGAAAATACCCAGTAAGAAAAGCTCAGTAGTCAAAATTGACACCACCGAAAACCTGCATTAACACGTCGATACGCTGTGGGAGCAGTCATAGCACTCCGGGCAGTTCGACGCCGCACGCATTGACCTGAAGCTTCATCCACACAGGGTATAACTTACGTCTTCGAACGTGTACCTGACCAGGGATCACCGCCATCAAGCGGTACAAAGGTTACTTCTTCACCATCTGCACTGATGCGATAACAGTCCCAGCCCCCTGAGGGTGGCCATTGCGAACAATACTGGTTGTCTTCAGCTTTCCATTCACCGTATGACGGTGGGCGCGATGAAGCCAGAAAGGTCGTTGAACCTGTGGGCGAGAAATACGATGACCATTGGGTGCCGTGGAAAACACCTTTAACGAAGAAACCCCCAAGATAGGTTTCAATCTCCTGGGTGTTCAGCCACCGTTGTGACGGTGCATTCGGATTGAACACGGTTTCATCAACCGTAGTTTTGTTATTGTTGTCAGTTGTTGTTGCCGTATCACCGGCATAAAGTGCCGGTGACAACAACATACACAGTGCCACGAGAAGGCATCTGCGTAAGTGTGGACTACGGTTTGAACGTAGATTAAATTGATGTCGTCGAAATTTAAGTCGTGCAGTGGTGGTGCAAATGTAGGCATTCATACCACCACTTTATCAAACTTTACTCATTAACTGTCGTTGCAGAAGAACTGTCGTTATTGGCATTGCGGGCGAAGAGCTGGTACTCATAGGTGACACCGGGTGCGCGGGTATCATCAAAATAGCTTGTGCCGGGGGATACGCCGATGAACAGCCCGTCGCGATAGACATCGGTACCGACGACATTTTCTGCAACCGATGCTCGATCCCAGAAAAGCTCTGCAGCTGTTGACGAGTAAACCACCAGTGACGCGTTGGCGGGGGCATTCGGTTGAGCACCACCACCGCTAACGCTATTGCCGTCGTTACCACCGAGGGTCTGCAGGGTAACCTTTGCCGCGGGTGATTGGCTGCCATCAGCAGCAACAGCAACTATCTCGAATTCATAGCTCGCACCTGATGTCAGGTCGTTCATGAAGTAACTGGTGCCGTTAGTGCTATCCAGGAAGTTACCGTTGCGGCCAATGTTATAACTGACGACGTTGCCATCACCGCGTGCCCAGAAGAGTTCTGCTGCAGTTGACGAGTAAACGTCTGCGCGCACTGCAACCGGTGTTGCCGGGCTGGTGCCTGTTGTGTCCGGATTGTCAGTGGCTACAGGTTGCGATGCAGGCTCAGGCTCTGGTTGAGGAGCAGGTGCAGGTTGTGGCGCTGGCGCGGGTTGTGGAGCAACGTCGCCGGAGCGGGGAGATTCAGCGGCGTTAATAAACCGATCTGCTGAAAATGACACCATGGATTCCTGATGCAGCACAATCCGGTCAATAGCGTGACCGGTGGACCGGCCGGATACTTCAAAAAAATGTTCGCCGGCACCGAAGAACTGACGTATCGCCTGTGGATTGAAGTCAACAGTCCATGCATCCCATGACCAGGTATTTAATTGTCCCTGATAGATTTTTGTCCAACCGTTCAAGGCTTGCTCACCGGCAACGTTCTGCCCGGTCGGAAAACGAATCCAGGTGTCGTTGTACTCTGAACCCAGATTACCGACACCAATATAAGAGCGCCAGCGCAATCGATACACGCCGGGTGTATTAATGCGAAACGTGTAGCGCATTGTGTCGCGGCCTGCGTTTGCCGGATTGAAGAAATTGTCACCACGCCAGATGTAATAAGAACGCCCGGTAAATCCTGGAATGGAGTTTTCTTCAGACCACTGGCCAATCGCCGGCAGTGACTCACGTTCGATGACCAATAGCCCGTTTTGTTCATTGAACACGGGGTTGGCGCTAGCCTGTGTCAGCAATGCGCCAAGCGAAAATAACGCGGCGCTCAGGAGAAGTGATACAGATGAAATGCAGGAAAATCGGCTGCGTGTACGCATGGTTCGGTTAGCCCGTCCAGGTAAAAAAGAACGTGAAGGCTAGTTTTATGCGCCGTTGTAGTCAATGATTTGACATATCCCCAAGCGAACGCTTTTTGAATCTGTTAACACCAACTGAATTAAACCTTAAAAAAAACGCTGAATCTGAATTCAAGCTTAAATTCTGAGGGAAATCATCAATATCAGGATCGTGGCTTTTGGCTTTCCGGATCATACAAGGGCTCGTATCCAACGCCGGCTACCTCGGCTGCATAGGTTTCCCCGAAGTACTCGATAGCCAGCTTCCGGCCTTTAACTGCATACTCGTGTGGCAGGTAGCCGAGAGCGATATTGCGGCCTATTGTCGGACCATAGGCGATAGATGTTGTGTAGGAGCGCCGACCTTTAGAATCGACCGGTACCTGATTGGTATCGGGGTCAAGGATCGGGCAAATACCGACCGGGTAGCGCTCGATTCCGTTACGGTCAGTGTTTTCCGTCATAACTAGCGTGCATAGCATCGCTACCTGGTGGTCAAGTTCGCGTTGCTTCAGATAAGGCGCTTTGCCTATGAAGTCATCGTCTTTGACTTTCGGGCGTGCCAGATCCGCCTCGTACAGGTTGTAGTGTGTCAGCAGGTCTGCGTTCTGCAGGCGCAGACTTTTTTCCATGCGTCGGCTGTTAGCATAAGTTTCCACACCAATCGGGGTAACTTCCACAGCAGCCAATGCATCCCAAACGGCAAGTCCGTCATCGTACTTAAAATGTAGTTCCCAGCCTTGCTCGCCAACATAGGAAATTCGAAAGGCCTGTACATCTACGCCAGCGATTTTTATATCAACAACTGATGCAAACGGTGAATTCGCGGGTGACAAACTGTCAGGATCTGCAACGACTTTCTCGAGCGTTGCCCGGGCGTTCGGTCCCCATACACCGAGACAGGAATAGGTATCGGTCTCGTCGGTTAATTGAACATTCATCAGTCCAAGGTCTTCTGACTGACGACGCAGGTAAGTGAAGTCACGGTTACCCGCATCACCACCGTCGATGATGCGAAAGTGATCGCTGGCAAACTTCAGAACGGTTAAATCAGCTTTTACTCCGCCGTTGGTATCGAGCCAGTGCGTGTAAATGCCTTTACCGATGCGTGCATCGCCACCTATTTTTGCCACGCATATTTTTTCAAGTAATGCTTCCGCATCCGCACCTTTAGCATCGTAGATTGCGAAGTGCGACAAATTAACCATGCCGACATCATCAGTCATTTTCAAATGCTCGGCATTGGAAACCCGCCAGAAATGACGGTTGTCCCATTCGTGTTCACGCACTGGCACACGATCCATATAGTCTTTCAACAAGGCTTCGTTACTGGCGTAGCCGTGTGCTCGCTCCCAGCCGGCGGCCTCCATAAAATAACCACCAAGGGCCTTCTCACGCTCATAAAATGGACTTTGCTTGAGATGTCTGCCTTTGGAGTAAGGCTCACGCGAATGAACGGCCGGATTATAAATTTTAAAAGCGGTTTCAAAACAACGATCGTTGATGTAGTCCTCTTTCTGTTGGAAAGGGTAATAACGCGCAACATCCAATCCGCTGTGATCAAACTCGGTGACGCCGTCTGTCATCCAGTCGGCAATGATCTTGCCGGTGCCTGGTCCGTCCTTGACCCAAACGGCTACCGCATACCAGAGTCCACGTACTTTGGCCGATTCACCGATTGATGGTCCGCCATCCGCAGTGACTTGCAATAAACCATTGAAGGAACGTTTTTCATCGAAGCCGAGCTCACCCAGAATGGGTGTTAATTCGATCGCACGCTCCAACGGATCCATAACCTGTTCCATTTCAAGGTCACGTTGCGATGGGGAGAGGCGCGCCTGTTCTTTTTCCAGTAGATCGCGTGGGTGACAAATGCGTGGTTCCTGTTCTTCATAGTAACCCCATTCGATCATGCCACCTTCGGTTGTTGTCGGGTCGCCGGTGTCGCGCAGGTAAGCTGAGTTACCCTGATCGCGCAACAGCGGCCAACCAATATCCTTGCCGGTGTTTTCGAACTCGGTGTAAGGGCCAAACCAGAGTAACGGATGGTCGACCGGCATAACCGGCAGATCTTCACCAGCCATTTCAGCAATAGTACGCCCCCATAGTCCCGCGCATACGACAACGTACTTGGCTTTTATGTTGCCGCGGTGTGTATGGACTCCTGTGATGCGCCCGTTCTGAATGTCGAGCCCGGTTGCAGGAGTATTGGCAAAAGTTGTCAGCTTGCCGGTTTTTTCAGCGTCTTCAATTATCTCTCCGGTTACAACCTGCGAGCGTGGTACGACCAGACCGGCATCCGGATCCCACAACGCACCCTGAATCATGGATTCTTCAATCAGCGGCATTTTTTCTTTAGCTTCGGCTGCGCTTACCATGTGCGCCCGCGTACCGAATGCCTTGCCTGAACCGACTTTTCGCTCAAGTTCGCCCATACGCTCATCGTCATCCACCCGGGCGACTTCCAGTCCTCCCACCTGTGCATAGCGACCGCGCTGTTTAAAAAAGTCAATGCTGTAAAGAGTCGTGTGGCAGGTCATCTGATCATGAGCGGTGGCATAGCAGAAGTCCGATGCATGGGCTGTCGAGCCGATATCGGTCGGAATACCCGATTTATCAATGCCGATGATGTTGTCCCAGCCGCGCTCGATCAGGTGGTGCGCAACTGACGCGCCGACAATACCGCCAACACCGATAATCACCACGTCTGCTTTTTCGGGAAAACTACTCATAGATCTGTCCGGGAATCTTTCGCTTAAATACTGTTACGGACTATAGCCGAGGAACGACTTGGTGGTGTTATCCGAATCGGATTAGCGGTTAGGTTGCTGCGACCTGTATCCAGTGCCCGTGAGGTTGATTGTGTGAACGGCGGGGGCAGTGGGTGGATTTTCGGCTTGCTGGTGATCAACTTACGGGGTGAGATCTACCCGTAATCTGCCATCCCAATAGCATCGTAGTGCGCAACTGACCAACTCTCTTCACTGGCCTGCTTAAGCCACAACTGCATGGCCGGTAATGCAAAAAGTGCGTCACTCCAGGCACTGAAATTCTCCGATACGCTTAATCGGTAACCCTTGATACGAACAGCAACCGGGGCATAGAACGCGTCAACAATAGAAAAGTGGCCGCACAGAAAAGCATCACCTTTTGTATCGTTGGCAGTGTGGCGGGCGAAGTGATCCCATACGACGGCCAACCGGTCAAGGTCACCCTGCAGTGCGTCGGTTACTTCAATGCGTCTGGCGGCCCGGCAATTCATGGGGCAGTCTGAGCGCAGTGTCGTGAAACCCGTGTGCATTTCAGCCGTGGCTGATCTCGCCAGTGCACGCAGTGACGGGTCGGTTGGCCAAAGATTTTTTTCAGGATATAGCTCTGCCAGTGTCTCTGCAATTGCCAGCGTGTCCCAGATAACTTGTGTGTCTTTGATAAGAATGGGTACTTGCGCTGGTATGCGAAGTTCTTCTGCCAGTGTTTTCAAACTATCGTCGTGAAATATCGGTAGTAGTGTTTCATCAAATGCAATGTTCGCCACTTGCATCAAAAGCCACGGTCGGAGCGACCAGGACGAATAGTTTTTATAACCGATATACAGGTGCATCAGAGGCTCGGGTTAACGAATAGCTGCGCCGCAGCAAACGGAGGAACTTGTGGCAGCACACATATCAGAAGCTGTCCGGTATTGTACATTAGCGCTTACGTTGCAGGCCATCGGGTAGGGCGCGAGCAGCCGTGAACTTATCAGTTGGCCAGTTTTCCGGATGCGTGTCTGCACGTAAACAGTCCAACACCATATCACTGGCGTCGTATCCCCAGAACAAATGCCCGTTATAGACAATACTCGGTACGCCGAATACCCCGTTGTCAATGGCGCGTTTGCCGTTTGCGTGCAAGGTTGCTTTTACCTCGTCGACATTGACATCATCAGGATGCAGATCGAATTCAGTACATAAGCGAGCAAATGCATCTTTATGCTGTGGCAAATAACCTTCCTGCCAAACAAACCGAAACAGTCGATCAGCGACTTCCTGTGTCGCCCCTGCTGCAATACATAACCGCAGCAATGGAATCGGGTTAAACGGGTGTTCAGGTGGCAGGATTAAGTCAATGCCGTCACGCGTTGCCAGCCACGTGACATGTTCAAACGTCCATTGCCGTTTAACCGGAATTTCTGCTGGACCTAATTGCCCCCAATGGTTCAGCAGGCCGGCAAATAACACCGGTCGACAAATCAGTTCGTTATCGGCTGCCAGTAGATCGCGACGCTGACTCTGCAGATAAGCATAGGGAGAAATAAAATCGAAATACCATTCCATGTTGTTAAAGAACTTGCTTAAACAGTTCACGTACGTTGTCAGTGTTTAACTCAACCGGGTTTCCACCGCAGCTGGGGTCAGCCAGTGCCTGTTCGACCAACCTGTCCATATCGGGACTGCTAACCCCGAGTTCGCTGAGCTTGTCCGGTATCCCTAGATTTTTGTTGAACGTATCCACAAACGCGCAAAAGCCATTGAATCCGCCATCGATCCCGAGGTAACCGACTGCCTGATCAAAGCGTGCGGCAATTTCCGGTCGGTTAAGCTGTAGCACAGCAGGCATGCACACAGCATTGGTGGTGCCGTGATGTGTGTGATGCATTGCGCCTATCGGGTGGCTTAAAGCATGGATGGCACCCAGTCCTTTTTGAAAAGCGGTCGCACCCATCATGGCTGCAGACATCATCTGTGCACGCGCTTCAAGGTCGTTGCCATCCTGATAGGCACGTGGCAAATACTCGATAACCAGCCGCATACCTTCGAGTGCGATACCCTGACTCATCGGATGATAGTGTGGGCTGCTGAATGCCTCAACGCAGTGAGCGAAAGCATCCAGACCGGTGCCTGCGGTGATTGCCGGCGGCATGCCGGTGGTTAATTCAGGATCGCAGATCACAACCGTGGGCAGGACTTTGGGGTGAAAAATAATTTTCTTTTCGGCTGTTTTTGTATTGGTTATAACGCTGGCACGTCCTACCTCTGAGCCGGTTCCTGCTGTGGTGGGCACAGCTATAATAGGAGCGATAGTGTCGGGATTTGCACGTGTCCACCAATCGCCAATATCTTCAAAGTCCCAAACCGGTCGCGTCTGACCGGACATAAACGCTATCATTTTCCCAAGATCAAGACCGGACCCGCCACCGAATGCGATAACTCCATCGTGATTACCGGTTCGGAAAATATCGACACCGGCTTCGAGATTTTCTTCGGACGGGTTCGGGTCAACATCGCAAAACATTGCCTGTCCGAGTGATTGGTTTTGCATCAGATCCCGTGTGGATTCACAGACGGGTAATCTGGCGAGACCTCGGTCGGTCACCAGCAGCGGGTTGGTGATACCCGCCTGTTTACAAGCGTCCCCGAGTTCCGCTATGCGTCCATTGCCGAATTTTATTGCAGTTGGATAAGACCAGTTGGCCGTTAAAGTCATGTGCGTGCCAGTGCGATTAATGGAAAATCTTAATGCTAATGGCTTCTCGAGTATTTGTCAGATATTAATTGAAGTTGATGCTGGCGCTATCCCGGCTATCAGTTTTTGCCCGCTTGAATTAGTGATCTCCTGCGGGTTTTAACTCGCTCGTGATTCGGAGATTACTGGTTAATGTGCGGTGCACAGGGCATCGATCCGCAATTTCCATTAAACGTCCGGTTTGCTCTGGTGTTAAATTGCCACTGAAACGCAACTCACGCGATATTTCATCAATCTGTTGAGGCTTCTCTTCACATTCGGCGCAGTCCTTGTCGTATCGCCGCTGGTGTTTAAGAGATATTTCAATGTCATCGAGTGGCCAACCTTTGCGTTCTGCATACATTCGCACTGTCATAGCTGTACAGGCGCCGACAGAAGACAGTAACAGGTCATAGGGATCGGGGCCTGTATCGGTGCCACCAACACTTTGTGGTTCATCAGCGCGCCAGGTGTGCTTATCAGTTGCCAGTGATATAGCAAACCGCTGATCGATTTCCGCCGCCTGCACCACACCGGGTGCGACTGCTTCGTTGCCTGTCATTGCAGATGCATGTTCTGACTGCTGTGTTTCATTATCGGGGTAGTGCAGGAAACGCGCTGACCAGGAGGCGATAATGCTGGCAACGTATTCCGCGTCGCTATTGCGTGTCAGTAGATGATCTGCATCGTCAAGGCTGACAAAACTCTTAGGGTGAGAGGCTGCTTGATAAATCTTTTCGGCTTCACTGATTGAAACAATGGCGTCAAATGGTGCATGCATGATCAGATGGGCTTTTTTTAACCGGGAGAGATTGTTGATTTTAGTATTGCGTATGTCATCGACAAATTGCTTGCGTATGCGAAACCGACGGCCGCCAAGATTGACGACTGCCTCGCCGATGTCTTCTATCTCGCGCAGCGATGCCTGAAAGTGCTGCGAGACATGACTGGCATTAGCCGGGGATCCGATTGTGACTATCCCGCGACTTTCTGGTATCAATGGTGCCGCGTGGAGCACTGCAGTGCCACCGAGACTGTGTCCTATCAGTATTTGGGGCGCTTCGTAGTCGCTGCGTAAAAATTCTGCAGCATGAATAAGATCGTCAACATTGGATGTGAAGTTTGTATTCGCGAAATCACCGTCGCTGTTGCCCAGGCCGGTGAAGTCGAAACGCAGGACACCAAATCCGTTGTTAACCATGTGTCTGGCAATACGCGAGGAAGCAGCTATATCCTTGCCACAGGTGAAACAGTGAGCAAACAAGGCAATAGCTTTTGGTTTTGAGTCCGGTAGCTCTATCAGGCCGGCGAGGTCCTCGCCAGTTGATCCTGTGAAAGTGACTTTTTCTCGTGTTGGCATGTGTACTCCGTAACTGGGTGAAGCCAGCTTCGCTGTCAACACGTGGATACATGTAGTGTAGTGACAGAGTGTAAATTGTGTTACTAGTTCCCTACGAGTTAGCTGGACTTGCCAAAACGATCTTACCAGTCGTCAACTTCTGCTGAATTGCATGGCCAGGTTAGCTAAAAAAGCGAAAGTTATACACAGTTACTTTTATCATTACCAGCATGAATCAACTTTGTGGTGATCGGGTTTGTTTTCGCAACATTAAACCGATCGCCAGTAAGGCGTAGATTAAAACAAGGTTTAAAGGTAATCCCATACGTGTTGACAGTGTCATACTCCAACCGGCGATGATCGAACCGAACAAAGCTCCTACACCCCAGACAGTTCCGAACACCGCAGTACCATTGATCAAGTCCTGACCACTGAACCGATCGCCTAACGATTTCAACGCCAGCGTATAAACACCGTATCCGGTGGTGCCAGCGACTATTAGCACGGGCCACAAGAGCCAATTGTTTACAACCCACGGTAACGTGGCGACCATCACTGCAGTGACAGCTGCACATACTGTTAGCATTCTTCGTGTATCGTATTTGTCAGCTAACCAACCAATCGGTAGTTGCAATACCACATTTCCTACAATGAGTGCCGTCAGCGCAAATGCTGCGGTACTTTGGGTCAAACCGTTGTCGACACCATAGACAGGTAGCAATGATAGTGTTGCCGCATCGAAAAGTGCAAAAGCGGCTACAGCACAAATCAGCATCGGTGCGCGCGGCAGAAACGAAAGGATACTGCTTGCGTTGTTTTCCTGAGGTGGTTCTGTGGTTTCTTTTATAAAGGCGATCGGGATGATACCTGCAAGAATAGCGATTGTGCCTATGACAAAAGGTGTCCAGCCGTCAGTACCTATGAAGCCAATGAGTGCCGGACCTGCGCCAAAACTGGCGGACAAGACGCTTGCGTAGATCGCCACCACCTTGCCGCGGTGCTTTGACGACGAATAACCGACAATCCATGTTTCACTCAAAACGAACAACGTTGATATGGACATGCCTTGCAGCAGGCGAATTACAAACCACGCAGACAAATTATCGAAAAGCTTGTAGCTAATGATCAGTAGTGCACAGAGAGAGGCGGCGATCACAGCCATGCGCCTGGCGCCCAGCCAGCGTGTGCAACGCGGAATAAACGGAGAAAATAAAAGAATGCCTAACGGCATCATGGCGCTATTCAGGCCAATCACGTCCGAGGACACATTTCGTTCCTCGAGTATCAATGACAGTAACGGATAGGTCATGCCGAACGCGAGTCCGAACACGGTGATCGCCGCGCATGCAGCGACGACGTTCAAATTATTTTGCGAATTCACTATTTAGGCTGTTTCCGGCCGACTAGCCCACAGGTGTCGCAGGCATTTGTAAATGGCGGGCTGCCTCCAGTAAAAGATCTTCGCGAAAGCGCCGTCCCACCAGTTGAACGCCTACCGGCACCGGAGAGGTGAATTGCTCGACATGGATATGACCGGTGGTTACATGTAGTCCCGGTACGCCAATTGATGGTAGGCCGATTTGCAATAGTTGTGCATTGAATACCCGGTCAAAATCAGCAGATGATCGTATATCAAGGTGATCCTCAAAGGGCAGTTCTGCCGAAGGTGGGCAAAGCAATAGCGGATACTGCTGAAGAAAGGCCTGCCATTGCCGTACCAGTGCAGCGCGTTGTTGGAGTAGGGCTGCGGTTGTGTCTGGTTGCGTACTAGTATTGCCTGAGGAATTTGATGCGTGACTTGCGTAGGTTTTTGCGTAGCGCTCCAGTTGTTCAAAAATAAAGTTTGCATCCGGATCGTCCTCCTGGCTGACGGCCGTACGCAAGCCATCGAGTTCCACCATCCAGAATTGCATGTTCATTTGTGCAGCTTCAGTAATATCCGGACTTTGAACCTCATCAATGATCCAACCGAGGGACTCGAGTTTTTTTGCGGCCCGGTGTAATTCGGTAACTAGCCGCGGATCGACCTTGGCGGTGCCTGCAGGCTGTGTCATTAGCGCTGCCCGTTTTTCAGTTGGTGGGAAGTTGAGCGGAACCGGTACCCACCAGGGGTCACGGGCACTTGCCGGACTGCCACCTTGTTGGTTTTCATCACCGCCGCTCATTGCATGGAAAGCCAGTTGCAGGTCTTCGATCGTGCGGGCCAGCGGGCCGGAAACTGCCATTAACTGGCCAGCCGGTAGCCGATCTGCACCGCTCGCGTTGTGCACAGGGATTCTGCCTAGCGAGGGTCTCAGTCCGTGCAGCCCGCAGGCGTAGGCTGGATAGCGAATGGAGCCGGCAATGTCTGTTCCGTGCGCAATTGCGCCAATCCCTGCCGCTACCGCTGATGCTGCGCCTCCGGAAGATCCGCCAGGCGTCAATGCAGCATTCAATGGGTTTAGCGTTGCACCGTGTAATGAATTGCGTGTGAACCAGCGAATAGAGAACGCCGGTGTGTTGGTGCGACCTATAATTACAGCACCTGCGGCTTTCAGATTAGTTATTACCGGGCTGTCTAAGGTCGCAATCAGATGCTCCTGTAAGCGCAGACCGTTTGTTGTGGCGAAACCCGCCTGATCAATGTTTACTTTTACCGTAACGGGTACGCCTGCAAGTGGTCCGACAGCGTCAGGACCTTCATTCGCGATCTTTTGATCGATGGCGATAGCATCAGTCAATGCCTCTTCGCGTTTTTCAGCTACGACCGCATTCAGGTGCCCATTTACTTGATCAAGGCGGGTAAGGGCCGCTGTTACGCTTTCCTCGGCAGTTAAACTTCCGTGCTTAACCTCACGGGCAGTGTCGGTCGCTGTGAATCTCCAGAGCTCAGTCATTTTGTTTTTATAGACAGCGTTTTAAATTGTTGATTACTGAATTGCAGTTTTGCATTTTAAACGTGTACGCCAGCGACGGCAGTACCTCAATGTACGCTCACATCTCCCGATAGCTATTTCCGGGTTAGCTACCCGGAAGCCGGCTGAAAAGGTGACCTGATGCAGTCTGCCATGAACGATGACAGATTGTTTGAAATCATTGGGTTTTTCGGAAATCACTATGTTTACGGGCGGCTATTGTCGATCCTATGCACTTCATAGGAGGAGGCGCAGTGGTCGTTGCGCGGACTGTCGGTGGTTGCACGCCTGACCTGTGATGCGCTGGGCTGGAGTTCTGCAGGTTTAGGGGTGACGCTTTCACGATTACGAAGCGCTGAAGAAGACTTTTACAGGTGGTTGTATCCGGTCGGACGAAAAGCGGGCTGGTGGATTGATGCCGGGTTTTGCGCCTATCGAATATCACCTACCGCCTATCGAATATCACCGACCAAAAGTGCGGCTTGAAGTTTGTATCGCTACTCTTTGCGCCAGATCTGCTCTGCAAACGGCAATATAACAGTCAGTTTGGCCATATTCTGCCTTTTGGGGGGGGTATTGACAGAGTCTCAGCGGTGACCTGCAATCATAGGTTAGCAGTAGCCGTTATGTCATTGTTATGCGAGCTGCGATCAGATTAGTGTAACTGTAGATGAGCGTGAACAACCAACCGGTCAGATTGTCCTACTGACAACATGAATTTAATACCGAACAGTGAGTTATTGAATGCAGGGTATCGCTATGCGTATGCCCTTACCATGCATCGACAAGACGCAGAGGATCTGCTGCATGATGCATGGGTGCGTCTCGTCACCCGGTACGGTACAAGCCCAGAAAAACCTGTGTTGTTCCGCACAATCCGGAATTTGTTCATTGACGGTACCCGACATGCAAAAGTTGTAGACAGATATCGCAAGCAAGAAGAGATACCTGTCGGATACGTTGATGAATCTGACAGATTGATGGATTCTGATCTGCTCGATCGACACCTGGTTTGTTTGCGCCCCATCGAACGGGAAGTACTATTCCTTTCAGTGGTTGAAGGATATACAGCAGATGAAATTGCAGCTATGCAGGCGACTGTACGTGGAACAATTCTCAGTATGTTGTCTCGCTCGAAGAAAAAGCTTCGCCAATCAATACAGCGTGAGCAGTTGGGTGACGCAGACAAAGCTTCGCATCCGGATGAAACAGGAAGCAACGTCGTATCGATAAGGCGCGGCCGAAATGCCTCCAGGCGGATAGGTTCATGAGTGATCAAAAACTGGATGATGAATTGATCCGGTATTTCTCCGATGCCCGGCTAAGGCCCGCGCGGATGGAAGAAATACTGCAGGAAACAGCTCAGCTGCAACGGGTATCAGGCATGGATTCGAGTGAGTATGCGGGTGATGCTGATGTCAGCAAAGTGCAGAAGGGTTTTCGTGATCGTTTGTCGTGGTTATTAAAGGGGCGCGGCGGTGTACGTGCGTTGGCTCTCGCATTACCTTCGTTTGTTGCGTTAGCCGTTGTTGTTGGATTTTTGCTTCGAGCCCCTGATGATGGCAGTCAGGCGGTGGTGGCTGATAACGCAGCGACACCACTGTTATTGTCTGATCTGGTGTTCAAAGAAGCAGCGCTGAATCATCGCAGCAAGTTTAAATACGATGTTGTGGCCTCTGATGTGGACAGCATTGTCGATGGCATGCACAGACTGGATTTTGATGTGGAACTACCGGATGCTCTAGCCAGTGGTTTTGAATTGGTTGGCGGTAGGTACTGCACACTTGGCGGGCACCTGGCAGCGCACATCCGCTTACAGGAGCGCGTGCCAAACGGAGTTTATAAAAATGGTGTTTATGGCAAAGCAAATGGCCTCGGGTCGTACAGTATCTCGTCCGCGCAAATAAGTGATACAGAACGACAAATGTCCGAGGAAACGGTATCGCTGTTCCAACCGCGATCCCGTAGCTTGTTTGTTGCGCGCACTAGCCCTGAATTCAACAAGAAAAATAAATTGCAAGTTGAAGTGCATGATGATGTATCTGTGCAGTCCTGGACAGAGGGCGACTTACTGTATGTGCTGGCTGAGGGCGATATACAAGCCGGGTCTGTGAAATTAGTAAATGAGTTACCTGAATAAAAAGAATAGAAACGTTATGTTTGAAAATACTGCGAGAAACGGACAATCGGAAGTAGTTGCTGGAAGTACACCGGTAACTACATTGCTAAAAACCATGGCAAAAACAATATCGACGACGTCCGCAAAACCGCGACAGCTTGTGCGTTTAATAGTGACAGGGTTTGTAGCTGGTATCGCTCTTTATTATCTGCCCGTTGCTCTGGCCAGTGAATCTGAATCAACCATTGATTTGCCGATCCCGGCAGAATTGCAGATTGATCTTGATGCACGTTATGCGGCACTAAAGAAAGATGTGCCGGACTATTCACCGCGAACAGAACATTTGGATATCGATGGCGAGCCGCATTACGTAAATCGTTTGATTGTTGAAGATTCTCCTTACTTGCTGCAACACGCGCATAACCCTGTTAATTGGTATGCATGGGGTGAAGAGGCATTCGCAGCATCAGCGGCCGAAAATAAGCCAATTTTCTTGTCGATTGGCTATGCGACCTGTCACTGGTGTCACGTTATGGAGCGTGAGGTTTTTGAAAACCTTGAAGTTGCGCAATACATGAACGACAACTATATCGCCGTTAAAGTCGACAGAGAACAGCATCCGGATGTTGATGAAACGTTTATGACCTCTGTCCAGATGATGACAGGTGGTGGTGGCTGGCCATTGTCAGCCTGGTTAACACCTGAAGCTAAGCCGTTCTATGGCGGAACCTATTTCCCGAAGGATTCGTTTCTTGACTTGTCACAACGTGTGATCAGCGCATGGGGAGAGTCGGAAACCGTATTGCGCGAGGAAGCAGAAAAAGTTGCAACTGCCTTGCGCGAAGTTAACAAACTGTCGGCAACTTCTGAAGCGGTCGGCGACAGGCAGATAAGCGAGGCATCTGCGATGTTGATGGCAGGCTACGATGATCTGCTGGGTGGTTTTGGTGATGGACCGAAATTTCCACGTGAATCCAGTTTGTTGTTTCTGCTCGAGCGGGCACGTGCAACCAACAACACAAAAACACTGGAGGCAGCACATTTTACGTTAACCCGTATCGCTGCTGGCGGAATACACGATCAGATCGCCGGTGGTTTTCATCGTTATGCGGTAGATGCTGACTGGCAAATTCCTCATTTCGAAAAAATGCTCTACAACCAGGCTTATTTAACCCGTGCTTATCTGTTGTCTTATGAGCTAACAGGAGATTGGGAGCATGCACGAATTGCAGCACGCACACTCGACTATGTACTGCGTGAAATGACGAGTCCTGAAGGTACTTTTTATTCTGCAACCGATGCGGATTCTGAAGGCGAAGAGGGTAAGTTTTTTGTCTGGTCCCCTGAGGACATGGATGCGGTACTCTCGAAAGAAGATGCTGAATTCGCCAAACGAGCATGGCGGGTTTCGGCTGAAGGTAATTTTGAAGGCAAGAACATTCTTCATCATGATGACAATCTGGTGAAGCTGTCGCGTGAACTGGATATGCCAGTAGATACACTGGCTGAACGGCTGGAGTCTGTTGGAAACGAATTGCTTGACGCACGACAGAGCCGTATTCCGCCTCTACGTGATGAAAAAATAATCACAGGTTGGAATGGTATGGTAATTACGGCGTTAGCCAAAGCAGCTGATGTACTGGATCGTCCTGATTATCGTGGTGCTGCTGAGAAGGCTGCGCGCTCTATTCTGGACAGTCAGGTTAGCGATGATGGCCGCTTGTACCGTATCAACTTTCAAGGTCGGCAGTCGGTCGATGCCAACCAGGCTGATTATGCTTTTTTTGCTGAAAGTCTGATTGCACTGTTTGATAGCACGTTGGACGTATTCTGGTTAAATCAGGCGCAGGCGTTAGTGGCAACAATGAATGAACTCTTTCTTGATGAGCAAGATGGTGGTTACTTTATGGGTGCTGGTACTGTGAAAGGTGCGACGCTCCCGGTTCGACCGAAATCTCTCTACGACAATGCAATTCCAGCCGGCACATCCGTGGCAGTGCGTGTGCTTTCACAGCTTTACCGTCGTACTGGCAATGATGATTACCTGTCCACTGCAGAATCTGTGGTTGCGTCAATGGCTGGTGCTATTGAACGCGGTGCATCCAATTTTGCCTATTTGCTGATCGGTGTCGATGAGCTATACAACGGAGAGAACGGATCACGCCAGACAGTTGCTCGCGGTAAGGTGACAGTGAGTGCGGCACTGGCTGAAGAGGACAGCTCTGTTGACGTCGTACTCGATATTGCAGATGGTTGGCATATTAATGCGCACAAGCCAATTCAGGACTACTTAATTGGTACAGCGATAAAAACGCAGGATGGCGATGTGGTTACAAGTGTTGAGTATCCAGATCCGCTTCATCGAAAGCTGGGCTTTGAGCGTAATGAACTGGCCTTGTACGAGGGTCAGGTGACGATGCGGCTGAAACTAGACGAATTGAAGAATTCTGCTGAGGAAGGGTTGACTGTGCTCAACTTCAACGTTGATTTACAGGCTTGCAACGATACCACTTGTCTGGCGCCGGAAACGGTAACAGTCGATTTGTCGACTGCGTCAACTGCTGCAGTGAACTCCTTAGTGAGTTTCTTGCACTAACCTTTATTACTGGGCGTGGTGCCTGGTTGGTCAATCAGATTGCAGTCTTAACGAAATTATATTGCAGGATTGGAATATGTCCGAGATGAATAGAACGCCTTTCAGCCGTCGTAGATTCCTGAAATCCGGCTCGATGTTAGCAGGTGCAACCGCCGCAGCTTCGTCTGTCTGGAGTCCGCTTCTGTCTGCTAATGAAGGCGCTGCAGAATCCACTGAGGAACCATTACCGAAATATGGAATCGAAGGCTATATTGCCCCTGAGATCAAGCTCGATTACTGGATTGACGGTGACGGCAAGGCAACCACGTTCTCAGTAGAGGCGGAACGTGGAAAATGGATATTTCTGAAGTTTTTTCAGAATTGGTGTCCCGGCTGCCATTCAAGCGGTTTTCCTACATTGAAAGCTGTTTGCGATGAATTCTACGGTCATGAAAAGGTGGCTATAGCAGGCGTTCAGACCGTATTTGAGGGATTTGGTACCAACACACAGGATAAGGTGCGCGAATTGCAGCTTCGTTACGATATACCGGCGGCAATGGGTCACGATGTAGGCGACTCCGAAGCTCACATTCCACCGCCTACGATGCTTAACTACCGGACCGGTGGTACGCCGTGGCTTGTGTTGATAGCACCGGATGGCAGTGTTGTTTTTAATCACTTTCATGCGAACCGTGAGAAGTTGATCGAATATCTTCGCGAGCAAGTTGCTTGAGAATATTGATAACCGATTAATCCGGTTTGCACTGAGTTTGCATGCACTGAGTTTGCACTAATAATGGTTGCCGAAAGACAGCGACCAACAAAGAGCACCGAATACCGGTGCTGACGAAAATGGCAGCAAAGATTTATGCCTTTTCATGTTTACAAATTATCCAACAGTAACCGTTATACAACAAAATTTAACGGAAAATAATTTCAGGATCGGACCAATGAGTAAGTCAAACATGTCTTCAACGCTTGATCGACGCGGTTTTCTTAAAGCCACTAGTGCAACAGCGATTGTTGCAGGTGCCTCAAGTGCAGGTTCACTGCTGGTTGGTGGCTCTGCCTACGCCCAGTCGGGTAAAGGATATGAGAAGATTGACCCACCACAACAAACTGTTGCACCTGAAGGCAAAGTCGAAGTGCTGGAATATTTCTGGTTTGGTTGCCCGCATTGCTATGCATTTGAACCCGCGATCAATGAGTGGGCTGAGAACAAGCCTGATTATGTCGAATTCATCCGTGAAGCGCCTCCTTTAAACCCGAACTGGCGACCTCATTCTGAAGCGTTTTATGCTGCTGAGCAGCTGGGTGTAACGGACAAGTTTTTTGATCCGATGTTTAACGGTATACACGCCGAGAAGCGTCGTTTGCATAACCGCAAGGAAATTTCCAAGTTCGTTGGCGAACTGGGCATAGATTCACGCGAATTTCTTGGTGCGATGAAGTCATTTGCAGTTGAAACCCGCATGCGTCAAGCCATGCAACGTGCTGTCGGTTCAGGTATTAACGGCGTTCCGTCGGTGGTTATCGCTGGTAAATACCGAACAGGAAACCGTCTGGCTGGTGGCCACGATGGCATCATCCGTGTTATCAACGAACTGGCCGAATTCGAGCACAAGCAAGGCGCGTAGTTTCGTAAAATACCTGTCTTGATACTCGGATTTGTTCGTTGGGTTTTGTAACGAGATCCGGGTAACCAAGTTTTGGTAACAAAGACAGATAGTTGTCTAAGCTAAAAACTTAATCAAGTTGTAGATACAAAAATACCCCCGAGGCCCCAAGGTCCGGGGGTATTTTTTTGTACTAGCCTGCTCTATTCATGAAGGGTTCGCCACCAGAGTCTGGCTACCTAAGCAGGTCGCACGATTGAGCGAAATTCGTAGAAATCCACGGGTTGAGCTCAATCGAGTGAGCTGCGACGGTAGACGGGCACTGGTGGTGAATAGAAAACAGCGTGCGAATACCCGCAGCGACGCTAAAACTGCTTTTCTAACTGGAAATGGCTTAGTTTTCATTGTCACTGTTTTCGCCTTCGTGAATCGAGCAGGCTAGAGCCAGACAGAACCTAAGTAGAATCAGATAAAAGACGAGTCACGAGAGATTGGACAGAAATTTCTCAGAATCTTTGTTAATGGTCTGTCGCTTCTCGTCCGACATTCTGTCGTAAGTCCGGTAGATTTGTATCAGCCTGTGATTGTCCGCCAGCTTGCCACGATTAGACGCCAGAAAGTGCCAATACAAATAGTTGAACGGACAGGCATCGTCACCTTCTTTCTTGGATACCTTGTAGTGACAGTGTTTGCAGTAATTGGACATCTTGTTGATATAGTTGCCGCCCGCAGCATAAGGCTTTGATCCAAGCAAGCCGCCGTCTGCAAATTGACTCATACCCAATGTGTTCGGTAATTCCACCCATTCATAAGCATCGGCGTATACCGCGAGATACCATTCGTGAACTTCCTTTGGTAGTACACCGATCAGCATGGCAAAATTTCCGGTGACCATAAGTCGCTGAATATGATGCGCATAGGCTTCATCGTGTGTTTGTTTGATGCATTGCCGAAGACAGTTCATATTCGTCTCTGCCGTCCAATAAAACTCAGGCAAAGCACGCGTCGCATTAAAGAAATTGTTTTGTATGTAGTCCGGCATTTTTAGCCAATAAATGCCACGTACATATTCGCGCCAACCGATTATTTGGCGAATAAACCCCTCGGCTGCATTCAGTGGTACGCTGCCTTTGTTGTATTCTGCCTCCACACGTTGGCAAACATCCATAGGATCCAGCCAACCGATATTGATGTATTGCGCAATTACCGAGTGAAACATAAACGGCTCATCCTGGAGCATGGCATCCTGGTAGTCGCCAAACAAAGGAAGTGAATGTTCGATCCAACGCACCAGTGCGGCGGTGGCCTGCTTTCGTGATGTCGCAAACCAGAAGTTTTCGGTTGAACCGAAGTTGTCCGGAAATAGGGTTTCGACCATATCAATTACGGCGCGAGTAATCGCTGTTGGACGAAATCGTTTTGGCGAGTGAAATGTCAGATCTTTACCCGGCGGTTTGCGGTTTTCCGCATCGTAGTTCCATTTTCCACCGATCGGTTTGTTATCGTCCATAAGTAAACCGGTTTTTCTGCGCATGTCGCGATAGAAGTACTCCATACGAAGTTGTTTACGTGTGCCTGCCCATCGCACAAATTCAGCATTTGTGCACAGAAAACGGCTGTCCTCGTGAATCTTGACGATGACGCTATTATTACGCTCGAGGTCTTGTGCCGTTTTCGAAATGGCACTGTCGAGACGCCATTCTCCCGGTCGAGTGATAGCAACCTGTTTGATGTTCAGTTCGTTAACCGCCCGCTCAATTTCATTGTCAAGCGAGCCTGAGTTTTCCGGGTGTGTTAATTCGACATAGCGGACCTGCCATCCGCGACTCCTTAGCTCTTCGGCAAAGTGGCGCATGCTGGCGAATACAAAAACCAATTTTCGTCGATGATGCGAAACGTAGTTGGCCTCACCCATTACTTCCGCCATTAAAACGCAGCATTGCTCAGGCCTGTCAACCTGTAGCGATGGGAGGTTTAGAGACAGTTGATCGCCAAAAACCGGCAAAAGAGTGGAAATATTATTCAATGGACTGATCGTCTGATGTCGCACTGGAGACACCTGAATTGTACGGTCTTTTCCGGCTGCCGGTTTTTCGACAAATGCTGGTCAAACTGGCGGTTCCCCTCTATCATTTCGCGCCATGAAAACCTCTTTGTTCACTAAATATCAGTACGACCCGTGTACCGCGCAAGGCGGGTTGATGGTGCCTGGAGCGGGTAACCGCGAGGATGCCTTGATCTACAAAGCTGGACATATGCTTGCCTGTTGCACGGTTGCTATCGCGCTGGTTTCGTGTTCAACCACAAAGCCGGATCCGGTAACGTCTGCTCAGAGTACGCAGTTGATTATCACAGATCCCTCGTTACCGTCGGTGGGGTACTCGCGCTCTCCTGCGGTGGTAGCTAACAACAGTCAGGTTCAATCGGCAGCGTTGTTTTCGAAAGGACTGTCGAACGAATCAATTACACTGGATTCTGTTGAAGTTATTGCACTGTCTGATAGTAGTGAATTGGTTGAAGTCAGTGACGAGGCGATTGCATACGACTCCGTGATTGAAACACTGCAACAGCCTGTACTGTTACAGTCTGAGTCTGCGGATTCTACAACCGGTACTGATCGTTTTATTACACCTGCAGTTACAGCAACCTCTCCACCGGTCAGTAGAGTAGCTGATGGGATTACAACTCAACCCGCATCCCCGGTTATATCGGGGGGCCAGTTCGCAGCACTCGCGTATCACCGTGTCGGGTATGACAAAAGTCCCTACACAGTGACGCCGGGGATTTTTGCCGAACATATGCAGCTTCTCTATGAGCAGGGCTTCAACACATTATCGCTCAACGATGTAGCTGATTGGTTAGCCGGTCAATCAGATCTTCCGCCGCGCAGTGTGTTGATCACAATTGACGATGGCCATCGGTCGTCTTACTCAGAGATACACCCTGTACTGCAAAGCTTTCGTTTCCAGGCGGTCTATTTCCCGTACAGTGACTACATCGACAACGGCGGATTAACCGGTCGGATGATGCGTCAAATGAGGAATGATGGTGGCGTTGAGTTTGGCCAGCATACAAAAACACATGCTGCATTAACGGAGCGCGGGTTGAACGAGTCACGCTTTGATTACCGAGCACGCGTAGTCAATGAGTTGGCTGAACCCATTGTGCTGATTGACTCTTTGGTTAAACCGGCTCGTCTGTCGATTGCTTATCCATACGGTAAAGTTGATCGTGTGGTCGAGGCGCTTGTGAGAGAGCAGGGCATCGAAATGGGTTTTACGGTTAACTGTGCCATGAACTCACGCAATGCCAATCCGTTGCGATTAAATCGTTGTACTGTTGGACGTGATGATGATCAGGATATGATTTTTGCCAAGGTAACAAACCCGGCATTGGCGCTTCGCAGGCTCGCACAGTTAAAACAATCGGGTGTGTCATTGGCGGCCCGCGGCGCACCGGAATTTCTCGGTAATCTGGCCGATCGTGAATTTTTCACTGGAGTGCCCATAGAACCGTTTGCACCCTATTTTATCGATCCTGATGGTGACGTACTTGTGTATTCCGCCCCCGGTCTGCCAGAGGGACTAACGATCGACGAAAGAAGCGGATTGATAAGTGGTGCACCGGCATCAGCAACTCGTATATCGGGTCTGACAATCATCGCGACGGATCAACGGGGTGTTGTTGCCCGTACCAATGCTTTTGATGTCACCGTGCACTAACTGTGCACCGCTTAGCCTGTGTTGATCACGTGTTGAATGATACGTGTCGAACAATACGTATTGAAGAAACGGTTTTTAAAAAATGGCTTGTTAATAAAGCGGCTGTGTCAGGGCAATCCCGGCTCATCGGCTAATTGCAGCACCGGTAGTCCATTTTCCTCGAACAAACTGTCCGACGCTTGATTAAACAATGAGCGTTGTTCTGCGAAAGCTGAGATGAACGGGTCAGGGTTGCAGGTGCCGTCGACAATAAAGTCCACTGCGCTTTGCAGCATACCTTCAGTTCCTGCTGTAGAGGTTCCAAACGGTCTGCTGAAATCATCTTCGGCGAAACAATCTGCGGCTATACCCCCGAACACACTGACATCATTGGCATTGAAACCCTCTGCTTCCATAGCGTTGATTCGTTTCCCACATAAATCTCTGCCTGATGATATGAACGGCTTGCCGGTTGTGCGTGATCCTATCAGCGACACATCAACGTAGGGCATGAGTCCGTTGATGACGATTTCAGAGGACGATGCAGTGCCACCACTGGTGAGAAACGTTACACGGGACATATTCAAACCGTCCGGCTGGTTAGAAAATAGCTGACCGAAGTTCCGACTACTGTAGCGATCGTTGAAACGGTATTGAATTAATAGTTCTCCGTCAGTCGAGGGGCTGGCGATTTGTGCTGCAAGCAGGCGCGCAATTCGCACGCGACCACCGCCGTTGTAACGCAGGTCTACAACCAGATCTGTCACATCCGCCTCGTTGAAAAGTTGGAATGCATCGCGTAGTTCAGCCTCGGACGATTCAAGAAAACTGCTGAACGCCAGATAGCCAATTCTGCCGGCATATCCGGGAGGCTCCAGAATCTCGGTGTGAAGGACGGTGTTTATCGTGTATTCGGCTGGTGTTACAGCAACCGAATAAGATTCCCCGGTAGTAGCGCGTATAAGCGTCATGGTTGCTTCGCGCGGGTCGTCGGCTGTGCCGAAAAATTCCTCAAAGAGTCTTGAGTCGACCTGCTGCCAGGGTGCATCTTCTACCGCAACGATGATGTCTCCACGTTGTAGGCCAGCGTCAGCTGCCGGTGCGTTCTTCTGGACATCCAGAATACGGGGCATTGTATTCTGATCAAAACGCCAACGGAAACCGATACCGAAGTTTATTCCTGCATCGAACAGTTGAACACTTCGTGCGGTGTCGGTGACGCTGCTGAAATTATCGAAAGGTAGGACACGTAAATCGAGAATCAGGCTTTCCGGACTATTGTAGTCGGCAAGATTTACGATCGGCACCTGATCAGCAAACAGGTAAAAATCGCGCATGTTGTTATCTACCCATTGATTCAGTGCTTCGACAGAACAATCAAAAC
Source organism: uncultured Granulosicoccaceae bacterium (assembly GCA_937951345.1). Classification (GTDB taxonomy): domain Bacteria; phylum Pseudomonadota; class Gammaproteobacteria; order Granulosicoccales; family Granulosicoccaceae; genus CALFCE01. The sequence continues at coordinate 23,787 of CALFCF010000024.1, forward strand.
CGGAATCACCTCCCATCACCGGGAGCAGGGCAGCGGGTGTTGTGACACCACCACTGCCGCCATTGCCGCAAGCCGCTATTATTAGCAATGATGTACTCACAACAGTTACACGCATGAAACGCATGATTGCGTGTGTTATCAGATTCGAGCGGATTGACTGTGTTTGCTCTGGCAACGTGCTATTTCCGATTTGGGTTACTTTTCGCGCTTCAGAAGCTGCAGAGAATTATAATTTCTATCAGGGTTGAGCCAACCGTTGTTGCAACGCACGGTAGGAAGGCTTGGCCTGGTATCGGGCATCAAACAACAGCGGTTCCAGCGGCTCGCGCCACGAGTACTGATCAGTGAACCCCCAAGTTTGTATCGACCGGCAGCGTGGTTGCTCAAGACAGAGGGTTGCTATCTCGCGATACACATCAGCCTGACGCTCGAAGTCGCGACTACTGGCGTTTGTCCCCTCGGGAAAGCTGACATCAAGCTCCGTGATATATATATCCAGCCCCATATCTGCCGCTAACTGAAACTTCTGCCTGACTTCATCAAATTGGTTAAAAGGCGTGAACAAATGCATCTGGAATCCAATCGCATCGAGCGGCACGCTTCGTTCCAGCAGTCGCTGAACGAGAGCGAAGAAACCGTCAGCTTTAGGGCCGTTGACTTCGATGTCGAAATCGTTAAGCAACAGGACTGCATCCGGGTCCAGCTCTTGAGTTTGTTGAAACGCGATATCGATGTAGTTTTCGCCCATCGCTTCAAACCAGACTGAGTCGCGCAAACTGCCATCGTTATTCACAGGTTCATTGACAACATCCCAGGAACGTACATCATCCGCATAGCGATTCACCACATGAGAGAGATATTCGCGCATGTGCACCACACGATCGTCTATTGCCGTAGTTTCTATCCATTCTGGTAACTGCGTATACCAAACCAACGGGTGGCCATGTATCTCCAGTCCGTAGGTTTGAGCAAATGCAACCATGTTGTCAGCGGCAGCAAAATCGTATCGTCCCGGCAATGGATTCAACACTTCCATTTTCATCGAATTCTCTGGTGTCACCAGATTAAACTCAGCAGCTGCCATTTCTGCGTAAATCTCGCCGTCGGGCCGGTGATAGAAATCTTCACGAGATGCAAATCCCATAAAAAGGCTGCGAGCCTCTGCCAGTTCGCGCAGTCGCATACCGCTTGTTTGAAAAGACGTGGCTGGTAGAACTTCTATGGATATTTGCTCGGTAGTGGTCAGTGTAGTGTCGTCTGCATCGGTCGAAACTATATCCAGTGTTTGCAAACCGGGTTGCGTCGGTGTGTAGCGCAGTATAAAAATATCGTCGCGTTGCGGATGACGGGTAAATGTGCCACCGGTTGGCATATTCGCAACACTCAGTATCGGTATCGTGTCGTTCAGGTCGATACCTCGAAGTTCGATGGCGACAGGGTCATTCACACGTACTGTGTGAGGTACAAATTCTTCGATACGTGGTGGGCGATTCGGAATAGTGCTGGGATCGTCCGGCATAAGAACGCGAATACGAATTGTCTGGCGCGTTCTGTAGAGTGAATTAAGCGGGTCGAGAGCGACGATGGTAAATTCCCGGATACCGACGTCACCCTGCAACGGTTGCCACACCAACGATTTGGTGCCGTCAAAATTATCGACGAACTCGCCACCTTCGGGAAGCTCCTCAGGAAACAGTCCCGGCAGATCGCCCTCCGGGTCACGCGGTATGAAAGGCAGAGTCAGTATTTCACCGGCGAAAAGTTCCTGATCTGTTAACCCTTCAAAAAAGGGTGGTGCGTTGTTAGCCGGATCGACGCCGGGCGGTATTTCGATAACAGGCTCTAATGGACCGGCCAGAAATTCTTCCAGCGTGACTTCAACAGCTTGTTGTTTGACTATCGCTGGTGCATTGTCTTCGACCGGCAGAAAACCGGTTACCGAATGTCGTAAGCCAGATTCCGGTACGGGTTCATCATCAGCTGACGGGCCGGGTGTTAAAGATGGTACTGGCAAAGCGGGCAACGGCGCTAAATTGCCAGTTGGCGGGTTGTTGTTTTCCATTGCCATCGGCGCCGGCTGCATAGTAGCGGTCGGCGGATTCGTTGGCGTACCTATTGGCGCACCTGTTTGTACATCGTTGTTACCGTTGTCACTAGATCCACCACAAGCTGTAAGCAGGGAAATCGACGTTGACAGCAACAGAACAGACAGGGCTTTTATTGGCTGTGTTTTCGTATGCGTTCGATCAGTAAAAAGAATACGATTTGAACGGGTTACGTTTTCTGGCATCTTCAGCTCACCGCATGAGACTGCGCGGCACAAAGTAGCGCAAGCCGGATTGATAGGAAAAAGTGTTCTTGGCTCGAAGGGCATGGCGTTGTTATCAGCGTCTGCTTCATTCTCGGCAGACTATTCAGACTTTACTGTTCAGACTTGTATAGATCCTTGGAACTTGATTCCAAAAAAAAAGTACTTCTGGCACATTGCAGGACGTATTTTAAAATTTGCCCTGCCTGCCTCGCCTGATAAACCAGAGGTTCCCAGTATTATAGTTATCGACCGAATGTGTGTGCAGTTACAAGGCAGCCAGACCACGTCAGGTGTCACATTTGATTACCCTTACAACAGCAGATGAGCCAAGTGGTCATCGATAAGTGTTGATAGCGTATTTTGTAACGTCACCTAGCCACAATACCCACGAGCAACCTGTCGCTGGTTTAGCATTTGTCTGCTACATGAGCATCATGTCGACAAAAGGTATGGATTGTTAGTCTGCTCTGAGAGAGGGGGGTTCAAACGTCCAATGTGCCGGGCTTCACAGTTTCCCTGGTAGGGGTGCTTTTGCGGGCTATTTTCGTGGATCCGCTCCGTCGGCGTTTGCCGACAGTCAATTGTTCGATCGGCAGGTCCAGCAAATACAGACCTGCGGCAGGGTCTTCGTCTTGGAGTATCAATTGATCCAGGCGATCAAGGAGATTCAGCGCGCGTAGCAATGATATAACGCTGCCGATCTGTGCGGAATGACCGCTTTCAATGCGTTCTATCGTACGTTTCGAGACACCAGAGTCCACAGCTAAAGCTGCTTGTGTACGCCCCTGACGCAGGCGCTCACTGGCTAGTCTTCGGCCAAGTTCCTTCAAAATGGAAGGGTTGGTCTTATTATCGTCGATACGCATGATATGTCCGTTCTTGTTGAAGGGCAGTTGATTGTTGTAGTTGACTGATCGTCAGCACTCTGTCAGTTACCGATGAGATTGCATTAAGTCAGCCAATCCGCTGAACCGCTTTTGCTTCTTTATTGCCAGCACGCACAGAGAAAGGAATTGACCCCACGGGCGGTGTACAATCGGTTGACTTATGTAGGGTTGTGGCTGTTGTGCGAGTATTTTCCGCCCGGGATAGCGCAGCTATTGATCCATAATTCAACCTGAATCAACTGGTAGATCTGTAATTCCTATGACTCCCAACAAACTCAAACTGCTCTGGCGTGACGGTAAACCGGCCATAAACGGTTGGCTGTCTATTGGCAATTCGTTCAGTGCCGAAATTATGGCAACGCAAGGCTACGATTCGCTGGTTATAGATATGCAGCACGGCCTGCTCGACTATGCCGAGTCAGTCACTATGATGCAGGCTATTCACAGCAGTGGTGCGGTGCCAATTATCCGTGTTCCCTGGCTCGATCCTGTGCATATCATGAAAGCATTGGATGCCGGTGCTTACGGCATACTGTGCCCGATGATCAGTAACCGGGAGCAGGCTGAACAACTGGTTTCCTGTATGCGTTATCCGCCGCAAGGCAATCGTAGCTTCGGTCCGATTCGCGCTGCTTTTTCGGCAGGTGCCGACTATGCAAGCGAAGCGAACAACGAAGTGTTTTGTCTGGCTATGATCGAGACCGCCGAAGGCATGGCGAATCTTAAAGACATCGTTTCGACGCCGGGTCTGGATGGTGTGTATATCGGCCCTGCTGATCTCGCGTTGGCATTGTCAAACGGTGCGTTGGCACCCGGTTTCGATCGTGAAGAACCAGAAATGATAGAAAACTATAAAACCATTCTTGCAGCTGCGCACGATGCCGGCATCAAAGCGTGTATGCACTGTGGTTCACCTGATTACGCCAAACGTGCGGTCGACTGGGGATTTGATTTCGTCACGCTGTTGAATGATGCCCGTTTGCTGGCAGCTTCAGCAGGAGCATCGGTTGCCCGCGCACGTGAGTTAATCGGATAAATATTCCTCTTTTTTATCGCAATAGCCCGTTGAACTTTGATGACAAGTAATGCGCGTTGCCGAATAGATCACCTGATCATTGGTGCAGAGACGCTCGAACAGGGCGTGCAGTTTGTCAAAGAGACACTGGGAGTGGATGTGCCGCCGGGCGGTAAGCACTCGGCTATGGCGACGCATAATCATGTCATGAGTCTGGGCGATGATGTCTATCTTGAAGTCATAGCTGCGGATCACAGCGCAGCAGCTCAAATCGAACGGTTACACCAACCGCGTTGGTTTGCTTTGGATGATCCTTATATAAAGCAAAGGCTGTCCGAATCTCCCACACTGTTAACCTGGGCTGTTAACACACCGAACATACATCAGACGCTCGAGGCAGCGCGGTGGCACGGTGGTGACGCGCTGCGCCTCAGTCGAGGTGAGCTAAGCTGGTCATTCGCGATGCCGGAAGACGGCAGATTGCATGCAGCCGGTGTTCTGCCTTACATCATCCAATGGCATATTGATGAACACCCGTCGCGGCAAATGCAAGATAATGGTGTGCGGCTCGACGGACTGTGCATTGAGCATCCGCACGCCGAATGGTTAAGCGATTGTCTGCGCTCCGTGGGTGCCGATGGGCTTGTGACGGTTGAATCTTTGCAGCCGCACGAATCTCCAAGATTAAAAGCCCGGTTCAGCCTTGGCGGTGACGACTCCAGCCAAACAGTTGAGCTCTGCAGCGGGATACGGCCCGCATAAGCCGGGCTCAACTACCGTTTTTTTCAGGGCGTCACCGTTACCGATATTTCAGCACGCACCTGTCGGTTTGAATCGAAAGCACCGGTCGCTACCAGTACAAATTGCCGGGTTCCGATATCCGCTGCCTGAGGTGTCCAACGCAACGTCCGTGTTCCATTGCCATTGTCGTCAAAAGCAACAGTTGCCGGCGCTGATTCTATACGCACGCCGGGCACGCTGCCGTCTGAGTCCATCGGCGCGACAACCAGTGAAAACGCGTCACCGGCACGTATCGAAATAGTGGGTGGCAAGCTTAGTTGCAAACCGTTGTTTGTTACCGGGGCATTGGCGAGCGGTTGGCTGGGTTGCGTCTGTGGCGCACTAGCTGGTGTGCCCGCAGAACTAACGTTTATGTTGAAACGTCGTTCTATACGGTTGTCTGGATTGGACTCATCCCTCACAACCACAGTCACTGACGTAGTGCCTGTATCTTCGTTGCCCGGTTGCCATTGAAACGTCCGGCTGCCATCACCGTTATCGTTGAAGCTGGCTGTAGCCGGTGCATCCTGTAGAAACATCGCCGGTACCTGGCCGTTGCTGTTGACCGGTTGCAACCGTAGGCTCGCTGTACCGCCAACACTCACATTGATATCGCTGAGTCCGGTTACGTCTAAAGAACTGGTGTTGTTTGGTTGCGTCGGCTGTGGCGTTTGCTCGACAGGCGCCTGTGCAACCGGTGCCATTGTTTGTGGTGTATTGACAACATTGCCCGTGCCTGTGTTGCCACCGCTGTCAACTAGAACCACCCAGTCACGATCTCTGGCCGACGGTGGGTTATCCAGCGACACATTGCCGTTGCTTTGGCGGGTTTCTTCGCGCTCGAATTGCCCGCTAACCGGATTAAACCAACGCAAGCGCCAGGATGAATTTGACGATGGCAGTTGCAGTTGTGCGTTACCGCTGGCGTTCGGCAGATACACGGCATAGATCTCACCCGGTGCGGCAAACACTTCGGCACCACCGAAGTCGAGATTTTCGTTACTGACAAGGTTGTCCATCGGTTGCATGCGATTGAACGGTAGCTCGCGCTCCATCATTTCACGGGCGTAGCGGGACTGATTCCACATAGTCTCGCGTGTTCGGAAATCCTCCACTGTGATGTCACCACCCAATGGCGGTCCGCCAAATCCAAAATACCACTCGATGTTGCCACCACTGAACAGTACGTCATAGAGTACCCGGCGACGCAGATCGTCGGTGTTGTTATCCAGTAGTCCAACAGCGTTTTCATCCAGATCAACAACCCAGGGTACACCGGCTTCGCGAGAACGCCGCCGCCATTCCTCTGTGTATTCTGATGCGCGGTCAACGCTGTATTGAATTGAGGTGGCTGTTATCAGTGGATTACCCAATAACGCAAAATAATTTTCAAAACGATCGGGTGGTGTATGCAGTGTGACGGGTTTGTTTGTCCAGTCGAGGGCTGACAGATAGAACGCAGCCTCGCGCACAAAATCAACGGGGAAATTGTTTTCTTCGCTGATATTCCATTTGATTGCCAGCAAATAACCGTATCGGGCAATCAACTCGCGATAGTAAAGTTGACGTTCTCTGCCGAATAGCCCGTCATCCTGCCATTCGCGGTTTTCGATTTCTGTTTCGTTCAGAACGACGTTGAGAGCAATGCCGCGATTTTGCGCATGCGAGAGCACCTGATTCCATTGGTGGAGTTTGCTGATATCAAAGTGAGTTTTGAAATACTCGGTTCGCTCAGGTGCCAGAAACGGATGGGTATCATAGCCATCGCCACCGAGATTCATTGGCAGGAAATAAATCGAATTAACACCGCGATCAGACAGGTAGTTTAGCGAGCCAATAATGCCGCGACTATCGACTCCAGTGTCTGCGCTGCTAAAAAGCGGATCGCCATCGCGGAAGTCGCCGCGGTGTGCCTCGTAGCGATGAATAAAATCTGCCCGAACACCACCTTGACTAAACGTAGCGTCGAATCCCGCATAAGCCAGGAAATTTTCTGGACTGTCGGTTCCGGTTTTTATCCAATATGGTCCGTTGCGGAACTTCAGATAATGTTCTCCGACATAGTCGAGACTTCCCCAACGTAGAAACCCGTTCGACGTTGGATCAATACCACCAATATCGAATGTGCCTTCTTCGCCGTGAAAACTCGTTGTAGTTCCGTTTGAAAAATCAAGATTAACAGCCGCATCGATCGCCTGCCTGAAGTTGGCGCGATATCGCCAAGTGCCAGGTTCATCTGCGGCAAACCGCGCGCGCCATACATTGCCACTGCCTCCACCCTGTCCGTTGCCGGCAAAAAACCCCGGTACCTGTTTGACGCTACCACCAGGCGATGTAAATTCCACCACCAGGCGGTAATCCATAAACGGGTTGGGCGAGCTGTCAGTTTCATTTGCAAATGGCCCACTGAAATCGATGGTGATCGGGTGCCACTGAGACATCTGCCCACTGACTACAGCCGCATGTCCAGGCGTTTGCGATAGCGTTGCCGCGAACACAAGGCAGGGAAGCAAATATCTCTTAATGAACGTCAAGGTGGTAAGGCAATTCTTCATAAATAACAGCTACTGGGTTTGGAGGTTCTGATCCGGTAGAACAGGCGTTTTGCCCTTAGTGACAAAAGTAAGATTCTTGATGCTCGGTAGAATTGGGCGGCTTGCGAACGCAGAACAGCCGTACGTACGGTTTGCCGGATTTCCGATGATCGCTGCACAATAAAGCATATTAATTGGAATAACTTATGTTAAAAGGACTCGCAGTCAGGCTGTGGAGCGGGCAGGTATCTCAAAATTCAAGGAATTGCGATCTGCGTCTCACCATTGGCGCTGTAACGGTCTGATCGATGCACACTTTTATCGAATATAAATTGGTCATATATTCCCAAAACTTAACGAATCGTAATCGCCTGATACCACATCGATTTGGTATAAAAGCCACTGTGTCACCGATGGCTTACTACTTGATGTTTAAAACCGGGTATGGGTTTGCCGACAGCATTTGGGGAAGGGCACGGGATGTGGCGCATCAGCGCTGTTG
>CALFCF010000025.1 GCA_937951345.1 uncultured Granulosicoccaceae bacterium
TTGGGCAGATAGTCAATAAAGCACGTTTTTGGCAACGTCACGCACAGACTATCTTGAACGAACGGGAAATCAAAGTGCTGAACCGTTTACTTGATTTTCACGGTGACGAGTTTACTGACGGAATTAATGCCGGCAAATACCGCAGTCTCGCTAAGGTAAGTCGTGCAACTGCTACACGTGAATTGACGGGCCTTGTAAAAAAAGGTTGTCTGATCAAGCTACCCGGTGGTGGTAGAAGCACGCGATATCAGCTGGACCTTGGGAGCAACTGATAGATCATCGATGGATATTAAAATTCAAAAAGTACAGTCCCCCGTGGGGCTGATAGGCTTTGCGTAATAGCAATTATGTTGAAATACATCAGTGAGCGATTGCTTTTTGACTAGCCTGCTCTATTCATGAAGGGTTCGCCACCAGAGTCTGGCTGCCTAAGCAGGTCGCTCGATTGAGCGAAATTCGTAGAAATCTACGGGTTGAGCTGAATCGAGTGAGCTGCGACGGCAGACGGGCACTGGGGGTGAATAGAAAACAGTGTGCGAATACCTGCAGCGACGCTAAAACTGCTTTTCCAACTGGAAATTGCTTAGTTTTCAATGTCACTGTTTTCGCCTTCGTGAATAGAGCAGGCTAGAGCCGCTTCATTATTAAGAGTGTGCGCTCGGGCAAGCCGTGTGGCGCTCGAGGAGCGCAGTTTATACGTAGTAAATGAGCAGCGCAGAGCGGTATTCAACGCAGGGTCAGCGTGCAGGACTCGGCGTCCCCGATCAATTTTGAGATGGCTTTTAGTTATCCGTGCGTACATCAAAGCTTTCGATCAGCGTGCTTCGTTTAAAACGAACATGTCTAATCAAGATCGTTCACCGAATAGCGGTTCTCGCGAAAATACCTCGTTGATCATTGGTTTGAAAAATGACAGAGGTTCGCTGTCATAATCAGGATCAAAACAGTTCTGGTCGTATAGTTCACAGAATTCTATGGCGTCTTCGTACCAGCTTTCGTTTTTATAGCGCTCTCGCAGGTTCGGGTCTATACCGGTTTGTTTACCGTAATAGAAGATCTGGAATACACCGTGTGTTTTTATAATCTGGTAAAGATCATCGCTGACGTAAGGTCTTAATATGGCTGCAGCCAATTCGCTGTGACTGTATGGTGCCAGTTCGTCACCAATATCATGCAACAAAGCGGCGACCACGTAGTCAACTGAGCGTCCGTCACGATGAGCGCGAGTGGCCGATTGCAGGGAGTGTTCCAGACGGCTGACTTTGTATCCGCTGAGTGAATGTTCCAGCTTTTCCAGACTGGCTTCAATTCGCTCGGGTAGCCCTTTGGCGTAATCGCGTTCAAGTTCTTCAAGGAATTCGTATTCCTCGGATGTACCATCCCGCATCTGGGTGAATTCTACTGTTTGCATATTCCTTAATCCGAAGGTTTTAATTCAATTGCAAGTAAGTGTATAAATCGAATTTGTATATTTGCAAATATTACAACGTCCAGGTGAATGCAGGTTCGCCAAGTTTAGCAAGATCAACGCGTAAACCCAGTCCGGGGGTGTTTGGCGCCATTACACCACCGTTTTCAAGTGGTGCATCCAGTTCTGCCACATGGCCTGACACCATATCACGGGTATCCAATACACAGCGCAGCAATCGTCCGGGTACAGTCTGCGCAAGATGTACAATGCCTGCAAAGGCGATACTGGAGCCTACCGTATCCTGCACACTCATGCTCAAGCCGGCCGCGCGGCAAATATCGCGTTGTCTTCTGGCGGGTGTTAAACCGCCGGCTTTGGAAATTTTCAGACCGATGCCATCGGCCAGTCGCTGCTCAATAGTGGTGATTAAATCATCATCGTATTGAATAAGTTCATCAAGCAGTATCGGTAGCCAGCAATGCTGACGTACCTGTTTGGTTTCATGCCATGTCTTACAGGGGGCTTCCAGTACGATGTCTGTTTGTTTGGGCAGCAACGCTAACAAGCGCATGACAGAATCCGGTGTCAGTCCGCCGTTGGCGTCTGCCAGGAAGTATTCTCCGGGTTTTCTGTCAGCAAGGCAGGCTATTATGCGCTCTGCATCAAGTGCCACGCCACCGTCTGCCTCGTCTGCTCCAATTTTAATTGAATGACCGCGATAACCCATCGCCCGGTGTTTGGCCACGCGTTCACGCATGTTATCCGGCTTACCACTATAGATAGAGGAAATGATAGGCATGCGCTGTCGGGTAGAACCACCGAGTAGCGTGCAGACGGGTACTTGGTAGTGTTGCGCTGCGAGATCCCAGCAGGCGATATCAAGAGGAGCACGGGCATGGTTGTGCCCCAATAATGTCTGCTCCATGACATCGCAAACACGTTCGTGACAACGAGGGTCCTGACCGAGTAGGGCAGGTGCCAGCTCCTCAATGCCGGCAACCGCTCCCCTGGCATGGGCGGCGATATAGGTGCCGCCAAACGGTGTGCTTTCACCCCATCCTATGAACCCATCATCCGATAGCATGCGGACAATGACGGCCTGAAACTCTGTGTAATCACGGCCACCTGACAGAGAATAGGTTTCGCCTTGATAGGGTAGGTTACGGTTGAACAGATCAATCTGTGTAATTTTCATGGTTGATACCGAGCTCATGAATAAAAGCCAATAACTCTTTGGCGACTGCTTCACCAGCTTCCAACAATAAAGAATGCTTGTACCTCGGGAGTATCACGAGCCGGGCCTTTGGCAATGCGTCACTTATCTGCTGGTTCAATCGCGGGTTACAGCCACCGTCATTTTCACCTGTCAGCACAAGCGCAGGAGTTTTAACTTCGGATAGCCACGACTTCATTTCAGTGCCGGCGTAAATTCTGAACACAGTCATGAAAACATCAGGGTCAGTGGCGATAACCTGCCTCAACCGTTGCTCGACAATCTCTGGCTGATTCTCGATGAAGCTGTCGGTAAACCACCGATCCGTCAAGGTAGGCAGCACGTTTTCAATCCCTCGGTTTTCCATTGCTTTAACAACGCCCCAAACTTTGTCGCTGTCATCTTCAGTGCGAAATGCAGCCGTCGATAGTAGTCCGAGAGATAAAACTCGCGTGGGGTATGCTCTGGCATATGCCGGTCCGATCATACCGCCGAGAGAATGTCCTGCCACATGTGTTTGTTCGATTTCGAGCTGATCGAGGAGTGCTGCCAGATCGGCTACCAGTTCGTCCAGACCAAAAGATTTGAATTCTCCAGAATTTGACCGCGGTGATGTGCCATGACCACGAAGGTCATACGTGACGACCGTAAAGTGGGGGGTTAGAACAGGCAACAGCGCGGACCAGGTTTGTCGGCTGGCTCCGATACCATGAATCAGTACTAGCGCCGGCCCATTGCCCTGAACCGTGAATTTGCATGCAACTGCTTCCACCATACAACAGACTCCGTTTAGTTATCGATTCATTTCTTTCTTATTGGCTTGTTGCTCAGGTAGCAACGAGTTCTACTGTGCTAAGAAATATAGTCTAATAAAAAAACTCACTCCATTCACGTTTTGTAGCCAACTGGATACGTGTTGCGCATCGTGATATCCGGCGTCGTGACCCTCGTCAGGAACAATGGCTACTGATGAATAGTGATTGGCGAAATGGATGCTGTTAAGAACAGCGAAATTGTGGTGGTGAGTCGAGCACGTTTACCAGAAGTTCGAACAGGCGTTGGGCTTGAGCCACCGCGAAGGGCGATACTGTCGAAGCGCTCAATATCTTGCTCGTTTATGTGTCGCTGGCTACGGTCTTTCTACTCTGCAACATCTGAGGTATTCAACGCGAAAACCCCAGCGCCCACTTCAAAAACCGTACGTACCCACCCGCTACGCACCGCGAGGTAGCTCGTAGAAAGCAGTGTTATATTGAGGGTTCATTCTTCATGCTGAGAGGGCACATTGCCGAAGCGATCGCAACAACAATGTAAGACAGAGATGCTGTTTAACATTCGGTAAATTTGTTTGGGTACGCTCGGTTCCCTGCTTTTCATCGATATTGATGCCGTCGATATCGATCTGCAGTATACGATGGTGCTGCTATAAAGCAGCAATAAAAAGGCTAACGAAACTCACTGTGTGGTGACTAAGTACAACAGTCAGTCTAAAAAACCGCTCCAGCGTCGACCCATCGTTTTATCGCTGCAATCACCCAGACGGGTAACGGTTCCTGGTTGAGTGGCATGCGTTGACCGACTGATTGTGTACCTTCGATCTTTCGTACGAGATAACTGTTGGTTGATTGCTCAGGCTCAATTATAGCCAGTCGCGGGTCTTCTGAACTTGGGGTGCCAATGGTACTGGCGTAAGTATCTGCGCCGTTAGACAAGTCCAGCGATGCGGGTAGGTCATCACCTTGTCCTGTGTGACAGCTGGCGCAATGCGGAGTGAATACAAGGCTTTGTAACTCGTCAAGAGTCAGTATTTCATCGCCCGTATCCAGTTCGGTGAACGTAGATAAGGGTTCGGGTGCATTCGCTACTGCGGCTGCTGGAGCGAAAACCAGATTGGTTATTGGTTGATTGATTTCTGCAGCCGCGCCTAGCTGGTTTGTCTTGCCGACATCACCTTCACAGCCTGTTAGTGTTGCCAATAAACACATCATGCCGACTATCAAAGTGTTCGATTTCGTGGAGCCAATCGTTTCCTTAGGTTGGTATTTATAGTTCATTAGAAACTCCCAGCTGCGCTACTTGTGATTTCAGCTGCAGAACCGTTCGGTCCGTTTGCTCGCGAATAGCGGATTTTTCTCGCACTTTGTTGTCTGCTGGGACGATTAGCTGCGTCCGGTGCAAAATCAACCCCTGAGCCGCCGAGGGCTGCACTATCGCCACGGAGAAAAATATCAAACGTTTCCACATTGCCCATCAGGTCAAGCGGTATCTGTAGTTCGAGAACGTCTCCATTGGTGGCAAGTGTTGTATCCCCGAGATATTCCCAATTCCAATCGTTGCCGGTTCCCATGTAGCGAAACAAACTACTCCCTTCTGATAAGTAGTCGACACCAATTGGCGAGTCGTTCATAAAGCCGCGAAATCCTGTGCTTATCGACAGGTCAGTATCAAAAAATATGGCATTGCCCCAGCTTTCCGCTGTAGGCCCATCGTTTTGCCACGCAAAATACAGGTGATTGTTATCATGTGCTGCCCAGATAGACAGAAAATCTATATTGCCATCAGCTGCTGCAACATCTTCTGGATCAATTAGTAGAGGTTCTATACCTGCCCAGTCTGATAGATTTCCGTCAATGGATAACGTTGAAATTTGATTGCTGAAGGTGACTGCACTGGGCGTTGAGGTTTCTGTCGGTGCAGGTACTGTGCCGTTCAGCGCGTAAGTTAGGTATCGAGTTTCTATTAGTGCATCAATATCGGGCACAGAGTCGGGAACAAAGTCGACCGCGCTACCGCCCACAGCTGCGTTATCGGCAGTGAATATCAGGTTGAATGTTTCAGGGTTACCAATAGCTGTTCTCGGCACCAGTAACTCCAGCGAACGACCCGTAATTGCTACTTCAGCATTTACTAACCCTTGCCATGACCAACTGATGCCGTCTCCGTTATAGCGATAGACAAGCTCGCCTTCGATCAGAAAGTCAATGCCCACTGGCAGAAATCCGCCGGTATAACCAATTGCCGCACCGTTTGTATCAATACCGATAGAGTTACCCCACACCAGTTCGACATCGTTAGGTGCATGATTGTCATACCGGAAAAACATATTTTGCTGATCGTGTGCAGCCCAAACTCGCATGAAGTCCAGCCGGTTGCCACCACCCGATGTATCCTTTGGGTCTGTTGCCAGTAGTGCTTCTATGGGCCAGTCCCCAAAATCACCATCGATCACAATGTTTGCTGCAAAGCTGAACGGTTCTTCAGAGTCAGGGGTTGGCGAGTCTTGAGTTTCCGCGCCGGGTTGTACAAGCGGTTCATCTGAGTCTATTTGGGCAACAAACGCAGCCAGATTCGCTAGCGCAGGCCCATCAAGATTCTGGTTTGAATGAGCTGCAATGGCGTCCATTAAAGTATCTGCAGACCCGTCATGAAGGTAGGGAGCACTTGACCACGCACCAAGTAGCGACGGAGTGTCGAGGCCATTCAAAACGCCACCATTTCGATTGCCTGAATCTGCATCGAGTGTACCAACGTCGTGCAAACGCTGAGATTCGGAGTCTGTGAAAGTTGCGCCACTGTGGCAACTTGCGCATCCTGCACTGGCAAAGGTTGCTCGCCCTTGTTCGCCGTTTGCGTTTAGGGTGCCACTGCTACGCCATGGGCTGGGAATAGCTGTCTCCAGCGATTCGACATAGGCTGCGAGTGCATCCAGATCGTTACTAAGACCGGCCTTTTTACTCCCCATCGGATTTGAGGTTGTGCCAGTAAAAAAATCTTCATCGGCCATAAGTCCTTCGCCCCCGTTGAAGTTTCTTAACTGAATTTCGAAGTCCTGTACTTCGTCGAAGTTGGCAGACCAATGCAGTCTGCCAGTAGCTTTCCCCATACCACGTAAACTGGTCGTGTTACGCAGACCTTCGCCCAGGCTGGTGAAATCCCAGGTTCTACCGTCATGCTCACCATCGTTGTGACAAGCTGCACAAGACATGTAGTTGAGCCCTGCTAGACGATCGTCACGAGAATCGTAAAAAAGTTGTTTGCCGCGAAGAATTTCATTGGCGAGTGATTCGTTTGAAACAAGATTCACAGTGGCTATTTGATCAACGGTGGAATCGCCCCGCTGGACGGCACCCTCAATGTTATAGATGCCAAGGGATCGTTCAAGAAAGTTATGCACATATAACCGCGTTCCGCTTGCTGATAGCAACAGCGATTGTGGCGCACGCCCCGTATTGAATCTGGAATATTCAAGGTTTGTAATTGTGTCGATCAGCGCCACTTGTCGGTTGCCTTCAAGGGTCGTGAACAAAACCAGCCCGTTAGGTCCGAATGCGCCGCTAGAAACCACACTGGCATTGTCATGGTCGATTCGCGCTGACAATATCTCGTTGCCTGTTTGCAAGTCGACTTTTGATGTCACTGCCCGAACCGTCTGATCAAATGTTATGCCCGGTCCACCACGCAGTGTTCCTGCAAGAATATTATCCTGTTTTGAAGGCATCCAGCCTGTTTGCCCATCAGGGCTTAGAATAAATGGCCCCAGATAGTTTGCGATACCCGGTCCTTCGTTTTCTGAAACACTTCGATTCGAATGTTGTAGCCTGATCACGCGTTGATTCGCTAATCCGCTGAGACCTGCACTGAATTGTCGAACCGTACCTGCACCGTTGCTGACATCGGGTGAGCCGGTATCCTCACCTGGCAATTTTTCTGTTAAGTAGTTTGATACATAAAGCGTAGAGCCGTCGCCGCTTATGCTTAAATGTCTTGGACGCAGACCCGCTGCTTGACGGGACTTTGTGTCACCAGTCAGGGCATCGAGTTGTATTACTTCACCTATCGATTCAAGTGCGATATAGGCACTATGATCGTTAAAAACGATACCGTGTGGGCGGCTTGCCGGTGGCAGCGGCAGGGTATTGATTATCCCTCTGGCTGCTGGATCAATAATGGATAGGGAGGCTGAGTCTTTATTGACTACCCAAACTCGACCGTTCGGTGCGAGCGCTAACGAGCGCGGATTCTCACCAACTGCTATTTCGGAAGTACGGGTTAATGTACTTAAATCCACTACAGAGACTGTGTTGTTGTCCGGATTGCTGACCCATACCTCTGATTGTTGTGAAAGTTCAAGAATGGCATTTGAAGTCATCGCACCATTATCAGTCGTTGCTGCGTAGATCATTTGCGTAAACGATTCGACTGAGTCAACCCCGAGTGCATTACGAACGGTGACTGTCACAACGTACCGACCGGGTGCCGAGAAGACGTGATTGATACTTTCGTCTGACAGAAAACTGGTGTCTCCAGAGCCGTCGCCAAAGTTCCAGCTGTACACAAGGCCCGAACCGATGGCGTCAGCGGTATACGTGACGCTTGTACCTGTCTGGATCGGGCTGGAGATAATCGGCGATATCTGTGCCGGTTCGTTATCTATATTTGTTACAGCGTCACCAAGTTTGATTTGAATAATCTGCGCTTCTGACGGTACTCCTTTGTCGTCAATTCCGAACAGCATCCAATAACCGGGAATCGCTACATTTTCATTGTCATGCATAGTCAGTTGGTAACTACCGTTACCTAGACTTGTGAAATCCGGTCGGAAAAAACGCTGATCAGTATTGACAGAGTGCGTGACTGAAGAGAGCCTTAATAGAGTGAATTCTTCAATGATGTCGTTACTCGTGACCAGAAAGGATTCGCCGTGTGTCACCACAGATGTCGCAGGTGTGATTGCTGGACGCTGTGCTAATTCACCACTTTGGTCGTACAGGTAAGGCGGATAATAGATTTGTGCATCCTGATGAGTACCTGGTGAATTCGGATTCCCGGGAGAGTATCCACCACCTGCACTTATAACACTGCCATCTTTCAACAGTAATGCCGTTGAATGATAGTCACGTGCTACACTCATCGGTGCGGTAATACGCCATTCACCAGTGGTCGGGTTCCATATTTCCGCATCTAACACGCTACCAATATCTTCAAATTTAGCGCCTGTCGTGTTGCCACCCACTGCCAGCACTTCGCCTGTAGGCAGTACCACGAAGTTGTGGAAGATACGAGGAAATGTCATCGGCTGAGTGCTGTTGATAACTGGTGTGCCAGCGTTCAGATCGACGGTATAAGCACTTCGAGTGATATCCAGAGCGTCGCGCCAGGAACCATCATTGCTTCCGGAGATAAGTAGTTTTCCTTCATCGTACATAACCTGAACGCCGCCAGCATGTTCAGTTGAATCATGCAGTGAGTTAGCAGGTGTAGAACTACCGTTGCCGTCAGCTGAAATAAAGTGGGACTCTATCGGATCCCAAAAGTGAAAAATGCTTCCGTTCGGTGCCTGGCTCAACAAAGGAAACCATCGCTGTGAATTCCGTCGAGTACGCATGCTAAGAAAATCGATACCGTTAAGCACACGCCAACCTGTTGCTGGCGACCATAAATCAGGGTTTTTTACATTGGTTGCAGATCCCATTGCAGAAAAAACATTGCCGTTACCCAAAGTTAAAGTTGTAGGATACCAACGACCACCACTGGCCATGTTTTCCAATGGTGTCCAATCATTGTCGGTATGGTCGAATGCCGTTGTCCATGGACTATTGCGACCGTTGCGACCACCGGCAACCAACACTCTCCCATCTTCCAGCATCGAAAGAGTTCCGCAAAACATATTGTGTCCGGTGTGCAAGCGTTCGGAAAACGTGTCTGTCTCTGGATCCCAGACAACGCTATAGGTTTGCTCTGTGGTCGGCCAGGTACGGCGTTCTGAACCCGAATAGGTTAATAAGCGTCCATCTGGAAGATTCGCCATTGAAACTGCAACCAGAGGCCAGTTTTTCACTTCACCCCATGAGCCCAGAATCGCAGGGTCCGCCGGTGTAGAAAATGCGACGGTTGCGCGTCTGGAAGGCTCCTCGGGTACAACTAGTGGTACTACTTCGATAGGAACACCGGCTGCGTCTTGCAGTTGAATACTGTATCTGTCCCTGAATTGACAACAGTCAGCTCGACCTACGATTTCCAGCCTTGAAACAGATGTCGGGCTGGGTAACGTTATAATCAATGAATCTGCAGCGTTTCCGGATGAATGGAAATAGTTGGCTAATGCATCACTACCCGGTGTGGAAATACCATCGATGGTGTGATGGGCGCCAAAACGATTGACACTACCGAAGGTGCCGGACGCAATTGCAGTCGCACCGTTGTTTGCGAGTGCTACATCGTGCAGAGTATTGTCATCTGTGACGATTATCTCAGACACCTGAATTGGTGTATTCCCGCCATCCGCGTGAGTTATAACTATTCTTGATACGTTTTCAATCGCTTGAGCGTAGGCAGAATTACTGGTTGCGATGATCAGAAAAGCAATCATTGCAAACATCGCGTTAGCTAGATATTTCATGAAGGTTTTGAACGAATAGTAGGGCGAGAATCTTTCTCGTGTGGGATCAACGTCGAAAATGTCTGTCAGTCCCATTTAGCAAAAAATACACCCTTTGTATTCGTCGGGTTATATCTTCGAAAATAAATGATGTGAGGTGTTAAACAGGTCCCATAGTTAAAGCTGGATAATCACTATTGTTCGCTTAAAAAGCGGTTAGAGTAGCTCATCGAAGATAGAAATGAATTATTTTCCTGTCTGTTGAATTCGAGTCTGTTGAATTTGAATTAGTCGTGGTCTCGACTATGTTTTTTAATTCGAGTATTTGAATTGTATTTTCACTAAAAACGCTGGTGAAAATTAAGAAAACAATAACTTAGCCGAATTACATTTTACAGAAAGTTGCGTTTCAGTTGTTTGAGTCAAATGATGTTGACTCTTAAATGGTAAATTAGCAGTTAAGGAAGTTGCCTTCCACTCGGAGAATCAGATGCATTCTGGTTCCTCTGTAAATTGGTTGGCTACGAAAAAACCGTTAAATGGAATTTGTAATTGATCAAGGCTGATCAGAGGTTTCTATGTTCATATCTAGTGTTAGGCGACGATCGGTAGCGGTATATGTTGCGTTGATACTTTGCTGTAGCGCCGCGTCTTTTCTGCAAGGGCGCGAAAACAACCACGCTCAACAATTCGAATACACTCCTTCCTGTCGTGGTTCATCTCCCTCTTCAAGTGATAGCAATTGTTGTTCGCAGAATAGTTCAGTAGATCACGCTGGCATACTTAGGAATGCTAGTAAAAGATGTAGTTCTGAACAAAACAATCAAGAAGATCCGATTTCAGTTCGAACGAGATTTTCTTTCGATTCTGGCTCCACTAATTCTGAATCGCGTTTACAGTCTTTGTCTGATTCCGATGGAGACGGAATACCAGATCTACTTGAATCCACTATTGATTATGATTCTGACGGTTTGGGGAATCACCTTGATATTGATTCTGATAATGACGGGATTTCCGATAGTGTTGAAGCTGGAAATTTGTTTGCAGACGCTGATGAGGATGGAATTGATGATCGATTTGATGGGAACTCAATAGAAAATACTGATCTCGATTCCAACGGTATCGCTGATTTCTTTGAAGAATTCGGATTGCTGGACAGTGATTTTGATGGTTTGCCTGATTATATAGATCCCGACTCTGATAACGATTTAGTTCCGGACACTATAGAAGGTGCTTTGGATACAGATGGAGATACCCTGCCCGATTATCTGGACAAGGATTCAGATGACGATGGAATACCCGATTTTCACGAGTCAAGAGCTAGCTCTCGTGATAACGATCAAGATGGCATAGACGATCGGTTCGATTCAGACAATACCGGTGGTATAGATGATGATCGAGACGGAGTAGACGATTCTATCGAAATATTTGGTACACCGGACGATGATGCTGATGATGATGGGTATCCGGATCGTCTGGATCTGGACTCTGATTCAGACGGGGTGCCGGATGGCGAAGACGGTACAACGGATACAGATTCTGACGGTTTGCCAGATTATCGCGATTGGGATTCTTCTTCTGTTTTAAATTTTCAAATTGTGTCTGGTGATGTTGACACTGATTCTGATGGCATTCCTGATGTTATAGATGGATACGATGACCCTGACGGAGATCTGCTTGCAAATTATATAGATCCGGAGTCAGATAACGATGGTATCAGCGATAGGGTTGAAGCCGCCGTAGTGGGGCGTGATCAGGATGATGACGGGATTGATGATGCGTTTGATAGCGATACAACTGGTGGTTCAGATTCCAACGCAAACGGTATTTCTGATATTTACGAAACTGCTGGTTTGATTGATACCGAGTTCGACGGCCTGGCTGACTATATTGACAGAGACTCAGACAATGACGCAGTTCCCGATACTGTTGAAGGTAACTCGGACACTGATGGTGATGGGATACCGGATTATCAGGATAAAGACTCAGACAACGATCTTATTCCTGATTTTCATGAATCGAGAGCCAGCAGCCGCGATTCCGATTCAGATGGAATTGATGATCGATTTGATCCAGATCATACGTTTGGCCCGGACACTGATGCTGATGGTGTTGATGATCAGTACGAACTAACAGGCCCGCCAGATGGTGATGCCGACTTTGATGGCATCCCGGATAGACTGGATTTGGATTCTGATGGAGACGGAATACCGGACAGATATGACGGAACCGGTGATCGTGATGGTGATGGTTTACCGAATTACCGCGATGCAGATGATTGTTTGCAACCTTCTGTTGACTGTAGCTTTTTTAAAAAAGAAGAATCCGATGGTACTGATGGTGTGAATGGTACTGATGGTGTGAATGGTACTGATGGTTCGAATGCTGTTGATGGTGTGAATG
>CALFCF010000026.1 GCA_937951345.1 uncultured Granulosicoccaceae bacterium
GGTATGTGAGACAACTATTCAGGCTGTAGATGTACTGATCAGTGCCTCATCGAACAATGCTCCGCATTGCTGTTGATAGAAAGGTTTTTGTACTGCTGTAGATGCCTCTTTTCTTTGGAAGTAGGCAGAGATATGAGCTGGTATATAGTTCCCAGTTATAATGACGGCGGGTGGGGATGTCTGTTGTTTTTTGTATTCAAGGTACTTCTCGGCATCGCCATCATTGCCCAAGCGTTGTTCCAAAAAAACAACATCAAACTTACTTTTTTCGGTAATTTTGCGAGCCTGCTCCAGAGTATATGCTTTCGTTACAGAACAACCGAATCTTCTGAGTACACGACTGACAGCCTCACAGTGTTGTCGGTCATCATCGATAACTAGTGTTTGTAGTTTTGTCTTAGATTGCAGTTTGTTGACTTGCTGAAGAATGTCCATACTTGCTGAAGCCCATGGGTTATAAAAGTTTAATATCTGATTATCTAAATATGGCGGCTACGCATGGTAAGACCTTATTCGAGATAGTGTCTGTCGCTGCATTTACTCAGAAGCATATTACAGATATCCGCTATTTTTAAGAATGAAAATGCTTGTTTTATATTATTTTTCATTCTTTTACTCTTTAAAAATCAGCGCAACTGATAAGGAACATCTCGTTTGCTGAAAGCAGATAAACAAGCGCTGCAGCACCAACTCGCCGCCAGACATTGGCCTGATTTCCCTACCCTTTTCATTTCAACAATTATTCCAGCAAAATTATTCATCTTGCTGTTTAACCGATGCCTGCAGATGCAATTTTGCCCGTCTCAATCAAACTTGGCCTCACCGCCCTTTTTGAAACGGTCGAATTTATTGGAATACGGGATAATTTCTTTGTAGATGACACTCTCTTCAGGTGTACTGGCGTTTTCAGTAATGTTCCACCAACCGGCAGGTGCCTATGCTTGTTGAACAAGTATGGGACGTGGTTCAATCCAGGGTTCACTGATCGTCATAATGAAAAAATCGGATCCATTCGACTACAATGGCACGAGTAAGGTATTGAAGGTGCTTGTACTGTCGAAAGCGATCGATGAGTCTGATTACTTATTGCTCCCACCGAAAGAGTTTCTAGAGCTTGAAGTGGTACCAGTACTGTTATTACTTCGCACCGGGCTACTCGCGTAATCGTACGACCCGCTGAAGGGTGACTGTTCCGGGCCGTGCAACATAGGTCCATCACAAGATAAAGCGCTGGCTATCCCAAAGCGGGGTTCGTTGGATGGACTTATAACTGTATTGAGCCAATTAACTATTGCTTACGAACGGCGCGGGTTTCCGTAGTATCACCAACCTTGATTTTTTACTGACTGAATTTTGCGCTCTATATCAGAAGCTGTGTCGAGAAATATTCTGCGCGCAAGGACAAGGACAAGGACAAGGACAATTAGATTGAAGCCCCATATTCCGGCTTATCCGGATATTTTATGTAGGGTGTTGAACAACACGCAGCTCTATAGGTTCTAGGGGCCAGATTTTCCGGCCCGCAAAAACCAGGTTTAGGTAGGTTGCCCTAATCAGCCAACAAGCGAAAACCGATATCACCGATTTTGTCGACATGCCAGTTTGAATAGTCTTTGATTTTCAATTTCTTCTTGAGATTATACAAGAGATATTCAATTTCGTGGTAGGGTTTCAGTGTGAGCTCTCCGCCAATTTCATTTAATAATTGTTCATGGCTCATGATCTTTCCAATATTGGTAAAGAGGGTCAACGCCAGCTTGTATTCACGGGGTGCTAGAGAAACAGTTTTGCCGTTTAGATAAATATGACAGAGGTTTTTGTCGATAAGGTAGGGTCCACAGTGGTAGGTGCTGCCAACAATCTCTTTTCGGTTTGTCAGGGACCGGATTCTTTTTAGCAATTCAGAGCGATGTACGGGTTTTGCAATGTAGTCATCTGCACCATTGCGGATCGCTGTCAGTACCGCTTCTCGTGTATTTCTCGAAGACACGAAAACTACCGGTAGATCCGTACCTAGTGAATCCCTGATGAATGCAAGCATTTCCAAACCTGATATGCTATCGCTCATTTCCCAGTCGAGCAGCACGAGATCGAAACTGGTATCGGAAAGAGCCTGCTTGAAGTCAGCGCAGGAAGTGAACACCTCACAGCTAATTTCACGTCGACCTAACCAATTCGATAGATATGCAGCATGAGTTTCATCGTCCTCCAGATAGGCTATTCGTTTAATCGAGACCGCGCCTGAAGCCTTCGTGCTGCTGGTACGCCTTTCTCTGTTTGTTGAAGCTTGTGCTGTATTCATGGTCACTCCTGCTTTTCAGTAGTCTTCTTTTTACTTAGTGTTATTTTTCTTGTTTCGTCTTTTTCGCGGCTGGCGATGTTAAATGTCCTATAGAACAACAGGGATAACATTGGCATGGGCGGAATCGTTTTATTATGGTCGTAGTTTTCTGTATCCATTCTGTCTCCTCATAAATGAGTATCACCGTCTCAGGAATTGTTATTGCTTTGGCGCGATAACGGGGCGCCATATTGCCTTAAAAAAAGCTTTACCTGTTTGGCTTTGAATCATCGTCGAGTAGAGGCTAAAGGCAAGTGCAAATAGCAATGACACTTACTGCTTGTTCTTTTCCTTAAAAAGTGCTGCATATGACACTCCACTGAAGATATATTGCTGATATCGAGTTGCAGTAATATTCCTGAAGCTGATCCCCGCCACTTCGTTGCTAATTTTCATTTGGACACAGGTTTGTATCAATTTGAAACAGATTGCGTGCTATAAATCATCGATCTGCCGGCCAGGTGGATTTGGGCACCAAGGTGCTAATTTCATTCTCTGTATGCAGCACTAGTTCTGAGAACGGTATTTCCGGTGAGTTGTTTTAGTGATGCCTGAGAGATTTAACAGGCCAGGCGGAGCAAAAGGAAAGCAGCGACGTAGCTAACTGGGCTCAGGCAATTAGTTCCAAGCAAATAGGCAATATACTGCTGCACCTTTAAGCGACAAGGTTATTTTCTGGACCTGGTAGAGAAATGGTCTGACTAAAGCCTGAATACGGACGAGCGCAAAGTTATCCGAGGCCCAACACGAGGCATTATCTATAACGTATACTGCCTGAAATCCTATATGAGGTAAGGAGCTGTGAAAGAACCCCATCGTACAGCTGATAACATTGCCGATATTGACTCGGCTTCTGGGTCAACGAAGGCAAACGGGTCTGCTTCTTTAAATTTCTCGGAAGGAGAACTTGGTCAAATCCAGAAAATTCTGTTTGGCAAACAGTTGCTCGAGAATAATAATCGCTTGTCCAGTCTTTCCGCAGAGACAGAGGAAAAACTCCGACATATCTGCAGTAATTTTGATGCTCAGCTTGATAGTTTGAACAAAAGATTGGACAGCTCGCTCAAAGACCTCAAACAGCAAATTGAACAGGCAGAACACGCCTTTGCAACCACGCAGACCCAACTGAGCAAGGAATTTTCAAAGAATAAGCAGCAACTAGTCACTCAACTCAGCACTACCTCTAACAAAGCAGACAAACAACAACAAAAATTGCAAGCTGATTTAGTTAGCTACCAGAATGAGCTGAAACATTCGCTGGAGCTTACCAGGGCAGAGTTGTTGGAGCGTATGGATCACGCAGTGAATGAGCTAAAAAGCGGCAAACTTGACCAGGGTGCGCTATCGCGCCTTCTTGGCAATATGGCGAAAGAGCTTTCCGCGGATACTGACTACAAGGAAGAATCGATAGTTGAGCCGTCTGCTCATGATTCGTAAAAGAAGATAAACGAAAATTAGAGGATAGTGTGACACACGACCCGCAGCCTATTCTGGAAGATCCCGAACTCGCAGATTCAAGCTCTGCGTTCGAGCCTCTTAATGACATAGATACCTTAAGAGGTCTGCTGTTCGGGCAACAGGCAAGTAGCATTGAACGGTTAAAAACACGCCTCAGCCAACTTGAACGGCGTATTAGCACCCCAGACAGCAGAGTCGTAGATACCAGTGAGATTCTGGCTGAGGCAGTGGAAAAACGCTTGCAGGCAGACGCTAAACTCGGCGTCGCACTCAAACCAGTAGTTGTGGAACAATTTCGCGAGACGTCAAGAGACGATCCCGAAGTGATGGCCGATGCCTTATACCCTATTTTAGGGCCGGCTATTCGCAAAATGATCATCAGCATTTTATCTCCGGATAGGAACGCCAAGAAACGCACTTATCGCGTTGAACAACTTTTTCTGATCCACAACGCCACCGGGTTGCCTGTATCGCATGTGTCAGCCTCATTAGCATCCACTCAAGATGCGGACATGGTAAGTGGTATGTTGAGCGCCATCCAATCGTTCGTAAAAGATGCTTTTGACACTGACGAATTTGATACCCTCAATACGCTACAACTCGGGGATGTGTCAGTCTGGATTGAATGGGGCC
Source organism: uncultured Granulosicoccaceae bacterium (assembly GCA_937951345.1). Classification (GTDB taxonomy): domain Bacteria; phylum Pseudomonadota; class Gammaproteobacteria; order Granulosicoccales; family Granulosicoccaceae; genus CALFCE01. Next base: position 4,433 of record CALFCF010000026.1, read on the forward strand.
CGGAGGCCGTGCTCGCAGCGGTTGTTCGAGGCATACCACCGATACACCTGAGGGATGCACTGCAGATCCAGATTGAGGATATTCACCGAAGATTCGCCAGTGACTTGTCCGTCTATGACGGTGATGCCAGTAGTTTTGACTCGCTGGATCCTGAATTAACTCTGTTTCTGGAAAGTCACGATGGACGACTGAAAAACCGCTTGAAGAATTTACCTGTGCGTGCCAAGCGACAGTTACTCATTTGCGGCTTGCTCGTTGGCTGTGCACTTGTTTGGTTTTGCCACAGTTGGTTCGACTCCCGAAGATGGGCAAATTATGTAGCAGATCTGGAAAATCAGCCCGGCATTGTTATCACCGATCAACACCATGGTTTTCGACAGTATTCCGTTACTGGACTTAGGGATCCTATGGCTAGCGATCCCCTGGAATTGCTGGCCTCGACCTCAATAAACCCTGATTACGTGAACTATCAATTTGAGCCCTATCAGGCAATGCATCCTGATTTTACCCTTGAGCGCGCCAATCAAATGTTATCACCTCCACAAGGTGTGCAGCTTAGATTTGAAAACCCGGTGTTGCTGATAAGTGGCGTGCAAGACAGGCAATGGGGTGCGTTTGCCAAAAAATTTGCTCTTAGTATCGCTGGTATCGACAAAGTAATTGTTCTGTATTCGGGAGATGTTTCAAGCCAATGAGTATCCTGCAAAGAAAAGTCTGTATGTTGGGTTCATACGCTGTCGGTAAGACAAGCCTGGTTAGACGCTACGTGGACAGCATATTCTCGGAGACCTACACCACGACTATCGGTGTGAAAATAGACAAAAAGATGGTGACTGCTGGTGAGCAACAATTGTCGCTTGTACTCTGGGACGTCTATGGTGAAGACAGCCACCAGAGTGTTGTTCCTGCTTATCTACGAGGCCTATCTGGTTATATTCTGGTAGTGGATCCCACCCGTGAAACCACCGTACAAAGTGCTGTCAAGCTACATCAGATGGTAGAGACCAATTTTGGTAACAAACCTTTTGTGCTGGCCTTGAACAAATCTGACTTGAAAGATCAGTGGATCGGGGAACAGCGCGATCTGTCGTATCTAGAAGACTCGGCAATTGCCCGCATTGAAACCAGTGCCAAGACGGATACAGGGGTCGACGAGATGTTCGACAATTTAGCTGCTGCATTGGTACCTTCTAACGAGGTGGTGCTGGAGTGAGCCTTGTAGCCACCCCCATAACTATCGCAAGATATTTGCGCAAGCTCGGCGCGGATACCCGTGCCCTTGCTTATCTCGAACTGGATCAGAGCCTTCATGTCATCGCGAGCGGTGGAAATCTTGAGATACTTGGTACGACCACCATAAACTCCAATAAGTCCATCACCTCCCAGGTTGATATTCTCGTGGGTCTTATCCCCACTGGAACCGCTCCGGTAATCATAGCCAATGCTCAGATGGTTAAAGATCGTTTCTTCGACCTTCACCTGTTCAAAGAGTTGGAGCGCCAATGGGTTCTTCTTCTCGACAGTACCGAATCGGCACGAAACCTACAAGCCGATCAGCAAGTTCGACTCAACAACGCTCTTTTGCTCGAGCAAGAGCAGAAAAGCGAAAAAAAATAGATCATTGGCCAGTATGACTATCTGCCTGCGCGAGAGGTCAGTAGGCTGAATCACCTAATTAAAGTTGTTGCTCTCGTTGAGAGTTATTCCAAAAGCTACTGAGTCCCGATAATTTCAATGGCAAAGAAAAAGGTTGGAAAGCGATCACGAAAATCAAGCAGGCAAGCGAAATCGCGTAAACTGGAAGTGGAAACCACTGAAAGCACCAGTAGCGACACTCAAGCCAGTGCAACGGAACACGCTGGTGCGTCTCTTCAGATAAATGACACTAGTGTTGATCTGATACAAATCGCCGCTATCGGTGCTTCCGCAGGTGGGCTCGAACCCATCGAAAACTTTTTCGATTCCATGCCTGCAGATTCCGGCTGTGCATTTGTCATTATCCAGCATCTCTCCCCCGACTTTCGCAGCCTGATGGATGAGTTACTGGCCCGCCACTCAAGTATGAACATTCATCGAGTCACCGATGGCATGCAGATCGAACCAGACTCGATCTATCTAAATCCACCGCGCTCAGTCATGACTATTGACGGCAATGTTCTGAGAGTGGAGAGAATCGACACCCAGGATACGGTTTATCTACCTATCGATCTTTTTTTTAATTCTCTGGCACAAAGTCGTAGGGAGCAAGCCATAGGTCTGGTTTTATCCGGCACCGGTTCGGACGGCACCCGGGGCAGTCTGGCGATAAGTGAGGTGGGAGGAAAAGTACTGGTTCAGGATCCTGAAACGACCCGCTTTAATGGCATGCCTAAGTCAGTCGTCGCGGACGGCAACTATTCCCTCATTGCACCACCACATGATTTAGCAATTGGAGTCGTGAAGCTGATAAACGGAGAGTCACTGGAAGATCTTTTAAATACCGAAAGACAGCCTATTGAAGAGCCGCTGCAAGATCTGTTGTCAATGCTAAAGCATCGTTACGGTACTGAGTTCGAACAATATAAGGAAGCAACAATAAAACGCCGTATAGAGCGACGGGCGCAAATGCGGCGTATTTCTGACATTAATGACTATAGAGATATTCTGAACACGGACGAGGCCGAACTCCAGGAACTGTATGCGGATCTGCTAATTGAAGTTACCGAATTCTTCAGAGATAACAGTGCCTTTGACATTCTGGAACAACGGGTTATTCCTGAGTTGATGGCCGATTTAAAGGATGGGGAAGCCGTACGAGTGTGGGTGCCTGGCTGCGCCAGTGGTGAAGAGGCTTATTCAATTGCCATCCTTTTGCAGGAGCATGCGCGTGCAAAGGGTATTTATCTTCAGCTTAAAATCATGGCAACTGATATCCACATACGTTCCATGAATCAGGCCAGTTCCGGCATTTATTCTGAGGATGCTCTAAAAGGTATGCCGGCTGAGCTCATCACACGTTATTTTGACATAGCCGATGGGCAGGCACAGATAAAACCGACTATCAGAAACATGGTATTTTTCAGCACACACGATGTGATGCGAGACCCGCCTTTTACCCGCATTGATCTGATCAGTTGCAGAAATCTGCTGATCTACCTGAAAGAAGATGCTCAAGAGAAGGTGATGAATCTGCTGCACTTTTCTTTGCGCAAAAACGGCTTTCTTTTCCTTGGACCGAGTGAGCACATAGGCGCCATTGCACATGAGTTCGAAGCGGTCAATGAAAAATGGCGTATTTACAAAAAACGCCGAGATATAAAACTTCTGCCCTCCGAATCCATATTTCAGAGGGCAGATGTGTCAAAAGACATCGCTGTGGCGAACACCTACGCACGCAATGTAGTGCGCCACACAGCGACCGCCGATGAGAACACTATTCCATTTAAACGTGCTCAGCGCAGCGCACTGGAAACCATAGTCTCTCGCTATGCACCCCCCGGTTTTCTTCTAACCGAGGATGGTGTAATTGTTCACATTTTCGGAAATGCCGGAACGTTGCTACCGCTCCAATCAGGATCTTTCAGCAAAAGGATAGTCGACCTGATCAGAGCGGATATGAAGGTGATTGTAACAGCCGCACTTGATCACGCCCGGAGTAGCGGATTTGAGGGTTTTCGCCGCACTGCCTACGTCAAGGAGGAGAATGAAGCATCTTCCACCTACGAGGTGTCGTTGGAGCGACTCGATCTGCCAGCAGAGTCGATGCGTTTTCTACTTTTGTCTATTCAGAAGCAGGAAACAAATTCAGCAAGTGAAACTGAACGTGAATTGAAAGCACCAGAGTTTCTCTCGCATGAATCTGCAGATGCTCTGCAACAAAGAATTCTCGTCCTCGAGCATAGCCTGCAATCATCTGAAGAAAGCCTGCAGTCAACAATTGAAGAACTTGAAACAAGCAATGAGGAGCTGCAAAGCACCAATGAAGAGCTTATGTCAACGAACGAAGAACTTCAGAGCACCAATGAAGAACTTCACTCGGTTAATGAAGAACTTTACACAGTCAGCGCAGAGCATCAAAGAAAAAATGAAGAGCTGACCGAGAGAGACACCGACGTCAATATGCTGTTGCAACTATCCAAAATTGGTACTTTGCATCTTGATGAGGATCTACGATTGCAGCGTTACACCAAAAAGGCACGCAGTCTGTTCAATATTATGCCACAGGATCTGGGTCGACCGTTCAGCCATATCACCTCACAAACAGTCGATCATGACATCGTCGGAATGGTCAACACTGTTAAGGAAAAACAGGAAGTTATCGAAACCGAGCTGCTTGTCAATGACGAAGTGTACCTGCTGCGAATATTACCTTATCAGCGTGACGATAAGCTAAGCAGGGGCGTGTTGATCACCATTATCGATATCACAGATCTACAAGAAATACGCACGGAACTGCAAAGTCTCAACGAACAGTACAAGGACATTGTCGAAAATACTGACAGCTTTATTGTCCGCTGGCATGCATCTTCAAACAAAATAAAATTCTGTAATGAACTCTACGCCAAGCGATGGAATGCAAAAGCTGAAGACTTGATAGGCAAGGACATTATTTCCCTGAGATCAAAAGATCAGCAGGATGCATTTGTAAAAATAGTAGATGAGGTAAAAATCGGTGAACCCTACAATGGGATCTACCGCTCTATCGATGTAAACGGAAATAAAAATTCTGCCAGAATAGTAACAAAAGCCATTGCCAAAGACGGAAAAACGATTTCAGAGTATCAAACGATAGGAAACGATTTTACAGAAGAACAAGCCTATCGCGATTCTCTTGACAGACTATCAAATTCCTTTTCAAATTCTGATCTCGGCCCCGAGGATAAACTTAAAGAGATTTTGCAGATAGGGCTTGATTTTTTTCAACTGGATACCGCACAGGTCAGCATGATATTCGGGCAACGCTATAGGGTTAGAACAGTCGTCAGTAACAGACCGTATCCGTACACCGCCGGCACAGAACTAGACCTGAGCGATACCGTTTGTGGACAGTTTATAGAAAAACAAAGCACGTTATTTATCGACAACATTGCTGCCAGTGAATTGAACAATTTGCCATGTCATAGCAAAAGCGGAATTGAAAGTTATGTAGGTGTTGCCATTCAAACAGCTTCTGGCCCCTACGGCAGTGTGAGTTTCTTTTCAGCCAAACCTCGCAAAAGAGAGTTTGGTCCCAATGAAAAAAACTTTGCGATCCTTGTTGCCAAGTGGATAGGCTTTTTGCTGGGTAATGTAGAACAATTGGAGTTTCAAGAAAAACAAACGGACTACTACAAGTTGCTCTTCGCTAGTGTGCCAACTATTTTATTACTGGCTGATCCGGAGGGTCTTATCATTTCCACCAGCAATCATTTCTCTTATCAGGTAGGTGAAAAATCTGAAACTATTCCGGGAAGAAATTGCCTTGACTTTATTCATTCTGACGACAAGGAAATCGTAGCAAAATCATTGAGTGAAGGTTCAGCGCAAGATCTACCTGTAAAAATGTATCATTCCGAGAAAGGCTTTCTCGACGTTGAGATGAATATCACCGTGAAATCCATCGGTTCTTTGCAGGGTATAAGGATCATTACCGCAACCGATGTAACGTCACGAAATATAGCCCTAAGAGACTCGGTAGAGAAGAATACAAGGTTAGAATCTGCAAATGAAAGTCTGAATCAGTTCGCGTTCATAGCCTCTCACGATCTGCAGGAACCACTAAGGAAAATACAACAATTCTGCAGCTTTCTGGAAGAAGATCTTGAGCCCGTACTAACTGAGGATGCAAGCTTCCACCTTAATGTCATAGTCGATGCATCACAGCGCATGAGCACACTTATCCATGATCTATTGCGTTACTCCGATACCTCCCAGGCCGAGGCAGACATGGAGGAATTGGATTTAGGTGAAATATTGCAGGAAATTCAGGTAGAACTTGAAAGCAGTATTCAACAGGCACAAGCCACCATCACGATGAAAAATATTTCCATAATAAATGGAAATAAATCCTTACTTAAACAATTATTCACCAATTTAATCAGCAATTCGCTCAAGTATCGATCGACTGAGCGTTCGCCGAAAATTGAAATTAAAGGAATTGGAAAAGATTATAAAGAGGGCATTGTGTTAGCCGATAATGGGATTGGCTTCGATATGAATTTTTCCAGAAAAATATTTGAACCCTTTAACAGGTTACACAACCATAAGGAATACAAAGGAAATGGAATTGGCCTGGCAATCTGTACAACAGTGTGTGAAAAACACGGCTGGAGTCTTAGTGCTGAAGGTGCTCCTGATGAGGGCAGCAAATTTATGATCACATTTAACAATAAATGATAAACGACAATAAAAAATGCCTGGCCCCGGTCATATTGATGGTGGATGACGACGACGAAGACGTTTATCTAACTAAGCGGGCTTTCTCTGCCCAGTCTGACAAACTGGTGTTTAACAGCGTCTCCAATGGGGCCAGTCTTTTTTCGTTTCTCAACCGGGAAGGCGACTATAGTTCTGTACCAGCCTCAGAGACTCCCGATGTGCTGCTGCTTGATATAAACATGCCGGGCCAAAATGGCTTTGAAATAATACAGCAATTGAGGGATGATCCAAAGCATTCGCATATCCCAGTAGTATTTTTGACTACATCAACATCAGATCGTGATGTACGAAAGGCCTATCAGCTTGGAGCAAGTTCGTTCATATGCAAGTCAATGAATTCATCCGAAATGCGAGCCATCGCTGCTGAATTCATAAACTACTGGTTTGGTTTTGCGCGCCTGCCGGCGGCAACTGGCACTTAGATTTTATCACCGCGGATTAGATCAGAGCAGCGTCTTACAGAGACAGAGCAGAATTCAGTTGTACTGATCCAACACTGCTCCCAGCTTTTCGCTCAGGTCGATTGATCCGAGTCAGTGTGTTCCAGATCCCCTACCCCCTTCAACGTGCCCTTCTACGTGATTACCGGCGACGTTAAGACGCTTTATACCACGTAGAAAAAGTGTCCTCGCTTAGCTCACTTAGGCAGCTTTCAGGTCCTGCTTCAAATACTGCTGCTCTGTTAGTAACAGCATGACTTCCTGGCATTCGGCCTTGAAGAAAGGCTTCTGTAAACAAAAAGATGCCCCTCGCTTCAGAAGGCTCGAGCTGATCGCATCGGGCATAGCACAAGACATCAATACGACTTTGATTTCAGGAAAGTTTAATTGAAGTAAGTCTAAAATTTCTTCCCCGGAAATATTTCCCGGAAATCGAAGGTCACAAAATACAACATCCACAACATGTGTAGACAGCTGAGCAAGCGCTTCTGTCCAAGACACCGCCACCGCCACATCGTAGCCACAACCGCCGATTATTCGCTTCAGGGCAAAACCTATGTCTTCGTCATCATCGATAACAAGTACATTTCGAAGTTCATGTTGTAGCTGGTTCATAGCATGCCTGATTTCGGTTAGAAATATTTTTTTTGTATGGATCTACGTACCTACACCCCCCGATCCGAATTGTCTTTTTGTCTTCTTGAATTAGCGTTGAACATGAATGTAACTTTACATAACAAGATATGTTTGCTCATGAGTTCTCATCCTGCTTTGGCGAAGTCCACAGTACAATTTTACTTGAACTACTAAAGCAACTTACGAGAAGCGAGATTGAATTGACTTAGCATGCTGTATAAATCAACTAAGTTGCACCGGCACATTGTAGCCATTGCTAACGTAGCTACCATAGAGATGTTCCGCAGCAGCACATGACAACAAAATTGCCAAACCGCGTTAACAGACACGAACCTGTAGATATGACAGAAGATTCGTTATACAAAAGAAAACAGCATTATGATGCGTTCATTTTTATTGAGTTTACTTAGAAAGAGCTTTTCAGGGTCTTATTCACTATCAACGAATAGAAGAATTGACTCAAATTTCATGTAACAAGCACACAAATGGGCGGGCGCAATACTTGAAATGTCACTATATGTTTCAGATCTGCAAGCAATTGCAAACAGCAATTATAAATATTTATTTTGTGTCGTTAACGTGAATCATGGTCACCGCAGGATGATCATGCAATATCGAATAATTGATAAAGGAGCGCGTATATGAACACAAGCGTTGAAAACAACATCACAATTCATTTTCCGTCGCACAGCGAACGCTGGTTGGAAGATTCTCTTGATCAAGCTCTGGGAAACAAGCCTGATTTTCAAAATGATCGCCTGATTCCAGACTTCCACGTCCATCTCCCAAAAGGCTGCCACGTACATTGTTGATACAACCTCCTTATCAACCATCACCTTGCATTATAAGAAAATAGCTGCGAAAGCTTGATATAACAGGAGTACCCTATGAAAAACGAAATAACAAATTTGTTAGAACAAGAAATCGAAAACCTCAATGAAGGCAACTTCCGATTTGACTTTGAAGCAGATCTTAAATTTCGTTCCCCTAACAGGCGAGAGAGTAAATACCATACACGCAAAATGGGACATAAGACACCAGAACTGACACCCGAATAGTGTTGTTCTACTATCTGATAAACGATTACGTACCGCACCATAGTGCCAGTTGGCATTGTGGTTGCCATCGACCGGATCGGTGATGGTCACCGTGGTCAATCGGCTCAGATCGTCGTAAGTATAACTACTACGACCATCCTCGACCGCGATCTGTGTACGTCTACTGGCCGGGTCGAGGGTGTATGCGAAGTTTACCAGTAAAGTGTTAGCGTTATTACTGTGCAGTAAAGTGGGAATCAGATTAGTGAAAATCCAAAGTCTGAGTGTACAGATGAATAGCTTGGTATGTGTGCACGTTTTAACGGCTGAATCAGGATTCTCCTATCTATATACAAAGTGATATTTGATTGCTTTCATTCTTCTTTGAACGGTGCCGTTCGGGTTTTAGTTTCTTCTTTATCGGATGAAGACAGATGTAACACCGGAAAATTACCGGGTTTTCTGATGTGAATCAAATCAGGGCTCTTCGTCGCATCAGTCGATCGCACGAAGGCCAGCGCTGTTTTGTACAGCCTGATGGAGACGGCGAAAGCTAATGGACATAAGCTTCGTAGTTATATCCAACAAGTGTTAGCCAACCTGCCACGCACAGTCATTGGAAGAAATTGACGCGTTGTTGCCCTTCAACGCAAGTGTCGGCGCATGTCAATTCAGTTGAATCCGCTTACGATAGAACGGGGTTCTGAAACATCGCAACAAATTGATTAGGAATTGATCAAGCCACAAGTAGCCCGGTTTTTGTATCTGCATCACACTTTTAAGCCTACGCTGCGCCACAGCAATTGTGGCTAATCAGAAACATTCCGACGGATAAGGCACTGAGAATGTTACTTGGCGCACATCAATTGCGTTGGTTTGTTACGCAGGGTAACGAAGTACTAAATTGCATCAATTAGGTTGGAGCGTAGTCGTTAAATTATTTTCTTATCACGAAGAGTCTTTCATATGTTGCAGAAAATCAAATGCAGAATATTTCTCTTTGCGCTGTCTGTTGGGATAGTTGGCTGTAACAACGCGCTTGAACAACAACAGCTACTGGATGACGGCTTTGTATCTACACCCATTGTGTCAGTGCAGGAAAAAAACGCTGATGTGTTGGCAGCTGGACCACTTAACGATAGTCGTACCTGGGAGTTCCTCACTGTCATGCCGAGCAAGCTGGAATGTGAAGGTTACCAAATCTCCAATTGTCTGCTGGTGATGGATTCCGATGGTGATGAAATCACCTATTTCTACGATTTGATTGAAGGCTTCGACTACGAATGGGGCTATGAATACAAATTATTGGTTCACGTTAGTGACACTAACGCAGCGCTGATTGACGCACCGTCAGTGCGTTACAAACTTATAAAGGAAGTAACAAAAAGCGATTTTCTAGCAGGAAAAACGTTTGACTATATTGCGCACCATGCGCACAAAGGCTTGGAGAGAAAGACATTGTCTGAATATTCAATGATTGACGGGGAGTTGTTTCAGTGCGAACAGTCGGCTTGTGATTCCATCGATCAGCTGTTGGAACAACAGATGTCGATAATACTGACATTGCAACATGGACCGACCCCGGATGCTTTGAAAACACTGGTTTCTGTCGAATGCGCAGATTCAGGTGTTTCATTCACCACGAATTGCTTATCCGGCAAAGAGGTCTACCGACACGATTAAATTGGAACCGAACGCTTTTGTTGAGGAAGTGTGTGAGAACACCGATTCATCCAGTTTGGTAACACTAATATTCTATCGAACTGTGCGTGAGCCAGTAACAAATCAGGACTAGCAAAAGAATCCGGATAACATCGGTTTAAACTCGATCAATCTGGCCCATTACACGGAGGCTCCGTGAAGCCGATCACTACGTCGACAAAGATATGTTTATCAACTACTCAGACGTCACAAACGTCCTGTTTTGTAACCACGCCTCCCCTGCACATATCTCAAAGCGATGGGGTGCTGAACTTAACCATGAATTTTTCACGGATGAATACCATCCGTTTATTCAATCCCGAAGAGTCAGGCGGCTCTTCGGACGAGGATTTACTCAGAGAAATATGAGGATAAGTACATGAAGAAGAATAAAATAACCTTGTTGCTTGAGCTGGAATTGTCAAAGATCAATGATTCCATTTTGTATAATCCATCCAATGATGATTTTGATGAGCCGGAGTGGTCAATGAATGAGTGAATACCGCACCACCGTCATTGATCATTTAACGGATGCACAACACGCAAGGATGCGACTACCCACCCATCGACTCGTCAGCGCTCTACACAAGCCAATTGTTAGCGACTGTTACTTGTAGTCTTATTCTCAAAAAAGTGGCCGATATATTACCTGGAACTTTGAAACCGATTGAGAGTTCAGGAAATATGACCAATCACCTTCGACTTAAAGTGGGGTGCCGCAGATGTCTTTAATTGATAAGAATATTAAATGGGATGTGGTCCCTTCAATCAAATATTGTACGCTGGCATTACTTGTTTTGATACTCATCACACCGATGAGCTTTGCGCGTGAACCCGATTCTCGAATTGAGCGCGTGTATACACCGTTAACCAACGATACCTTCGCTTCAATTGCGCAACGAGAGTTTGGACATCTTGGCCTGAGTCGCGCGCTAGCAGAATATAACCGTATGTCGATCAATACGGTATTTACTGAGGGTGATGAAATTCTGATTCCAACCCATATCGTGGGTAAAGAAAATACCGTTACTGTGAATTATCTCAAAGGGGAGGCGTATGTCAGACCTGCAGGTAGTCGCAAATACCGACGAAAACTGAAAAAATTAGAGAAGCTATACACCAGCGACGAAATTGAAACTGGTAACAACGGCTTTGTCAGCTTGGTATTTAAATCCGGGTCTGTGGTTAATGTGCAGCCAGTCAGTCATGTTAGATTGAAGAGATTGCAGTGTCTGGAAGATGATCCAACCTGTGATGTTGAACTTGAAGCATTGAAAGGGGGATTGGAATCCGACGTTAAGAGAAACAACGGGCAATCGAATCTGTTCACGATTACTACCCCTTATGCTTCGGCAGCCGTACGCGGTACAGCGTTTGATGTCGATGTTTCCGAAACTTCAGGGCAGATTGGTGTGACAGAAGGATTGGTTGATGTGCTTGCCTCTAAAAAAGAGGTGCCTGTGCCCCAAGGATATGGTATTGCCGTGACGGCTGATCAAACCGCATCCGATGTGATAGCCCTACTGCGTAGCCCGTCTATTCATGCCATACCCACTCGAGTCAGCGTGCAGGATAGGCTTCATTGGGAACCTTTGACTGAAGCGAAACGCTATATTGTCTCGCTCAGTGAAGATGCCATCGGACAACACCTTATTCAGCAACAAGATCAGGAAGAATTCCAGTTCTCGTTTAAGAATATGCCAGTCACTGCAGACAATTTCTTCTTATCAGTCCGAGGCGTTGATGCGTACAATCTGAAGGGCTTGAAACAATCAGTGAGCCTCCGTCCGGTTCGACTGAATGACCAACAACAGGCGGCAGAATTGATCTCCCGGATTGCAGGAAACATAGTCCAGGTAGACCTCAGCGGCCCCCAATCGTCTTTACCACATGAAGTTCAATGGTCGAGCGATCCAGAGTTCAAGCAGGTCGTGACAGTAGATGTGCCTGGGCACGGTGGCATCAATCAGCCCGTAGAGACTGGTCAACGTTACTTTGTTCGTGCCCGTGCGTTACTGGACCCAAAGACGGTAAGCCCCTACAGCGACGTATTAACCATTACTACTAAAAACACTACGCGCTAAAGCAAAATATGTTAAGGATTGTTACGTGACGTTAGGACAAACATCACTTTTGCATAATTAAATCCGGCACTACAACAACACAGATAGTTATTGAGTAAGTTAGACAGCATTCCTGCTGTCAATTCAACGTTAATCAAAGAAGTCGGATATGAGCAAGCCAAAACAAATTGCCTATGTTGAAGACAACATCGAGCAAGCAGAGCTGATCAAACGGTGGTTCGCCAATGACGAACACTGTGTGATGTTTACCTATTCGGGTGCTGACACGTTCAAGCAGGCACTCGAATTGACCGACTTCGAACTTATTATGTTCGATATTGAGCTTGGAAGCTCTGAATCAGGCATAGACCTCTTGCATTATGTAAAGAGCGAGAAACTACCGCATGTTTCCACCATTATTGTATCGGCTTCAAGCCAATACCTGAGCGATGCGGTTTATAGCGCTGATGCGGATCACTATTTCGCCAAACCGCTACAGCGGAACCAACTTGTAACCCAGGTTCATCAAATGCTAGGTGTAACGCCGGATACCCAATACCCGGCTACCGAATACGTTAGGCGCAGCGCATAAGGCCATACGATTTATCGCGGATTTCATTCTACTAAACCTATTCTCTTACTGCCGCTGGTGTATAGGGTGTGTTATGCAAAATGTTTGGTTTTCATTAGCTTAGGTTGGTCTGACCGGTATTCCATTCAACTAATCATCCGGGCATGGTGTACCAGCGACACCCCATGCCAAAATATCATTCACATGTTCCTGCAAGCTATATGGAGCAGGCTCTCGATTGCCACCGGGCGTCCATGCCCAATGCAGAATAAGGTCGTGGTTAAGGTGTTCGGCAAGTTTAAGTGTGTCTCTGTTGCCGTTGGTTTCGGGGTTACGCAATTGCTCGCAAATTTGTTGGCTTGTGCGCCCAAACCAATGCGCATTGATTGGCGCTAATGACCAACTCATCGCCACGCGGGGAGCCGCATGATTGCTTGCATTAGCGTTATCCCAATCTTCACGCTTACTCGTATGGCATGTACTGCATAAAATTGTCTCGGCCCCAATGCGACTATCACCGGCCTGTATGTTCATACCGTGAACACGCGTTTTGCCATAAGAAGGACCTGACCACATAGGGCGATCTGATGGACCTGTATGACAATTGGCGCAACGTGGGTGACTGGCCACTTCAAATATTCTTGACCAGGCTTCCAGGCCTTGTGATGGACTGACAGAGCCTTGCAGCGGTGGATTGATTTCGACTTTATCGTTAGCCGCCATAACGGCGACTGACAACATCAGTACAGAAAAGACAAACGTTGCACGTAAGTATCTCATCAGTATCATCCCTTACACGAAATCAATTTGTTTATTAAACGGTAACTCGCGAATACGCTGACCCGTTGCGGCATATATCGCATTACCTAATGATGGTGCAGCTGGTGGCACGCCGGGCTCACCAATCCCACGAATTTTCTTGGCGTTGCTTAGTGCAACCACTTCAATTTCCGGTACTTGATACAACCTCATACCCTCAAATGCATGGTAGTTGTTCTGTTGTGCTGCATGGTTTTCAAATGTCGTTTCGCAATTCATGGCATGCGCCATACCGAAAATAACACCCCCGAAAACCTGCGCCTCCAGATTGACCGGATCGAGTACTTCACCGACATCGACAGCGACATAGACTTTATCTATTCTTATTCCGGCCTCGGTACGGGTGACTTCTGAGACTATGGCCGTTGGCACACCAAAAGACATACAAAAAGCCACACCACGCCCTCGGTTCTCACCCATTGACGAACCATCCCATCCGGAAATTTCACCCACTTTTTCCAATACTTTTATTGAGGTGTCATCTAGACACAAACGTATTCGTTCAGCTAACGGGTCCGCTCCTGCTTTAAGAATTAGTTCATCTAGCAAAGAGTCATGAAAAAAACCATTACCAGAAGCACCAACAGAACGCCATGATGAGATCGGCACCATAACCGGTGCACGGTAACCTGTGACGCGATAATTGGGAATATCGAAAGGCTGATCCCAGGAACCCGTTGTGATTGTGGCGTCCGGCCCGGGAATACCCGTACCCATAAGCCTTCCAAACCAATCGGGCAGAAGCGCTGACTGACCTACAGACAAATCGAATGTTTCTACTTTTCCGTCAGCGACTTTTCCACGTCCTTTTGCAACAGCACCCGGGCGCAGGTAGTCGTGCGTCATGTCTTCTTCGCGCGACCAAACTAATTTGACAGCCGTACCTTTTACGGCCATAGCAATTTCGATTGCTTGCAATACGTGGGTGTTTTCGAGTTTGTGACCAAAACTTCCACCCATAGGCTGAACATAAACAAATACGTTTTCTGCATCGAGCCCGGTCATTTTCACCGCATGGTCGCGAACAAATAGAGGGATTTGTGTGCCCGTCCAGATCTCACACTTATCATCTGTCACCAACACAATGGCATTCATGGGTTCCATGGGTGCATGTGCCAGATAAGGCACTTTATAAGTGGCTTCAAATATTTCACCGTCTTCCAAAGCTTCATCAACATCGCCTTCATCGCGTTGTCGATGATCGCGATGCGCTTCCACATCAACGACATTTTCTATTTCATTAAAAATTTCAGCGGTACTGGCAGGATATGGTCCCACAGCCCACTTAATGTCAATCGCATCAGCAGCGCGCCATGCTCGCCAGGTGTTGTCAGCTATCACAGCGACGCCATTTTTAATGGCCAGCACCTGTTGTACTCCGCGCATTGATTCTGCTTCATTTGCATCAAAGCTCTCTACACCTGCACCCACGCCAGGATTCGCTCGAACCGCTGCATGGGCCATCCCATCTATACGCAGGTCGATTCCGTATTTTTCCGTGCCCGTACATTTAGCTGGCATATCAATACGCTCGGTGGGTTTACCCAGATGCTTCCATTCACTCGATGGGCGCAACTGCACATCAGTAACAGGTTCGATCTTTGCCGCAGCGGCTGCAAGTTCTGTGTAGGCCAGACGAGAGCCATCCGGCAGCACAACTGAGCCGTCTTCGGTTTTAAGTAAGTCGCGAGCGACACCGCTTCGTTGTGCGGCAGCTTTCTTTAACGTTTCTCGCGCTATCGCGCCTGCCATACGCAGCTTTACAAAGCCGTCCGGCACCGTGGAAGAACCGCCGGTTATTTGCATGGCAAACAATTTGGCAGGTACGTGCATAAATTTTCGAATATTTTCAGCCATGGCACTGTGGTCATAGGCCGGGAAAGGTATGCTCTCTTCCAGTACAGTGCCGTTGTAATAAGCAGGGCCAGGCAATCCAGGTGTGATGTTTGCCGTAACGGGATCGATATCGAGTTCTTCGGCTATCAGTCGCGCTTGCATGTTGTACGCACCCTGGCCTTTATCAGCACGCGGGGTGATTAAGGTAATACCCGAAGCATCAATTTTTATATATGGCGTTATGGCGGCCTCATCTTCTTCCAAATCTGCCAACAAGGGGTTTTTGATGGGACGTTTGGCCATGTACGTGCCAAAGGCCACGCCACCAACGATGGCTACCGAGCCAATCAAAAAGGTACGGCGCGTAATCGTGCGTAGTCGACCCATGACTTAGCTCCCCTGAATCTTTTTAGCTGCAGCTTTGATTGCCGAGCGTATGCGTGGGTAGGTACCGCAGCGACACAAATTACCCGACATAGCTGCATCGATTTGATCATCCGAAGGATCAGGATTGGTGGATAACAAAGATGCGGCTTGCATCATTTGCCCTGACTGGCAGTAACCACACTGAGCAACCTGATGCTCAATCCAGGTTTTCTGAATAATGTGTAGTGATTCAGGTGAACCCAAACCTTCAATTGTACTGACCTTGCTGTCGCCAAGATCACCAATTGCCAACTGACATGAGCGCACAGCATAGCCATTAACGTGGACCGTACATGCCCCGCATTGCGCGATGCCACAGCCATACTTGGGCCCGGTTATACCCAGCTCATCTCTTAGTACCCACAACAATGGCATCTCGGGTTCCACATCAACCGTATAAGATTCGTCGTTTACCGTAATTTCCATACCAAATTAAGTTGTATTGCCGGATTCTGATGCCAAGTGTAGTCTATGGGGTATACCCAATAGTCAAACGATATTGAAATGCTTATAAATGAATTAGCAGTAACCACCGGTTTAAGCCGAGATTCCATCAGGCACTATCAGGAGTTGGGCCTGCTGGAGGTTGAGAAACAACAAGCCGGCACACGAGTCTATAACCACTTCCCTGATATCAATGTGGAAAGAATTCAGATTATAAAAATGGGGAAATCAATGGGTTTTACGCTTAAGGAAATAGCCAAGCATATTGATGCTTACTTCTCAGGGGATCTCACACTTGAAGAGCAGATAAAAATCTTTGAGGACAAATTGGTGGGTATAAACGGCAAGATTGAAGAACTCGAAGAGTCCAGAGCGTACATTTACAGAAAACTCGATATGCTTACAGATTATAACGGGGTCAGATCAACCTAAGGAACCTCTGATTTATCGCCTGCGTTGCCAGGGCGGTGTTGAAATTCGGTTCATAATGCGCATGTATTCGCCTATACACTCCGCTTTTTCGCCAAATTTTGCACTGCCAGCCTCGCCTAATAAATCAGACGCTCCCTAAGATATTCAAAACACTATGATTCTTTGATGTTTTACCGCTGTTTTCGCCGACAGAAATGTTTAAATATGCCCACCCCTCCAGATATTTATTAAGACAAAAGAATCGACAAACACAGCGATAGCACCATCGACATCAAGAAAATAACGACGATAGATCGATGCCATATAAACCCGGCCACTGAACACGCTGTGACCAGAAATACAACACGCCAATCGATGGAGGTTATTTCCGGAATCCACAAAGTAAATGGTCCGTGAGCAACGGAATCGGACAACACGCAGGACATCCCCTATAAATGTAAGAGTTACGGCCTCCGTCCATGTCTTTAAGCTCTAATTGAGAGAGTAATCTTTACATTCAAATTTATGAGTATCCTTCTCTTCCCTACGTTGCATTGTAGGGAGCGTCCATATATGTCCCTGTGGTGCTACTGCTGCCATGGATGCCCGTGTGCTACTGTACCAAGAATACGTCAACAGTCAGTAAATCACCGGAATCCATGACGCACCACGAGGGCGATATCGCAGTGATCGGTGCCGGCATTGTCGGTATTGCAACAGCTTACTATTTAAAGCAAAAAAAGCCTGATGCACAGGTAATACTGATCGATGCTGATCAGCCTATGGCTTTAACATCTGCACAATCAGGCGAGAATTATCGCAACTGGTGGCCTCATCCAATGATGACTGCGTTCACTGATCGCAGTATTGATCTGATGGAAGATCTGGCCAGGCAAACCAACAATCTCATCAATATGAACCGGCGTGGTTATGTACTGGCCACGCGCTCTGAAGATATAGACACCGTAATGCAGGAGCTGGAGTTTGGATATTCACAGCTGAAAAACAATGAAATTCGTGTACACAGCGGTAAGTTCGTTAAGACATATCAACCACCCGATTCACCTGACTGGGAAAGCGCGCCATCCGGTGTTGATGTTATTAAAGACCAGACACTGATTAAAAAAACCTGCCCGTCATATGACAATAAAATAAAAACAATTATTCATGTCCGTCGTGCCGGTGCTATCAGCGCACAGCAAATGGGACAATATATGCTGCAGCAGTTTAAACACGCTGGCGGATTAATTATAAAAGCCGAAGTCAAAGGTATTGACCGGCAAGATGGTTTTAACCTGTATACAAATCAGCTTGATGTCACCATAAAAGCACAGAGAATCGTCAACGCAGCCGGACCGTTCATTCAGCAGATTGCACAAATGCTAGCTGTCGAATTGCCTGTGCAGAATACGTTGCAACAGAAAATTGCGTTTGAAGACAGCGCACGTGTCATACCTCGTAATATGCCCTTCTCAATTGATTTAGATGCTCAACACATCGACTGGGATGAAGAAGAACGACAACTACTATTCGACAGTGAAGATCATAGATGGTTAACAGAAATGTTTCCCGGAGCAATTCATTGCCGACCGGAAGGCGGTGACAATGGAACCTGGCTGAAGCTTGGCTGGGCTTTCAACAGTACATCCACAACGGCAACCCGGACTCCAACACTGCTGGATTCTTTTCCGGAGATCGTTTTGCGCGGGGCCGCTCGGCTGAATCCGTCGCTCAAACACTATTGCACCACTATGCCAAGCTCTATGCATCACTACGGCGGGTATTACACGCTTACGGAAGAAAACTGGCCTCTGATCGGGCAAATGGACACACAAATCGAGGGGGCTTACGTGGTAGGGGCCATGTCCGGATTCGGCACCATGGCGGCTTGCGCTGCAGGTGAACTGTGTGCAGATTTGCTGCTAGAAGCAAATGTACCCAATTATGCGGCGGCAATGTCCCCACAACGTTATAAAGTCAAGAATTTAATGGCAGAAATTCAGGCATTGTCGCAACGCGGGATACTCTAAATACCAGGCACTGCTCTAGCGGTGCTTTCACCCACCACAAAAACGGCGTATTCTCGAGTGCAATAAAACCAGAATTGCATAAAATC
Organism: uncultured Granulosicoccaceae bacterium; assembly: GCA_937951345.1. Classification (GTDB taxonomy): domain Bacteria; phylum Pseudomonadota; class Gammaproteobacteria; order Granulosicoccales; family Granulosicoccaceae; genus CALFCE01. Next base: position 23,329 of record CALFCF010000026.1, read on the forward strand.
ACATAACATAATACCGTAAACGTGATACCAAAAATAACAGAGAGGAAAACACATTGAACAACCAACTAAAGAGAATCAAAAGCCGTATCATACCCACCATCGCAACCAGCTGTCTGGCTGCGCTGGCATTAACGTCCACGTCGGTGAATGCCGCCAATGGCGATACGCTAAAGGCTGTTCAGGATCGCGGCAGTCTGCTGTGTTCCGGCCATAACGGCAGTTTCCCTCCCTTTGTCCAGGTGACCGATGACAACAAATGGAGCGGCTACGACATTGATTATTGCCGCGCTCTTTCAGTGGCAATCTTTGGTTCCGAGGATGATCTTAAGATTGTACCCATCAGCTGGGCACAACGTTTCCCATCACTCCAGTCAGGAGACATAGACGTGGTCATCAAGGCTACCGGCTGGACCATGGGTCGCGACACTGAACTGGGAATTCAGTTTTCGGTGCCCTACTTTGTTGGCGCTACCAATGTAATGATGCCAAAAGAGCTCGGAGGCACATCACCGGAAACACTCGAAGGTGGCTCATTGTGCGCTAACGCCGGCACATCAACCGAACGACTGGCTGCCAACTTTTTCAAAAGTCGTGGCATCGAAATCGAAATGATCACCTTTGAGAAAAGTGAAGAAACACGCGACGCCTATTTTGCGGGTCGTTGCGATAGTCTGGTTGGCTGGGGACCCAACCTCGCCGTTACCCGACAAAGCGCCGAAAACCCGGATGATCACGCAATGATGGATGTGGCCCTGGCGCTTGAGCCAGAATCAGCCGCTATGCGACAAGGTGATGACAACTGGGTTGATATCGTTAACTGGATGTTTGCTGCAACCTGGATCGCAGAGGCTAATGGTATTACGTCTGGAAATGTCGATGAACATAAAGCAAACCCTGCAGACAGTACAGTTGAAAAACTACTGGGTGTGACACCGGGCATTGGTGAACGTCTGGGCTTAAGCGATGACTGGGCATACAACGTAATTAAGCAGATCGGAAATTCAGCCGAGATTTTTGATCGCAATATTGGCGCAGAGTCTGTCTACAAACTCGATCGTGGCTTGAATGCGCTATGGAGTAACGGTGGCGTGATTGTACCTATGATTCTCGATTAAACAGAAGCATTACTCGGTGATACCCACTGTCCTGCTGTATGCAGCAGGGCAGTGTTCCAAACGATACCAGACAAGAATCCCCTATCAAATCGCCCACACTTAAAATAACTCATGGGTAGTATTTTAGGCAGCCAGAAATCCAGAGAGATTTTGTTTCAGGCCGTGGTTTTGTCTATCGTGGCAGCACTGCTTGTCACTATGGTGGTGAACACCCGTGCATCACTTGAAGCACAAAGTTTAACCACCGGTTTCGGATTTCTTGAGCGTTCCACCGGCTGGGACTTTTCATTTTCGGTTCTGCCGTACTCAATCAGTGACTCTTACAGTAAAACCATACTGATAGGCTTCCTGAATACACTTCTTCTCGGGTTTCTCGGAATTTCTCTGGCAACACTAATCGGCGTTGCAGTAGGCCTGATACGAACATCGAAAAACGGATTATTTGCACTATTGGGTACCGTCTACGTTGAAACCTTTCGAAACGTCCCCCTGATATTGCAGGCCATATTCTGGTACTCAATAATTTCACGTCTACCCAGACCCAAGCAGGCATTATCACTAGGTGATACAGTATTTCTCAGCGGGCGCGGCCTGTATTTTCCGGTATTCAATATCGCGCTCTGGTCAGTGGCGCTTATGCTGTTGCTATTTATAGTATGGCTGTTTTTCCTGCCCTGGTTACGCGAGCGTCTGAATCATTCATCCTCGTACCATGTTGTTAAAAGAATCGGCTGGTTGCTGCTGCCGATAGCCATGTTGGTCATTGGCTACCTTGCACGTATACCAGACACACCGCTACTTGATATGCCAGTGCTCAAAGGATTGAATTTCAAAGGTGGCATGCGAATGCCGCCAGAGTTATCAGCATTGGTGATAGCCATCGCACTCTATGGTGGGGCCTATATCGGTGAGGTCTTCAGAGCCGGTTTGATGTCTGTACCGAGGGGCCAGATTGAGGCGGGGTTTGTCAATGGACTAAAACCATTTCATATTTTTTCCCGCATTCGTCTACCGTTGGCCATTAGGGCGGTAATGCCATCACTAACCAATCAGTATGTGCAGTTGATGAAGGCGACTACCATCGGCATTGTGATTGGTTTTTCTGATTTGTTTATGATCATTTCGACGTCGATCAACCAGAGTGGACAAACGCTCGAGCTACTCGCTATTTTAATGCTCGGCTTTTTATTGATTAATCTGAGCATTGCATTTGTGATGAACTCAATCAATAGAAAAATTGCCATTAAAGGTTATGAGGTGAAAGACTAAACTCATGACTGATGCGACCTACAAACTACCCCCACAAACACCTTTTCTACGGAAAATACAAAACAGCCTGTTTTCATCGCCGTTAAATACACTGCTTTCAATAGCCACTGCTGTTTTCTTTATCTTTATAATTGTCAAATTTGTTGATTGGGCGTTTCTATCCAGCATCTGGCACGCAGAAGATGAACCGCTATGTAAAGAAGCGGGTGGTGCCTGCTGGTCAGTGATTGATGCGCGTCACCGCATTATATTCTTTGGTTTATTTCCTTACGAGGAACACTGGCGCTCAACAGTGGCCTGTGCTGTCATGATCACAACAATTGTCGCATCATGCATACCGTGGTTCTGGAGTGCCGCCAAGCTCAGCACTTTATGGCTTCTTGGCTTTTGTACGTTTTATCTGCTCATGCATGGTGGGCTGTTTGGCTTGAGCGTTATTACACCGGAACGCTGGGGTGGACTGGCACTCACTATTTTTATTTTCGCCGCAGTATCAATAATTGGTATGCCACTATCCATCGTGCTGGCACTGGGACGCAGATCAAAACTACCGGTAATAGCGCGTCTGTTTGGACTGTTTATTGATTTTTTCCGATCACTGCCACTCTTAACCATTTTATTTACTGCGGCAGTAATCACCCCTTTTGTACTACCGGGATGGCTTCAGGGCGATAAGCTTTATCGTGTGATTGTTGGCTTTGCCATATTTTTTGCCTGCTATCAGGCTGAAAATATCAGGGCAGGCCTACAGGCAATACCATCCGGACAGGACGAAGCTGGTTTAACGCTCGGTTTAAAGTACATGCAACGCGTTACCCGCATTCAGCTTCCACAGGCATTTCGCAACTCCCTGCCTTCAATTGTTAATCAGTTTGTCATTACTTTTAAAGAAACCTCTATCGTGACTATTGTGGGTTTTTTCGAAATACTGGCTTCTGGATCGGCTGCATTTGGAACCGGGAAGTGGACGGTGTATTACATCGAAGTATATGTTTTCATCGCTACGATCTATTTCATATTTGTATTTTCACTCTCAAGGTATGGCGCCTACCTTGAGAGAAAACTGCGAGTGGGACATGGTTGATCAAGTAAATTCCGATATACCGGCAGTCACCATGGAGCAGGTAAACAAATGGTTCGACGATTTCCATGTTCTTAAAGACATCAATCTACAAGTAGCCGATGGTGAGAAAGTGGTTGTCTGCGGCCCTTCAGGTTCCGGCAAGTCAACATTAATACGGTGCATTTGTAAGCTCGAAGATCATCAACGCGGCACTATTAAAGTGCTGGGCACTGAACTAAACGACAACGTAGCCAACATCGACGAGATCAGACGTGAGGTTGGCATGGTGTTTCAGCAGTTCAATCTGTTCCCGCATATGACGGTGCTCGAGAACTGCACGTTGGCTTTAACTCTGGTGCGCAAAAAATCACGCAAAGAGGCTGAAGCAATTGCGATGCAGTTTCTTGAGAAAGTACGTATCCCTGAACAATCAGCCAAATACCCCGGCGAGTTGTCCGGCGGTCAACAACAGCGGGTGGCAATAGCACGATCACTTTGCATGAACCCGGAGATACTACTGTTTGACGAACCTACCTCAGCATTAGACCCTGAAATGATATCGGAAGTACTCGATGTGATGGTCGCACTTGCTGAAGAAGGCATGACCATGGTTTGTGTAACTCATGAAATGGGGTTTGCAAGACGGGTTGCCGACAGAGTGATATTTATGGACCAGGGCGAGATTGTTGAACAGAATTCACCACATAAATTCTTCGATAACCCGAGTAATGAGCGCACCAAATTATTTCTCAGTCAGATACTGCAACACTAAAAAGCAACAGTGTCAGTAATTTCGCAAATCCGTGTATACACACACTGCAATAATCTAGGTGGTAAAGTCTGGAACCCGGCAATTACCTGGACCAAGAAATACGCAGTTTTTGTTGTAATCGAAAATACCGATGGGATTACCGGACTCGGGGAGTGCTGGTGTTTCGATACCGCACCTGATGCACTTGTGGCGTACCTTCGAACCGAGATATGTCCTCACCTTATCGGCTCCACTATCGATGAGTGCGATACGATATATACGCGACTCTTATCCCGAACAACTTTAACGGCAAGACATGGTGTATTCGCCAGCGCCTGGTCAGGTATCGATATTGCTCTGTGGGATCTGCGCAGCCGCGAAGCAGAATTACCGTTGTGGAGATTGCTGAAGTCAACGAGTTCAGAGTCATCAGACGCTGACGGTATCGTTAATCTCTACGCCAGCGGCGGGCTTTACGGTAAAAGCAAATCAATCGATGATTTAGTAAAAGAAATGACATCGATGAACGCATCCGGCTTTAATATCGTAAAGATGAAGATTGGCGGATTACCTATCGACCAAGACCTCATACGCATCAACGCAGTTCTTGACGGTTTAGATCCAACGTGCAACCTCATTATTGATGGGGTATACAGCTATACAGTAGAGCAGGCACTTGCAATATTTAAGGCATTACCTGCTGATCGAATAGAAGCTTTTCAATCACCACTCAGCGCTGATAATATCTCTGGCATGAAGTCACTGCGCGACGCCGGTGTTCCGGTAATGGCAACTGAGGCAGAATACCGCGGTGAAATTCATCAACAACTTATTAATACAGATGCTGTCAGATATCTGCAGACATCCCCGATTGCCTGTGGCGGGATAAGTCGATTGATGCAGCTAAGTGAGCAGTTAGCGCAGAATTCCAGCCCGATCAGTCTATCACTTGAAGTTTCATCCACTGCAGTTGCATTACTTGCAGCCGCCCATTATTCCGCTGCGAATGAGTCTGTGGTACATGTCGAATACCATTATCTTCATCGGGTTTTCTTTGAAGAGCTAAAGATCGTCCCATTAAAAGGCCGAACCGGGTGGTTTCAACTTTCTGAGGAACACGGGCTTGGTATCTGTTTACCGGAAACTGAGACGCAACTAGTCTTTGACATTAGTTAATCAACAAACGCTACTGTTTATCCTTGTAAGCCAAATACCCACGCCGTTCAATAGCCGGGAAAGCATCACCCCGCCGAACATAATTGGTATTTTGCTGCAATGGCCGAGGCACAAAGTCCCACGGTTCCAGCCGGCCAACGGACAACGCCGCATCAACCAGTTTCCGTTCTGTTTGTGATCGAATAACATCATCCAACAAGGAATCCAAGGGCCAGGTAGTCTCTGCAATCTGACTAAGCCGAGCCTCTGCCGGATGATTTTTACCCGCCAGATTATTGAGCTCAAGCGGATCAGCAGCGAGATCAAAAAGCAGTGTCGGATACGCACGAGACAATACCAACTTTAAATTACCGTCGCGCACACAGACGCGAGGAGCTTCGGTACCACCATCTATGTGTTCTGCAAATACAGCGCCTTCAATTTTCTCTCCACAAATTGCTGGCAATAAACTTCTGCCATCAAATGCCGTGGTAATCTCATCGCGTTTAATTTGCGCTAGCGCAAGCATGGTAGGAAACACATCCAGCAGAGATACCGGTGAGCTTACGCGATGAGCCGAAAATTCCGGATGCGAAATAATCATCGGTACCTGTATGGCCGGGTTGTACAAGGTTTTCTTAAACCACATGCCACGTTCACCAATCATATCGCCATGATCCGATGAAAAAATCACTACCGTGTTTTCTGTAAATCCGCTGTCATCCAGGGCTTTCATCAAACGGCCAAAAAGTGTGTCTATAAACGAAATCATGCCGTAATAACCCCTGCGGGCATTTCGGTAATCTGCATCGCTTAACTCACACTTGTCTTGTCCATAGTGATAATACAGAGACTGACTATGCGGATCTCGTTGTTCAACCGGAATGAAAGGCACATTCGGCTGATCAATGTCGTTATCCTGGTATAGATTCCAGTACTCTCGGGTTGTCACATACGGATCGTGCGGCTGCGTTAATGAGACGGTCATCATAAACGGACGATCATCTTCACTTCTAGCGCGGGTATAGAGTTCACGTATTGCGTGATGTATGACATCCTCGTCATAGTCAATTTGCATAGAGCGCGCAACGGGCCCGGCGTCTTTTACCGTGTCGATAGTCGATACACCAAAGGTATATCCGCGTTTCTCATCCTTATTAAAATCACGAAAATCCGGCGTGGGTGTCCAGGACATATCGGCGGGATATATCTCCGTGGTTAGGCGCTCTTCAAAGCCATGATATTGATCAGGTCCGACAAAATGCATTTTGCCGGATATACAGGTGTAATAACCGTGCAGTCTCAAATAGTGAGCAAATGTAGGAACAGAAGCTGGCAACTCCGCACCGTTGTCGAAAGCGCCAATTTTAGAGGGCAAGCGCCCCGTCATCATACCAAACCGCGATGGTGCACAAAGCGGATACGGACAGCTGGCATTCTCAAAAACCGTAGCTCTGGATGCCAGTGCATCTATATTGGGTGTTTGGCAAACCTTACCACCGTAACTGCTAAGTACAAATGACGTTAACTGATCAACCATCACCAATAATATGTTTGGCTTAAGCATTGGCTTTCCTTACGTTTGGTGGTTGTTCCAGACTTAGCGGCTAAAATCAGAACCACTAGTCCGCTTAAATTGAATTACCGTGGTGTAAAAACCGGACGCTGTGTTTAAGCGAAAACATACTTACAGTTTACGCGGTGCAGCATGTTCTTGCTCCAGCCCTATAACAATTACGAAATAACAGAAATACCCAAAGATCTTGGGTCACTTCCTGGGGTCAAACCAAAATACTACATTGATCCTTTCAATACACGTAGAACCCTATTCTGCGGTCCTCAACCCACTATTTCGACTTAATTCCCATGTTTCTAGTTAGTGGGCAGATGCCTTTTCGTCAATTTTGCTATTCGCAGGAATAAAATGATATTCGTGCGTGTCTTTAAGCTATGAATGCGTAAACGATGTCTCTAATTTTAAGGTATTGCGCAGGTGCACCTGCACAATGTGACGCCTGCAAAAAACCATGCCTGTTTGCGCCGGACACAGCTGTGCTTGATGGAATTCCGCGAACCACAATGATTAGCAATCCGTACGGAATGCATTCAAGCGACTAAATAGTAAATAACCGGTTTTATCTATTTCAAACTAAAATAAATCACATTGACCACTATGTTTACATTCTCAATCCATAAAAATAGTTTTGCAGAAACAACTGCGAATCGTAAGCGAATGGTGATTGTTTCAAGTCTTTTTTTAGCAAGCAGTCTGGCATTCGGGTCGCAAGCCGCAGCTCAATCCTATGCAGAATCCAATGATGATTCAGCATCAGTATCTCACGAGCCTTCTCAAGCGACCATGCCCGCGCTCACACTTGATTCTCAATCAACTGTGCCACCAGCTAACGCACCAGGTGCCAGCGGCACTGAGAATATTTCTGTCGATACCAACACCGTTGCAATCAGTGGCAGTGTTTCAATTAGCGGAACAACCGGTCAACCCACTGTTGCTCACGTGCATGAGGGTGGCGTGGGTGAAGCAGGCGCAGTTGTCATCACCAGGACCAGTAATGCAGACGGCAGCGTCTGGACATACCTGAAGGTACTACGCTCAATTCAGAAGAGCTCCAGTCGTTTCGCAACGGCGATCTTTATATAGACGTCCATACGCAGGCCAATGCAACAGACGAATTGCGCGCTCAATTGGTACAGGGCAATGTAAATACCCTGGGTTTGCGTGGTGATGAACGTGATGCATTGAGCTTCTTCGATAGCGGACTGGCGGCGGAGACTGGATTTAGCTACCAGATCACGCGATAAACAAGCGCCGATACACCGTTAACTGTCTTGATATTTTCCCAGAAATACGAGGACCCACGGCGAAATGAGAAATACCCAAAAATCTTGGATCACTTCATAGGGTCAAACCAAAATACTACATTGATTCTTTCAATACACGTAGAACCCTATTCTACGGTCCTCAACCCACCATTTCGTCTTAATTCCCATACCTCTAGTTTGTGGGTAGATGCCCTTCGTCAATTTTGCTATTCGTGGGAATAAATTGACTCTTGCGCGTGTCTTTAAACAGAGACAGCGCAAACGATGCCTCGAATCTTGAGGTATTGCGCTGATGCACCAGCACAATGTGACGCCTGCAAAAAAACCATGCCTGTTTGCACCGGACGCTGTTGTGCTTGAAGAAGTTCCGCAAACCACAATGATTAGCAATCAGCAGGGAATGCATTCAAGCGAATAAATAGCAAATAATCGGTTTTATCTATTTCAAACTAAAAATAAATCACATTGACCACTATGTTTACTTTCTCAGCTAATAAAAATAATCTTGTAGCAACAACTACAAATCCTATACGGACGGTAATTTTTTCAAGTTTGTTTTTAGCAAGCAGTCTGGCATTCTGGACGCAAGCCACTGCTCAATCCTATGCAGAATCCAATGATGATTCCGCGCCAGTATCTCACGAGCATTCTCAAGCAACCATGCTCGCGCTCACGCTTGATTCTCAATCTACTGTACCGCCAGCTAACGCACCAGGTGCCAGCGGCACTGGGACTATTTCTGTCGATACCAACACCGGTGCTATTAGTGGCAGTGTGACTGTGACTGGTACAACTGGTCGACCAACGGTCGCACATCTGCATCGAGGTGGAGTGGGTGAAGCCGGTCCTGTTGTAATTGGCCTGGAAAGCAATAGCGATGGCAGCGTCTGGTCGTTTGCTCAGGGTGCAACCCTTGATGCCGTTGGAATACAGGATTTTACTGATGGTAATCTCTATATCAATGTCCACACCGAAGCAAATGCTCCGGGTGAGTTAAGAGTTCAGTTGGCCCGATCTGCTCAGTTACTCAACGATGGTAACTCAGCACCTGTCACTTTGACGTTGACATTGGATTCTCAAACCACAGTTCCACCCGCGGATGCACCGAATGCATCAGGTACAGGCAATGTAACTGTCGACACAAATACCGGCATGATCAGTGGCAGTGTCACCGTCACGGGTACAACCGGACAACCGACAGCCGCACATGTGCATCGTGGCGGCGCCGGTGAGGCAGGTCCAATTGTATTTAATATGGACGGTAATGCTGATGGGTCTGTCTGGACTATCGCTGAAGGGTCCACCCTTGATGCAGCAGGTATGCAGGATTTTCTCGATGGCAACCTCTACATTAACGTACATACTGAAGCCAACGCACCCGGCGAGCTACGCGCACAGCTTGTCAGCAATACCCTTGTTTCTCTCACGCTCTCGCTCGACCCAGAATCGACTGTTCCTCCGGCCAATGCCCCGGGTGCGTCGGGCACGGGGAGCGTCTCAGTAGATACTGCAACCGGTGCAATCAGCGGCAGTGTTTCAGTTAGCGGAACAACCGGCCAACCCACTGTTGCCCATGTGCACGAGGGCGGTGTGGGTGAAGCAGGCCCAGTTGTCATCACTATGACCAGTAATGCAGACGGCAGCATGTGGACCATACCTGAAGGTACAACGCTCAATGCAGAAGAGCTTCAGTCGTTCATCAACGGCAATCTTTATATAAACGTCCATACAGAAGCCAATGCACCAGGCGAGTTGCGAGCACAGCTTATCGAGAACGCCCCAACCACACTTTCGCTTACACTAGATTCTCAATCTACTGTCCCGCCCGCAAATGCACCGGGAGCTTCAGGAACCGGAAGTGTCACGGTTAATACGAACACTGGCGCGATGAGTGGTAGCGTGACGGTTAGCGGCACAACCGGCACACCGACAGCGGCTCATGTGCACCGCGGTGGCGTAGGCGAAGCAGGCCCTATCGTTTTCAACATGATCGCAAACGATGATGCTAGCGTATGGACAATTGAAGAAGGCGCAACGCTCGATGCAGCAGGAATTCAGGACTTTCTGGACGGCAACCTCTACATCAACGTACACACTGTAGCGAATATGCCGGGCGAATTGCGTGCTCAATTGGTACAGGGCAATGCAAACGCCCTGGGTTTGCGTGGTGAAGTCTATTCATCGAGTGCGTTGGAACTTTTCTGGAATCGTCAACCAGCTCCAGTAGTTGCATATCGCGTTGATCAGGCAGGTAGTGAAAGTGTCGTTGTCAATGGCACCAGCTTTTTCGTGCAAGGTTTGGCGTCGAATTCAACCATCAGGTTCACCGTTACCGCGCTGGACGCCGACAACAATACTTTTAACACTGAAAGTATCGACTTAACTACAAACAATGACGGTATTGCAGCAGTTGCAGTAGAAAACTTGCGTGGCGAAGTCTACTCCACTTCAGCAATCGAGCTGTTCTGGGATGTAGCCGGTCCAGCAATCGGTAGCACCTTTGCGATTTTCCGTGATGGAGTAATGGTCGGCACTACAGACGGGCGCAGTTTCTTTGAAGAAAGCCTGGATAGCGCAACCACCTATACATACGTCATTGAGCCTCAGTCAGGTGGCGTTTCAGCCACAATTATGCTGACAACACGTGACGGCATTGCCAACCTATCTACCGGATTGGGTGTAGACGGACAGGTGTACTCCTCTTCAGCTGTCGAAGTATTCTGGCAACGTGTCGACGCAGCTGTTCTCTACCGCATCGAACGCGACGGTGCATTAATTGATGAACGTGATGCGTTGAGCTTCTTCGATAGCGGACTGGCGGCGGAGACTGGATTTAACTACCAGATCAGTGCCCTGTCTTCCACGGGTGATGTACTCGCAACAGAATCAATCGAACTGGTGACTACCAGAGACTGATGTTTAAACCGAACGGTTTGAACAGTTTAAATGAAAAGGCCTGCTGTTTTAGCAGGCCTTTTCATTTCGGTAGCATTAACAAGTGCCATTCTTGATGTACAGTTCTGAATACAAAGAGCCTTCCAGATAAGTACGAAATACCTGTTAAAGACATAAACCGGATTAATGCACCAGTCAACTGTCCGGCTCAGATCAATCTATAACCCTAAAAACTAGCACAGGTTATCGTGTAATAACGATTTGCAGCTTCACTCAGATGTCTGATAAATACTTTCCTCATCTGCCGATGGATTACGGTACCAATCGCGCGACTCGGTTCCACCACTCGTGACCCACGCAGAAAACTCAGGATATGCTTCACTGATATCACTGAACTCTTCAGGGTATTTAACCAAATCAGGCACATCAATGATCCACGGCAGGTTCTCAGAGGATACATAAAAGCGCTCAACACCATCCGACGCATCATCTCCGGTACCGAAAAGATTTACATCTTGTCCCTGAGTTGGCGCGTGATTGGGCAGATGTATTTCTAAATCGTGAACCGCACCGCCATCGTGATAGAGCTCGTTATTAAACGCGGTCACCCGTGTATAGCCTGCCAGCTCTGGGTCGATCTTGTGCGCGAAAAGAAACGGATTATACGGTGGGCTCAACATATTATCTCTCTCGACCGCATTTGCGAATGTCAGTGACAAATTGAACTCAGTGGTTTCATGCGTCGGGCAATCAGACAAGGTATTGTATGTCCAGCAATCTGCATCACCTTCGAACGTATACGCCCATGCGTCTTCAAACACGCGATAAACCAGCGCCGATGCATCGTTAACTGTCTGAATATTTTCTCCGTTCAGTGTAGCACTCATGACGTTATCGGCGAATACATTATCGCCGAGCGACACACCGAACCCGTTATGGAATGCAGCTCCACGCGCTTCCAGCCGGTAGTCTATGTCAACATCTTTGACTTGCTTATCGCTGTTGTACACTTCACGGACACGATAACGAACCACCATATCATTCATGTCGAAATCACCCAAAGCCGGCCAGTTATCTTCAGCCAACAGGGTGCCCCAGATATTTTCACCAGGGTAATATCGTTCAAATGCACGATCCGGATCATTATCGTCCAGGTCGTCGGTGGCCAGAATGCCGTCGTTATCAGCATCGACTTTCGTGTTGTCTTCTTCAGTGATATCCGGAATCTGCGCACCAAAAGTCATTGCATCTGCAGGATATACATCAACCATCATAACCAGATCGTTGTAGTCTCGATCTGAACCCTCATCGAGGCGAATGTCTTCTACCGCAACCCATAGTCTGCGTGTGTTCGTCTCTTCATCCACTGTATTGGAGATCAAAAGCATGTGCTTGCGTTGGTCAGGTTCGGATTCCGGATTAAGCTCCGATAGCGAGTAAAAATGCTGGCCAGGTGTGCCTTTTCCAAAGCCGTTAGGCCAACCGTTTGCCGCCAGATAAAATCCGATGGAATCATTGCCAGCTGCTGGGTCTATTTCACCAAGCGATACAGCATCACCCGGGAACATATAACCCCCGCTACCGCGAAACGACGTGTTTGGAAATAGTATTCTTGCGCTCGTCAGATCGAGATGATTTGTCGGTGGCGCGGAAGAATCAAAGCTGAAAAAACCAAATGTATTACGATAACCAGCCCCATCTAGCAGAAACGACACTATTACGTTAGCTTTTTTATTGAACACCAGATTACTCAGCGATGAATCAGCATTGGTGTACTTTTCCGCAGGTGTTTTACCTTCGGTGATAATTTGTCCAAGACGCTGAATTTCCGCCTTACTAAAAGCCGAGCGGCATAACTGACCGGCATTGGTTTCAGTAACATCACAACGACCGCTAGTCCTTATAGCCGGAATGTGCCCGTAGAAGCCATGGTAGAAACTTCCGGGTGGCTGCAAGTAGAAATTTCCTTGCGTGGCATTGCGCGTTGATAAATCGAACTCACTGTCAACAGGCAACACATGCGGATCAACCGTATCAAGACGCTCATCAGCCATGCCCACCGGGCCAAACGTCCAATCGGCTACGGCCATGTTACTGTCAGTTTCTGAAAGAGATACAACGGCATTGGCAGACACTCCCATCAAACGAGTACGCACAAATACATGACCGGCGCTGATTACATGCCCTGGAACCTGCATCACGGTATTTATATGTCCCTGCTCGTCCGATACACCGGTAAAAAGTTCTGCTACGTTATCCAGCTCATTGTCAAACGGCTCGCGTAATCCATCTGCCATTGCCGCATCCGGCATTGCATAAACTGAAACCCCTGTACGAGGGGCAGCGAGGCCATCTCCGTCGAGTAGTTGTAGGTTTAGCGACACTTCACCATTACTTGACCAATCAAATTGAGCGGGCACTGCAATTTCCATTGTATTCTGCGACGCAGAGGCAAACTCGTCTGGCGTGCCTAGCGCAGCACCCAGATTAGGGGAATCTGTCACATCAGGTGATGAGCTAATGCCTGACCCTGCACCACCACTGCCACCGCCGCTACAGCCAACAACAAGCGTTGCAACTGCGCATATCGCGAAGGGAAGACTCCTTCTTATTACCATTTTGATCTCCTCAAGAGTTAAGAGGGAAACACTTAAAAGATTAAAATTAACAGGCAAAATAAGCTGTTCGTTGATGGGCTAACGGTCTTTTGACGTGTTGGTTTGAATCAGGAACTGCAATTTTTTGCCTTATGTTAACGAGTTGGCAATTTGGAGCGGTAGCGGAGTATTCTGCAACTCCCGGCAAGCGGAGTAAGATCAAGAAGTATCCAGAATAAAAGCGGTTAACGGGAAGCTTTCAAAGCGCGTATTTGATACGCAGACAGGCAGCGAAGGAAATGAGGAAAGTCCCGTTAATCAAACAAGCGATACTTTCTGGAAGGGAATCAAGAGCCGATGGCTTTTCTTGGAGCGGTCGAAACTTAAAAGAACTTATAAACAAAAAAGAACTGTTATGAGCTGCTATTCGTTTGGTGTACACGTGTGGTTAAACACGTATGCGTTCTGGCAAGCTGATTTACCGCCTAGCGTCTAAATCCGTTTATTTTGATCGGTAAAACAATGCGTATTTTCTTTTTTTGATAACAGATTTTTCTGTATCAGCGCTTACCTTCCTCAGTCACTACGCGGATATCGTGTTCTCTACCTTGTGCAGCCAGATCATGCAATCCTTCAGGATACTGGTTTAAATCAAACAATTGCGGGTATGCCCAATAGAGTGCACGTATTTTCAGTTTTGCCAGCGCATCAGCAATGCTCTTGTTGTAGGGCCGCCGTCGTGATACTCGCTGGGTACTGTGCCGTCAAAATCATAGGACCTGTTAGCGAGTTCTATTAAGGAAATACCCGGCATAACCGAGCAAAATGGAAACCCATTGATATAAGATCTATGGCCGCTCCACATGCCTTGAAACACGGTGTGAGTAAGCAATATTTGTATTCTCGTATATAGGTGTTCTCCTTTATCTTTCGAGCATGGGCTGGATAAGAGGCCGATTTGAGGACTAAGTGTTCGAGCGGATAGACGCTTTATGGCGTAGCAGCGCCATCAGCTTTCTGTCTCTGTCAACCTGTGCATCAGCAATATCCATCAACGGCGTTTTCTCCTCTAATTCAGCTGCCAGATTTTCTTCAACAATTTTGACCCAATCGATCGCAGCGTAATCGCCCATCCCGAAATTTCGGTACATGCCTCCGTATCGATCAACATATTGCGCAACTCCCTCTGGAGCATTCAGGTGAATAGTCTGCATCGGCCCCATGAATGACCAGCGCAGTCCAAGCCCATGTGAAACAGCCTTGTCGAGGTCCGTTGCCGAGACAATGCCAGCACCAATCAGTTTGAAAGCTTCCTCGAGCAACGCACCCTGTAACCGATTGACCACAAAACCGTCGATTTCCTCTTTCAGTACAATCGTTTCCCGGCTGCAGTTGATCATCAATTCGTTCACCGTTTCTATGATCCTCTGATCGGTCCATGCGGTTGGAACGATTTCGACAGCCGGGATAAGGTGCGGCGGGTTAATCGGGTGCACCACAAGACACCGTTGCCGCCCGGCGATATCCTTGCAATATCGAGAAGCAATAATGCCCGATGTAGAGCTGCCAATGGGCACATGATTCGCTGCAAGCGTATCGAGTTTTTGCGTAATTTCTATCTTTAAATCGAGGCGTTCTGGTCCACTTTCCTGAATATAGGCAGCGTCATCCACAGCATTCTCGAGACTGGATGAAACGGTAATTCTTTTCAATATCTCAGTGGTTAGTGAAGCATCAAGCAGATCGAATTCGACAAGATCAGAAATGCGCGTTTCCATTGACTTAAGCGCACGATCTGCAGCTTCTGCCGATGCGTCATACATTGCAACTTCATAGTCCGCCTGGGCAAATACTGCTGCCCAGCTCTGACCAATTAACCCACAGCCTATTACAGCAATCTTACTCATATATTTTTCTCTTGGTGTATCTGCGAATCAGCTGGACTCATTCGCATAATTCGGAAACAGGTATTAAATGTGAATACTCCTGATAATAGATTAACTGACTTAATAAGCCATTTAACCACTGCAATTGAGCGATAGAGGGAGCAGTCTTCGTATTCCAATTTATGAGGGTAGATCTTTTCCCATTTCGTTTTTTATCAATGGATTCACGTTACCCGATGCTATGCACCTTTTGCCTTGGTCCCTAAACACAACCAACTTATCCGCACTTCGATAAGCTACAAAAACACGATGCGTTCAGATCGATATCGGAACGCGCTTTTGCGAAATCCAGCCGGGGTTTTAACTTACGCGCTTCCTCCAACTGCCCTAACCTGTCAAAGCATTCATACAATCCCAGTAATGCCCACACGTTATCCGGGTGTTGATTCGACCGGATGACTTCGTCATTTAAACCAAGGTCAGATTCATAAACGTGCTTCGCTTCCTCGACATAGTCTTGCTCCAGCAATAGTGCACCAAGCGCATGCCGACTGGGCATCATCCAGCCCCAGGGCTCATCATAGGGAAGCGCATCTTCTTTTTTAACAGCAGATCGCAAGTGGTCAAAAGCGATATCATAATTGCCCGCATGATATTCAATTTCGCCGTGCATCATTTGCCGGGCAATCGCTAGAATATCGCGACAGCTGACGACATGTACGTAACGGTCTTCAGAAACATTATTCACATGTTTTTCAAATTCGATAGCAGCATTACGGGCTTGTTCGTCATTCCCCAATGCTGCATGCGCCACTGCCTTTCCATAGCAATTAAGAGCCGCTGTTGTGCAGTAGAATTCGGCGTCTTCCGGCAACGGTTGCTCGATCAACTGCTGCCATTGGCCGAATCGCACTAGCGCGTGGGTTTTCATCCCGATATAACCCTCTACAAAATCAACCATGGGCGGAGAAGGGATACGAACGAATTCATCCGGGATGGTGTTTGCAATGCCGGCTATGGCATCCATAGATGCTGCGTAGTTCCCTTGGAACATAGCACCGTAAAGTTTGAAATGATAGTTATGAATACGATAGAGGGAATAGAAGTTCAGAGCACCATTAACGTTATAGTATTTAAGGTCTGCTTCAATACCTGACTGATTCCATTTAACAACATCCTCATAGTAGCCACAAAGCACATCAATGTGCGTGGACATGTGCTTTAGATGACCTGCATCAGGTACGAGGTCTCTGAGCTCATCCGCCGCTCTCAATGCCACCTCTGGCGTTTGAGACATTTCCATCAAATGAATATACAAATGCAACAAACCGGGGTGCCGATCTGCGCCTTTATCTTCGACCTGTCGCATAGCTTTTTCCAGAACCTGCTTAACCACAAGTGTCTCTGCACCGTCACCAACATTCCCCGTAACAGGATTCCACATATTCCACGGAGTCAGGTTCATCAATGCTTCCGCGTATAGCGTAGCGACATCCGAATCTTCAGGAAACTGCTCATACACAAGGCGCATCTGACTGGCGTAATCGCGACTCCAATCGTAGAGGTCTTCGCAGGGGGTCGTCGAGGGATGGCGATGCTCCAAAGCATTAATCAATGAAGCTTCAACGGTACTGGCATTCGCAAGTAGTTGCTTGGCTTTAGCCACATGTTCAGTAGCAGTTGCCAGGGCTTCGGCAAGTGAACCGGGGTCGAAATGCTCCCAATACATGTTGTAGTTGGGCCCTGCGCAATAAGCGACACCCCAATGCGCTATTGCTAACGAAGAATCGTGTTCGATTGCTTTCAGAAAGCACTGGGCGGCTTCCTCATGGTTGTAGCCAAAAACCCAGTTTAAGCCCCTATCGAACCAGGTTTGCGCAGCTTCTGATTTTGTAGAAACCGGTTTTGAATAGCTGCCAAGATCATAAGGGTAAGTTGTTGCAGGTGTATTCATATATTCGACCTTTTCCATGGCTGATAGAGGGATATTCTAACAAACTAGGCATCCATAGCTATCAGTCGTAGGGTGTTTTGTCAGCAAACCGTTTTCTTTTCCCGCGTTGCACTCCGTATAGCGTCCATATATGTCCCTCTTTCCTCCGAGCTTATCAATTTCAAATAGCTGCTTAAGTCATGCACCGGAAATAAACTATTCGACGAGCAACCCGTGAGAGTGTATGTGCCCAAGATCTTGGTACCGCCTTGCATTACAGATCACTACAATAATATGTTTACTCTCGCTCCCAAACTGGTGGCGTACCAATCTGTTCCAACAGAAAATCAATAAACACACGCACCTTCGAAGTAAGCACATTGGATTTAGGATAGGCAAGCCAAATGGCAGAGCCATCACTCACGTTATAACTCGGTAGCACTCGTACCAGTGATCCGTCGTTCAGGTCTCTGTGTATATTCCATATTGAACTCATGCAAATACCCGCACCACTTTTTGCAGCAAGTCGCGTACTTGTTCCATCGTCGCAGATAATACGAGGGTTAACACCCGGTGGTGGGAATGTGCATGTGTCTGCTCTGGTCTCAGATGTTAACAGTCGTGGAGCGGCGCTGTTGAATACGATAAGTTGGTGCGTGTTGAGATCGTGTGGCTCAAGTGGTGTGCCATGGGTTTTTAGATACGCCGGTGAGGCGCAGAGTACACGGGTGTCGTCCGCAATTTTTCTTCCGATCAGAGACGTGTCTTTGGCCGGATAGTTACGTAGGGCTAAGTCGAACCCGCCATCGATTAAAGCAACCTTGGCATCTGACAGCTTCAGCTCAAGATTGATACCGGGGTATCGTTCGAGAAAGATTGGCAAAATAGGGGTGATATGGAGTTGCACGAACGTGCTCGATGCGGCAAATCTTAGTGTTCCTCTCACTTCAGCACTACCGTGCCCGAGCGCTGCCAGCGCAGCATCTTCCAGAGCCAGAATCTCTCGGGCGTAGGGCAGAAATTCTTTACCCTCAAGTGACAATGACACCTGCCGGGTAGAACGGTGGAGTAAATCTGCGCCGAGCTGTTTTTCCAACCTGGCAAGACGCGCACTGGCTACGGCGGGCGCCAGGCCGAGCTGCCTGCCAGCGGCGCTTATATTGAGCATATCGGCGGCAGTGACAAAGAGCCGTATTCCATCAATATTCATCGCATGATTATATACAAAATACGAATACTGAAGCCATAATTTAGCCGTTTAACCAACGTAAATAATATAATATATTCTCCTTGAACTTAGGAAAACCTTTGAACCAGAACGGCTTGACCAGAGATCACGATGAGTACAACAGCAACAGTTAATTACCACGTACACAAACCTGAGCGTCAGGCGTTTGAGCTTGATGCTGGTGGTATCGTCGGCAATCTTATTTCACCGGAATTAGCGCCAACAGAGATAAATTTACTGGATGAGCGTACCGCTGATATCGACATAACTTTCGAGCATACATCATTGGAGTTCGCGGCATTCGATACAGACGTTGATGTACTAGAAGATGATCATGTATGACAGCCAGGCTACGAAGCTGATCTTCAATGCTTTCTTAAAGCAAGGCTTGATTTGGAAGAGGTTGTTATTTTCGACCATACAGTGCGTATCGATGATGAAGTGTCGGATCGTAAGCCTGCGCGTAATGTGCACAGTGACTACAGCAGTGATGGAGCGCAAAAACGCCTGGTGAATCTGCTCGGGCAAGAGCGTGCACAAGAGTGGACTGCCAGTCATTACGCATTTATCAATGTGTGGCGGCCAGTTGGTGCTGAGATCAATTCCTCACCGTTGGGTTTTATTGAGCCCCATAGTGTGGATGAACAGGACTGGATACTTCTTGATCTGATCTATCCTGATCGAAAGGGGCAAATTTTAGGATTAGCTGCTAATCCTGCGCACCAGTGGATTTACCGGTCGAAAATGACACCGGAAGAAGTCGCCTTTTTCAACATCTATGACAACTGCGGTCAAGCGGCCATCGCTCACAGTGCACTGGATATGATCGAGGACCCCAAAATACACACAGTTCGTAAGAGTATTGAAACTCGCACCGTAGTTCGATATCGCGATTCGTTATAAATGCCGCCCGCTCGTAAACCTTGAGTGTAAAAATACACCTTTATATTGCCTAAACGCTGTAAAGAGAAAACTATGTCTAAAACAATTTTGATTACCGGTGCGACGGATGGTATCGGTCTACTGACAGCCAGGACACTGGCCTTATCAGGGCACAACGTACTGCTGCACGGTAGAAGCCAGAAAAAACTTGAGAATGCTGTAATGGAAATCGGTGGTTCGCCAGAAACTTATTTGGCGGATTTGTCGCGCATGGACGAAGTTCGTGCATTGGGTACTGCTGTTCGCCAACGACATAGCCAGCTTGACGCCATCATCAACAACGCAGGGATATTAAAAATCAGTCAAACGCAAACACCTGACGGGTTCGATATACGGTTCATGGTCAACACCTTTGCACCCTATGTGCTAACTCGAGACTTACTACCGATTCTCCAGGCTCATGCTCGTATCGTAAACTTATCATCAGCAGCCCAGGCACCCGTTGATATGGATGCATTACATGGACGCAAGCGGCTCGACGATATGTCGGCCTATGCTCAAAGCAAACTGGCTATAACAATCTGGTCGCGTGAACTGGCAAAGAAACTGAGCGATGGTCCTGTTGTGGTTGCAGTCAATCCTGGTTCTCTACTGGCATCGAAAATGGTCAAAGAGGGATTTGGCGTGGAGGGAAAAGATATGCAGATCGGTGCAGATATTCTCTGTGAAGCGGCGTTAGGTGAATCTTTTGCGGATGCATCGGGTAAGTACTTTGACAATGACACTGGTGCATTCGCATCACCACATGCTGCTGCATTGGATGCTAATCACAGTCAGGAAGTGATGCAGGGAAAAGAGGAGGCTGTGGCGAAGTTGAGCTAATCCGGCCCGTCCACAGTAGTATGGTAAATAAACAGCGCAACCATCAACAGTAATATACCAAATATCATGACCGGCAACTCCCTGACAGCTGCTCGCGCCATAGAGCGGCCCACACGAGAGGCGATGCTTCAACGAGCTCCTTCAGTGCAGCAGTTCTGGCTGCAGAATCAAGATCTTTTTCAAGATGCATGGAAACAATGGGAACAGAGCGAAAGCGATAGATTGAACAGCCTGGATAGCAGCTTGTACGACGCGGCGCTACGAACCGCCGTTGAGCATGCATGGAAGGATCCGGATAAAGAATCTGATGTAAAAGCACTTTGGAAGCTGGTTTTTCCAGGTGTGTACGAAGCACAGTTTTTTAACCCCATGCAACTAGCAGCCTTACGAGATTATTTAAGCGCTGTTGCTGATGCTGATATACCACTACGCCCACCTTATGGTATATCCCTCAATCGCGGTGGTGCGATGTTGGACAGTCGCTCAGAAGGTTATTTGCGTATTCCGGCCCATCATGAACAGCCATTCTGGTTCAACGTGAACACCCGTTCCGGTTTATTGTGAACACCTGTTCTGGTTTGAACGTGAACACTTTCGGTTAATTTCCGGAATCACTGTTCACGTTCCCGGAATCGGTGTTCACGTTGAACCAGAATCATCTCCAACGCATTGTTTTTTAATCTCTTTTGGTATCGTCGCCCCTTTTTCAAGGGGGTTCGATGCCAGCTCAGAGGATTGCAATGCGAAATATCAGAGAAGTGCTTCGATTAAGACTGTCAGCAGAACTATCATTACGTCAAATCAGCAGCAGCACCAAGCTCAGTGTGGGTGCGATTCAAAAACTCACCAAACAGGCTGAAGTGCTGGGACTGGGTTGGCCATTACCGGCCGAGCTCGACGACACGCAGCTGGCGCAACTGTTTTACCCCCAGGCCGATACCGGTCTCTCCCCGCGCCGGGAAGTGCCTGACTGGACGGTTGTTCATCAGGAACTCAAGCGCAAGGGAATGACAAAGCAGCTGTTGTGGCAAGAATATACCGAACGGTTTCCGAATCGCTGCTACAGCTACTCCCAGTTCTGCGATCGTTATCGACATTGGTGCGGGCAGCAGCGGCGTTCAATGCGCCAGCTTCACAAGGCCGGTGAGAAAACGTTCATTGACTATGCGGGTCTCACGGTGCCTGTGGTCAATGCACACACCGGTGAAATCTCTAACGCCCAGATCTTTGTTGCCGTGCTCGGTGCCAGCAATTATACGTTTGTAGAAGCCACAGCCTCACAGTCCTTGCCCGATTGGCTGCAAAGCCACGTCCGCATGTTCGCGTTCTTTGGCGGTTGCAGTGAACTGTTGGTGCCGGACAACCTGCGCAGTGGCGTGAGTAAAGCCTGCCGCTATGATCCGCAACTCAATCCTGCCTACCACCAACTGGCAGCGCACTATGGTGTGGCTGTCATGCCGGCACGCCCCTACAAACCCAAAGATAAATCAAAGGCTGAAAATGCCGTATTGGTTGTGGAGCGCTGGATACTGATGCGGCTTCGACACCAGACGTTCTTCTCGCTCGGGGAGCTTAACTACTGCATTGCAGTACTGCTGAAGGAGCTCAATAGCAAACCGTTCAAGCAACTCCCGGGGTGTCGCCGCGATGCTTTTGAGAAGCTCGATAGACCAGCATTACAGCCGCTGCCTTCCCAACCCTACCGGTATGTGGAGATCAAGACCGTCAAGGTCAATATCGATTACCACGTGCAGTATCAGCAACACCATTACTCGGTGCCTCACCAGTATGTCGGAGAAAAGCTCGAGCTCCATGCGGCCGATACGCTGCTGCAGATCTACTTCCGCCAGACACTGGTGGCGACCCATCCGAGAAAATACCACGCCGGTATGACAACCGTTCCGGGCCATATGCCAAAACGCCACAGCCAGCACCAGCAGTGGACACCGGGCCGCCTTAAACAATGGGCTTCCTCTATCGGGGACAACACTCTGCAGTGGGTCAGTTGGCAACTGCGCAGCAAAGATCACCCTGAACAGGCCTATCGGGTGTGCCTGGGGTTGTTGAACTTAAGCCGCGCCTATCCGGGCACGCGCCTGGATGCGGCCTGCAAACTGGCCAATCACGAAAAACTGTATCGGCTCAAACACATTAAATCCATTCTCAACACCAACCGCGATCAACTACCCGAACAGCTTGAACTGAGCACCACACTGCCGCAGGAACATGAAAATATCCGCGGCCCCAACAGCTTCCACTGAGAGACTACCTGATGACAACACAAACCGTAAACCAATTACGTGAACTGCGACTGAGCGCCATGGCCAGCGCCTACGAACAACAGCTGGAACAGGTCAATACGTTCCAGTCGCTGTCCTTTAGCGAACGACTGACGCTGCTGCTTGACCATGAACTGCTGATGCGTGACAACCGCAAACAGGAACGACTGGTACGCCAGGCCAGGTTTAAACTCAACGCCACCGTGCAGGAGATCGACTACTCACACCCACGCAATATACAGAAAAAACATATCGCACAACTCGCCACCGGTGACTGGTTAGCGCGTTACCAGAATCTGTTGATTAC
>CALFCF010000027.1 GCA_937951345.1 uncultured Granulosicoccaceae bacterium
CCTGCTCTATTCATGAAGGGTTCGCCACCAGAGTCTGGCTGCTTAAGCAGGTCGCTCGATTCAGCGAAATTCGTAGAAATCGACGGGTTGAGCTCAATCGAGTGAGCTGCGACGGCAGACGGGCACTGGGGGTGAATAGAAAACAGTGTGCGAATACCCGCAGTGACGCTAAAACTGCTTTTCTAACTGGAAATTACCTAGGGAACCTCTGATTTATTACCTGCGTTGTCATAGCGGCGTTGAAATTTGACTCAAAATGCTCATGTATTTGCATATACACTGCGCTTTTTCGCCAAATTTCGCCTTGCTCTGATTGCCTCGCTTAATAAATCAGAGGCTCCCTAGTTTTCATTGTCACTGTTTTCGCCTTCGTGAATAGAGCAGGCTACGCTTTATTCGAGAGGTTTGTCTCTTAAAAGACGTACGTGAGAGCTTGATGGCACTTTTGGGTACTGATCATTCAGCAGGCGACTGCGGAAAAGCCCAGCCGATTCAATCAGTCTCAAAGCATCCAATGCTGTACTGTTTTACAATCACACGTTGTTTATCGATCGCCACCAAACTAAATTTTGCACCACTGTCTAGCGAGATCTCATGCTTTTGTAAATGTGCGCTGGTATCAAACTGCATCGAAACCGCACCCGATGAAACATACAGCACATTGTCTACAATAGCTTGAATACCATGATGCACATGACCGAAAAAAACGCCGCTGATTTTATCTGCGTGTGCAGCGAATATCTTATGTAATTGTTCACCATTGGATACGCACATATTTCTATCGACCCAGGAACAATCTAGTTTGACGGGCGGATAATGCATAAATACTACGACTTGGCTTTTGCATTCATCTAACAACTCCTCAATCCTGTTGAGTTCAGTCGGCAATAAATAACCCGCAGGATCGGCCGGCTGATCTCCGTCAGGTTCGGGTGACGAACAACTACTTATTGAAGTATTTTTTGAAAAAACTTCGGCTGAAAAATCAACTCTCTGCGGTCGCGCATCAAGAACCAAAATTCTATAGTTATCAAATCTTGCGCTGTATGAACCTGTAAGCTCGGGAGTTAGATATTTTTCAAATTCCATCTTGTTACCAACACGAGAAAACTCTCGGTCCCGAACATTTGTCACGTAACTCAGGTTATCGTGATTACCATTGACATATACCTTTTCAATCTCACAGGAATCCATGATAGAAATTGCAGAGCGAAATGAAGATCCGTTGTCGTTCTTTTTATCATCCGAGTTGCATATATCTCCCGTATGTGCAAGAAAATCGACCGATAATCCTTCAGATATTTTTACATTAATAGCATCAATTACAGACCTCAGTTCTCGAGCGTTTTTACATGCTTTATCGCATTGCAAACCACCTTCTGGAACACTCGAATTATTGGTTGAGCCACCAGCTTCGATATGACTATCACTTATATGAATAAATCGCAGCATATTGATCAACCTGATTTCTCATGTACTAATATTCTGTAGCAGTTAACGAATGCGAAAATCATCTTTTCGAACCTGATAAAAAAGAAATACCGATACGATAAGATCCGATCCGATCCGCCTATTCTGGACATTCCTTTTGTTCTCGAAATGTCAAGAACTTTGATCTTGCTAGATCTTCCTCTGCTACGCCAATAACTGCTAAATATTTGAAATTAAAAAAAGTACAAAACTAATATCGTATCTATATAGCCAAATATTGACGTAGAATGCATTGTCGTTCTATCTGCAGTTTGACCCTACTGGCACATCAATAATAAATGCCGCCACATATCCTCGGAATTTGCTGGATTGTCCTATCCGGTATAGCCTTTGTAATAGTAACCGGACTGGTAAGGTACATGGGCTCAGATCTGCCAGCAATCCAGGCAGCCTGTATTCGCTACTTATTCGGGTTACTTCTCCTTGCGCCATTCGTTGTAAAAAGCCTAAAAAACCAAAATCGTCCGACAACATCAGCGAACCGTACCAAAAAGAGCACACTAACAAGACTATATTTTATCAGGGGACTGTTTCATGCAGCAGCAGTTGGATGCTGGTTTTATGCAATGGCAAGGTTGCCGGTAGCACTGATAACGGCTATTGGCTTTCTGACACCTATTAGCATAACTCTAGCTGCCTCATTTTTTCTGGGAGAGAAGATAAGAATCCGAAGGCTGCTAAGCGTCATAGTTGCATTTTCAGGAGCGATCATCATTCTTGCTCCCGAATTTTCTAAGTTTAATCTGGTGATTATCGTACAGTTACTAGCTGCACAATGCTTCGCTATTTCTTATCTTTTTGCAAAAGTATTGTCTTCTAAAGCCAGTTCCGAAGAAATCGTCGGCATGTTGACTTTTTACTGCGCACTGGCTCTTTTACCGATCGCAATATATCAATGGACAACACCGTCACAGGAAGAATTGATATTGCTATCACTGACCGCGGTTGTGGCAACGTTCGGACATTACGCGATATCAGAGGCGGTAAAAAACACATCGTTAACACTCTTACAGCCTTTCGCGTTTTTACAACTGATTTGGGCTACCTTGATGGGTATTTTTATATTCTCAGAAGAACCTTCAGCCAATCTATTTATTGGATCAGCAATCATAATTGCATCAACAACCTACATAGCACATAGAGAGGTTGCAACAAAGGGAAAAGCCTAGCCTGCTCTGTTTGCGAAGGCGAAAAAGTGACAATGAAAACTAAGCCATTTCAAGTTAGAAAAGCAGTTTTAGCGTCGCTGAGGGTATTCGCACACTGTTTTCTATTCACCACCAGTGCCAGTCTGCCGTTGCAGCTCACTCGATTTAGAAAGCGAAACAACAACATCAAAACGGTATGTTTTTTAAAGAATAGTAAAACCGATGTGAATGTTACGCAAATGCCAGATGAAGGTTAAACAATGCCTGGAGTACTGTGACGAAAGACTAGCTCGCCTTTCTTAATTGTTCTTCGAGTATCTTACTGTGCTTTTTCAGTAGATTTTCAAATTCCAGAATATCTACAGGCGGACTGCAATAATATCCTTGGTAGATATGGCATTTCAACGCCTTTAATCTTGCCAACTGATGTACAGTTTCTACACCTTCAGCAACCAGTCTAAGCCCAAGGTCATGCCCGAGTGAGACAACCGCTTTCACGATGGGTGTTTTATCGAGCGGACCCTGTATTTCGCTAATAAAGGAACGGTCGATTTTCAATTCATCTATTGGAAATTTTTGCAAGTAACTCAATGATGAATAACCTGTACCAAAATCGTCAACGGAAATAAACACACCAAGTTCTTTAAGATCATTAAGTATCTCGACAGTTTTTTCCGGATTATCCATAATCATGTTTTCGGTGAGCTCGAGTTGCAGAGCGCTTGGATCAATTTTGGTAGCATGCAATGTTTCTGCAACTACGTTGACAAAATTCTCGTCTTCCAGCTGTCGAACAGACACATTTACAGCGATTTTAAAGTCACTGTAAACTGTTTCTCGCCACTTTTGCGATTGAACACAAGCTTGTTCCATCACCCATGTCCCAATATCTATAATTAAGCCAGATCTTTCAGCAAGTGAGATAAAAAGGTCGGGAGAGACAATTCCAAACTCTGGATGGTTCCAACGAATAAGAGCCTCGGCTCCAACGATTATGCCCGTCGCTACATCAACCTTAGGTTGATAGACAAGAAACAACTGTCCCTCAGGTAAAGCAGAATGTAACGCTGATTCAATTTTTATATATTGTCTGGCACTTTCATCCATCTCTGAACTATAAAACGAATAGCCAGCCTTATTTTGTTCTTTGGCGTTATAAAGAGCAGATTCTGCATGTGTCAACCACTGCTCAGCAGAATCAGCGTCATTTGGACAAAAGGCTATACCGACACTGTTAGATATATAAATATCTTCTTTTTCTATTGGATATACATTCGATAAGTTAGACATCATTTTATCGATCTTCTCGACAAACAACTGGTCATCTCGCACATGTGGCACAACTATACCAAAGGAATCACCACCCAGTTTGAATATCAAGATCTTGTACACATCCACGTCGTCTGCGAGGTTGCTAAGGAAGTGTAAATCCACTTCAAAAGCTGCACACAATCTTTGACAGATTGATTTTAAAAGTGAGTCGCCTGCGGCACGACCAAACATATCATTGACGGCTTTAAAACGCTGGATACTGCATAAAACCAATGCAGCCTTATTACCCGATTCAACTGCATGCTCATAGACTTCTTTGACTGTTGAGTCGAACAATTTTTTTGATGGCAAGCCTGTCAGAGCGTCAAAATTCAGTAAACGGTTCTGGTATTGCCTTGCGGCTAGTGTGTTTCTAAGACGCAAAGCCAACTCACTGGGGTCAACAGGTTTTGCAAGAAAGTCGGTTGCGCCCAGTTGCAATACCTTCAACTTGGTTGCTGAATCATCGTTTGAGGTTAAAACAACGACAGGGAGATTCTCAGTGCACTCGTGGCCTCTCAGCATTGCCAGAATTTCAAATCCGGTGACATCCGGCATCATGAGGTCGAGCAGCAGTATATCCGGCTGTTCTTTAAGTATTTTTTCGAACGCATGAACGGAATCACTGGTAGTAACGAAGTTTTCATATCCTTCGTCCTCCAGATGAGCGACAAGCACCTCCATATTCAGAGGCTCATCATCCACCATCATGATTCTAGCGTTGCTGAGCATAGTTAACTACGTGTTTTAATCACAATTTCTCGTGAACATCCGTGCAAAACGATCGATACGATCTGTATACACTGTTATCTAAAAGTCATTTTCTGACTTACGCACTTTTCTTCAGAGTAGACACATCGTCAGGGTCTTCGTCAGCTCCCGAATCCGGCACGATCAAGCGCGCCCGAAGTGTTTCTATCGTCTTGAAATTCTCCAACATCGATTCAGCATTTTTAGAAATTGCAAGCTCTTCCAATCTTCCCGCAGGTTTGCCAAAACACTTAAATCCTACATTTCCACCTGAACCTTTTAGCCAGTGAGAAATTTCAGTTACCTTTTCATAATCAAGTTTTTCTACAGCATCACCCAGTTCGGGCAGCCTCTGATCAAGCTTTGCGCAAAATCCTGAAACCAAACGAACAAATTTTGGGTTGTCGACAGGCAACGTGCTACATATCGGTTCATTACTTGTGTAAACATGCTCATCGGTACCGGAGCTTTCCTTGAGATCACCCTCTTCAATAACTACCCCAGCAACAGAAAAGCTACGCGCAGCGTCGGACCGGGTAGGTTGCGACGCAGGCTTCGCGACGGGAATATCAACTTGATCACTGTAATTATCGGTCTTGACAGCAATATCCGTAGTTTCTTTGCGCTTGCCAACCAGTCGCACAACCAAATCATCAATTTTTTGTAACGAAAATTCAACAGATTGTGAATCCTGACTGTTAGCTGCATTTTCCAGCTCCTTAGCAGGTAGAGTAAACGCTTTAAAGCCCACACTACCGGCTGAACCCTTTAGCCAATGCCCCGTAGATGCGAGTTCAGTATAATTATTGTCAGTAGCGGCTTGATGCAATTCAGGCAGTTTGTTGCATAGCTTTTCAATAAACTGGTCCGCCATGGGTTTGAAACGCATATTCCCGGCAACAAGCGAGTTAAAAAGAATGTCATCCTCCGGTAAGTCGGTATAACAAACGGCAGATTCCTGCTCCTTTTGTTGTGCAATGGTTGATGCTACCGGTTTCTTTTCAGCTGTCGGTACATGGGATCTGCCTGAATCAGCAATAGCAACTTCTGAGTGTGTTGGTTCTTTAGAGACTTTTTTGCCGTCAAGCAACTCAGCCAGCAAACCATAGAGCTTATCTATATCAATGGGTTTCGTCTGATAGTGGGAGAATCCGGCATCTAGCACCTTGCGCTCGAAGCCCTTCATTGCATTAGCAGTCAAAGCCACGATCGGTACAGTTGCTCCTTTTTCACGCATCAGTTCGACAGCTTGATAGCCATCCATCACCGGCATTTGAATGTCCATTAAGACAGCGTCATATTTACCTGCCTCGAAAGCCTCAACTCCCAAAGCGCCGTTTTCAGCGCAATCAGCTGTAATTCCTATTTCGTTGAGCACAAGTGACAGCAGCTCACGGTTTTCAAGCGCATCATCAACGACAAGCAGATGCTTTCCTTCTATTCGCCATTGCCAACCAGTTTGATTCTCTGACAGGTCGAGCGTGTCTTCTAACTGAGATTCCGACAGCCACTGAGCGCCATCGGGGCAGCGCAGAGGCAGTACCACACTGAATGTGGAACCACTGCCTGGCACACTGGAGACAAGGATATCGCCACCCATTGCGACAGCAAGTTTTTTACTAATGGATAACCCTAAGCCGGTACCACCGAAGCGACGGGTTATTGATGAATCCGCTTGAACAAAGGCTTCAAAAATTGAACTACACTGCTGCTCAGTCATGCCAATGCCTGTGTCTGAAACATCAATCACAATGACGCCGTCGGACGAGGCACCTGCATCAGTATCACTCCTGGTCCTGAGGCTGACGGTTACACCACCCTCAGTTGTAAACTTTATTGCATTGCCAACTAGATTTGTAATTATCTGCCTGACCCTGGATGGGTCGCTGATCAATTCTTCCGGAAACTTACCTTCAACCGACGTTTTCAGAGAAATTTCCTTTTCAGTTGCTTTTACATCCAATACGGTTACTACGTCATGTACAATCTTAAAAGGGTTGCACTCTATCTCTTCGATCTCCAGAACACCGGATTCGACTTTAGAAAGATCCAGCACGTCATTGATGAGCTCTAAAAGATGCTCACCGCTTGACGAAATTGTATCCAAATGCCTCTTGGCTGCATTAGAATCCGAGTCGTAACCACGCTTTAACACTTCTGTAAAACCGAGAATCGCTGTCATGGGCGTGCGTATCTCGTGGCTCATGTTAGACAAAAAGCTACTTTTCGCTTTATTTGCCAGTTCAGCTTCTTCTTTAGAGCGTATGAGCTGAAGCTCTACTTCTTCCAACAGAGTGACATCGTCCAGGCTAATCAGCACACCACCTGCTTTGTCCTCATTACCCATAACCGGGGAGCAATTCACGAGAAACTTTCTTCGTTTTCCGGTCGAGTCCTGTAACCACAACATACTGTTAGTGATGGTATTGGACGTAACAAGCGCCTCATCCCAAGGGTACCGTTGTTCACTTTGTAAGTCGCTGTAGTCTGCACTGTGATTTGAGTCGAACTGCCAATCAAAACTATTTGAAGACACGCCGATCAATTCTTCCGGTTCAGTACCTACGAGATGGGTAAAGGCTTTATTTGCTAAAACAATCTCACCTTTCGCATTAATGACTAGCAAGGCTTCAGCAAGCGTATCCAGCGCAGATCGAACACGTCCGGGAACAGCGGATGAGGGGTTGAGTTGTTGGAGCATCCGTCCCAGATACCAGTAAAAAACGAGAAAACACAAGGTTCCAACGAAAAACACGGGTGCATAAGTCGACTGACGGATACGCTCAATCCAACCAAGTTGATTGGGTTGAATATAGAAAAGTGATACTACACCCCAACGTTCCCCACCGCGAGACAAAGGGACTCTTACAATGTCCTTTGTAGAGAGAACGGTGCTGTCTTCTATGGCAGTGTCATCAGTTGTCTCTGATAAGGCAGCTTGTTCATTGCTTTGCGAAGCAGCAACTGATTGATCTCCGAAAATAACATCTGATCCGTCTGAAACCCGGAATATTCTCGCTGCTACTAAATCCTTATTTCGTTCGACGATAAAATCTATATGGAGTTGAATTTTTTCAAAATCATCGTTCTGTAAAAATAGAGTAACTGCAGATGCGACTGACTCAGCTACACCCGCACGATTCTCTGCCACCAGTTTATCGGCGTTAGGAACGAGCTTTATAAAAATAGCAAGCAACAGCACACTAACAGTCAATGAGGACAACCCCATTGACAAATGAAATCTTGCCGGAAGTGAGCGGAATAATTTTAGCATTATTGCACTTTTATACAGACACCAACTAACAACGAAAAACGGAAATTCGGCCTTCTCTATTGTTGTTAGCGACAAATAGATGCCAAGAGTAAACCTGAATTTAGTTTGCGCGAAATATATATCTGTCAGACGTTATTTCGCCTATATTTAAACGCGACAGTTGATCAACCAAATGTAAACGAAACATGGATTTTGATACAAAAATAGATTGCCTAATAATGCATATCTGGCATGTTTGATATTTTTTCTTTTTGAGACCATCCAAAGAAAGCTACAGCAAGGGAGAATATTGAAATACAGATTGCAGCACTCACGACACTAGAGTGCCAAAACCTGAAAATAATTGGTTCAATAATGCGCTAACAAAGAAATATATGTTCGGTGATCAGCTATCGCACAGTAAATAATTACTAAAATCAGTTTCGAAATGATATAAAACATGACGTTCGTGTAAAAACAGAATTATTTCTGCAACATTAATTGATATAAATACACTAACTTTTAAATAAGCATTTCAATTAGGTGCCGACACAAGTAGTAACTTTGTAATTTTTTTGTGCAAGGGTAATTTATGATTGAAACAGCACACAGCCTGAAAACGTATTTTCATGAGAAGCTGCATGCCGAAGCTGACATACGTAATATCAGCCACAGTACGGTGACTATACGGTACTTAAGCGATATGCTCTATAATTTCAGGCGTACAGATAATCTGTTTGACAGCAATAAGGAAGGCAGGCAACTAACACCGCTTGCTGAGTACTATAGACTATCCATAGAATCGGAGAATACCTACGAACAGCGCATGCTTCTGCGGAAACTTGGTGATGTCTCTCTAGTTGTTTCAGCGTTGTATAAAGGCTCTCTTCGTAGAAAACCAGTTGACATCTCTTATTACGTATCCATGGGTGAACGAGCTTATCGCAGCCTTGCGACCATCGCCTCCAGCCGTACGAAAAAAGATGCGTTCTCACCCGCATACAATGACTTAGCGCAACAGTTCGAGGATTTCTCTAAAGTCATAGCGACACTGGACATCAGAAATAGCAAGAGAGACGGTATTGAAGATACTACTGATAACCTATTGGAAAAATTTTCTCGATGGGAGGAAACGAAAAACCCTGAAATTTTAAATGAATTAAATGCCGCAGGTATATTCCCATCGGTGGATAGTGTTTCAGATGGGTTCGTTTTACATTAAGCCGTTTTGAAAAGCAGGTCTATCGCAGACAAGCCGAATAATATGGACTGTCCTATAGAAAACACACCAGAATCTTGTGCATTTTCTGATTATATAAGCGCTATACAACAAGACTTGCAGAGTCAATACGATCTAAATGTGGCAGAGGATATAAGGTCATACATTTGCTTTGACAGAAAAACAGTAGAGTCCCTAACCGGCATAACTGAAACCCGTCAGGAGGCGTTATTTGTAAAACAGAATACAATCGATGACATAGATGTCATGGTATTTTTTGACAAGGATTTGTTATACGGCATGCGCAATCCTAACATCCATGCTACGCCCAATCCTCATAGCAATCATAAATATAGCAGTAAATACGGCAGTAACTACAGCAATAACTACAGCGGCAACAACGGCAACAGCATTGATAATCGAACCTTATTAACGTTCGACAATAAAATGGTTTTGGTGGAGGGTGTCAGTCACTTTATCTATCTTATCTGGAATGCCTACAAAGGCAAATCCATCAAGCCAGTAGAACTTGAGCTACAGGCCGAAGTCGATAAATTTATTCATCAGGCAATCTATAGAAATGAGCAGTCATGCAATATTAAGGATTTAAAAATTATCAGAGAACGGATTTTTAAAAACTTCACACTACTTAAAACATTGAACTCAGCCGAAGTTACACGCTACAACGATGCTAGTAATGCAGCAGCACACTACTGTAAGTGGTTATCCAACAACCATGTGATGGCAAGTGACAACGGACATTTGTATGCCGAGCTTGCAAGATTCTACCGAATGAACTTCCAGCAAAAGACTCAACATATTAATTCATTGAGTCGACTTACATGATAATCGATATATAGAGATAAACGCTATCTGTCAGCACCTCGCTGCATCAGAGTTTGGTTAAATACAATCCGGCTAGTGGCGGAAGCACAATCTCGATGCTATAAGGCTTTCCCTGTGCGGGCATACTATCAGTCTCGAACACATGGTCATTTTCCCTGTTATTGCTTTCCTTGTTGTTTTTCTCGGTTCTATCTTCTTTGCTACTATTTTCGATGCTATTGATTTCACTGCCAGTGTGAACAATTGAACCAGCATACTCCTGTTGGAAAACATCACTACCGCCATAGACCAATGAATCAGAATTAAAAATCATGGTGTATTGACCAGGATCATACAATCCAACGCGATAATGCCGACGGACAACAGGCGTAAAGTTAAATAGACAAACAACTGCCTCTGACGAATAAGGCACGCGCCTGTAGAATGCGACGACACTTTGATCAACGTCGTCACAATCAATCCACTGAAAACCCAACTCATGGCAATCACCCGTATGCAACGCGGGCACCTTTCGATAAAGCTGGTTCAGCTCTTTTACACATTGAAGAATCTGACGATTTTCGGTCTTTTCAAGCTCCCACCAATCCAATTCGATATCGTGATTCCATTCGGACTCTTGCGCAAACTCGCTCCCCATAAACATCAATTTCTTACCCGGGTAAGCGTACATATAAGCGTAGAGCAAACGAAGGTTAGAAAACTTCTGCCATTGATCACCCGGCATTTTTGCCAACAGCGATTTCTTGCCGTAAACAATTTCATCGTGAGAAAACGGTAAAACAAAATTTTCAGAGAAGGCGTAAGTTAAACCGAATGTCAGACAGTGGTGATTGTATTTGCGGTTTATAGCGTCTTCGGATAAATAGAATAAGGTATCGTTCATCCAGCCCATGTTCCATTTGTAGCTAAACCCCAGGCCATCAGATTCAACCGAGCGACTTACCCCAGGCCACGAAGTAGATTCCTCAGCAATTGTGATAGCACCCGCGTCATGAATCCATACGTTCAAGTGCTTGATAAAATCTACAGCTTCTAAGTTCTGGTTACCACCAAACTCATTTGGCACCCATTCGCCATGATCTTTTGAATAATCAAGATAAAGCATCGATGCAACAGCATCCACACGCAATGCATCTATATGAAACTCCCGAACCCAAAATAACGCATTGCTCAATAAATAGTTTTTTACCTCGTTTCGTCCATAATTAAATATGCAAGTATTCCACTCTTTATGAAAACCTTGTCGGGGATCCTTATGCTCGTAGAGATGCGTGCCATCAAAACACGCCAGACCATGCGTATCAGATGGGAAATGGGCAGCAACCCAATCGATAATGACTCCAATACCTTCTTTATGGCAACAATCGATAAATTCACGAAGTTCATCCGGTGAGCCCATACTGTGCAATGGCGCAAAAAGCCCGATGGGTTGATACCCCCAACTACCAGCGAAAGGATGATCACTTATCGGTAACAATTCTATGTGGGTAAAACCATTGTCACGCACATACGGGATGAGCTGCTCAATCAGTTCTGTGTATGTCAAAGATGATTTATCCCAGCGTCGACGCCAGGATGGCAGATGTACCTCGTAGATCGATAGTGGCTCATCAAAGGCGACGGTCGATGAGCGATCCTTCATCCATTGGTGATCGCTCCACGTGTATTTACTGGAGAACACAATTGAAGCGTTGCCCGGAGGACCTTCGTTACGTTGGGCGAACGGATCAGACTTATAAGGTAACTGTTTCCCTGATTTGTCCCACAATGAAAATTTGTATTTACAGTTTTCGCTAACGCCTTCTATAAAGAGTTGCCACAGTCCACTCTGACCAACCATTTCCATTGGGTGGATTCGATCATTCCAATCATTAAAATCACCAACTACGGAACATCTGGATGCATTGGGTGCCCATAGCACGAAAATAGTACCGAAAGCGTTGCCATGCGAAATGCAATGCGCACCCAGCTTATTGTAAAGATACTGATGATTGCCCTCATTAAACAAATGACAATCTATTTGATCCAGAAACGGATCAGAATTGGCAGGTACCAGGCTCAACGGAACTATCTCAATTGATGAACTGATTGATTAAGATGGTCAGGCGTTACGAGCGTAATACCGCCTTCCGTGACACGAAATCCTGATTCACGATCACGTTTTTTATCGACACCAACAATCGTACCTTCAGGGAGGTTAACCCCCCTGTCAATGATTGCGTGCTTGACAACGCAATGACGGTTGATAGTCACATCAGGCAGTATCACGGAATCCTCGATAGATGAATATGATCGCGTATTAACATTTGAGAATAAAAGCGAGTGCTTCAAGGTCGAGCCTGATATAAGACAGCCACCTGATACTATGCAATTGATGGCCACACCACGTCGATCTTCCTCGTCATGCACAAACTTCGCTGACGGTAGTTGCATCTGATGTGTGTATATAGGCCAATCTTTATCGTAAAGATCCAGCTCCGGCTGGATAGCCACAAGTTCCATATTTGCCTGCCAGAAAGCATCCAGCGTCCCGACATCGCGCCAGTACGGCGGTTTCGCCTCTGGATTTGCTCCTTCGTCACTAATATTGGGTTCAGAAAAATGAAACGCAGCCACCTGAAAATCTTTGATGATATTTGGAAGAATATCTTTACCGAAGTCGTGACTACTATTTTCGTTATCATGATCCAGTATCAATTGTTGATACAGAAATTCCGTTCGAAACACATAATTACCCATGGACACCAACACACGTCCAGGTTTACCCGGGATCTCGGTAGGTTGTTCAGGTTTCTCTTCAAATCCGATAACTCGATTCGTCTCGTCAACTACAACAACGCCAAACGTGCCAGCAGCGTCTGCTGCATCCATTTCAGTACAAGCGATCGTCACATCCGCACTACTCCAAGCATGCGCTGCCAACATAGGGCCATAATCCATTTTGTAGATATGATCACCCCCAAGCACCAGCACAAACGCCGGCTTATGCGTGCGGATGATATCCAGATTCTGGTACAACGCATCTGCAGTGCCTTGATACCATTGACTACCGGTCCGCATCGATGCGGGAAGCACTTCTATAAACTCTCCAAATTCCCGTTTGAATCCGGACCACCCACCTACCAGATGAGCCACCAGTGAATGTGATTTGTACTGCGTGATAACGCCTACACGACGTATACCGGAATTGATGCAATTCGATAAAACAAAATCAATGATTCTGAATTTTCCGCCAAAAGGTACCGCCGGTTTCGCTCGCCAACGAGTCATTTCATGCAGCCGTGACCCCTGTCCACCTGCGAGAACCAGGGCCAGCGCCTGCTGGGAGAGCCGGGAAATATTCCGCGAGCTGGTCAAATCGCGCTCTTTGCGCTGATCAATCTGGTCCATTACTATGCCTCGTCAGAAAACATGCCACATAGAACTACAATTCAGGGACATGCAATAAAATTATTCTTGTATTGTAATACTAGCAACATATTCGAAGCTCAAATGCTTTTCGAACGTTAAATATTACACCTGGTCAGATTCAACAACCGAAATCCGGAAGACCGATAACCTCTTATTTTTTTAATGGCATATTTCGTGATGCGACCCTATTGTGTGCAAACGCGATCACACAGTATCAAGAGCAATATATTTTTATCCAATCGTGCTCTACCAGACTTATGGAAAACTTTTTCCACGTTCCTAGCTGTAAATTTTGGAACCTCTCACGCGTCTAGACTAGTGGATATTCTTGCACCCCTATGAAGGTATGCGCTGGTAAATCCTACCCGTTAGGAGCAACGGTTGAAGGCGATGGTACAAACTTCGCGCTTTTTTCAGCTAATGCCGACAAAGTCGAATTGTGCCTGTTCAATAAAACCGGTACCCGCGAGATTGCTCGGATACCCCTGCCTTGCCGAAGCGATGACATATGGCATGGCTTTATCCACGGCATAAAAGAAGGCGATCTCTATGGTTATCGAGTTTATGGTCCGTATGAACCGGAGAACGGCCATAGATTTAATCATCACAAACTTCTGATAGATCCCTACGTCCGCAAGTTGCATGGATCGCTAATAGACTCCGACGAGAACCTCGGATACATCCACGGGCATGAAGATGCTGATCTGTCGTTCGACAAACGCGATAACGCGCACAACATCCCAAAATGTGTAGTAACTACTGACACTGCAGGATCGGTTGAATGTAAGTTCCCGAATACTGCGTTGTCGGACACTTTGATCTACGAAGCACACATAAAAGGGCTGACACAACAATTCCCAGACACTGAAGATAAAAGTCGTGGCACCTATAAAGCTATTACATCAACCAACGTACTGCAACATTTAAAGAGCCTCGGTGTAACTGCACTCGAACTGCTGCCGGTACACACTGCGGTCGACGATTCGTTTTTGTTGGATAAGGGTCTAAGAAATTATTGGGGCTATAACACCTTGTGCTTCTTCGCACCAGCGAGTCGCTATGCAGAGGCTGATCCAATCAAAGAATTCCGTGACATGGTGGCATCACTACATGCGGCAAATATCGAATTGATTCTCGACGTTGTATACAACCACACCGCGGAAGGGAATGAGCTGGGTCCAACACTGAGTTTTCGCGGCATCGACAACGCCAGCTATTATCGATTAGCTGAAAATCCGCGCTACTACAGCAATTACAGCGGCTGCGGTAACACGCTGCATACTTCCCATCCGCGGGTGGTACAAATGATTCTCGACAGTTTGCGTTTCTGGAGGGAAGAGCTTCATGTCGACGGATTTAGGTTTGATCTTGCAACAACTCTGGCACGACGAAAGCTGGGTTATGACAAGAACTCAGGATTTTTTGATGCCATCATGCAGGATCCGACACTGGCTGGTTGCAAGTTGATCGCCGAGCCCTGGGACTGTGGCGATGGGGGTTACCAACTCGGAAATTTCCCACCCCGGTTTTCCGAATGGAATGATCAATACCGCGATACGGTGCGTCGATTCTGGGCTGGTGAAAACGGACAATTGCGGCGCCTGTCCAGAGCGCTACACGGGTCGAGTGCTATTTTTGAGTGGCAGCGGCGCGGTCCGACAGCTTCGATAAATTTAATTACAGCACATGACGGGTTCACACTGATGGATTTGGTTAGCTACGAAGGAAAACACAACGACGCTAACGGTGAATCAAACAACGATGGACACTCTGCAAACTTTTCGAATAACCATGGCTGCGAAGGACCGAGCGACGATCCCGAAGTTAACAGTCTTCGCGAGAAGCAACGCCGCAATCAACTGGCGACGTTATTGTTCTCTCAAGGTGTTCCCATGATTCTTGCCGGTGATGAACTGGCAAATACTCAGCAGGGAAATAACAACAGCTACTGCCAGGACAATCCGATTAGCTGGCTGGACTGGTCACAGCTCGATTCTGCTTCTGAGCATTTGAACTTTGTAAAACGCCTGATACAGCTACGAAAAGAGTACCCGGTATTACGTCGATCAGA
Source organism: uncultured Granulosicoccaceae bacterium (assembly GCA_937951345.1). Classification (GTDB taxonomy): domain Bacteria; phylum Pseudomonadota; class Gammaproteobacteria; order Granulosicoccales; family Granulosicoccaceae; genus CALFCE01. The sequence continues at coordinate 15,501 of CALFCF010000027.1, forward strand.
TTACCTGCACGGGCAGTATAGATCTCGCTCGACAGGATTACCTGATATCAGCTGGTTGAACGCCCAGTCCACGGCAATGCAGGAAGAACAATGGAACGATAATTCGAACAGATTCTTTGCGTTGCTTTTGTGTGGCGATGCCGAAGTTGGCTTACCCGATATTTGCACCCAATGTGAAGCGACCGAACTTGACAAACTTCGAGCTCCAACAGCGACCAGGCAGCATCGTTCGCCTGATAATTCCCGTGACGACAGCGCGATGGGAAGCAGCATGGTCAAACCAGACGGCATCATTCTGGTGGCAATTAATGGTTACGATAACGAGATTCCATTCAAATTACCTGAACTCGACGGGCAATGGTATTTCGAAATTTCGACTGCTGATCCGAGCATCGAACGTACGAAAATCGATACAGCACATAGCTACGCACCGTTATCGGTTACCCTGTGTACATTCGAATCAAATGCAAAACAAATGGATCAGACCTGCAAGTCGGCCGATGCCGATAGTGTTAAATAACTGATCGTGTCAATTAACTGAGAATAAGGATAAAGGTAGCCTCGGTGGCAGCCCATGCTTTAACATAGACTGGCAAACGGGATAACAGACTCTTATGATTTCAGAAGCTAAATTCAGCATCGGCCAGGTTGTACGTCATCGTATTTATCCTTTTCGCGGGGTTATTTACGATGTTGACCCGGAATTCAACAATACTGAAGAGTGGTATCAGTCTATTCCAGAAGATGTTCGCCCGCGAAAAGACCAACCTTTCTACCATCTGTACGCGGAAAACGAACAAACCGCCTACGAGGCATACGTTTCAGAACAAAATCTACTGGCTGATCAAAGCGCAAAGGGATTACGCCACCCCAAGGTTCTGGAACTATTCAAACCTATCGACGACGGACAGTTTGAGCTAATCCATCCGATCGCTAACTGACTTGCAATTGACCTGAATCACGCGGCCGGCAGCAGCGCGTCTACCGACTCTCTCAACAGGTTAGCGATGGTCGCAAGATCATCATTTGTCGCAATAAATGGTGGCGCAAGCAAAGTGTGGTCGCCGGACTGTCCATCAACCGTTCCACCCATTGCGTAAATCATCAACCCCTCTTCAAAGGCCTGCTGTTTGAGCTTCGCATGAAACCGCATTGCCGGATCAAGTGGCTGACGCGTATCGGCATCCTGGACAAACTCCACACCAGCAAAAAAACCGCGACCACGTATGTCACCGATGTGGGGATGATCAGCCAGGGCTTCAGCTAACAGACCCAGAAACAGTTCACCTCGATCTCTGACGCCCGAGACCAGATTTCCACCATCGTCTGACTCAGCCGTTAATGTCTCAAGGACCGCAACACCGGCAGCACACGCCGTCGGATGCGCGAGGTAAGTATGGCCATGTTGGAAAAAACCCGTACCACCGGCAACCGCATCGAAGATAGTACGACTACAAAGCGTTGCTCCCAGTGGCTGAACACCTGCCCCCAATCCCTTGGCAATACAGACAATGTCCGGTTCTATGTCTTCAGCTTCCGAGGCGAAAAAGTAACCGGTACGTCCCATACCGCACATCACCTCGTCAAGAATAAGCAACACCCCATATCGATCACAAATATCTCTGATCGATTTGAAATACCCCGGCTCCGCAGCAACTGCCCCTAACGTTGCGCCCACGACCGGCTCGGCTATAAATGCAGCTACGCGCTCAGCACCCAGTTCGTTAATTTTATCCTCAAGCTGAGCCGCAACACGTTGACCATAGGCTTCCGGGGTTTCACCAGGTTCTGCCCATCGCCAGTAATAACAGGGGTCGATATGATGCATCGAATGACTTAACAACGGTTCAAACTGACGCCTGCGCCATAGATTGCCGCCAGCACTCAAGGCGCCAATAGTGTTGCCATGATAACTCTGGGTACGGGCGATAATCTCGGTTCGTTTATCGTCGCCGTTTTCTACATGATACTGGCGAGCGAGCTTGATAGCTGCTTCAACTGCTTCCGAGCCACCACTGACAAAATAAACTTTATCGATATCACCCGGTGCCAAAGCAACAAGACGGGCAGCAAGTGTCTCGGCCGGCTCAGAGGTAAAAAAGCTGGTGTGCGCATAAGCGATTTGCTCAACCTGATGTTTAACCGCATCAACCAACGCCCGGTTCCCGTGTCCGAGGCACGAGACTGCCGCACCACCGCACGCGTCCAGATAACGTTTGCCATCGGTATCTGTAAGGAACACTCCTTCACCCGACGCCACTATCGGCAGCTGTTTCGCACAGCTGCGACCAAAAACATGAGACATGACTGAATCCGAATTAATACCTGTTGACTAGCCTGCTCCATTCGCGAAGGCGAAAACAGTGACAATGAAAACTAAGCCATTTCCAGTTAGAAAAGCAGTTTTAACGTCGCTGCGGGTAGTCGCACACTGTTTTCTATTCACCACCAGTGCCAGTCTACCGTCGCAGCTCACTCGATTGAGCTCAACCCGTAGATTTCTACGAATTTCGCTCAATCGTGCGACCTGCTTAGGTAGCCAGACTCTGGTGGCGAACCCTTCATGAATAGAGCAGGCTAG
>CALFCF010000028.1 GCA_937951345.1 uncultured Granulosicoccaceae bacterium
GTAATAGTGGTTATGGATTTGATGTTTTGATTGGAAGATAAAAAGATAGGTCGACTGCTTCACAAATGAGCCTGAGTTAGCTCTTTTTAGCGCGTAAAGCTTAAGGAACTTCTGATTTATTGCCTGCGTTGCCAGGGCTGCGTTGAAATTCGGCTCAAAATGCTCATGTATTCGCATATACACTGCGCTTTTTCGCCAAATTTCGCCTTGCCCTGCCTGCCTCGCCTAATAAATCAGAGGTTCCTTAATCATCGATGTATCAGCATTCCTCGTTTTTAACCGAAATTAAATTGAAAAATACTGAACCGCTGGATGAATTATTTTTCAGAATGCAGGCGAAACTAATGGAACGTCGCTGCTAGCCATTTGGTTGTTTGGCTCTAAATAAAGTCCTATTTCACCAGGTATCGCAAGTTGCGATGTCTGCTGTATCCTATCTGAATCTTTCCAGCAGGACTCAGACAATGCTCCATGATTTACGGATTTCAGGTGCACGAGTGGTGACCGCAGATGGCGTGTCTGAAATTGATATCGGGATAAAAGACGGACTGATATCTGAGCTATCCACTGATGTCGGTCAAGCAAAACGGACGCTGGATGCATCGGGGTTGTACGCACTGCCCGGTGGTATTGACAGCCATGTGCATATCTCGCAGCCCTCGGGTCCGGGGGTTGTGATGGCAGATGATTTCAACAGTGCAACCTTATCTGCACTACACGGAGGCAATACCACTGTGTTGCCTTTTTGTCTGTCAGAATCAGGGCAGAATCTGAGAGAGGCAGTGGATGCTTATCATGCAAAGGCTCGTGGTAACTGTCATATCGATGTCAGTTTTCATCTGATCATCAATCAGGTTGATTCCCAAACGCTGGGGCAGCATCTGCCTGCATTGCTCGAAGCCGGTCATACGTCTTTCAAGGTTTTTATGACGTATCCGGAGATGCGCTTAACAGACCGGGAGATACTTGACGTTATGGCGGTCGCCAAACGCCATGGTGCTATGGTGATGGTGCATGCAGAAAATGAGGATGCGATCGATTTTCTGCGTGATGAGGCCGAACACGAAGGGCGTATCGCGCCTTTGCATCATGCGACTACACGTCCCATCCCTGTAGAACGAGAGGCAACTCATCGCGCTATCTCTTTAGCTGAAGTCGCTGGTGTTCCATTGACCATCGTGCATGTGTCGAATGGAGAGTCGCTCGAGGAAATTCGCCGTGCGCGTAACAGAGGCTCAGTTGTTCATGCCGAGACTTGTCCGCAGTACCTGACTCTGACGGCGCAGGATCTTGATCGTTCCGGGTTTGAGGGCGCCAAATACGTCTGTTCACCGCCACCAAGAGACTCTCAAAATCAGGATGCCTGCTGGGCAGGGTTGGAGCAGGGTGATTTCGAATTGTATTCGTCAGACCATTGCCCGTTTGTATACGATAGCAGTGAAGGCAAAAAGGCCGCGGGAGCTGAACGAACCTTCAGGCATATACCCAATGGAATCCCCGGTGTGGAGACACGCCTACCGATTTTATTCTCTGAAGGCGTTAATAAGGGCCGCATAGATATCGCTCGCTTTGCTGAGTTGACAGCAACTAATCATGCAAAGCTTTATGGACTGTATCCCCGCAAAGGCGTTATTGCTGTGGGCTCTGATGCTGATATCACACTATGGGATCCTGACAAAGAAACTACAATCAGTCAGTCGATGCTGCATCACGGCTCTGACTACACGCCATGGGAAGGTTTTAGCGTTACAGGCTGGCCTGTCACTACATTGTTACGCGGCCGGTTGATGATTGATCAGGGTGAGTTAGTCGATGAGACCCGACCGGGACAGCATTTAGTCAGAGGTGTACCGGGGAATCCGGTATGATTAATTTAAACTTTATCGGGGATATCAATGACTGAATCAAAACAACTCGGCATGCTAACGCCTTCGTCTAATACGGTGCTGGAGCCGGCGTTGGCGCTGATGCTGGAAGGCAACCGATCGGTTTCTGTCCATTATTCGCGCTTTAGAGTGGTGGCTATAAATCTGGGTGATCAGGCAATGCAGCAGTTTGCCGATGACAACCTGTTGCAAGCCGCGGATTTGCTTGGTGATGCCAAGCTGGATGTTATTTGCTGGAACGGTACGTCGTCCGGTTGGCTGGGTTTTGATGCAGATGTACGATTGTGCGAATCGATTGAAAGCCGCACAGGAATCAAGGCTTGTACGTCAGTGTTGGCCATGAATAGGGCGCTCGAGTTAACCGGCGCCAAGCGTATCGCTTTCGTTACACCCTATCTGGACGAAGTGCAACAAGCTATTATTCGTAATTATGAGGCCAACGGATATGAGGTCGTTGCTGAACGACACCTCCAGGATCCGGGGAATCATTCGTTTGCCCAATACTCAGAAGCACAAATAACCGACTTATGTCGCGAAGTTGCTGAAGCGCAGCCGCAAGCCATTTGTATTTTTTGTACAAACTTTCGTGGTGCTGCTGTTGCACCGGTTATTGAGAAGGAATTGGGAATACCGGTTTACGATACGGTATCAACGGCGTTGTGGCAGTCATTGGTGGTCGCCGGTGGCGATACCCGATCAATTACAGGCTGGGGTTCTTTATTTGACCTTAAAGATGCTTAGCACTGATTTAGGGTATCCAATAAACTGTTGATCTCATCTTTTCTGTTGAGGCGGTCTAGCCATTCAACCGGAATACCATTAGTGCCACCTATGCCGAAGTGTGCACCGAGAACAGCACCCAGTAAAATACTCCTGCCACAGTTATCACCACCGGCCCGAATATTATCCCGAATACCCTGTTCAAAAGAACGAGTTGTCGAGAGGTTGTACATGATACTCGGCATTGCGTATTCCAGCTGACAGGATAGCCCGTATTGCGCGGTAACTTCTGATACCGACAGCGCACTGTTTTCAAGTGCAGTATCGAGACGGCTCGCTACAGTACTGGAAACACCTTCCCGAAGGCTGACAATCACTGGCAGTGGCTCGCCGTTAATTGCCGCGACAAGTAAATTTGCGCTCAGTATTCCGTTTTCACAGGCAAAGTCGTTGTTGTTTGTTACCCTGATAGCGGATTCAACCTGTGCCATTAATTGCTCAGTTGAAGACTTTTCCGGATCTTGTGTGACAATGACTGGTGGTAATTTAGAAAGCGCCGGAAGTTGGGTGTCGTCGGCGCCCGGGTAAGGCCTTATCCGGTCACTTAATTGGTTGGCGATACTAACAGCGTAGTCGACCAGAATTTTCTCGTCGTGCGTTTTGCTTACGGATGCAGCGATTGATTCTTGCAGGTCATGAAAGGAATTAGTATCAGTAGAGTCTGCTGGTTCAGTCTTAATGCAATCAACGATTTGTTGCACGACCGCACGTTGTGCGGGTGGATCGCCGTTGAATTTAACCGTTCGTGCAATCGATTGTATTTCGGCTTCAAGCCACGCGAGATAATTGAGGGTATCGCGTGTCGGGCGATCAATATAACCGGTATATTCCCCGCCGTAACCAAAATGGTGTTGGAATGCGTCTATATAGCCGGCCTTGCTGTAATGCCCGTTGTTGTCGGCAAGAGAGCGCAGCATGACAAGCATTTGTTCCCCGTATTGCGATTGATCACCAGCTAATTTGTCGGGATGGGCAAAATAGCCTTTAGTGCCATCAAAATCAGTCTTTGTGGGTTGGCGGAATTCCGGCTTGTCTGAGGCGATTGAAAGTATGCGCTCCTGATCGTATAGCCAATGCAAACCTAACGTGGCGGCATCCGCTACGAAGGCTCCCAAAATACAATTTCCGGCACGTTCATTCATTGTCTGTATCCCTGTTTCCAAAGTCCTGGTAGTTGGCGCGTCGCTGTTGTCTATCAGAGGTGACAGATTGCGCGAATAAGCGAAGACAAGAATAATTCATTCTCGAATAAAATGCCGTTGAGTTTATATGTCAGCCATACTACGGATGATCGGGAGTGGATGGCTGTTGGTGAAATTCAGAATAAACGGAAGGGTCACACGCAAGTTGCCCGTAGGTATTGGGTACCTGCACTCGTTAGTGCAATATTGTCACAGCGAGCAGTGTATATAGTTTTTACCCACAGCATACGGTATACACATATCAGCCACGTTGATGTCAGCGATAGTAACTTGTAGATGAATCGAATTTAATCGGTGCGAATTTTAGCTGTGGAAACCCGATATTTCGCGTTATTATGCCGTTAGCAAACCGGAATTTGTACCGCTTTTTGGAGTTTTTGGGGTTAACACGCTGAAAGAAGGTATCACATGCTTTTCAAACATACTGCAAACAGGGTACAAATTAACCACTATGAACTGACAATATTCTTACGAGTTTCGATGTAAAAATTGTCGAAGCTATTCAGTCGTGTTTGCAATTTACCCTGACAGGTAAGACAACTGTTTTATACAAATACTAATTCCAGTCAGTGTTTGATAGTTTTTTAAAGCGTTTCTTTGTGGCGTCTGCGATATGGGTCGTTTTCTGGCCCCTGTTCTGGTTTATCCGGATTGGCGATATCCTAGGACCTAAAGCGTGGTTTTGGATCGTAGGTGAACTGAGCTACCCGTTCGCCGCCGTCGCTTATTTCGTCATTGATAGCCTCTGCCAACAATTTAAATTCAAGCCGTGGTTAATCTTTGTCGTCGCAGTCCTGGTTGTCGCTTCGGCTATGCCATGGTTTTATATGAAATATGGTTTTGCCTGGGGCGTCACGATAGAAGCAAGGTATTTATAGTTTGAAATGGACTCTGGTCGTCACGTATCTACGTTCTGCGGGGCTGGTTTTACCAAACGCGACTCGTTGTCAACTGAGGCTGTGCCGGACAAAGCGATTTATCGTCAAGTATCAATGCTCCAACGACGTCTTGTTTGTCGCTGGAGCATAGCAGTAGCCGTCTTTTTTACCCCGGTCGATCGTGCTAACTAAGGCTGCAAAGATGAGAAATACGCTGCCAGATTGTCTATGTCGGTATCACTGAGCCCTTCGGCCATGCCGTACATTATTACAGCTTGTCCGCCGGTACGCGATTTGTTGCGAAAGTTAATCAACTGACGTTTCAGATATTCCAAATCCTGACCGGCCAGACTGGGGAATCCCGGGGCGACAGACTTGCCGTTCATTCCATGGCAACCTGCACAAACGGTAGCTCCTGCTTTACCTATATCAATATCGCCTGCTAAAGTCGGGAGTGATACAAGTAGCGTCAGAGCGATGAATATATATTTCATGTGTTTTCGCCATTTTTGATGATGTGCCAATAGGCAGCAAAAACCGTGCACCTAGCCTGCTCCGGATGTTGTACATGTCCAGGACATAGCACATAACACGGAAGACAATTAATACATTCTTGTGTAAGTATTCTTTTTTGAATAATTCCGTTGGGCATCGTGTCCTATGTCAAACAGTCCTTTAACGATCAGACCGGCAACAAAAGAAGATGTTGATACTGTCGTCAGACTGATCAATGCGGGCGGACCGGACGGCAGGCAACGCCGGAATCTACCGGACATATTGCCTGCAGGATTCCACGAGGCGTTTCAAACCATAGATTCAGACGTCAATCAGCATTTGCTGATAGCTGAACTGGACGGACAAATTGTAGGCACCTTCCAGATAGCCTATTTGACTTATTTATCTGGCGAAAATCGCCCGGACGCGCAGATCGAGGCGATCCATGTCAAGGCTGAATACCGGGGCAAAGGTATCGGTACTGAGATGTTGCGGTGGGTTATCGAAGAATCCAAGAAGCGACATTGTCGTCGCATTCAGCTAACTAGCGACAAGCTACGGACAGAAGCTCATGATTTCTACCGACGGATGGGTTTCTGTATCAGTCATGAAGGTATGAAGCTTTATCTGTAGCCTTGTCCGGCCACTCCTGTCCCATGCTGACAGACTGACTGTACAGTAAAAATAGTCAGAGAAGGTGCTCGGTAACAGCGTCCGAATTGCATTTGCTGAGCTGATTAGGAGTATCTGGATACGGAGTTACTGGATACAAAGCGAATGATGTTATTTGTAATGTTGAGATATGCAACTTTCCGCTATGCGCTTTGTCTTAACTCTAATCTGCGCGCATGCGTGTCGATGCTGCCTGTTAATGCGTACTAGCTTGCTTATTAGCTACTGTGTTACTGGCTACTGTGTTTTGCCGAATCGGAAAACCCATACCAATCTGTACTGCCTTGCACTGCGCTACCAGTTACTACGCTAACTGTTCGGGCCGAACATCCAGTACATTACAGTGGGATTGATCTTTTTACGTTTGCTGGTTCTTTGTTGATGACTCGACTACTGCAGACTATTGCAGTAAGCAACGTTGCAGTGAACATCGTGCGATTGCCGGAGTTAAGCGGGAACTGCATTGTCTGCTGGTTCTTCCGGTATCGATCTGATCTTGGATAAACTGTTGTACCACCTTCTCAAAAATTTCTACTCAGCTTAAGTTGAATATTAAGGAGTTCTTTAAAATGAATACAACTCGCCGCCAGTTTCTAGCTTCAAGTGCCGGTGTTGCTGCGCTTGGTCTGACCGGTAATCTAGCGTTTCTACCGTCTGCGCAAGCAGCTGACCTGCGTAAAAAGGGTCACTATAGCTACAAGATCGGTGATATAGAAGTAATCTCAATTTACGATGGCGTTTGGCAAAATCCAGGCTTTGGTGCTATTGCTAAAGGCGTTGCTGAAGATGACGTCAAAGCCGCGCTTACAAAAGCAGGTCAAACTACCGAGTACATTCCAATAGAGTTTGCTTTCACGGTTATAAAAAGTGCGGGAAAAACTATACTGCTTGACGGTGGTACCGGCGCTCAGCTGGCGCCAACAGCAGGCCTTGCCGCCAAAGGCGGATTGGCAGCGGCCGGTATTACACCGGATATGGTCGATACCGTTATCGTGAGTCATATGCATCCGGATCATATTTTCGGTCTGATGGAAAAAGAAACAAACGCGCAGGTCTATCCAAATGCCGAAATTATGGTAAACGAGACCGAGTACAACTTCTGGACAGATCCTGCCATTATTCCAAAGCTGCCTGAGCGTCGTCAGGGGCTGGCTAAACGAATTCAGGCAACTTTCCCTAACTGGAAAAATGTCACGCTGTTTAACGGAGACAAAGAGCTGGTACCCGGCGTTAATTCGGTTGAGAGTTTTGGTCATGCACCCGGGCATACCAGTATCCGTATCAGTTCAAACGGGGACGATGTAACCTTGATCGGTGACGCTATTATTGTTCCGGCGTTGTTTCTGGCCAACCTTGATTGGCAGCTTGCGTTTGATGCTGATAAGGATCAGGCAACGGCAACACGCAAGGCTATCGTCGAACAGGCTATTGCTGACAACATGATGATTGGTGGCTATCACTTTGGTTTTCCGAATGCCGGCAAGATTGAGAAAGACGGTAACAGTCACGTTTTTGTCCCTGCCGTAGTGTAATAACCCCGGTAATTGCATCGACTCGGATTTAGCAGCACGTGTCGCCAGACAAGTTGCTATAGCATATTGCTTTGTGAACCAAAGGCGCTGAGTGTTATTTCAGCGCCTTTTTCTATTGCTTTTGTAATCCCTGTTGCAGCTCAATTTATTTGAAGTCAGGTTAAGCTTCGGCAACTCTCACTCGAGAGATGTATTATTTTGCAAAGCTCCTTGTTCAATATGTCGATCGATAGATTTAATTCATCAGCTTTTCTGCCGTAAGTTACATAACTAAAGCAGTATTAGTGATGTGTCCATATGATGTGCCGTTTTTTGTGTATACGTTTTTCTCGCCTTTCTCTTGTATCGATCCTGACTGTTTTATTCCTGGCCGCCTGTAGTGAAGCGACGTTGGGCAGTAAGTCATTAACTGAATCATTGCCAGCAACGACTATTGCGGGTGCTCCTGTACCTGTTCCAATGACAGGGGATATAGAGATACCGTTGAGTTCCGATGCAGATTCAGTGTCAGACGGTACGCAGTTCGTTACGTCTGTAAATCTGCGTAATTTGACGCTGAATATTCTGGATCAGTCAGAGCAGCAAGCTGATGAAGACGGTGCAATGGATGATTTTGACTTCCTCTCGGGTATGGACGTGTTTATGACTGCGCGTTTTGGTGGTCAGGACAGGCAGGTTCTGGTGGCGAGTCTACCGGAGGGTGATCCTCAGATCGGTAGCGGCACTCGCTCCTTAGCGCTGACGGTTGAAGACGTAGACGTGCTGGACTACCTGGAAGCGCCGTCTGGTTTTGGTCTTCGGGTGCGCGGGCAAGGTACAACACCACCGGATAATGTTGTCTTTGGTGGTCAAGCAAGATTTCGCGTGGGACTTGGTCTGCGTTTTTAAGTCGTTCGTAGGTCGACTTACAGCGTTATTTTTTGTAGCCAAAATTCTGGTCGTTAGACCACCCCAAGGCGGCTAGAAGCCATTTCAAAATCGATCCTGCACGCTGTTCCTGCGTTGTGTGTCGTTCTGCGCTGCTTGAGCGCCACAGCCGTGTCTAAGCGCACAATCTCGATTTCGAGATGACTTCTAGCTATTACTGTCGTTGAGACAGAGTCTTACGACGACGGTTGATTAGCGTATTACCTTCCTCAGTGCCATCGTGAAAGGTGCCAAACCATTGGTCCCACGGCGTATCCCATGTTCCGTAGTTGCAATCGAAAAACCGATGATGGAGTTGGTGGAAAAAATCCCCAAGCGGTACTTTTCTATCCTTAATTGTCAGATACTCAAATCCGGCATGACTCACGGGTGCCCCAACACCATGATGAAGCAACAAAAATATTGCTAAAACCGGGTGCCCGGGCAGGATGAAAAAAATCATCGTGTCAAAGAAAAGAAAAAAACTTTCCACCGGGTGCATCGCCAGCCCTGACCAGGGTCCGGTATTTGTGTTTTTGTGGTGCCATGAATGTACATGTGTGAATAACGGGCCTACATGTAGCAGTCGGTGGAACCAGTAAAAGTGTACACCTGCCCATATCGGCACCAATACAATCATCAGGAAAAACACAACAGGATGAGTTGCAGGTGTGATCATCGGTGCAATGTCTGAGGCGTAAGCCCATAAAATCAAACATTCCCAGAATGACCAGAAGACCCATGCAAACAACGACCAGAAAATATTGTCTTTAAGCTGTGAGCTGAAATGAAACAAACTGGCACGCTTGTTCATCGAACGCGTATCGTAGCGTCCATCGTCCTGCTGACGCCGCCAGACCAGTAACCATAGATGCAATCCACCGGCAATCGTTAACAGAATAACGAGATTGCGGGCAGCTACGATCAGAATCCAGTTAAAACCACCATTGGCAATTTCATTCAACGGTGGTGTAGCAAAATGCCATATAGCGATAGCCATCAGAAACATCAGAAATCGCCAACCAACCGGATTCCAGCTCTTGAGTAGATAGATCAGGCTTGCAACGGGCTTGGGTGGCCAGTTGTAGTAAGGTGAAAGCTTCACCGGCAGGGGTGGCGTGTAATGCCAAAATGTTTTCCGCGGTGGCGATCCCATTCAGGCGCTATTTGCTTGATTTGTTAAACGGATTACTGTTGGCTTTAAGGCAACCAGAACCGCATGCTGGAGTGCAGCGGGTAGTAGTTTCTGTAATTCAGTTACTAGATGGTTCAAACCGGGTTCAGGCTCAAGTTTATCGTTGTTAAACGTAATCAGCGAAGCGTTCTCTAAGGATTCAATAAGCATTTCGAAATAGGACTTACTATAGAGTGTAGCTGGCTCTCTTAATTCAGTCATAGCATATCGCGTTGCGGCTGCTTTGTATTCATTCTGAAAAGTGTCTTTCGAAACAGCGCTATCGAGTTGTGTAATGATTGAGGTCGCCAAATAGTAACGCTCAAGTGTCGGGGTTAACAGGCGCGCCAACCGGTCAAAACAAACGGAAGTATGGCTTCCAGCACTTGTGCGTTGCAGTGAACTATCTTCATTCTTGTATACCAATCCGACTTTAAGCATCGCATCAATGTTGTTGCGCGCTGCATCCAGTTTATCTTTTTCATCGAGGAAATACTCCGCACGGAATAATGGCCACATATTGCTGACCAACTGCTCCAGGTCAGTAAATGTTTTTTGGTAATCCTGGCGCAGAGCACACGCTATTAACGACGACATGCAATACAGGTGAGCAATATTGTTACGAAAGTAGTTCAGAGGCGCCGTCTGGCGTACGGTCGCTTTTAAAAATTCTTCGCCGTTCTGTGTTTCCTGGGTGATATGTCCGAGTTTTTGTGCCCGATCCATCCACTCAGAAGGCTCAAAAGCAGGCAATTGAACCAGTGTCTCTGCATATAATCGTTGTATTAAACGATAATTGATTTCCAGTTGCTGCATGAGGTCATCGCGAGCGAGTGCTTTTCCCGGACTAGACAAGATCACCAAAGCAACCAGTGAAACGGGAGTGACACTGGTAGCCGAATTAATACCGGCCAGAATCTCATGCCCCAGAGAAGAGACACATTCTCGGTACCTGTCGCTAGAGTACAACTCAGGCGAAGCAGGTTCATTATGGAGTGCAAAGCGCTGAAGTAACGATTTAAGAGCGATTGGTTGTCCAATATTTACATGTACATTGCCATACGATTCTCTTAACACGCCCAGGGCTTTGATCAAGCCAAAAAGCGATTCACGACGTTTAGATTTTCCTGCAAGCTCATGAGTAAATGCGCGTCCTTCAAGTAATCGTTCATAACCAAAGTATACCGGTACGAAGTATACGGGACGTTGCGGATCACTCAAGTATGCTTGTATTGTCATTGAGAGCATGCCTGGTTTGGCTGGTATTAAATATCCGGTGCGACTTCGTCCGCCTTCTACGAAATATTCGAGTGGATATCCACGCTGCAATAGCTCTTTCAGGTAAGTGTTAAAGACCGCTGAGTAGATTCGATCTCCGGCAAAAGATCGTCGAATAAAAAACGCACCACCGCGACGAAGTATGCCACCGACGATTGGCAGGTTTAGGTTAATGCCCGCAGCTATATGCGGTAGCGAATAGCCGTTTACATAAAGAATGTAAGACAATAGCAAATAATCGATGTGGGAACGATGGCAGGGGACATAAACAATCTCTGCATTTTCAACGACGGCATCCAGACGATTCAAACCGTGTAGCTTTACGCCGTCATACAATGAATTCCATAACTTCTTAAGCACTTTATGCAAAAGACGAACAGTCCTGTAGGACATATCTGCTGCAATTTCATTCGCCGAATCCGTGGCATTTTCGCTAAGTAAGGCAACACTTTTTCCATTTATACTTGATTCGTTTGTTATCGCTGTTCTGACCGTCGGGTCGTTGACAACATGCTGTAACAGCATGCGCCGGTGCGACAAGTCAGGTCCAAGTGTCGCTCGTCGTCGCCTTCTGAAGTGTATACGCAAAATACGCAACAACTTGCGTTCCAAAACGCTACTCGTTGCCTGTTCATTTATAAATTCTTGGAGTGATATTGGTTCACTGAAACGAAGAAGGGTATTCCTACCGTGAATCAGGCACATGAAAAACTTTCGTGTATGTCCTGCAAGCTCCCAATATTCTGAGAAATAGATTTTCCAGAAAGAATCCTCTTTGTCAGGCGCTTGTCCCCAGTAAACCGAAACTGGCACGATTAGGCAGTTTTTTTGTTCATTTGTAGGTGCATCCGATGCATTTGAATGATCAGTGCTAGTTGCTGTGTTTCGTGCGATTTGGATTATCTTACCGAATGAATTGGTGGGTCTGAACCCTCGTTTTTTAAATAGTCTGCTTTGTTGCTTTTTTAAATAAACCACTGAGGTAGGGAATTGCGTATTCCCGAAGGAGAAATGCTTGTCTGGAAGCTGTAGGTTATTATTCTTGCATGCTATATCTAATGCGATACGATCAGTTCTGCTGTGAGTTTCCAGTACATAAAGTATATGGGGATTACGGTCAGGGACAGATTTCGTTTGGAATAATGATGACGGATTATCCGGGACAACCGTGGGCTCGATTGTTTTGGATAATAGCTTGTTTATCAGCGAAGACACCTGCTCAATATCGAATAAAAGATTGTTGCCAATTAATTGTCTTTTTAAGGTATAGATACTGCCGTTAGTAAAATCGTAATTTCTGTCCGATACCCATTGATTTTGCTTTCTCAAGCATGGCATATCCCAGTGCTATATCAGATAGCGACAATCCCCTATGCCAGAAGAGGATGGTTTCTGTTTGATTTTCTCTTCCCGGTTTCGTGCCAGCGACTATATCACCCAATTCCGCATGGAGATTATTTTCAGAGAACATACCTGTATCTATGTGATGCCGCAGTGCGCCAAATTTGCCATGAGCCTGACCCCAGTCGTCCATTACGAATTTATCGACAATGTCAGGTAGATTGTTTTCAAGCGCCGACATTGTTCCGTAGGGAATTAGCAGCGCACCAGACTTGATCCATTTGTTCATCAATAACGGCTCCGGTGCTGATAGTCGCGATGCTTCAATCACAATATCCGCATCACGAATACAGCTTTCCCAGTTATCTGTTACCACTACACGAGGGGGTTGCTTTTCAGCGCCAACATAGCGCGGAAGGTCAAGTTCGAGCCGCTCAGCGAATGTATTGCGACTTTCGGGCCGTTTCGAATGTACACGAATTTCGTCGAGCTCAAACAATGAGGCTGTTAAGCATACATTCCAATAGGCTGTGCCACGGGCGCCGATATGGGCAAGCGTTTTCGGTGATTCGGGCGCCAGATATTTGCAGCCAAGTGCAGATATAGCACCGGTACGCATGTCAGTCAGTCCAGCTGCATCGAGAATGGCTTTAGGCGCGCCATGAGTCGGATCAAACAGTGTCAGCACGCCGTATTCAGACGGACGACCTGTCGTGTAGTTGTTGACAAAATCACCAACTACTTTTGTGCCAGCTGCGTTGATGTCTCCACCTATCCACCCGCGTAACACGTTGAAATGTCCTTCAACATCGTTTTTCGGTTCGATATGTGTACGTGGCTCGATTGATGTCATTTCTTTTCCTTGCATCAATAAACCCGCTTCAACAGCATTTAATATATCTTCTGCTGTCAGATTTAGCGATTCAATATCCAGTCGATTCAAAAAGTCGATGTAAACAGGTGGTGATTGCATTGGAATAGATAGATAGGCTGTCTGATTGATAGCTTCTAGTGAATTTAGTATTTTGCTTGAAGTTACTGTGGCAATGATTCCGTACCCAAATAATCTACGAGCTTGCCGAGCATAGCTTCGCAAGCATGTAATTGCGATACCGCGATAAACTCGTCCGGCTTATGCCCCTGTTCCATTGATCCGGGCCCACATACAACTGTGGGTATCCCGCAATTGTTCGAAAACAGACCACCCTCGGTGCCGAATGCCACATAGGATGTAGTGTTTGCCCCGACCAGCGATTTGACGAAATCAACAACAGGTGTCGTGCCTTCGGTATTCAGTCCGGGGTAAGCATTCCAGACATCGAATTCAATTGCAGCCTCCGGTGCCTGCTGTCGATACCTGGCAACGATGGTATCAGCAGTCTGATTTAGTTCATTGAGGATGTCTGTCGGGTTGTCATGTTCAGTGTGACGTATCTCGAAATTAACGGTGCATAAGTTGGGAACAATATTGAGCGCCTGATCAGTAACGATTCTGCCGACATGTATCGTTGTAAAAGGCACATCCGTCAAAGCTTCATCACCTGAATATTCAGCTATGATTTTTTCCTGTTTCGCTTTTATCGCAGTAACAAGTTCGCATGCGATGTGTATGGCGTTCAACGCATTCGGTGCCAATGCGGAATGACCTTCTTTGCCGATACAGCGGGCAAGGATGGAAGTTTTGCCTTTATGTCTGGTTGCTACCTGCAGACTAGTGGGTTCGCCGACTATGCACATGGCCGGTTTTACGGGTGAATTGTTTAATAGTGTCAAGAGAGAGTGTACACCAACGCAGCCAATTTCTTCATCATAGGAAAAAGCCAGATGCAGCGGGGTGTTTAGCTTACATTGACTTGCGCTAATAGCTGCATTCAGTGCGCAGGCAACGAATCCTTTCATGTCTGCTGTGCCTCGACCGTACAATTTGCCATCGTTTTCAGTCATCGCAAACGGTGGGTAAGTCCACGCTTGCCCCTCAACGGGTACAACGTCTGTGTGTCCGGACAACATTACACCCGGTTTGTCCTGCGGTCCAACGGTACAGTACAGATTTGCTTTGCTACCATCGCTATTTGGAATTCTGGTTGAAGTAATGCCATAGCGTGCGAGCAGATCGGTAACGTAATCCATCAGTTCGCTATTGGGATTACGACTGGTGGTATCAAACGAAATCAGTTTTTCGAGTATCTCTTGAGCGTTGGGCATCAATCGGACCTAGTATAGGGTAGTGCTACGATACCCACGTAAGTCCCGATGCGCAATTCAAAATGGTATTCGACAAGTTCTGGCGGCGAACATTACTTTGTGTAGGGCTCTGTTTCGATTGCGAGTTATGATTTCCGTTTGTATACCAGCGATGAGCGACTGAAATCTGATGCCTTATCTGAGTGCCATCTGGTTGTCAAACGGCCAGTAGGGTGGGACGTGTTTATCGGGCGAGGTTTGTCAGCGTGTTATAAAGAATCTCTTCATGTTGTTAGAAAAACTTGTAAATATCATTAAATTCCCAACCCCACCCTAAAGCGGGCCAGTCCCGAAATAACAATATTATCCGACGGTACGGTGCCCTCCAGCTCGAGTATCAATTGGTAACCATTGCGAGCCTGCAAAAAATCCAGTACATCGATACTCAGAACGGTTAAATCAAGCGACCGTGCCGCAGTAGCAAATTGCGGATCGCCGTCCGGCAATAGTGCAATAACTTGTTCGTTCGTTCTGCCGTTAAAGTCCGCTCTGATACGAATAGTGAGGCCTGTTAGAAAATCGAACGAATCCAATGCTCCGTCTTCGCGCACATCCCGGTCTGATACATCAAGAATGATCAGCTGCAGATTTCTTAAACTGGCAGATGTCAGAAAGCCGCGATCGGCATCGATGTTAAAAACCTCACTATCGATTGCAAGGTCTAAAGCGAGATTTAAATCAACGGGCAGGTCAGCGCCCGGTATTGTAACCAGCGGCAACTGATCAACCAAAGAACGCGTACCTAGCGTAATTCCCTGATTGCATGCAGCGAGGCCCGTCATTAATAACGCTGACAAAGTAGCTAATAATTTGTTAGGCATTCGCATCATACAAGTTGACCCAATGGCTTCGCGTTTAGTTCCTCAATGCCACTAATTGGTCGCCTCTTGATAGTAGTAATGGTTGTAGTATGTGCTCTTACCGCTACTTATCCACAATCCTGCCGCTCGCGTGATACTCACGTACATTGACCTGTTGAAACAAAACGCTGTTTTAGATATGTGCAAGCGTCATTGAAGTAGCAGTGTGTTTCTGAGTTTTGTAGACGCAACGTGATTTTGCTTTGTTCTGTTGTTCGGCCAAAGAAAATACATTGCTTTTAACGGAGTCATGCGCGCTATCTATGCATACATTGATTTCATACGTGTCTGTAACAACAGTTTTGCGCAAGCAGAAAGTAAATCTGTTAACACAAAATACAAAGTATTTGCATTTATAACTCTGTTGTATATCTGACGAAATACGTGAGAACAAACAGATACTATTATTTCAAGTACGAGTATTAAAAAAGAAAAAAGCTAGAACTGTAGCTATTGAATATTTGTTTATTCAAAAAACGACTTGTAGCTTATTTGCAATTACAAAATGACAATTACGAACTTGAACTATTAGCTTACGGTTTCATCACATACACCGCAAACGAGTAAATATTATTTTGCAAACAGAGAAATAAATTAATTGATGTTCAAAGTATATTTTATTCAATAAATATCGAACTTGTGCGAGAGGAACTAATACATGAAGCTATTAAGTAAATCCAATGCAAAGCTATTTTCAGTATGTAGTCTACCTATACTATTGGCCGTTGCTGCTTGCGGAGATTCAACCAACCTTGGTCTTATTGAAGAGAATCTGTCAGCAGGTAACGATGTAGCGATAAATTTATCCACAGATGAAAACGGAAACTTGGTAATTGGCGCCAATGATATTGCCAGTGATCTTGACGATGCAGACGCTGCAGCCGGCGGTGTATTTGTAATGTCGAATATTCTGGATGAAAACACTATTGTTGCCTACAGTCGCGCGGCCGATGGCTCATTGTCGCTTGCTGGTGAGTTTTCAACCGGCGGTCAAGGAGGGGATTTCGACGGTGCTGAAGGGTTAGATCCGCTCATTTCGGCTTATGCAATCATCAATACACCAGATAATGAATATCTACTGGCTGTTAATGCTGGCAGCGACACAATATCAGTTATGCAGGTTAATGACGATATGACTCTGGAGCTTGTCGATACCGAGAGTTCATTCGGCACCGGGCCCAATAGTCTCGCGTACAACAATGGACTGGTATATGTCACAAATATTGATGCAGATGGAGAGTTTGGAGGCGAGCCCGATCAGGAAGGTTCGATCTATGGTTACACATTTGCAGATGGGGATTTAACACCTCTCACGGGTTCGCGTCGACAGCTCAATAATCGCCCGGCAGCTGTTCGGTTTTCACCAGACGGCGGTACGCTTTTAGTTACAAGCATTAATTCAGGTTCAAACCAACTTGCCAGTAATGATCAGGATTCGATAGTTTCTTTCACGATAGATGACAACGGATTTCCCTCAGAAAATATTACCGGTGGTGCTACTTCCACTTTGCAAGGTAATGCTGAGAACAGAAATTTACCGTCTGCTATTGGTTTCGAAGTAACAGAACGATCCAATGGTACGTTCGCTATCGTTACTGAAGCCAGAGAGTTTACTGCTGCGGGTGATCCACCTAATTTTCCCGGCTTGCAGTCAGGTTCTATCTCGGTGTATCAGGTTAATGATGACGGCTCAATAGCAGGCTCTCAGCTTGATTTGATCGCAGGGCAATCACCTATACGTGGCGAAGGTCAGATAACAACTTGCTGGATCGTTCTGTCTCCGGATGGCGAATATTTCTTTGTCAGTAATGCTATCGACGCGACTATTTCCTCATTTCGTTTTACAGATGCTTCCGGCAACGTAGAACTTATTCAGGAAGTTGCAGCTTCAGGAGTTGGTCCCGGCACCATAACAGATCCTGCTATAGGTTTTGGCGCTACTGATGGTTGGATCGATCTTGATATGTCGGATGACGGACAGTTTCTTTATCAGTTGTTTGGGTTGTCGGGTGCCGTGGGTGTCTATGCTGTCGACGGCGGCAATTTAACATTGGTTGAGGTGGTGTCGGGGAATTTACCTGAAGAAAACACTCAAGGCATCGTTTCTTTCTAATCGTTTGTTTCGATTGAATTCAATAAAGAGGATATTGTTATGAGTAAACTAATCGATAAGCGATTGGCTTTGAAATCTCCCGGCCATCTGTTCAAGGGTTTTGCGAGTGCTAGCGTATTGCTAGCAGTTGCAGCCTGCGGCGATCAAGGAGCATTCACCCTGGAAGGCCTTCAGGCTGATCTGGCTGATGGGGAAGAGGTACAAATAGTGTTATCAACAAACGATGACGGCTCGTTAGTCGTGAATCTGCCTGATAACGCGTTGAATGGGGGTGATGATGCAGTAGGCGCTATATATGCACTGACCAATCAGCACAACTTGGCTACACAAATATCTGCTAACGCAGACGCTGCTAATGAACCGGATCGCGTTAATCAGGTGGTTGCGTTTTCAAGAGGGGCCGATGGCGTATTAGAGCAGATAGGCGTGTACGACACTGGTGGGATCGGTGAAAACATAAGAAACAGTGGAGCGAATCCGCTTGCCTCTCAGGATCCATTGATTGTGTCCAAGGATCAGCGTTTTGTATTCGCGGTTAACGCGGGTAGTGAGTCGATATCATCGTTTAGAATCCTGGAAGACTATTCGTTGGAGCCGGCATCACTTGGTGTTTCAACAGTGGGTGCTTCAGGCGCTCAGAACCCAGTGTCGTTAACTGTGTTTGAGGACATACTGTATGTTGCCAACTCGGGTAACTTCGTCGATGCCAATGGTGATGAGCTGGAAGAATTACCTGCAGACAGAAACCGTACTAACGCCGGCATAATAGGTTTCAGAATAGGCGAGGACGGTACACTTAACGAGTTACCGGGATCTGAACTATCCGGTATTGGTGCGAATGTCGGGTCTATCGAGTTCGCATCAAACGGTGAATATTTATATATAACAGAACGACGCACCAACAACGTACTGCAAGTCACGTTGACAGATGATTTCATACCGCTTGTGTATGATTCAGGCGAAGCTGCCGTAAGTGAAGTGCCGAGTATTACAGCGCAGCCGTTTGGCACTGATCTATACCCAACCGGTGAATTCGATATTCTGTTGGTATCTGAAGGTAATAATGGTGCACCTGGATTGAGTGCACTATCCAGTTACCGTATCGAGGATAATGGTGCATTGACGGGTATTTCTGTCAGTTCTGGTGTCGAAGGTGATCCATTAACTACTGGTTTTACGTTTGGATGCTGGGTTGAGTTTGTTGAAACACCCAACGGGGATTTTGCATATGTCAGCAACACCCCTGATGGCGTTATTACAAGCTATGAAGTAGGTGATGAAGGTGGTCTGACTGTTTTGGAATCATCAGCTGGTGTCACTGGTATTGAAAACGACGACGCTCAAAACGGTGCCGGTGTACTCGATGCAGAAATTACTTATCCCTATTTGTACCAGGTAGTCAACAATGACGGTCGAATCGCGCAGTTCTTCATTAATGAAGATGGTTCGCTCACGCGTCAGGAAGAAGTGGAGATTGTTGATACCGATTTGTTCAGAGCACGGATGTTCGTTGGTATTGCCGGGTTCTAAGCCTGTCCGCCTGAGGCGACGCTAGGTTAACTTACAGCGTTGTATGCAGGTCAGTTCGATCGAGTGTCGTTATAAACGTCAATTTGGTACCACAGATTTTATAGCGACATTCGGTTGGACAGTTACTATTTAAACAACACTAAAAGTACTGACAAAGCTGTTAGACACGCCAACACCCACATCAAATACCGCTCCGCCGGTTTACCTGCAACTGCACGGGCAATCTGTGCGCCACCTGCTGTCCATATTGGATGAAAAATCATTTGGATAGCCAGGAATGTTAGTGCCATGGTTGCGGTACCTGCCAACAGGGGTGTTCCGGGAGGCACAAAATTAGTGAAGCCGGCAGTAATCATTGCCCAGGCTTTCGGATTTAACGGATGGACAATCAATCCGGTTGAGAAGCCTCGAACGTGGGTTGCGCTTTCAGGTTTTAACTTTAAATGCGCTATTCGCCAGGCAAGCCAAATGATGTAAGCCGCTGATGTGTATTTCAGTAGCGTGAACAGCAATGGGGTGGTGTTAGCGATTTGCATCAATCCAAAACCAATCGGCCAGATAATGAATTGCTTGCCTATCAGCACACCTGTCATGAACGGCAATGCACGACGAAAACCATAGGCAGCACCCGTGGTCAGCAAAGCCATGTTGGCCGGACCGGGGGTGCCGATTTGACTGGCTGCGAACACCATCAGACTACCTAAGGCTATGTCACCCATTGTGTATGTGTTCTGTTACGGGTTTTCAGTCATTCAATTAAACATTAACTCTAAAAACAGTTCCGTGCTGAGCGATCGCACCAATATGGTGCGTTTCTGTCTCCTCTCTCATCTTTAGCTACGTGCTGCTGGCAATATTTGTTATCTTACGTTGCTTAAATATAACGGCAAACTGATATTTTCGGGGCGCAGCTACTTAAGGGCAGCGCCCTAACAGATGACGAGCAAGAGTTATGGTTGGAGCAGATACAGCGTGGATCATGGTTGCGACAGCGCTGGTTTTATTTATGACTTTACCGGGACTTGCCTTGTTTTACGGCGGGTTGGTCAGATCTCGAAATGTTCTCAGTGTGTTGATGCACTGTTTCTCTATCGCCTGTTTAATGAGTATTCTCTGGCTCGCGGTTGGTTATTCAATAGCGTTTGGCGATGGTAATGCGTATTGGGGTGGTTTGGGAAAAGCGTTTCTGATCGGCATAGATGCAGATACTGTATCCGGAACGATTCCCGAAGTTTTGTTTTTTGCGTTTCAGATGACCTTTGCGATTATTACACCCGCGCTTATTGTCGGTGCTTATGTTGAGCGTATTGGCTACGGATTTGTGCTGGTGTTTTCCAGTCTCTGGATGTTGCTGTGCTATGCGCCTGTTGCTCATTGGATCTGGGGTGGCGGGTTGCTCGCCGGGGAAGAATGGTCGCTGTTCGAAAATGGCGTGAATGATTTTGCCGGCGGCATCGTGGTTCATCAGACCGCTGGTTTGGCTGCGCTTGTATTGGCAGCAGTTCTGGGTAGCCGGCGGGAAAAAGCAGTGCCACCACATAATCCGGGTATGGTGATGATAGGGGCCGCTATGCTTTGGGTAGGTTGGTTCGGGTTCAACGGTGGCTCTCAGCTCGCTGCCGACGGTGGTGCTGCAATGGCACTAACGGTGACACATATTTCTGCTGCTGCGGCTTCATTGACCTGGGTTATATGGGAGCGCATACGCCATGGGAAAGCCAGCCTTGTAGGCATGGTCACAGGCACTATCGCGGGGCTTGCATCGATAACGCCTGCTTCCGGATCGGTTGATCCTGTTGAGGCTCTGATCATTGGAGCGATTGCAGGCGTGCTTTGCCAGATTTGTTGTGGTGTTGTTAAAAACCTGATCAAAATTGACGATACGCTGGACGTTTTTGCCGTTCACGGGGTCGGTGGTATGTTTGGCATCGTTATGCTGGTCGTGTTCGGACATGCTGGTGCCATGGAGCAGTTTGGTGGTCTGGCAGTTGTCGGTGTTTTCACTGTGGTGATGACCACAATTATCATTGGTATTACAAGCATTATCACACCGCTGCGCGTTGACGAAGAGACAGAGGCAATGGGGCTTGATTTAATCTGTCACGGAGAACGTGCATACGATATGAGTTCGTAGTTGTAACACTGGACAGAATGTGTTTTAAGTTATCAGTATGTCAAATGTAGAGTCAGTTGATATTGCTGCTCTTTGGTCAGATAACCGAAAGGAGCGCGAGACTGCTGATCAAGATATATGGCAGGCACTCGCGGCAACAGGCGGTTTGATCATCAGTGGCTATCCGGGCGTTGAGTTTGTTGATAAATGGGCGCGAATCGGTGTAGCGATTCATGATGCGCCGGAGGCCGTAAAACGTGCACTAACAATCGCGGTGTATCAGCGTGGCAATGATAATTACTATCGTGGCTACCACCCGATGCTGCCGGGCAGCACGTTTAAGGTCAGTATCTACGATATTGGCCCGCCAGAACCGGCTAATGGACCGGACCTTCCGGGCATGGAGTACATGACAGAGCCTACCCCGTGGCCGAAAGAGTCTGCGATGCCCGGTTGGCGTGAAGCAATGTCTGCGTGCTACACCCATATGAATCAGATATCACAGCGTGTGATGTTATCCATTGGGCGTTCAGCTGGATTCAGCGAGGATGTGATCATGCAGCGATTTTCAGGTGAGCATTCAACGTTGCGTTTGCTGGACTATCCGGATATTGACCATAGCGATACACAGGGGATTGCAGCCTATCGTCATGTGGATGCCTCAGCCCTGTCGCTGTTATGGCAACGTGAGCCGGGCTTGCAGGCTGAAGGTCCTGACGGTGTGTTTTACGATGTACCAATGATACCCAACTGCGTGTCTGTGCATGTCGGCACTGTTATGGAAAAGCTAACAGCAGGGAAAGTGCGTGCGACACCGCACAGGGTGTTAGGCAGCCCCGGCAACAGGCGCTCAATGGGTTTTTTTCTCGAACCCAAACTTACCGCGCCGCTAACAGCAGCGAATGAAGCGACCGAAGAGATTACGCCTTTAGTGCAGGACACCTATGCCTGGTTGTTGCTCAAAACACATCATAGTCGCGAGAAGTACGCAGACCTGATACCGGATCCGGAAACCCCCATAACGACATAACCCAGTCCCGATAAATCAACAGAATACAGAGCAGTGTATAGCGGAAATTAGCTCTCGCGTGGATCGATAGGTAGCTTTGAGTTAACGCCAAGCAGTGTTTCAATCTGTTGCGCCATGGCCAGCAACATGGCTTCTCCGCGCGGCCTGGCCATGATTTGAATACCCACGGGTAACCCCGATTTTGTAAAACCGCACGGCAAACTCAAGACAGGACAGCCACAAATACTCAAAGCGAAAGTAATCGCAAACCAGTCTATATAGGAGTCGAGCTGACGACCGTCGATCTCTGTCACAAATCGCTGATCAACCGGAAAAGGTTCAATCGAGGCGGCGGGGCATATAAGCAGGTCGTGTGAACGGAAAAAAGTCTGTAGTTGCCTGAATAGTTCAGCACGTGTTTTTTCAGCCGTGAAAAGTTGTTCAGGTGTTACCTTGTAACCGCTTTCAATATTGCCAACAATTTCGTCAGCAATCTGATTGCGATGATCTTTTAAAAGATCACTCATCATCGTGCCGACCAGTACAGCACGCAAAGTCTTGAATGCGTCTATCGCTCCGCTGAAATCAGGAATATCATTTGTCACATCGGTACCCAGATCTGTACAACGCAGTGCCGCAAATTCACAAATGCCAGCCACTTCTTTTGACACAGGAACCTGACCAAGGTTGCTACTGAATGCAATGCGTCGGGGTTTGACAGGTTGCAGGACTGAGCGAGAGAACAAACCTGGCGGTGTGTTAAACGATAGCGGGTCGGCCGGGTTGAACTCGCTGCATGCGTCCAGCATTAACGCAACATCGCGGACATTGCGCGCCATCGGGCCTTCCACCCACAATGAATCAAAGGGTTGTAGTCGGGATCCGCGCGGTACCCGGCCGGGGCTCGGGCGCAAACCAACCACTGAATTGAAGGCTGCCGGTGTTCGCAAGCTGCCACCAAGATCATTACCGGTTGCCAGCCAAACCTGTCCTGTTGCCAGTGCCGCAGCGGAACCCCCGGATGAACCGCCAGCTGACCTTGTCGTATTCCAGGGGTTGCGCGTGGTTCCGAACACCGGATTGAACGTATGTCCGCCAGCCCATTCCGGTACATTCGATTTCGCTACCGGTATCGCGCCATTCGCTTCAAGTGTTGCTATGGTTGCGTCGGATGTTTTAGCCACTGAATCTGCATATATCGGTGACCCGTAAGTGGTAACAACACCGCCTACATCGTTATAGTCTTTTACGGCTATCGGTAAGCCTGCAAGCTGGGTATCACGGGTTGCGTGTTTGGCCTGTGCCAGAGCGCGTTCGCTACATCGAACCGGTAGCGCATTCACCTTTTTGTCAACGCTTAGCGAACGGGAAACAGATGCTTCTATCAACTCGCCGGAATGAAGCTCACCTTTTTTCAGTAAGCTGACGCATTCAGTTGCTGTTAGATTGATCAATTCATTCATGATTAAATTCTGACGGAATTGCGGCCCTTGCTACAGAATGCAAGTATAGATGTATACTACAGCTTAAATGGCGATAAGATAACCCACGAAACCCAAAGGAGTGTGAAATGTTTGAATCCATGAGTCTGGCGTTCATCGTTGGCGGCGCCATTCTACTATTTCTTTTTCTTAAATCGTTTATTCGCATCGTGCCGCAGAACGAGGCGTTTGTTGTTGAGCGATTGGGTAAATATAACCGCACGCTACTAGCCGGACTCCACGTCACGATACCGGTTCTGGAGCGTGTCGGCTATCGGCACTCCCTGAAAGAATATGCAGTTGACGTTGCCTCTCAACAGGCGATTACCCGCGATAACGTGGCGCTCGGCATTGACGGCGTATTGTATTTGAAAATTATGGATCCTAAAGCAGCTTCCTATGGTGTAGAAAATCTTCAGTTCGCGATCACTCAACTAGCGCAGACCTCTATGCGTGCCGAAATCGGCAAACTGTCGCTCGATGATACTTTTGAATCCCGTGAGAATATCAATGCACGTGTTACGCAGGCCATCGATGAGGCATCGGGGGTATGGGGTACCAAAGTCTTGCGATATGAAGTCAAAGATATTACACCGCCAGCCACAATTCTTGAGGAAATGGAAAAACAAATGAGTGCAGAGCGTGAGAGGCGTGTTGAGGTCTTAACCTCGGAAGGCTATCGTCAATCGCAGATAAATCAGGCTGAAGGTGACAAGCAAGCCAAAATTTTACGCGCCCAGGGCAGCGCTGAAGCGCTAACCATTGAAGCAGATGCCCGTGCAGAGGCTATCCGTATGATTTCAAGTGCTATCAACGAGGAAGGTGGAACATCAGCGGTAGCTCAACAGCTGGCAGAACAATATGTAGGCGCGTTCGAGCAACTGGCGCGTCAGGGGACCGTTGCGCTGCTTCCGGGTGATAGCGCTGACGTTGCCAGCATGGTCGCCAAGGCTTACACCGCTTTTGATTCACTGCGTGGTCAGGTTGATGCTACAAAGGCTGAATCCGGCAGGACTTCGCCATGAATCCATTCTGGCTATTTTTAGTTGTAGGTGTTGGCTTGCTTGCGACGGAGTTGCTTGTATTCCAGTTTACAACTTTCTGGCTGTTCTTTATCGGTCTGGGTGCATTGGTTGCTGCTTGCTATGCGTGGCTTTCCGGCGATCCCAGCTACCTGATCAGCACGATAGTCTTTGTGCTCGCCTCTGCAGTCATCACCGCGTTGCTCTACCGGCCGCTGCGGCGCTGGCAAAACCAACCTTCAGATATGGCAGGCAACAATGCAGTGGGCCAACGCGTGGCTGTTAAACAAGCCGTGCGACAGGATCAGGCAGGAGTCGTAAACTGGTCGGGTAGTGATTGGGAAGCTGAACTTGCCGGCGGACAGACCGAGGAAATCCCGGTCGGTGATTTCGCGCGAGTGGTATCGGTTGAAGGTATCAGACTACAGGTGTCAAAAGATACCTGAGCGGTGCTGTCGTGCGGGTGGCATTTGTAAAACGAAAGGTTCTCGCTGCCTGGTTTGCGTAATGGAATTTCAATTATTGACAGACTTCTATTGACAGGCTTCTGGTGTAATCTTCCTTCTGCTCGTTCCTGAGTTCGCAAAATTGAAGCGCATACTTCAGATAACAACAGCGGTGCTTGTGGCCGTATTCATTGTCGTTGTAACAACGCTGTTTGAACGTTGGCGTCTCGCGCATGAACAGGAAATTCAAGCAGTAACGAAGGCGGCAGATCTTGACCAGCAGCTCCGTCAATTTGCCGTTCTACCCGTTATATTGTCTGAAGATCCGCGACTTCATCAAGCGCTAACGGAGCCATCCACTGATTCTCATTTGGTTGCCAGTAAGGTTTTGCAACACGTAGCGATTGAAAGTGATGCTGCCTTTGCCTTTCTTATGGATGTTAATGGTTTAACGGTGGCGGCTAGTAATTTTGATGATGATGTAAGTTTCGTCGGAAATAACTACGGATTCAGACCTTATTTCAAGCAAGCTATCGTCGGCGAATCATCTACCTTTTTTGCGGTTGGCGCGACAACTGGAATACCAGGTTACTTTGTGTCAGAACCGATTTTTCATAACGGGAAAGTCATAGGCGTAGTCGTTATCAAACTCGAGCCAAGTCATTTGCCGGTATCCTGGAATGAAGGTTCAGCAATAGCGTTAGTAACTGATGAGCTGGGAGTGGTGATCTTATCCAGCCAGCAAAACATCCTCTACAGTGCAACAAAACCACTGCAGAAAAAAGTGCTTTCGATTATTGAAACAGATAGACGCTATCAGGTGGCACAAAAGAGCCGGTTTGAAAAATCAGAGTCTTCCATGTGGCATTTATCTGTTGGCGACGCTTCGGCACATTATATCGTGGGCAGTAGAAAGCTTGCGGTAGAACCATGGACCCTTTCAGTACTTACTCCACATTACACATTCATACTCAGAGTTCTTGTTAAGTTAGCGGTACTTGCAGGAATAATTGCAATCGCTGGTTTAATTTGGAAGATCTGGTCACAACAGGCGCAGCTATCACGTGAAAGGGGACTTCTTGCAAACCGCTTGGAACATCAGGTCGAGGAGCGAACACGCGAGCTTGAGCAAATGCAAAATGACATGATTGCGCAATCGAATTTTGCCATGTTGGGCAGAATGTCCGCTGCCATCAATCATGAAGTAAATCAACCGCTGAGTAGTCTGCGCTTTAATTTAGCGGCTTTACGTCAAATGATCGAAAAAAATGATCCTGTCGAAAAAGACCAGCAGACAAATTTACAAAATCACGATTCTATTGAATCGACCGTTGTCGATCTGGACCGGACAGCAAAACGCATTACGCGGGTAATTGAATCATTGAGAGCCTTGCCCAACCGTCAAAACACAGATTTATCTGAGATAGTTGTCACTGAATTTCTAAGCGAAACGGTGGAAACCGTGGAACGCGAGCGTCCTTTAATGTCCCGGTATTTGTGCTATCGGGACTTGATGCAAGACAGACAGATTAAGATAAACGGGGAACGAATACTGATGCAGCAGGCTATCCTGAATGTTCTGTATAACGCCTTCGATGCAGTAGCCGATTTGGATAACCCTGTCATTCTGCTTGACCTGTCTGTTTCCGGCGAGACTGTGAATATAATCGTATCTGACAATGGCGCTGGGGTACCGTCACATCTGGTGCCCCGGATGTTTGAGCCGTTTGAATCCAACCCGGAAAAAATATCCGGTCTGGGGTTGGGCTTGACTCTGGCCAGACAAATTGTCAACGATCACGGTGGAAAGATAGTGTTTGAACGTAGGGATAAGTCCGAAGCATTATCGGTTTTTACAATAACTTTGCCGTTATTGCCGCGTGCGGCGCCGACCACGTAAACCTATTCACTGCGTAGTGTGACTGTGACCAACGAAAAACCGACAAAGACTCAAGCAACATTTAACGACCGTGGTCGTGGACAATTGCTGATCGTTGACGATGACATTGATGTTCTCGCTGCAAATGCCAGATTTTTAAGGGTCAGTGGATACCAGGTTATTGTTAATAACTTCGCGTCATCTGCTTTAGAGCAAGTCAAGAGTGAAACTATTCAGGCCATAGTTACCGATTTACGCATGCCGGAAATGGACGGAATCGAATTTGCTCGAAAGGCACGTGCACTTAAACCTTTGCTACCTATCATATTCTTTTCCGCTTATGGGTCGGTGCCTGACGTTGTCTCAGCTATGCAACTGGGGGCGATAGATTTTATGGAAAAACCGGTAGACCCTGAAGTTTTGCTGGAGCGTCTTGATGAGATATGTCTGGCGAATGAGGGTGGTGTGGTTTCGCGTGTTGCTTTCGACGACAGTGCTGCCGAGGCACCGTTTAGGCAAAGAGTGCTGGCTTATGAAAAATACCTGATCGAATCTAGCTTGCGTAAACATCAGGGCCGGGTCAGTGAGGTGCTTGAAGAGTTAAAAATTAACAGAAGGACCCTTAACGAGAAAATGTCGAGACTTGGCATTAACCGAAGTGCATTGAAATAATGCGTAAATATGCACCTGCTCGCACTGTTTATCGATACGTAAACACCCCGGCTATTCTGCGAATCCCGTCATCCGGTTGGCAACATTTTGCCAATCGAGCGAACATAGCTTTGCGATACTCGTTTCATATTTTGAATAAATTCAATGAAAACAATAGTTTAAGGTAATCTGGTGAGCTTGCCATTATCTCGATAGACTACGCCTAAGGTGTGGACTTTCGCACTGACCCTTACAAAACCAGGAGGATGAACAGTGATCAAAAAATCACTTATTTCCCTAAGATCGTTAGCCGTAACGTCATTACTCGTACTGCCGCTAGCCGGCATCTCAACCGCTACAAATGCACAGGACTATGTGCTTAACACAGCGTCAACCGGTGGTACATACCACCCTGTTGGGACTGCTATTGCCACATTAAGTAAAGTCAAACTGTTACCGAAACAGAAGTTCAGCTTAACTGCCGTAAACTCTGCCGGTTCCGGTGCGAATGTTCAGGCTATGGCTGCAGACACGGCCCAGTTCGCCATTGTTCAAGGGTTGTTTGGCTCTTATGCAGCGACAGGCACAGGACCGGTAACTGATGTACAGGAGAACATGCGTTCAATCTCTATGCTTTGGCAGAATGTTGAGCAATTTGTTTTAGCCAAAGATAAGGTCAGCACCGGCACCGTTGCTGATCTGGCTGCCATGGCAGGTGCGTCGATGACTATGGGTAAGGAGAACTCCGGTACTCTCGGATCCAACTCAGTTCTTATGGGCAACCTGATGGGTAAAGAACTTAAAGAATCCTTTGACCTTGTTTACGCAGGTTACGGTCCATCTGCTGATGCTCTGGCAAATGGTCAGGCAGTTGGTGGTGGGTTTCCTGCCGGGCCGCCGACAGGTGCACTGACCAAGCTGTTCGCCAGTAATGGTGACAAGTTCTCTATCCTCAATGTGACTCCCGAGGAAGCACAAAAGATGGACGGTGGTCGTGGCCTATGGGTTCCGTACACGATCGAAGCCAACACGTATCCTGGTCAGACAGAAGCCGTGCAAACCATTGCGCAGCCTAACTTTCTGGCTGTAAACGCGGCTGTTGACGAGGAGCACGTCTACCAACTGACAAAAGCAATCTACGAAAATCTGCCATTCCTGCAGGCGATACATCCGGCTACAAATGCGATGGATGTATCTAAAGCATTGGCTGGTCTGCCTGTACCTCTGCACCCCGGTGCTGCCCGATACTATGAAGAAGCTGGTCTTACCATACCTGATTCTTTGAAGTAGCCTTCGTGCGCGGCAAAGGTGTAGCGTCTATGCTGCACCTTTGCCGTGTTTACTCTTAACCTGCAATGTTATGTGCTTGTGCTGTTTTGTTGACGCACAGCCAGAGACACACAGCCAATAGCCTTTTTGGCAACGCCAGGTTGCTGTTGTGCAAACGTCGTTATATTCTCGTTCCTCACTATTCGCTGAACTCCTCAGCAGACAACAGAAACAATCCTCCATGAGCGCAAGAGCTGACAGATTCTTTGACGCTGACCGGCAGATGGCTGCCGGGCCTTTCGGCTGGTGCATCATCCTGGTGGTATGTGCTTTTGCCAGCTGGCATATTGTTACAAACGTCTGGTGGATCGAACCGGGTCGATGGCAGAACTGTATTCACTTTGCCGGTTTCGCTTTTTTAGCGGCGTTTACCACAACGTCAGTCAAGGGCAATGTCGACGAGTCGAAACTATCCTTACCGCTCTTATTGAACCTGCTCTTCGGTCTGGCACTTTTCGCCAGTTCGTTATGGGTTGCGTATGCAGAAAACGGTGTTTATGCAAGAACGCTGGCTAAAACCGGCCAAGCCTGGCAGTTCACCTGGATTGACTGGGCGGCTGCAATTATCGTTATCGTTGGCGTTATCGAACTAACCCGCCGTTTAACCGGCTGGATCATCCCGATACTCGTTATTCTGAGCCTGTCTTATATCCTGTTTCTCGGATCAATACTGCCCGGGGCATTCCGTGCAGCGAGTTTGCCTCTGAACGATGTAATCTTCCGTTCGTTGTACAACGATGAAGGTATGTTCGGCATTATCACAACGATATCTTCAGCCAACATTACGCTCTTTATGATTTTCGGTGCCTTTCTGGTTGTTTCAGGTGCATCCGACTTTGTAATCGAGCTGTCCAAAATTATCGCTGGACGGTTCCGTGGTGGTGCCGCTTTAGTTGCTGTGGTCTCTTCAGCTTTAACGGGAACAATTTCAGGCTCAGCTGTTGCAAACACTGCGTCAACCGGTGTGATCACGATACCGTTGATGAAATCGAATGGATTTCGGCCGCAATTTGCAGCAGGTGTTGAAGCTTCTGCATCAACCGGTGGTCAGTTAATGCCGCCGATCATGGGTGCCGGTGCATTCGTGATGGCAAGTTATACCAGTATTCCGTACAGCACTATTGTTGTCGTATCGATTCTGCCGGCCATGCTGTACTTTCTGTCTGTTGCCTTCATCGTTCGAATCGAGGCGATGAAATACAATATTGGCAGCGATGAGGTCGAGAAAGTTGACCGTTCAAAAGTACGTGCAGGCGTGCTGAATTTCGTGCTCCCGCTGTGCGTAATGACGTACATGTTGATAAGCGGCAAAACGCCAAGCTTTGCGGCTTCCTACGCTATTGGAACATTAATCTTTGTCAGTTTTTTTACCCGCTTCAAAATGGGGCCGAAAAATATTGCCCGTGCATTAATGCTGGGTATTAAAACCGCGACGATGACCGCGATTCTTTTAGTCGCAGTTGGACTGATCAACAATGCAGTCACAACCTCTGGCCTTGCCAACACGTTTGCTCTGATGATTGCGCAATGGTCGCAGGGCTCGCTGATCATTGCGCTGACATTGATCGCTATAGCTTCGCTTGTGCTGGGAATGGGGTTGCCGGTTACTGCGGCCTATATTGTACTGTCGATACTGTCAGCGCCTGCGCTGGCAGGGATGCTTGCTGATGGGCAGATTACGCAAATGCTTGTCAACGGTATTACAGATCCGGCTGTAGCTGCTTCGTTTATGTTGGTCGATTCGCCTCATATCCAGCAAATCTCGACGGGTATGTCGATTGAAGCCGCCCGTGAACTGATGTCTTCCATCCCTTTCGAGCTAGCAGTGGTGCTTCGGCCTTCGTTAGTTGATCCAACCATCATGACCGGTTATTTGCTGACAGCTCATTTGATTGTCTTCTGGCTCAGTCAGGACAGTAATGTGACACCGCCAGTCTGCTTAGCTGCATTTACAGCGGCTGGAATTGCCGGCTCCAAGCCCATGCGAACAGGCGTTGAAGCGTGGAAGATCGCGAAGGGTTTGTATATCGTGCCCCTGCTGTTCGCATATACACCGTTGGTGACAGGTAGTTGGGTGGAAAAGCTGACCGTTTCCTTTTTTGCCTTGTTTGGTATTTACGCTTTCAATGTGCTCTTGCAACGCTATGCAGAAGGCCCGATGCCGTGGTGGCGGTTGATTCTAATGGGTATTGGTGGCGTGATGGCGTTCATACCACTTCACTTGCCCTATAATATTGTTGGCGCTTTGCTGGTCTTCGGGTGCGGTTATCTTTCGTGGCTTGATACCCGGCGCGCAGCAACTTAAGTTGGCTATCAGCTGATTTCATGCTGATATGCCGTGCAACGGCATATCTCTAGCCTGCACTATTCATGAAGGGTTCGCCGCCAGAGTCTGGCTACCTAAGCAGGTCGCTCGATTGAGCGAAATTCGTAGAAATCTACGGGTTGAGCTGAATCGAGTGAGCTGCGACGGCAGACGGGCACTGGGGGTGAATAGAAAACAGTGTGCGAACACCCGCAGCGACGCAAAAATTGCTTTTCTAACGGGAAATGGCTTAGTTATCAGTGTCACTGTTTTCGCCTTCGTGAATAGAGCAGGCTGGATCATGCAACAACAAATTAATCAGTCGGAAGGTTCTTTTGAACGTACCGATTCAATCACACGCAGGGTGGTAAGCTGGCTGTGTGTCGCTGTCATCTGTGTCGTTTTTCTTCGTTCACTGCCTTATAAATTTTCCGGCTCAGCTGAGACGCAGCACATTTTCAGCACGATCGGAAAATGGCTAGGCGGTTTTCTTGGCAATACGATAGGTGGCGCGTTCACAAATTGGGGTGCGTGGATCATCGGCTCGGCAGAGTTGGTGACATCACTACTGCTACTGTTTCCTGTTCTCTATTGGCTTTTCATAAGAAATCCTACGGCATCGAATGCCAGAATTAGGGTTCGCAGACGCCTGCACGCCATTGGTGGGTTGATGGCCGCAGCATTGATGGGGGGCGCAGTATTCTTTCATCTGGCGTCGCGCCTGGGCATAAACGTCAATAACGACAATGGAGCCCTGTTCTATTCCGCAGTGATTGTTTTTCTGTTGGGCATATTGTTGTTTCTACTGAACCGCTCGCGTGAGGGTGATGAGCAATCCACAGCGATCGGGCGAGTCTTAAGATCACTTAAACCACGTTCCTGGAAACACTGGTTGTTTTGGGTCGAATGTATACCGCTGTTAGCGCTAGTAGTTATCGGGTTGTTTCTCGGATTCTTTTTTCATCAGGTCAACAGCGATCGCTACACGAATCTGGATGTTGAAACTGTACCGGTTTTTGAGCGAGTGGTATTGCCGTTTATCCATCAATACACCAAAGAAGAAAGCTTGCCATTTATTGGGTCTGCGGCGATTGATATCGATAATGATGGAATCGATGAAATTTTCATTGGTGGAGGTCTCGGGCAAAGCGATGTTCTGTACGCTTATCAGAAGGATGGTTCATTCAAAGACATATCGTCTGAATCCGACATCGGACATCAAAAGCAACCTGAAACATTCGGCGCAGCTGTTCTCGATATCGATGAGAATGGTTTTAATGACCTTGTGTTGGCGCGTGAAGATGACGTTTATATCGCCTTTAACAACAATGGTCGCTTTGAAGAAACCAAGCTAAACCTGCCATTCAACGAAGTATCCGCACCGTTGACAGTCGCACTGGGTGATATCGATAAAGACGGCTATGTCGATATGTATATTGGTGCTTACATCAGAAACGAATTTGTAGCCGGGCAAACCGGGTTCAATGATCCGGATTACGGTGCCAGCAGTCTGCTATTTTTGAATAATGGCGATAATACCTTTACGGATATTACCGCTACTGCGGGTATGACTTATATTCACAATACCTTTCAAGGAAATTTTATCGATCTGGATCTTGATAACGACGTTGATCTTGTCGTCTCGCATGATACGGGGCAAGTTCGCACCTGGCGTAACGATACGGTGGTTAGCGCAACTGGCGCGGGGGCAGAATCGATTGTGTTTACAAATATGCCGAATCCCAGCAGTGATGAATACGGTTACCCGATGGGCAATGCGATAGGCGATTACAACAATGACGGCTATGTGGATCTGGCATTTTCGAATGTCGGAAATCTTGGACCATTGTTTAATCGTGTCGTTCGTGGTGATCTAAACGGTGATCAGGTTTTTAATGGCGATATTCTTTTGTTCCGTAACGACGGGAACTTTTCGTTTACTGATGCCGCTACTGATGTAAATTTGTCTGATTATGAATTTTCATGGGGCATGTTGTTTGAAGACTTGAATGCAGACGGACGTCAGGATCTTGTTATGTCGCAAAATTATGTGCAATTGCCTGTGCATAAATTATTCAAGTTACCCGGACGTGTTTTGTTGCAAACCGCTGATGGTAAATTCACAGACAGAGAAAAAGAAAGCAATGCTTTTAACAAGGCATTCGAATTAGCTACGATCGCAACAGATTTTAACCGTGACGGTGCGCTTGATATGGTTCGGGTAAATCTGCAAGGACAGTCAATAGCGCTTATCAGTGGTGGTCACGGTAACCGTTACCTGAGCGTCGCCTTGCCAAATGTAACGAAATCACTCGGTGCTGTGGTGACGGCTCAGTTGCAGTCGGGTGGACAATTGGTAAAACACTTCGTTACTGGCGAGGGGCTGGGCTCTGACAGCAACCATGAATTGTATTTCGGCTTGGGTAAAG
This sequence comes from uncultured Granulosicoccaceae bacterium, assembly GCA_937951345.1. GTDB lineage: Bacteria > Pseudomonadota > Gammaproteobacteria > Granulosicoccales > Granulosicoccaceae > CALFCE01. Next base: position 33,556 of record CALFCF010000028.1, read on the forward strand.
ACGATACAGTGACATCACTGGAAGTCGTGTTTCTGGACGGCCAGACTGTTCGGATTGATAATCCCGGGTTCAATAAGCGCCTGACCATCGAAAACTAAGAATTAAGCGCTAAGTTCTTATTTAGGCAATCAATAGACACATGATTTATCAACGCCTAACGTCGATATGAATTGGCTGACAATAACGGGTGTACTGGGGTTTTTAGCCGCGCTATTGACAGGAGCCGGCGAATTCCTGCTGTTGTACTCACCAGAGTTCAACCATGGGCCGGCCAACGATTTTGCCAATTTTCTACAGCCGTCGGCTAATGATTTACACCGGGGATTTTATTTAAGCGCGATCGGCGCGCCGTTCTATATTGCCGGTTACTGGCATATCGTCGGTATGTTGAAGCTGCAAAGACATTGGCATGGTTGGCTGCTGTTTGCTGTTGCGGTTTTTGGGTTTATGTGTGGTGTCGTATGGTTGGTATCCAATGCGTATCAGGGCTTATTGGTCCAGACCATAAACGGAATACCAGAGGCAGCAAAATCAATCAGTACGGCAAAAGGCTCCCTGTTAACTGATCTAAAACAGCTCCAAACGACCTTCTACGATTTAAGTGCTCCACTGTTAACGGTAATCAGGTTTGCCATCATCGCGTCATCTGTCATTTTTACGGTGTACGTATTGCGTGGTCGAACACACTATCCCAGGTGGTTTGGACTTTTTCCGCCGTTAGTGTGGATTCTCGCGGTGTTCTCGACACTGGTGTTTCTACCACGGCTGGCGGTCGTGATAGTACCGGCAGCGCTGAATGTAGCGCATGCCGGCTTTTTTCTGGTGTCGACACTTTTTGCCTGGCGTGTATCTGTCGCCAGTCAATAGAAAAACGTTCCTGCGGTATAACAAACGAAAGGGGCCGGGCTGCTAGGCGGGCTGGATAGCTGTTAAACTCAATGGTCTCAGGAAGTCGCAAAGTCCAAAGTCGCAAAAGATCCGGGGTGATCGAGACTGATTACCGAAACCGCGACTGCTGCGGCCTTCTTTCAAGGTGACAAGGTGACGGTTTGAGCATGGCTTCTTCAGAACATATTTCCTACGACAAGAGTCCGACTGTTACATCTGCGGTCAATACCCGGCGCTCGATACGCGCGTTTACCGATAGAGCGGTAGATCAGCCAGTGCTCGAGCAAATTTTGCTTACCGCAGGTCGTGCGCCGAGTGGCACCAATATTCAACCGTGGCAGGTATACGTGCTGACTGGAGAGCGACGGGACAGCTTGTGTAGACAAGTCACACAGGCCTTCGATCAGGATCCATCGGCGCATACGGGCGAGGTCGCGTATTATCCTGAAAAATGGTTTGAACCGTATATATCGCGACGACGTAAGATCGGCTGGGATCTGTACGCTCTGCTCGATATCAAAAAAGGTGAGCGCGAGAAAACTCACAAACAGCACAGGCGCAACTTTCTGTTCTTTGATGCGCCGGTAGGGCTGATATTCACGGTGCACCGGGATCTTTCGACCGGCAGTTGGATGGACTATGGCATGTATTTACAAAATATCATGCTGCTCGCGCGCGAGGCTGGGTTACATTCTTGTCCACAAGCCGCCTGGTCCGATTTTCATGCAGTGATTCGTCCGGAGCTGGATCTTGATGATTCCGAAGTTGTTGTTTGTGGCATGGCCGTCGGTTATGCCGATGAGCAGGCAATTGAGAATACGCTGGTATCAGAACGTGAACCACTTGAAAAATATGTGCGGTTCTTCGCGTAAACTCTGTATCAGGTTTGTTAATGGGTTTGTAGACACCGTATAGCTCGACTGTACAAAATTAAATTTATTTGAAGGTTAAAGGTATGGCTCAAGTCAAAGATGTATCCACCCCGATGGATACCAGTCAGTTTTTCAACGCATCACTGCGGCAGGTTGATCCTGAATTGCAGGCTGCTGTCGACCAGGAGTTGGGACGTCAGCAACACGAAATTGAGCTGATAGCATCAGAAAATATCGTCTCCCGCGCAGTACTGGAAGCGCAGGGATCGGTAATGACCAACAAATATGCTGAAGGCTATCCGGCTAAACGGTATTACGGCGGATGCGAGTTTGTCGATAAGGCAGAAGACCTGGCGCGTGATCGGGCGATGCAGTTGTTCGATTGTTGTTACGCCAATGTACAGCCACATTCTGGGTCACAGGCAAATCAGGCTGTTTTCTTCTCTCTGATGGAGCCGGGCGATACCTTTCTTGGACTGAATCTGGCGGCAGGTGGGCATTTGACGCATGGCTCGCCGGTAAATCAATCAGGTAAATGGTTCAATGCAGTTTCCTATGGCGTTGATGCCGAAACGCACCTGATAGATTTCAACGAAGTGGAATCACTGGCTGTTGAACACAAACCTAAACTGATCATAGCCGGTGGCTCTGCCTATCCGCGTACAATTGATTTTGCCCGCTTTCGCGAAATTGCTAACAAAATCGGTGCCCGTCTGCTGGTTGACATGGCGCACTTCGCTGGACTTGTGGCAGCTGGTAATCACCCAAATCCGCTGGAATTTGCAGATGTCGCGACCACTACCACGCACAAAACCTTACGAGGTCCCAGGGGCGGCATGATTCTATCCAACGACCCCGAGCTCGGAAAGAAATTTAACTCGGCTGTTTTCCCCGGTTTACAGGGCGGACCGCTGATGCACGTCATCGCTGCGAAAGCCGTAGCGTTTGGTGAGGCGCTGCAGCCGGGCTTCAAATCCTACATCAACGACGTTGTTCAGAACGCTCGTGTACTGGGTGAAACCATGAACGCCGGCGGTCTGGACTTGATCTCAGGTGGCACCGATACGCATGTTTTGCTGGTAGATTTGCGTGGTAAATCACTAACAGGTAAGGCAGCAGAGGCCGCACTTGGTCGCGCTGGTATTACCTGCAATAAAAACGGTATTCCGTTTGATCCTGAGTCACCGTTTGTCACCAGTGGTGTTCGTCTGGGGTCGCCGGCGGCTACCACCCGGGGTTTTGGGGTGTCGGAATTCCAAAAGACCGGTGAATTGATTCTTAAGGTACTCGACGGTCTGCAAGCTAACGGTGAGTCCGGCAACGGCGCCGTAGAGTCGGATGTACTGGCAGAGGTTAAAGCACTGACAGCGAAGTTTCCTGTGTACGCTGACTAACCTGATCTACCATTAAGGTAACTTCCTCCGGTTGGCGGTAATTGAATATCCGCCAACCCCTTCAATTGGTTGATCACGATTGACCGTTTCTGCTGACAAAGTCGACGCGCATTCGCGTAAGGCCACCGACACCCTCGCTGGCTATTTCATACTCGGGATGATTGTATTGACGCTGCTGTCCGATTTGATCGGGCGGCAAAGTGCAGTCGGTAGTGTGTTGTTTGTGCTCGGTGGTATTTTTGCGTGGATTGCCGGTGCCCGTTTGGTGCCGGTTGTCAGAGTTGCGCAAAAAATAATGATCGCGCTTCTTCTGTTGTTCGGACTGGTTCTGATCTCTTATAGCTATGTGCAGGGAGGTGCTATTCCCTGGCTGCGCTTGCTTACCATCAATATTGGTCTTCTGACCATGATAACCAGCGTCGGTTTTCTGAAACTGATTGCAGAGCGTGGGTTTACACATGACGGGAAATTACCACAAGGTAAAATTCCCTTCCGTGATACGATTTTAACGGTCGCGCTTTTCGGCTCGTTTATTAATATTTCTGCGCCGATTCTTGTAGCCGATCGGTTGTCGCAAAACCGCCCGCTGTCACTATTCGCAGCCGCCACATTGACCAGAACATTTGCGGGGTGCTCCTGCTGGTCACCTTTCTTTGGCAGCATGGCAGTTATGCTGACCTATATAGAAGGTATGCAGTTGCTGCCAGTGATGATTTATGCCTTTCCTTTCGCTGTCATAGGTGCAATTTTTGTCTACTTTTCTGCGGTATTTTTTAGACAATCTGACGTTGAGGGTTTTCATGGTTATCCGCTAAAACCCGCTAGTTTATGGATACCTGCCGCACTTGCCTGTATTGTTGTCGCATTATTTATGTGGTTGCCGGCGTTGTCGATACTGACCATCATTGCACTGGGTAGTCTATTTTTAGCGATAAGCACATTGCTGATTCAAGACTCGTTGTCTGAAGGTATCAATCAACTGGGCAGCTATGTGAACAACCGGCTCACGGATTCAGCGAATGAGCTGGTGTTATTTCTGGGTGCGGGTGTACTGGCGGTAGGACTGGTAGCTCTGATCGATCTTGGGCACGTCTCGCTACCTGTCACGTCTTTTGATGCAACGATTGCAGCAGTGCTTCTTGCTGCGATGATTGTGATTTCAATGCTTGGTGTTCATCCAATTGTTCAAGTTGCCGGATTCACACCGTTGCTTTTAGTTGTTAATCCTGACCCTCAATTACTTGCCTTGACCTTTATGTTTGCCTGGGGGCTAGGCACTTCTGCAAGTCCGCTCTCTGGTACGCATTTGGTAATGCAGGGCAGATATGGCATACCGAGCTGGAAAGGCGCTATGCATAATCTTCCCTTTGTTGCGGTTATGTATTTCGTTAGCGTCGGCCTGATCTATCTGATGCAGGCGATACGATTGTGACATCGCTGCCTCTGAGAATCCTTACTGCACTGCAGCTGACAATGGACACCCCAAGCCGTTCTACACGAATGGTAGATTGCGCCATTTTATTTGTATATTTGTCCAATAGGGCATCTGCTTACACCTCAAAAATCGTATTCACCTTTCTGCTTTTTTTACTCTCTTGTATTTCTAACCAGACCATCGCTAGTACAACCGTTTCGGATAAACTTACTCAGTATCTCGACGGTTTCGAACACGCTGGTGTTTTATTGGTTGACCCTACCGGTCGAAAAATGATCTCGATCAATGCCGATCAGGCGATAGTTGCCGCATCGACGGTAAAACTATTAACAGCTTTACTCGCGCTTGAAAACTGGGGGCCGGACTATCGTTTTGAAACCCGATTTGCAACTAAAACTGATGCCTCTAATGCATCAGGTCACACACTGTTGATTGAAGCCGGTGGCGATCCTTTTCTGGTTTCGGAGGAAATGAACCGACTGGCGGGAGCGCTTTTTCATCGCCTAATCAAACGTGGTGCATATCCGCTGACATCGATGACTGTTGATGATTCGCTCTATAGGCGTAATTTGAAGGTACCAGGGCAGAGCGGGTCAACGAATCCGTATGATGCCGTTCCTGCACCCTGGTCAGTTAACTTCAATAGCGTGAATCTTACGATCGAAAATGGACAGCTACAATCCGGTGAGGAGCAAACACCGCTTACCCGCCAGGCTATAGTTCGCGCAGTTGAAATAGGGTGGCTGGATTCACAAACCAAAAAACCGGTAGCGAGCCAACCCGTCGCAGAACGATTCAGTCTGGGGGGGCATGCGAATGGTAGAGCCGCACGGTATGCAACGGAAATATTGATTAGCTTACTTCAACAGCATGCTACAACGGGGGTTAAGGTTGTATCGCCTTCGGTTGGATTCAGTGCCGGTTCGGTCCCGGATCTTCCAGCGATCTACGTGCATCAGAATCAAACGTCTCTGATTGAATTACTAGCCGGCATGTTGAAATTTTCAACTAATTTTACTGCCAATCAATTGGCGTTGAATCTGTCAGCAGCAAATGGTCAGACACCGGCTGATTTTGAGGGATTCAGCCGTGCGGCAAAAATGATATTGGCCACCCTTGGGGCAGGTCCGGCAGAGCAGGTGGTTGAAGGTGCCGGATTGTCCAGACGTAATCGATTATCTGCCACCACATTGGTTTCGATAATTGATGCGTTGGCAGAATGGCACGATGTTCTGCCGAGCTACACATACACGGATTTCCCTGACTCAGACAGATTCGATGTGCGCGCCAAGACAGGCAGTCTGCAGGGAGTCAGCTCACTTGCCGGGACGATAAGCATTGAACCCGAAAATAGCCAGACCCATGCAACTGATCAAATGGACTTGTGGCGTTTCGCAATACTTCTGAATGATCCGTCGTTGCGACACCGTAAAGAACGAGACGAGGTATTGCGACTCTTGCTGCATCAAGTGCATCGGGTGCAGTGATGTACATAGCAGACAGCTCTGAGGTTAAAGAAACAGCTGAAACAACAAAACGCCATGCGGTTATTGTTGGTGGAGGTATAGCTGGACTTGCAACTGCTATCTGCCTGTCGCTAAAAAACTGGCGAGTAAGCATTTATGAACAGTCCCCCGCGTTTGAAGAGATCGGTGCGGGTGTTCAGATCAGTCCTAACGGTAGCCGTATACTTGAACGCATAGGCGTTCTTGAACGTATAGCAGACAGTTGCTTTGAGCCCATCGCGCTGGAAATGCGTCACGGTCGTTCGAACCGTCGTTTGTTGTATTTGCCGATGGGAGATCAAGCAATCAAGCGTTGGCAGGGACAGTATTTGCAGGTTTATCGACCGGATCTGATTCGTGCACTGCTGGATGTGTTGGAAAGCACAGAAGATGTGGCGATACACAACGGTGTCCGTGTTTCGCACTACGGTCACGACGCAAGCGGTGCAACGGTTATGCTTGATAAGGACGAACAGGTCGATGCAGATTTGCTGGTGGCGGCTGACGGGGTGCATTCAACGATCAGGCAGCAGATGACGGGGGACGACAAAGCACGGTTTACCGGCAACGTAGCCTGGCGTGCACTGGTTCCGGTTGAGCAATTACGTAACCCGCCACCGCTTTCTGCCTGTGTCTGGACCGGTGAAGGTAAGCATGCGGTAACGACCCGTGTTCGCGGAGGTGAGTGGGTTAATTTTGTCGGCATCGTTGAGCAGGACGACTGGCACGTCGAAGGTTGGCGTGAAAAGGGTAGTTCAAGCGAAGCACTTCAGGATTTCGGCAACTGGAACGACAGTATTACCGACATTATTCAAGTATCAGGCGATCTGTATCGCTGGGCATTGCTTGACAGGCCACCCTTGCCGAAGTGGTCTGACAAAGCCGCGGTACTGATCGGAGACGCCGCCCATGCCATGCTGCCTTCGATGGCGCAGGGCGCGGTTCAGTGCATTGAAGATGCCTGGGTACTGGCTGATTGCCATCAGAGAAACCCGGATGCCATAAGCGCCAATCAGGACTTCTATCGCCAACGTATCGAACGCACCCGGCGTATACAAAAGCAATCTGCAGACAATTTACGCCTTTTCCATAAACGCGGGTTTCTCAGCCAGGTGGCATGCTATGCACCGATCTGGCTTGCCGGTAAGTTACTCCCCGGAGCTGTGTATAGGCGCAACGACTGGGTTTATGGTCAAGGTCCGCTGTAGCCCGTTCTAGCCCGCTGTAGCCAACACGCCATAAACGCTTTAGGCATATAGCCTGTGGATATATACCGCAAGCTGTCTCGCGGATAATTCAGATGTGGCACCAAAAATACTTTCAATACACGACCCGGTACAGGCTATAATTCTGATGTGCGCCCGTAGCTCAGCTGGATAGAGTACCTGGCTTCGAACCAGGTGGTCGGAGGTTCGAGTCCTTCCGGGCGCGCCATTTTTCAAGCACTTGAGAAATTAGCAAGCTGTCCCCTGTCCCCTGTCCCCGGTCCCCGGTCCCATTGGCTCGATCTGTCCCAAAGAGCGCCTTCCGCGGACTACCCGTTTTCTTTTGTTTTGCGAATACTGAGCAGAATGAAGATAACTATACCCGAACCCATCGATAGATGATTTGCATAAGCGCGAGAATGGCGACACGTTTGGCTATCTATCCCTGTCGGAATCTCTTACCGATGTAATAACTTCAGTGAATCAACTACCTTGTAGTTGGTTGATCAAACAGGTGGGGTGAAGGTAAAACAACATTTTTAAAAATGTGGGAGCATTCGTTATCGACTCAGAATATTCCTTGTATTTATATAGATGCTTTTCAGTTTGAAGTAACTGAAGATCCATTTTTTCCACTTTGTAGTAACATCGGCGAACTTATTCCAACAGACAAAAAAGCGAACTATGAGGAGCTAGCTATTGCTTTCGATCTGACTCTCAGGGATCTTCAAATAGGCTTGATAAATTTCGCATTCGTTGTTAACACTTACCAAAATGCCCCGCGAGAATTTCTAGAAATTGCGGCAACTATCGCAATTTTCTATGTCTTAGATAAAAACACCAGGGAAAAATTAGTAGATGCAAATTCATTCCTAGATTATCA
>CALFCF010000029.1 GCA_937951345.1 uncultured Granulosicoccaceae bacterium
GCACATAGGGGATCGGTGCGCTATCTCAAGGCAGACGTAATCAAGAAATCCAGGACACCCATTAATTTGCGTAACTTAGTTCACTGATATCGTTGATCTTCGGATTCATAGATCGATGGGTGTCCCGTGTAGCTTTCTACACGAACAGTACAATAACAAACGACATCTCAGAGTTTGCAACACAGGATGATAGAAACGGTTTAACCGGCTTTGCAAGAGCCTGATCTTTGGACACGGTCTTCCAAGACCGAATGGGTGTATAGGCGGCAAAGTGCGGATCACATCCTGGCGCGGATCAGCAGTATTGAGCTTCGATCCACAAAGACGCCGGATATATGTCAGCAAACTATTCTCTTTTTCTGCGTTGCATTCTGGGGAGCGTCCATATATGTCCAGCATTACCGGCATTACCGGCATTACCGGCATTACCGCTTTCCCACGAAAACTCTATCAAATTTCAACAACCCCATTCGAAACTAAATAGTCATAGCAACCGTTATAAAATTCCGGCAACCGTGTACCGTCATCTTTGTTCCCGGGTGGCACAAATAGCACCACACCCTGCCGCGCCCTGGTAAGGAGAACACGATACGAATTCAACAAGTAGCGTTGGGCAACCTCTTTATTGACGTTCTGCCACTTAGTCCCCTTGAAAGAGTAGTACTCCCAATCGTCACCAACTCTCCTCAAATTTGCATCCCACGCAACGCAAATCCAGTCTAACTCTAGCCCCTGCACATCGAATTCAGTACCTATATCCTCAAGAAAGTCCGATGATCGAACATCCTCAGCATCATTGAGAAACCATAAAGCTGGGTCGATAGATCTCCTTACGTCGACACCATATGGCCTTAAACGATCGCCGCCAGAAGAAGCAATTATACCTATACTTTCTGAACCACGTTTCTGTTCGAGCAGCCACTTACGAGCGGTATCGATGTTTCTTGTGACTACGATCGGATATTCACCCTTCATTTGCTCTATGAGTTGGGCCGCCATTTCACGATTACCGTCCAATAGATGACCGACAAAATCGGACAGACGTTCTGCCCTAAAGGAGCGCACAGTCACCGCAAGGTGCAAATCGTCTCGAATATGAAGGTTTTCCGGATTCAGACCGTCGTATATTTTTTCACCATTTGTGTATACACGATCTTTTAATCGGTCAGATACATAGACTGACCAACTAGAATATTTCTTTTTGAGCGCGTCAAACCATTCACTTAAGCCTGCTTCTCCAGTGTTAATTTCCTGCCCTCCTCCAATCAAACAAACTATAACTGCCCAGTCATCGATACGATCCATCACACCAATCAAAAATTCAGGTTCTGATTTATCGAAATCAGGAATACCTTTGCGATCGGCCATAAACCTGCTTGTCTTATGTTTGTCCCAAGCACGTTGCGCTTCATCAAAAACTACAACTCGCTCAACTGGAGCGTTTTCGCTACTTATAAATTCATCACGAAAGTTATGAATATTTTGTATAAACGCTTTTGTTTGAGTTCGAGCCTCACTTATTCGTAGCTTTTTTCCGGCCAGTTCATCCAACCGAACTTTGTCGCGAGCTAGAGCTTCCTGTAATACCTTTACTAGCGGACCGTTTCCAGAAAGAAACACCGCATGATCACCATCTTCGGTGATGGAACGCTTACAAGCTATATTTAGACCTGCCAGTGTTTTTCCTGATCCAGGTACGCCTGTGATAAAACATATGGCTTTGGAGTGGTTCTTTTTCGCTGCGCTTATCACAGCATTGATTTCGTTGGCAGTTCGGGTAAGGTTCGGCATCTCAGCTTCAGGCCTGGTTATATCTTCAACCTGATGCCCTTCGTACAAAGCTTGGGCAGCCTCAACGATAGTAGGCGTAGGTCGATACATCGAATCAAGCCAAGCCTGAACATCGACATGTGGCATGTAATCCCCATGTGTTTCGTTCAATACCCAGATTGAATCCAGATAGTTCTCACCATTGCATTTGAAAGGATGAAAAACGCCATCCTCATATCTAGCACTGTAGTCAGCTAGAATCTCATGACCTTGGGTAGCAACTAGAATAGGAATAATATCTCTATCATGGCTTTGTTCATGAAAATTCTTCAAATCTAATGCGTAATCAAGTGCTTGTTCAAGCGCCGCCATTGGATATCTCTGCTCTCCCACTTTAAACTCTAAAACAAATACACGTCCGTTATATAAAACGACAACATCCACGCGCTTACCCATTCGAGGAATGACATACTCAAAAGCTATATGTGCGCTGGGGATACGAGCGAGCTTGTTTTGTAAGATTTGGATCTGGCTTTTCCAAGCGGCTATCTGCTGTTGAGAGGGAGGCGTAGAAAGTGAGATCGTATGACCGGACAGACGACCTATTATGAAATCAACCGACTCATCGAGAAACACAGGAACAGGGGCTGAATAGTATGATCGCTTCACGATTTATATCATTTCAAACTAGATGACAGGCAATAAGATATGAAAGTGCAACAATTTCAGTTTTAAATCATTCTGTTAGCTATTGATTGCCTGATGTATTCTTGTAAATTTGGGTCTTCGCAATAAATGAAAGTACCTTTCATGCCGCGCGTCATCAATGTTCTATAGGTATTTTTTATTAACAAATCCGCATCTTGAAGGACTTTTTCTTTTTCGGCCTTACCTTGTCTGAGACGAGCACGCAAGCCTGAAAAGTTTTTATCTTGCCCGGGGTGGGCCAATGGGTCTGTTGTTAGAACATTATCCGTGATCTTCAGATCAGCCCCGATAATCACACCCGCATAGTCTATTTCCAATCCCTGCGATGTATGGATACAGCCTACTTGTTCTACACTTTCGGGGTGCATAATCCATCCTTGACCGAGATTAAAATCATTCCAACGCATGTGAAAATCGAACTCTTCAAATTCGATATCAAAATATAAGGGGTTCTTTTTACTAACCCACGGCCAGCAATACCCAGCCAACAATCTTGCTGATTTTCCATTTCCATCAAGCTCCAAAAGATCTTCGTACATTTTCTTCGGATTATCATAGATTCTAAGGTCATAGCTATCAGGACCAAAATATGTTTCCGGCGTTTCTTTAATCACAAGCGTACTGTCTACCCAAGCGAGATAACCATCAGATCCTGAACAGCGAAACTGCGATGGAAGTGAAAGATGTAGAATTTCAGTATCACTGCCCGAAGCTTTAGCCTGATTTTCAATGTTTTCTGGTGTTCCTATATCCGAGAATGCAACACGTTGGTTCGAATCAACAAAAAATACACTTACTTGTGCAGCATTTATTATCTCCTTAATTTGATTTTCACCTTTTTTGAACATCCCTGATTTTTCATTCAACCGATGGGCTTCGTCTACAACAAGTAGATCGAATTCATTTTTCTTTCCATCTATATAACTACCAGATGATTTAAAAAGATTGGAATATTGGGTCTTAGTTAATGTCCCAGTCAATTTAGCCTGAAAAACTTCCCTAGGCGCTGAATTCTTTGTCACGTAGTGGCAGTTAAGTCTTTTTCCCAATATATTGACCAGCAGGTTAATCGCGACTACAGACTTACCTGTTCCTGGCCCTCCTTCGACAATTATTACGATTTTTCCAGACTGCTTAGTTTTCGATAACTCGATCGTCTTGGCTTTGGCAATCTCATATACATCTTTTTGCTCATCTATCAATACAAATTCTTGGTTACCCTTAATCATCCCTACAAGAGAATCAGCAAGTGCTTTAGATGGTCTTATTTTCCCATGTTCTATCTCATAAACAACTTCCCCACTATCACCTTTTTTAACGAATCTCTTTATGAAATTTGCTAATTTGGTAGCCTCAGATTTACGAAAAAGTGGTGCTTTTTCTAGGTGACTCTGATAGAGAGGATTAAAAAGGTCTTGTTCTTTTTGGGGGTAGTTGTGAAGAAAAGCACAAGGTTGAACACCGATTTCATTTACATAGACATTCTCGTTAAAAGATTCGAGATAGCTGGCGTAAGACCATGCTTGATAAGACGGGTGCCGGGTCAATTGTTGTGCTCTTCCTAAGAAAGTTCTGACCATCCCGTCCATATTGGTTACTTCGGCAGAACTCCATTGTTTCAGCTCTACAATTACCGCTTGTTTTCTACCGGCTTCGTCTTCACCTGAGACGATGAAATCAATCCTACGGTTCGTACCAGGAACCTGATATTCGATTGATATACCACAATCATCAGGAATTTCCGGGTCTTCCACAACATCTCGCATATAGCGAAGAGAATTTTGCCACGAACCAATTTCGCTCTTCGGCGTTTTTCTTCCCAGCTTCTCGAACACATATTGCTCAACTTGCTCAGCAATCGTGTCGTCACGAACATCGCGAATGAACTCAACTCTATTTTTCTGATATACGATCATTAGGTCATATCTTACCTATTCTGGGTACTATCTACGAAGCTCAGGTCAATTGCACTGAGTAGATCGTATGACTACGTGTTGTAACGAACTAAGGTCTCAGACTAATTCAGTTGCCACGGCAGATTTTTATAAGCACTTCTATATTGATCGCGATCCAGGCCATGCGAATCGATCAGCCTCATCCGAATAAAAATATTTGAGCTTCCTGTTGATAGTTATATTCTTTACAGTCCAGATTACGGTCAGTTCCAAAGCCAAGAATTCTTCGTTCCGCTTAACCCCCTGATGAGCCATAGTGGCAATAATAGGGTTGTCGGCCTGAATGACATCCATTGCTATTAACGCCGCCGGAATGGGCGGCAACATCAAGTGATGGCAGCGAAAAGAGTAACACTAGAAAAAGTGACCGCGGGTGCAGATGCATGGGGGTAGCATCTCGGGTCAGGATTAGCTAATGGGGGTTGATAAATCTTGGTGGCCAGGGACGGAATCGAACCGCCGACACGGGGATTTTCAGTCCCCTGCTCTACCGACTGAGCTACCTGGCCATAATTTCCAACGAATCAACGAACAGACGGTGACTGTCGCTGACCCAACGGGAAGGAACGCCGCGATTGCGGGCGCTTGATGCAAGCTGGGTATTAAAGCGGTTGCGCTCGATTGAGTCAAGACCAAATTGGTTGGCACGGGGGTGTGCCGGGTATTGACAATACGGTTAACAGCTCTGACCGGAGTGCTTGCCGCTCATCAGCATTTTCACGGTCACCTCCATGCCTGAATAGGCCATGGTGACGTCCATGCTGCCGGCCATTGAACGGCCTTGATCAGAAATGGTGTAGATGCCCAAGCCGGCGGCGCTGCCGACTTCACTTTTGCAGGCCAGATTCAGCGTCAGTACATTGCCGTCGATTGTCGGTGTGACCGAACAGCTGCCTTTGCCGAAGCCGCGCTCCATGTCTTCGGCGATTTGCCCGGTGTCCATCAATTCATCGGTGACACATTCGGAGAAATCCTCGGGGCCTTTGCCGCCAAGGTCAGGCTCGAGGCTGCCGGTGAACTTCCATAGCCCCGGCAGGAAAGGCAGGTTCTCGTTAGCATGTAGCAGATTGAACGACAGCACCATGATTGCCAGCGCACCCAGCGGTGCGATCAGCGTTTTCGTTCGACTACAGCTTTTCATTGTGATTATGTGTTTTAACTCGTTCAGTACTACCGGGGTTTAACACTCACCTACATACTGTCCTGTCACTTGCATTTGCATCGAAGCGGTAAAACCACCGAGCATCATCTCCATGTTGGCAGAGCCTTGCATCGATTTACCGTCATCAGAAACAGTGTAGCTACCTAAGCCGGTCATACTGCCTTCGGGTGCTTTGCATGACATCACCATGTTCAACACACTCCCGTCAACAGTCTGCGTGACTTCGCAGGAACCACCGGGCATACCTTCTTCCATTTGACGGGCGATTTTCTCACTGTCAAGCAGGTCTTCGGTAAAGCACTCTTTGGTGGTCTGCGGTTTCGACGGTATTCCCGGCGTGTCCGACTTTATCGTCGTTGTGGTTTCCCACAGTCCGGGTTTAAAGGGGAGCGTGTCTTTGGTATCACTGGCACTGCTCACCGTGACCGTCACACTCATTGTCACAAAAAGTGCAGCGAATAGTTTCCGGCCAGGTCTCAGTTTTTGATCGTCCATTGCTTTTATCTCCTTAATTGACTGCTTCAGGCTTCCGGCACGTACCCTTCCGGGGGTTTGGATTCATCGGTGAACAGAAACTTTTCCATTTCCTCTTCAAGAAATGCGCGCGCTTTCGGGTCTACCGGTGTCAGGCGGTATTCGTTAATCAGCATGGTTTGATGCCGTACCCACATCTCCCAGGCTTCCTGCGAAATGTTCAGGTATATCTTTTTTCCCAGTTCACCCGGGTACGTCGGCCGCTCAAGTCCGGCGGCTTCACGATTTAATTTTGCACACTGCACCATGCGAGTCACGGTGTTATCTCCGGTAAGTTTGTAATTGGTTCGTTAATTCCAATGAAGCGATTATTCAATGACGCTATTAATAAAGGCTCAATTTTCTTCATTGGTGCTGCCATGCCACCCGGCCACTGCCCTCCGTTATACCAGACCCCCTGTTGACAATCCATGACGGCGCGGGGTGCTGCCTCTACAGCCACCTCAAGCACAGTGATATCCAGATGATAATGACTGAAGGTATGGCGAAAGGCATTCAGTTTATTTGGCGGAACGGGTTTGCGGTTTTTGGAAACGCAACGCAATCCGTACTTTTGCAAGGTGCGGGTCAGTTGCTTGTGATCATCAGCCACTGCATCGGTCGTTTCCGGCAGACTCCAAAGCCCGCCCCAAATGCCGCTCGGCGGTCGTTGCTCCAGCCACACACCACGCGCGCGATCACACAGTACCAATAAATGGGTAGTTTTAACCGGCAAGTCCTTTTTCGGCTTTTTACCCGGATACTTCTCTGGCGTGCCTTCCTGGCGTGCCACACAGGTACGGTTAATCGGGCAAATCAGACACTGCGGTTTTGAGCGGGTACACAGCGTTGCACCTAAATCCATCATGGCCTGGTTGTAGTCGCGGGCGTTGTTAACGGGTGTTTGCTCTTCACTTAATTGCCACAGTGTGTTTAACACCTGCGCTTTACCGGGGAAGCCGTCCACCCCATAGTGACGTGCAAGTACACGCTTGACGTTACCGTCCAGAATCGGGTGCGACTGATTATCGGCCAGGCTCAAAATAGCACCGGCGGTTGATCGACCAATACCGGGCAATGCCATCAATGCATCAAGCGTTACTGGCAAGTCACCGTTATGTTCATCCACACACAGACGTGCGGCTTTGTGTAAATTGCGCCCGCGTGCGTAATAACCGAGACCGGACCAGTGCGCCAGAACATCATCCATGCTTGCAGCAGCAAGATCCGATACCTTCGGGTAATCACGCATAAAGCGCTCGTAGTATGGAATGACGGTCGCTACCTGAGTTTGCTGCAACATGATCTCAGACACCCACACCCGGTAACGGGTACGGTTCTGCTGCCACGGCAAATCATGCCGACCGGCATCATGGGCCCAGGTGATAACGGCGTGGGCAAAAGAGTGGGATTGGGTCACGCGATCAGCCAAAAAACGTCACATCCGGTAAGAATGTGCGTAACACCTGTCTCTTTTTGGCGTTTTTTTGCCGCAAACACGCACTATAATAGTAGTGACGTACCCGGGATTGGCCCCGGGTGATTTGAGAGGTAATAACCGTGTGGTTCTGGCTGATTTGTATCACCCTGGTACTCACAATTTGCAGTTCAATCATCTGTCACCGTATCGCTATCTCGCAGCGCGGCGATCTGGTGTTCTGGGGTGTGCTGGGTTTTTTAATCGGTCCTGTGGCCATTCCGATCACATGGGTATTGGCCGGTCGTTCGCTAAGTAAAGCGGAGACGTAAAACAAAAAACGTCAATCGGCGCGGTAGTCGCCCGACTTACCCCCGGACTTCTCCAGCAAACGTACATTCGAGATGACCATTCCCCGGTCAACTGCTTTACACATATCGTAAATTGTCAGCAACGCCACTTGTAACGCCGTCAGCGCTTCCATTTCAACGCCGGTTTGCGAGCGTGTTTCGGTGCGCGCATGGCAGTGTATGCGGTTATTGGCTTCATCAATATCAAAGGTGATCTCTGCGTGCGTCAGCCCGATCGGGTGACACAGTGGCACCAGATCACTGGTTTTTTTCGACGCCATAATGCCAGCCACGCGGGCAATGCCAAGCACATCACCTTTTTTGTGATCGCCCTGCACAATCATCGCCAGGGTCTCGCTCAGCATCGTGATATCACCTCCGGCGACCGCCACCCGATGCGTCACCGGCTTATCACCAACATCCACCATATGGGCTTCGCCGGCTTTGTTAAAATGGGTCAATTCACTCACTGATATCCTCCACCGATTGAAGCGGCGTAAGGCCATCAGTGTACGGCATTCCGCAGCGTTTGTTTACGGTACACTCTGCAATACATCATGAGTATTAAAGTCAAATTTTTCGCCACACTGCGTGAATCGCTGGACATCGATCAGGTCGATGTCGATGCAGCTAAGGCGCCGACGGTCGCCGATGCCTGGCATGCGGCAACCGCCGGTGCGGTAATGCCTGATCATGTGTTGTGCGCACTGAATCTGGAACACGTCCCACCGGAGACGGCAGTTTCCGACGGTGATGAGGTGGCCTTCTTTCCACCGGTCACTGGCGGGTAAGCCGGTGGCTGTCATTCTGCTTGAGCAATCGTTTGACCCAGCGGAGCTGCTGAACGCCCAACAGGCACAAATTGATGCGGCAGCCGGTGAAGGCAGTTACGGAGCGCTCGCAACCTTTGTCGGTACCATGCGCGATTCCAACGAAGGTGATGCAGTAGTTGCCATGCGTCTGGAACACTACCCGGAAATGACCGAACAGCAGTTACAGAAAATCATTGATACCGCATCGCAACGCTGGCCGTTAATTGATGCGTTAATCGCACACCGTGTCGGCGAGATAGTACCCGGTGACCCTATCGTGTTAACCGCAGTCTGGTCGAAGCATCGCGCAGCGGCGTTTGATGCGTGCCGTTATTTAATGGAAGCATTGAAAACCGATGCGACGTTCTGGAAAAAAGAAACGCTTGCCGATAACAGCGAACGCTGGGTTGAGAGAAACACACCTGGATATAGCTAAACAAATCATATGACAACAACAGACACAGCGGACTACGTCATTATTGGTTCAGGCTCAGCCGGTTCCGCGTTAGCGTATCGACTGTCAGAAGACGGACGTTACTCGGTGCTGGTACTGGAATACGGAGGCACCGATGCCGGTCCGTTTATTCAGATGCCGGCGGCACTGTCCTATCCGATGAACATGCGCCGTTATGATTGGGGTTATGTATCGGAACCGGAACCGCATCTCGGCGGACGTCAGCTGGCATGCCCGCGCGGTAAAGTCATTGGTGGTTCATCATCGATCAACGGCATGGTCTACGTACGTGGTAATGCCGGCGACTATGCGCACTGGGAATCCAGTGGCGCACGTGGCTGGGGTTATAGTGATGTGTTGCCGTATTTCAAACGTATGGAAACATCACACGGGGGTCAGGACGGCTGGCGCGGTACCGATGGGCCGTTGCATGTCACACGCGGTCCGCGCGAAAACCCATTGTACGAAGCGTTTGTACGTGCCGGTGAACAAGCCGGTTACCCGGTTACTCCTGACTACAACGGAGAGCAACAGGAAGGCTTTGGACCGATGGAGCAAACCGTCTACAAGGGTCGGCGCTGGTCGGCTGCTAATGCCTATTTAAAACCAGCACTTAAAAATAAAAACGCACGACTGTTAACCTGTTTTGCACGGCGCATTCTCTTTGAGGATGGCAAAGCCGTGGGTGTAGAGATCTCACGCGGTGGCAACATTTCAACGGTGCGAGCCAACCGCGAAGT
The DNA here is from genome assembly GCA_937951345.1 of uncultured Granulosicoccaceae bacterium. Classification (GTDB taxonomy): domain Bacteria; phylum Pseudomonadota; class Gammaproteobacteria; order Granulosicoccales; family Granulosicoccaceae; genus CALFCE01. The sequence continues at coordinate 9,882 of CALFCF010000029.1, forward strand.
AATTCTGTCAGCGTCGTCAATAAATTCACCCAAGCTGTTGATGTTATCCGGCGTCGGGCCAGGTGCACACTTGGCAGAGCACGGTATACCTGTGGTTGCAGACCGTGCCGGTGTCGGGCAAAACCTGCAGGACCATCTGGAAATTTATGTACAACGTGAATGCAAACAGCCCATCACGTTGTATTCGCATTTGAATTTGTTTTCAAAGGCGGCCATCGGATTGCGCTGGCTGCTGTTTAAATCCGGGCACGGTGCGACTAATCATTTTGAATCCGCTGCGTTTATCCGCACGCGTGCCGGTGTGTCCTACCCGGACATTCAATACCATTTTCTGCCGGTGGCTATTCGTTACGACGGTAAATCCCCGGTGGCGTCGCACGGGTTTCAGGCCCATGTCGGACCGATGCGTTCAGCGTCCCGTGGCGCTGTCACCTTGCGTTCATCTGATCCGGACGATGCACCAAAAATTCTGTTCAACTACATGTCGACCGAACGAGACTGGGAAGACTTCCGAACCTGCATCCGGCTGACTGATGAAATTTTTGAACAACCGGCGATGCAACCGTTTAGCGGACAACGCATTGCACCGGCACCGGGGCTTAGCACTGACGACGAGCTAAACGACTATATAAAAGACGCGGTTGAAAGTGCCTATCACCCGTGCGGCACCTGCAAGATGGGTGCAGCGACTGACCCGATGGCCGTGGTTGATCCTGAATTACGTGTGATTGGCGTTGATAATCTACGCGTTATCGACAGTTCTATCTTCCCGCGTATAACCAACGGCAACCTGAACGGCCCGTCGATTATGACCGGTGAGAAGGGCAGTGACTATGTGTTGGGTAAAACACCGCTCGCGCCATTGAATCATGTGCCCTGGGAAAATCCGAACTGGCAGACATCGCAACGCTGAACATAAAGCTAAGGCGGGCATAATTTAAAAAAAGGTAGTCACAGGCGATGTTCAGCCTGTGACTATGCGTTGCAAATTTATTTTATAAAGCCATCACTCCTTGTCACTTCTGATAACAGCCAGTTGACCATTTCCGTCTACAGCACGGGATGATGTTTTACCGTTATCATCAATCGTTGACGTTCCAATCAGCAGATACTGTTTTATCTGCTCGAATGTCGCTTTACCAATACCTCTGACCTGCATCAGATCTTCCGTCGACTTGAACAAGCCGTTCGATTCACGGTGTTCAACGATCGCCTGCGCTTTTACAGAACCAATACCCTGTAGCGCGTCGGCTATAGCATCAGCACTGGCGGTATTAATATTCACCAGCGTTGAAGCTGCCAGCTGTGTACAAAACGCCAGCGTCGCACAGCCACCGGCTACAGCACTCATTACATGCCGGGTTGATCGACCAATAGATGTTAACTTTCTGTTCATAACAGTTCCTTCTGTTTAAATGTTTACCGACACAGTCGGTGTTTATATAAATGCGGGCAACCTTGCCCGCGGCCCACCACTGGCTGATTTGTTTGCGTTTGCACCGTCGGGTCTGGAGGAAACCCGGTGGTTCACGGCAACAAACCTGCCTGTAGTAACTGAAAAAACAATAAATTCTCCGGTATCCAATGCATCAGATCATCGAAGTGCTGATCATCAACCTGCGAATAGTCCCGATGCACAAACACGCGGTCATGATCAAGATTCTCCTGTTCTATCGGGGATACCTTATCCGGTCGACCGGTTGAAAAAAACAACACCGGTATTTGGTTGGCCAGTAACGAGCGCGTCGGGCAGTTACTGCCGGCAGGCGCAGCACAGATTTGCAGATCAGAAGCGAGCTCACCCATACCCACCTGCTGCATGTCACCGCTGGTGGTGAAATCCGGTGATCCGGTTTGCCCTGCTGTGTCATGATCCGCCTGACTGACGACGTAACGCACCGGCTGATTCCAGGCATCGAGTGCCGCGCCGTGTTCATTGCGGTGACCGGGCAACCCTAACGTGACAGCTGGCACAACACCCTGTGCATCAGTACCTGCACACGTCGAACGTTCAACAGCAAGCTGATCAGGCGGTGCCGGGCAAGGCAATCGACCATGCGCAACAGTAAACCCGATTACGGCCTGCTCTATTTGCAATAACAGTTGTTCCGTCTCATTGCGTTTGGCAGCATCCAAACGACTGCCGATCGGTTGTAAAAACGCATTGGCAAGTATGCCGAGTATGATCAGAACCAATGCAATTTCAATCAACGTGAATCCGTATTGACGGGCGCAGGAGTTCGCGTTGATTGAGATTATATTAATCATCGCAGTGCAGCCACCGATACAGTGGTTAATTGATCCCAGCCATTACGAAAAAACCAGTGACGATGAGCAGCTACTCCTTCAAGTTCTCCATCATCAACAAGCCAGTCAAAACAGGTAATCGTACCAACGTCGTCTTGTTCGTGTAACGGTTCTGCACAAGCAGCGCCCGGTGCTCTCGCTTGCTTTAAGGCATTGAATTTCGTCGCCACCTGTTCGAGCAGAAAACCGTTAACCCGCTGCTCGACCAGTGGCATGATGTCCTCACGGTAGATAAAGACCTGCAAATCGTTGGTTGTTTCATCATAATCGCGCGAAAACGGATGACCTTGCGACAATGCCGGTGCCAGACTCTCCGCATAATCACGCAAATTGAGCCCGGGCCGCTGTTGCGACTCGTTACGCTCAGCACCCGGTGCCACCAACACTGCAACGACATCACTGCCCCGTTTGTTTTGTTTAGCCGTTACAGTTGACATATTCACCTGGCGATTAACCGGATTATTGATAAAACCGTCATCGACCCAATACCACGGCTGACGATCAACGAAAGATTGCGGCGGGAAGAATTCCAGCAACTTGAAGCGGTTGTCGCTATTTGTGGTGAAGCGCTTTTCGGCGAGTGTCAAGCGAGGTACCCGACCAACCTGGACAGCAGCCGAACCGCAAGGCGGGTCGGGACCGTCATTGTTCGGGTTACCGTCATCCGGTGGATCACGATCCGGGCAGGGTAAGTGACCAGGGCCGGCGCCGGAGGGGCCGTAATTATCAGGATACGTGACTGCGTAAGCAATCAGTTGCTGTTTGGCACGATGCAACTGCCGGATCTGTTGCGCTGCATGCAGATAGATGGGCTTGTCAGTCCACCGGGCAGTTTGTTGTTTAACGCTCGTTGAACCGGCAACGATCAGTAACACTAGGAATACCGGCAACACGAATCCAGTTTGTTCAGACGGCGTTTGGCGCCGCGTCGCCCGCCTGGGATATCCTGGTGGCTTTAGTGAACACATCAATCGTCACCGTTGCGCGTGGAACCCGCGCTCTCGTCGTTCCACGTGCGCTGAACCCGAAGACCTTGAAAAGTGCCTGATGATTTAGCCGTATGGCGTTCAGGGTAGGAAGACAGTTGCCGATCCGCACGGAATACAACGTTTAAACGTTGTTGCCTGGCACGTGGGGTACCCGCAAGTGCACCTGCTTTGTGTGTCGAGTCTTGTGTAGTTCCAGTGGTATTGGTAGTGGTAGTGGCACTGGCAGGATTTTTACCAATGGAAGCGCTCTTACCGGTCAACCTGTTTGCGCGATTACCCAAAAGCGTCAAACCATCCGGAAACCAGCGGTGAAAATCGACAGCGGGTGCTGCAGTTAAAGCAGTTACAGCCGGTGAAGCAGGTACAGCTACCGCGTGTTGATCTGCGTTGGTCGGCGCGATACACCGGGCATTCATGATTATCATCAATACCGATACCACCGCTACTTTTAAAACCGTATTTCTTCGTGAGCCATCCATAGCTATTACTTTTTACTCCTTTTAATCTCTTTGTTTTATCTACCTGATGATCGTTTGCATCACCCTAACCGGCTCTATCAACAATGTCCGTTAAGCGGATTTTTGCAGTTCATAGTAGCGAGCATCACACCGCAACTGAACTTGCCGTTCCCCGGAATGATCTGCCGGGATCTCACGATCACTAATCAACGAATGACTAGTTGTATCACTGGTGTTAAGCGACAACGCGCACCGCTCCATATTCACTGGCGTCCCCTGCTCGACCGTCAACCGATAGAGAAAGTCTATGGCCGACGCTTCGTCGGTGTGCGACACACCAAACGATAGGGCGGTACTGTATAGCTCTATTGCTGTTAACTGACCGCTGTCATCGTTACCAAACACCGGGCTGAAACGGTTTTGTTGTGCCTCTACCCGTTCACGACGCTCCAAGATCAGCGGATCGACGTTAGCATCCTGAGTATCGAAAAGGGTTTGCCAGTAGAGGCGATTCTGTGCAACTGAACGGTGATAATTCAAAAGTTGGTCAAAGGCAACCTGGTAGGCATCCAATCGCTCGATATCAATCTGCACCTGTTGGCTGTGATGCTGCAGTTTTAACAATTGATGTTGTGCGGCTTCAGCTCTGCCGTTATTGGCATGTATGACTACAAAAAACATCAAATTAGCTATGCAACCAATAGCAATACCGGTGGGTAGTCGCTTGTTTAAGCTGGCCATATTAACCACCGTTCAATGCAATCCGCTAAACAGCAGTCTGCTATCAGTAGCTGTGTTTTCAAGAAGCAGGTTCCTTATATCCTGAGCCTGATCAGCTAGCGTATTAACAGAAACCAGCATATCCACACGAAACACCGATGCATCACTCGCACTTTGCAAACCGCGAGTAACCGGCTTAGCACTGACAGAGCGCTCGGGATTGATATCAAACGGATAATCCACCCGTGCGATTAACGGTTCAGCGAACGCATCGACATCGGAATGGCTATAAGCATCTTTTAAAACCTGCAAATACGTTTCGAAACGGGCGAGCTGATCATTTATCGGTGCGTCGGATTCTATTCTGCCGTTAAGGGTCACATTAAGCGCAATAGCCTTTCTATCCTCCACATGCTGTTTGTCGAGCACGGTGGGTTCCCAGGCGATACGCTCTAGAATGATCGACGGCACACTCCCGGCAATTGACTGTGCTCTAACCAGAAGTGCCAGAGGCTGTATCAGTGACTGATCCAACATCTGTGCACGGGCATTAACCATCCACGCCATCGTATCCGTGCTAAAACCGCGATAACGATATACCGGCGGGTTTTGTTTACCCTCAGATACGTCCGCCGCATCCGCAGCGGTTAATGACGACACACGATTTTGCCATGCGGATTGGGCGTTCCTCAGCACGTCGCTTTGCAATGCAATTTGTTTATCTATTGTTGTTTCTTTTACATACTGGTCAGCCATTTTAAACGTCTGCATGCAAAGCACCGAAGTAAGCAAGACGAAGGCGACGTGTGCAGCCACTGTCTTACCGCTTGCAATCGTATTAAGGCGTCGCATGTAGCGAACGGACGTGTTATCCAACCGTATAGCTTTACAAAATGCAGCTGACTGACGGGCGACAATGTATTCACGGCGGTTGGCAATCGTCCGCAGACGATCTATCAGAGATTCACGAAAGGCTTTTTCGCGGGCGCGCTGCGCCTTTGTACACCGACCGCTATTGGCACGACTTGCAGTGTTGCCGTTTAATATATCCAGCACCTCAATGTCGGATACTCGCAATGGCTTATCCGACTGACACTGACAACCCGGCGCCGCCGGCAGATGTCTGGCTACGTACTTCAACGTCGATTGACGCTGTTTTTCAATCGACGGCGCGTGTTTAGTCTGCTCATCACTATCACTATCGCTATCATTATCGCTATCACTACTGTCCACGATCCGCACAAGCCGCGAAAAACACAGATATCCGCCACGAAAATACAAATGCCGCTCAGTAACCGGCCCACCCGTGTTCACCGGACCTGGAAGCGCAACCAGAGAATGTGGCCTCTTTATAACCGCATTATCAGAAGCACTCTGTGTTACACCAAAAGATAAAGAAAACGCGGATTCCAGTAACAGACTGATCGAGTACAACGAGGGCGTTTGCCGGCAGATATCTACCAGATTACGGTACCAGCACAGCGTTAACTGTTGGTCTGAATAATTGATGTGTCGCTCTACAGACTGGTGCATTTTTTTGCCGCTGATAAACTTGTCAATACTGTCTTTGCCATTGACAATACAGTTGCACAGTGACTTGCGAGCATGAACTGCACTGTAGCAGTTGATAACCTGTAGATCCTCAGAGTCATCATCCAGATCGAACGTAGAAATTTTATTGGATTTATCTGACTGATCAGTCCTTGACAGAAAATCCTTTAAACCCAACGTATCGCTCTTGTATTGATTACGGCCACGCCCATCTCCGGGCAGAGACGCATTCCTTTGAGTACGCCAGCCTGTCTCTCGCCATTGAATCGTCTCGGAAACATTATCGACTAGCAAATCGATACGCTCAGGTTGGGTATTACCGATATGTCGCTGCAAATACTGCTGCCGGATACTCGAATCAACACACTGATCGTTAGCTATCGGCTCAATCAGCGCTAATGAATGATGACCGGTCGACTCGTGCGGCAATTCAAGAAATCCCGAGGCGTTAGCCCCTATATAGAAAAACTGTGCGTTCATAATAATGCCCCCGCACCGATCGCTGTGCTGTAGACCGGTGCAATGACAGCAACAATAATCCAGAGAATTAAAACCCCGCATATCGTCAGCAATACTGGCCCCACACGTTTCTCCAACTTCTCAAGCCATAAGCTGGCAGCCTGTCGGCTGGCATCAGCTTCCGCCTGCAGGGCTTTACTGTAATCACCGGTCAGCTCACCCAGCAGTACACGTTGTATGGCGGCCGGTGCAAAAAGCGCGGTACAACGCATAGCCTCTGATAAGCGCTGACCGTCCTCTACTTCGTGCCGCTGTACAGCCAGATGCAGTTGTATGAAACGGTTCTTACTGGAATCTTCAAGCAGCGCCAGCGCTTCAAGTAGATCAACACCTGCCGCGAGAAGCGATTGAAGTTCATCGAAGTAGCGAGTTCGCCAGATCAGCAAAGCGAGCGTACCGAACAGAGGGACACGGAGCTTGTATTCATCAGCACGCAATCGCAACAAGGGGTTTTTGTATATTGCGATAGAAATGAAAACGACAATGCTACAAAGGACTGCTGTAGCCGGAAGAATATACTCACCCGAGAGTTGCGCTGCCTGTTGTAACCAATAAGCCGAGCGTGGCGTCGCTTGACCGAGTCCGGCTGAGAATTGCAGCAGTTGTGGCACGACAGCCAGTGTTAAATAACCCATCAAGCCACCGAGCACCACGATGAGAATTACCGGATAAAGACACGCCTGCAACAGGCGTCGCCTAAACTGGAGTTGCGCCTGTAGACCCTCTGAAACGCCGGCAAGTCCGGTAACCAGTGAGTCACTCTTTTCAGCGACTGCGATTGCCCGGCAGTCACTCACCGACAGCAAGTTGTGAGACGATAACGCAGTGGCAAATTGCTCACCACGCTGAACAGCTTCAAGGGTCTGCTCTGCAAGCCCCGAAAGTTGCCGATCGTCTGATTTGATAATTTCAGTCAGAGATGCATCCAGCGACAAGCCACTTTGCATAAGACTCGACAACTGGTGAGTCAGGTCGATAGACAATCGCTTTCTGGCGTGACGACTGATAAAACGATTTGAACGGTGTTTCGTACGGGCAGAATGGAGAGCTTGTGATCCGTTTTCAACCAACGACACAGGGCGAAGATTGATTTTGTTGAGTTGAGAGACAACAGACTCGCTATCAAGTGCGACTGTAGCACCGCGTACCGTCAACCCTGCCCGATTCAACGCTTTGTATTTATACAGTCTCATGCAACCGAATCCCTGGCAGTGAACCGACTTTCATGACCAAGCACACGTTGCACTTCGGCAGCAGTGGTCATTCCACGATCAAGCAGTTGCCTGGCTGCTTGGTCAAGTGACTGAAATCCTGCCTGTGTCAATGCATCACACAGGCGCCTGGTTTTAATCCAGCCATCGCTGGCAAATATTTCCCTCAAGGTTGTATCCGGGCACAGAACTTCTGCGATAGCCCGTCGACCGCTGAAACCGCTGCCACGGCATCGACTACAAGTCGCCAACGGATTCGTCGTTTTAGCAGTTTCAGGATTTGCTTTGCCTGCACGCTGATCACAGGCGTTACAGCAGGTACGTAACAAGCGTTGTGAAATCACACCGATGACAGACTCCAGCAATACACCCTGCTCCACTCCCAGATCTGTCAAACGTTGATAAGCCCCCAGCGCTGAGCGCGTATGCAGTGTGGCAAAAACCAGATGACCGGTCATCGATGCGCGCAGTGCCAGTTCCGCCGTTTCATGATCACGAATTTCACCGATCAAAATAATGTCCGGATCCTGGCGCAGTATGCCCCTGACACCGGCTGCAAAATCCAGCTTGCCTGCTTGTACCGACGACTGTCGAATACCGGGTAGACGGTATTCGACCGGGTCTTCGAGCGTCATGATATTGATCGCGTCATCGGCCAGATGATTCAGCAATGCATAAAGAGTGGTGGTTTTACCGCAACCGGTTGGCCCGACCAGCAACACCAAGCCTTGCGGTTGATCGATTACCTGCTGCACCTGACGGCGCGTGTACTCATTGAAACCGATCTGATCAAGCTGCTTGCAAGCATTTGCCGGATCAAGTAACCGCAGAACGATATTCTCACCATGCAGCGTTGGAAAAACGGACAGACGCAAATCGATCGTCGTGCTGCCAACGCTTAAACTAAACGCGCCGTCCTGGGTAGTGCGCGTCTCGGCGATGTTAAGCCCGCCAATGACTTTCAAGCGGGTTGCACAAGCCGGCCAGTGATCGATGTGCAGCATGCGCCAGGTAACCAGCAAGCCATCGATACGAAAACGCACACGAAAATAATGAGCTTCCGGTTCAAAATGAATATCTGAAGCACCTGCCCGATACGCTTGCATTATCAAACCATTGGTCAGACGCAAAACCGGGTGACCTTGTTCTGCGTCAGCGGCGTCTACCGGCTTGTTCGACGAGTTGGCGTCGACATGCGACATTTCATCGATCACCGCATCCAGTGATTGTTCAAAGCCATAGCCTCGTGTAATCGCCGCTTCAATTTCCGACAACGATGCCTGACAATAGGTAATAGAGACACGACGCCCGAGCAAGTCATCCAGTGCATCATGCACAAGAACATTTGTCGGATCACTGATCGCCACTTCAAGTAGCCTCGTGTCACTGTCAAAAAATACCGGCATAACTTGCAGACGTCGCGCGGTATCAGCATCGATCAGTTGCAGTGCGTCGGAGTCAAGTAGCAACGTATCCAGTGACACCAAGCGAACATCACATTCATCAGCGCTGTATTCGCGCAACGTAGCATCATCAACAAAGCCGTATTCGCACAGCAGTGCGGGGATCGACAATACCGACTGGCGAGCATCCGTCTCGACAATACGGCGCTGATCCGAGGTGATTAAATGCTGCTCGTACAGACTGTCCAGCAGTTGTATCGAAGTGCGTCCCTGCACGTTGTTCTCCAGGCGTTGGTTAGCTTACTGGTATCGTGTTTAGATAGGCTGATTGATCACTGTCGGGCGCAGAAATACCAACAGTTCGCTTTTACCTGATGTTTGCACCTCGCGGCCGAACAGCTTTCCGACCCAAGGCAGCGAACGCAGACCACTAACACCTGTGTCGCGCAAGCTATCGTTTTGTTGCATCAGTCCGCCAATAACGATTGTTTCGCCATGTTTAACCGACAGTACAGATTCCATCTCGCGAACCTGAATTTCCGGCACACTGTTTCTGATACCACCGGTGGCCAGTGCGGGAATCGGATCATCGCGGAAACCCAGGATTCTTGAAATACTCGGTCGGATGTTCAATACCACTTGCCCGTCAGCGGAAATAAACGGGATAACACTCATCACCAGCCCAACAGGTACCGTATGTATGCGCGATTCAGTAGTGATTCGTTCATTGTCATCAGAACTGCTGCGCTCGACTTCCACAGAAAAGTACACACGGTTATCCACTACTTTCAGAACCGCTGATTGATTATTCAGCGCAATGATCTGTGGTTGCGAAAGGATATGTACACTGCCATAGGTACGCAGTAGCTCAAGCGTCGCTGTGAGATTACCAAGCGTGGCCGATTGATGCCGGAGTGAGAACAGTGCGGAAGGCGTGGCCTGGGGGGAAGATGCGTCTACCGGCACTTGTTGGCCGTGCAGGCTTTGCGAACCACTGAAGCCATTGGACTGTATATTGTTACCAGTTGCGTTACCGGTCGTGTCGCTACTGCGGTTAAAAATCCGCCAGTCGACTCCGGTTCGGTGTTCATCTGTCAGACTGACTTCAACGACTGTCGCCTCAATCAACACCTGACGACTGACACTCTGTTGCAGCATCCGCAAATACTCCCTGACACTGCGCTGTACGGCGTGATGACCAATAACCGTGACGAGTCCAGCCTCGCGATTAATCAGAATATTAAAGTCGTCATCACTTGAAGCGCTGCCGATCACTTCAAGATCCTGTAGCAGTGAAGACCAGAAATCATGTGTCGACTCATTATCGATGCGCGTTTCAGAATTATTGGCTTGCGATGTTGCCCCGGCTTGTGTATCCGTCGCCAGCGTGAACGAGCCGACACGCGTCGCAAGCCCTACACTACTTTGTGTATGCCGCGCGATGTTGAGGTAATTGATCGGGTAGATTTGCGTCACCGAGCGATCAGAAAACACGTGTATGACACCGTTTTGAAAACGCCAGCCGGCATCCAGCCGTGTCGCTATAACGTCCAGCGTGTCACTTAACGACTGATTGTTGAGGCGAAGTGTTACCGGTTGCTCAAGTAGATCAGCGGCCGCGATATCGATGCCAGATTCCTCAGCAAGTGCTGCCAACAGCTCAGATAACGGCAATTCACGCACATCAATCGTGGCTGCAAGCGTGTCATCAAGCTGGTTCAGACTGGTTTTATCTGAAAATCCGAGTGTCGAATGAGCGCCGTCCGTTACAGCTGTTTGCGGCTGCAATCCTGCCGCTGGCAAATCAACAGGTTCGTTAAATGTTGGCGGCAAAAGATGGCTGTCTGCAGCCAAACCGTTGAATGATCGATCCACATCAGGCTTTGGGAATCCTACTGGCGCCAACGCCTGACATCCACTCAAAGCTAACAAAACCCAGGCAGCAAGCAGATAGTGATAAAAATTACAAGGTACACCTGCTGAACCGTTATCACCCGACGGGACAATGAGTCGTTTGATAATGAGTCGTTTAACGGTATTTACGAATTTAGCTAATCCGAGAGTACGGATTGGGGGTAAGGCTGCGTCCATGCAACTGTCCTTGTTTGATTAGTTTTTTATTTAACTATTAATCACACGTCAGGATCCTTCCTGAACGTCTGTTAGTTAACCAGATAAAAACAGCAGATGCAAGTGGTCGACTTATCAGGCGTGAGCAACAAAGATGACAGTGCAAAAAATTGTGCGCGGGTTATCAGGACAGAAAGAATGCAATAACCGCTATCAGTGCCAGACTCGATACGGCAAACAAACTGATCAGGCTGGCGGCGCGTTTGTATTTCTGCAGAAAGCGCAGCGGTTTCTCCTGATCATCAGGCAAACCGGCAACGAGTAGGTGACGCATATTGATGTGCTCAGCCCCTTCCAGATGGGCAAGCAAAAACGCGTTACGGGCAAGTGCGTTGATCACGTTGCAATTACCGCCGGATCGATCAGCGATAAAGTACGCCATCTCGCGGTTGAAAAGATCGCGCTTATTGAAATCAAACAACAGCATATGATGGTTCAGATAGTCTGTTGTTTCACTTAAGGACAGGCGTTGCAGTCGATGATGTGGGTATGCAGCACCAATGTCGACTGAAGTTTCACTGTTCGCGCGCACATCTTTCGCACGACGGCCATTATTGATATCCATTGCACCACCGACGGCTTCCGAGTGCTGCTCTGCCAGAAAGACAACCGCCGATACCAATCTGCCATGTGTGCTGTGAATGCTGGTCAGCTGTCGGACAAGATCATTTGCGTCGTCATCGATAACAACTGAATCGATCAACAGAAGTATCGGCCGTGTTGTGACTTTGCCGGTTTGTAAACGACTGAGCAATCGACCAACAACCAGATGACTGGATTGAGCCTGCGGCTCGTTATTTTTGGTACTACGCGAGGCATGGTGCTTCGCTGTATTTTTAGTAGCGGTCTTTAGCGACTGTTTCGCGGTAGATGCCGTCAAAACCATATCACCCGAACCCACATGTGTGAGATCCGGAGTCAGCTCTATCAGCAGTTGGCGCAACAGGCGGTCGAAATCACAATGCTGATGGTCAAAATGAATGATCTTGTAGTCTGTCTGCAGCGTGTGCGAGAGCACGAGACTGACCATGGATTTACCGCTGCCGGATTCCCCGCAGACATACACCGGTTCATCCAGTGTTTTAACCTGATCGGTAATGTCGTTGATTAATTGGGAACGGCCCGCACCACCGTAAAATAGAAAAACATTGTTGGCGGATTGAAAAGGCCCTTCGGTTGAAGAGAAGTAACGTCGACGGGATACGCTCGAAAGCCTGCCTGCAGATTGATCTGCAGCATGAGATACTGATGTTTTGTCCTGGCTTCCTTCGATCATTACTACCCCAACAGGATGTGATCTCAAGTTTCAACAACTACCGTTTTTATTCCGTTACACACAACTCCCAACAGACTGCTGTAATTGATTTTGTAGTAGCGCCTTTGCGGTGACCTCTCTGTTCTTGCTTCGGGGTTTGCGTTGTAAATGACGCTAACCGACTTTGCTACCGCTGTTAAATGACAAACCTGACAAACGCTTTGCCTGCAGGTCACATATTGCTACACAAAAATTTACATTACTGTTTCTTTAGCACAAATAGAACCTAACACAGGAAAAGCGACCAATAAATCTGTATTTGATTGATTTTATTGTCAATTTACCGACATTCTGGTCAGATGTATCGGAAATATGGAAACGGAAGAAATCGCTGTGACTGGCTTTGCTCTGGTTCGAATACGGTTTCGCCGGTTTGATATCGATCTGAAAATTACGCAAACCGATCCGACAAACTATTGTTTCTTCGCAGGTTATTTTATTTCAGCCCCCTGACGCTCTGTTTTGATCAGCTTTGCTGACAAAATTTGAGCGACTGACGATTACTTTCAACAACTTGCATCCAACAAAAGTGGTGCAGAGATACGCCAATATATTGACTATGTTTAATGTAGTGCTGGTTGAACCGGAAATACCCCCCAACACCGGGAATATTATCCGGCTATGCGCGAATACCGGCTGCAAACTGCATCTGGTTCATCCGTTGGGGTTTTCACTGGATGAAAAACAATTACGCCGTGCAGGCCTCGACTACAGCGACATGACAACAGTGGTTGAACATGAGTCGATGAGCGCCTTCTTTACAGCACACGAAAAGCAAGCTGGGCAGCTACTGGCTTTATCAACTAAAGGCAGTACGGGTTATCACCAACACCAGTATCAGGCAAATGACTGGTTGTTATTCGGTTCTGAAACGCGGGGGCTTGGCAAAGACGTACTTGCGCAATTTTCTGAACAGCAAGTGTTGCGATTACCGATGGTGTCAGACAGCCGCAGTCTTAATCTTTCCAATACGGTTGCTGTCGTTGTTTATGAAGCGTGGCGACAAAACGGTTTTGCCGTTGGTGAAACTTAGCGCTTTAGCTTCACCGCTACACCTTAAATCTCAGATACTGGCGCCCTTGCCAGAATCTGCGCGACTGCCTCGTGCGGAGATCGACCTTCGTAGATCAACGCATGCACCTGAGTGGCGATAGGTAATTCAACGCCGTGGATTTGCGCTAACTCCAACGCACTAACCACTGCACGTGCACCTTCGACAACCTGCCCGATACCGGCCAATGCGTCATCCGGGGTTTTTCCCTGCCCTAGCGCCAGGCCGTAACGACGGTTGCGCGACTGATCATCCGTGCAGGTCAACACCAGATCACCCATACCGGATAAACCAGATAAAGTTTCGATCTTACTGCCCATCGGCAACGCTAAGCGGGTGATTTCTGCCATACCACGTGTGATTAGTGCGGCTCGCGTGTTGGCACCAAAACCCAGACCGTCAGACACGCCCGTGGCTATCGCATAAATATTTTTTAACGCACCACCGAGCTGTACACCAGTGACATCATCAGAGGCATAGGCACGCAAGTTTCCGTGATGGAAGACAGCACAAATACGTTGTGCTGGGGCCAGACTGGTTGATGCAATAGTGGTCGCAGTGGGTAACCCGCGTGCCAGTTCAGCTGCGAAGTTAGGACCCGATAAAACCGCCGGTACACACGAATCATTAAAACGCGAATACACAATTTCATGCAGTAACTTCGCGCCGGCAAAACCTTTACAGGCCCATATCAGATCAAGACGCTCATCAGCCAACAACGGTTTTATGTCATCCAGAGTCGGCTCCAAGGCATGACTTGGAACGGCGAGGATAAGTGTGGTGATGCCGGTGAGCGCTGCTTCAAGACTATCTGTGACCTGCAAACCGTCAGGCAGGCGGATGTCAGGTAAATACCCGGCATTGGTTCTGTCGGACTGCATTGCAGCGACATGATCCGGGTTGCGTGCCCAAAGACGAACAGCGTGGCCGCTTTGTGCCAGATGAATTGCCAGCGCGGTGCCCCAGGAACCGGCACCGAGCACAGCGAGTTGTTCTTTATCTGTAGTGGCGCCAGGTGATGCAGCAGTCACGGCTAACACAGAAGCGTTTTGTTTTTACTGTGGGGTTTCAGGTGCGGGTGCGTTTTGTTTAGCCTTCTGCAGGTGCTGAGCGTACAACGCTTCGAAATTTACCGGCTCAAGTAACATCTGCGGGAAACCACCCTTGGATACCAGCGAAGCGATTTCTTCACGTGCAAACGGGAACAACAAATTGGGGCAGAACACATTCAACATGCCCGCTTTGTTACGATCATCAAAACCTTTCATAAAGAAAAGGCCGGCTTGTTTAACTTCAACCAGATAAACAACCTCTTCATCAGACTTTACCGTCACCTGAACATTCAATGTGTTCTCGATCATATCGCTCTCGAGCTCTTTCACTTCCGTGTTCAGTTGTAACGATATTTGCGGCTTCCATTTTTTCTCTGAACCGAATACCGCAGGACTTTGCGGCGACTCAAAGGAAACATCTTTCAAGTACACCTTATGCACACGGAACTGCTGCTGACCTTCGGCAGCATCTGTCGCTGCCGCAGCGCCCGGAGTTGTTTCAGGTGTTTTATCGTTTTCAGCCATTATTTATTCTCAAGTGACGCGTACAGCTCATCAAGTTTGCCGTCTGCTTCCAATGCAGCCATATCATCGTAGCCGCCAACGTGTGTTTCACCAAAAAAGATCTGTGGCACTGTGTGCCTGCCGGTTCGTTCCATCATTTCATGCCGGGCATCAGAACTTCCATCCACCACGATGGATTGATACTCCCAGCCCTTCTTCTTAAGCATTCGCTTGGCGGCCATGCAGTACCCGCAAATACGGGACTCATACATCACGATCGCTTTAGTATCTTCACTGTTTTGCATAGTAGTTGTTGGAACTGATTGATCGGTATTTACAGGAGTAGTTCTAGAAGAACCGCGAAAGAGACGACCGATGGAAGCAAAAAGACTCACAGTACGTTGCTAAAGCTCAGCGCGTAACCAGTGGCAGGGATGCTTTCTCCCAGGCAGACAGACCACCGGCCATGGTATGAAGTTTATTAAAACCACTCTTCTTCAGTCGCGCACCGGCCTTTGCTGAACGCATGCCGGAATCGCAATACAAGACAACATCTTTGTCTTTGAATTTTTCCAGTTCATGCACGCGCTTATCCAATGCGCTCAAGGGTATGCTGGTGGCTTCCAGCACGTGCCCTTTTTTAAATTCATTGTCGTCACGCACGTCAACAAACAACGTCTCACCCTCGTTCATCATCTGTGTTGCCTGATAGGGAGACACAGACTTCACCCCACCGGTGAAACGTGTGAATTCGGTGAACACGATAAAACCGACCGTCGCACCCAATGCTGTAAACAAATAGGGGTGATTGCCCATGAATTCGAATATGCGAGCGGAATCCATTTATCAGGCTACCGGGTGTCGATGAGTAAAGTCGGAAAGTTCAGGGTTAAGCACGTTGATGAAATCTTCCACTACTTGCTCATCATGTAAACGATGGCTGAGGCAATTTCTTCATCGCTCAAATCTGAGCCACCACGGGCCGGCATAGCGCCTTTGCCAGCGGCGACCACTTGCACCTGTGCAGCCAGACCTTTTTCAGCGCGCTGCTCCCAGGCCGCCTTGTCACCAATTTTGGGTGCGCCTCCGACGCCGGAGAGATGGCAGGCAGAACAGATTCCGTCTGCAACACCTTTAACCCGTGCCGACGCTTCAGCCGCCACCATTTCAGTACCAGCAGAATCATCCAACTGGGTGGCAGCAGCGGCCCCGCTTGCCGCAGTCGCGGCTGTGACAGTCGCTGCGGTCGCTGCGGTTTGAGACGCAGACTCGTCTGTGGAGGCTGCATCAGTAGCTGTCTCTTCTGTGGCATCTTCAGTCGCGGCGGCATCGCTGTCACCAGCGGTTGGCTCTGATTGTTCTTCAGCTGCAGCATCAGTGGCTGCAGTTTCAGTGTTCGATGCTGCGGCATCCTCTGACTCAATACCCACCATATGGGCAACCGCGCGACGCAGTTCGTCATCGCTCAGGTCAGTACCGGCACGCGCCGGCATTGCACCTTTACCGTTAATAACGCTCGCGGTCAGCGCATCCAGACCCATTGGGCGGCGTTCCGCCCAGGCGGCTTCGTCGTCAAGTAACGGCGCACCTGCAACACCCGAGAGGTGACAACCGGCACACACGCCCTGGACAATTTCTTCACCGGACTGGGCAGCGACGACTGTCGCTTCAGCCGATGTGTCAGTGTCGGCATCGGCAGTGGTTCGAACCTGACCCACGGGCGCTATCCGGCTCATCAGATCCGCCTTCAAAATGGGGTCATCCTGCAGTGCGGGTGCAGTACCCGCCATCAGACGGGCGACCATCATGCAGAAGATGGTGAAAGCAGAGAGTGCGATCAGAACGATACAGAATATACGAACAAACGCTTCCTGTTTTGCCTGGTCGGCCGGATCAAGGGTGGTGGTGGTATCAGCCACGAAATAAACTCCCGGGAAGGGCGCTAAGCCCGTTTTAATTTAGATATATAGTGTACGTTGATAGTGTACGTTGAAAACGGTTTGCTCGCGTCGCGATCGCACATAAATCAGCTTTTGAATCAGACATCTGAATCACGCATCTGATTCCTACATCCATCGCGCTGCGGGTGTGCTGCTGTGCCATCCAACCGGTCGAATCAACCACGTAAACTCTGCCAACCGCGAATTTTAGCAACGCTCGGGCTTTCAAACAATCAACAACCCGCGGCAATTGGCATGCCGGGTGGCCTGCAGATTACCGGCGCAACATGCGTTGCAGCGTCTGATCCCGCAACCAGAAGTGGTGGTAGACCACCCCCGCCAGGTGCAGGAACACTAATAATAGTAGTAACCAAGGGCCGTAGTGATGCAGAACATGCCCCAGTGCTATATCGTAGTAGGCCAGCAGGCCGGTCAGCGGTAGCCCGATCAGCGTGGCGTAAAACAGCCAGTGCACGCCGACGGCGAGCCTGTCCTGCCAGCCAGCCAGGGGTGCCGGTGGATTGTCACCACGCGCCTTCAGACGCAGAAACAACCGCCACAGCATCAGGCCGGCGATCGCCAGACCGTTCAGCAGGTGCAACATACCAACAAAATAACTGAAAACATCCGGCGTGGTACCAAGGCGCGCAGCCTCCATGGTTGCCACCATGCCTTCTTTCAGCAGGAATTGCAGGACAACCAATCCGAGCACCACCCAATGCAGGGTGATACGCAGAGATGAATAAGTACGCGACGCTACCATTGTCTAGCCTGCTCTATTCATGAAGGGTTCGCCACCAGAGTCTGGCTACCTAAGCAGGTCGCTCGATTGAGCGAAATTCGTAGAAATCTACGGGTTGAGCTCAATCGAGTGAGCTGCGACGGTAGACTGGCACTGGTGGTGAATAGAAAACAGTGTGCGAACACCCACAGCGACGCTAAAACTGCTTTTCTAACTGGAAATTGCTTAGTTTTCATTGTCACTGTTTTCGCCTTCGTGAATAGAGCAGGCTAGGGTGGTGTGAAAATAGGGTGTAAAAATTCGTACAATAAGAGCCAGACGCGATAATTCCATAAAAAGTGACGAAAAAACAGGCG
>CALFCF010000030.1 GCA_937951345.1 uncultured Granulosicoccaceae bacterium
GGCGGCACAACGCATGTTCTGTAAATGCGTCCAGGCTCCGGTCGAATGCAGCATTCGCTCTGACGCGACATTCAGGGCCGAGACGCGCAGATCATAAGGGCTGTTAGTGTCAAAGCGTTGCGGAAGCTGTGTTTCGACCACCAGCGTTTTAAAACCGGCCTGTCCGGCAGCCGCGGCCAGCATGCTACCAACCATACCTGCACCGACAATGACAATGTCTGCGTGGGTCAACTGATTTCCTGGATTCAATGGGGCCTGACAGATCAGAGTGACAGGCGGTCTTATCTGCTGAGCAAATTTGTGTTCAGGTCTAGCCTGCTCTATTCACGAAGGCGAATTGAGCTCAACCCGTAGATTTCTACGAATTTCGCTGAATCGAGCGACCTGCCTAGGTAGCCAGACTCTGGTGGCGAACCCTTCATGAATAGAGCAGGCTAGATCTTCGTTGTTCTTTGTTTGATAGTCTAATACTTTATTGAGTTAGTGGTCATGCTCTAGCCGTTGCCACTTGTCTTCATCGCGGCGCAGTTCAACCGTCGGCCAGAATTGATACTCCGGCTGAACACTGACGATGCCACGACGCCCCGTGGTTGTCACGACTGACAGTCGCGTAATCTGATCCTGTTCTTTTTTCAAAACCTCAGCCAGAAATTCATCAAGGTTGGTCACCGCAACACCGTCAACCGCAGTGACAAATCGATTGCGGAACAGTCTGTCCCAAAGTGCCGGTGAGCCATGCTGCGTGCTACTGATGTAGACACCGTCCGGGCTGACGCCACGATACAGTGCGATCTCACGATGCGCATCCTGAAAGGTTGCACCTGCCCATTGAATAATGCGATCCGTACCGTTGGTCGACAGTAACGAGGGTTTGATATTGAGCTGCAATACCTCACCATTACGCAAGACACTGATATCAATATTGTCTTTTTGGACACGCTTTTCAACTTCGAACAAATCAGCAACCAACTCACCATCAATCGCGAGCAGAATGTCACCCACTTCGAGCAAGGTCTCGGCATGCGTTCCGGGAACCACTTGCTGCACATAAAGCACGCGCCGTGATTCAGCATCCAGCGCCAGATAGCGTGTCAACCACTCATCCGGTAAACCGAGCTGACGTGAAAGAGCGATGGGTCGGTAGTCAAGTGTGGCATCCAGCGAATAAAAACCCTTGTCAGATTTATACAGGCGCAACGCTTCTGCCAGTAAAGGTGCAGGCATCGCCCATTCCTGTTGCTGGATATCCTGTCCGTCCTGATAAGCGAAGCTCATCCAGATAGCCTGAACCACCCCATCGGCATTTACCAACGGACCCCCGAGCGATGGGGGCATATCCGGAACACCGTACAGATCGACCACACTTTGCTGAAATCGCGCCAACCGTGGAGATTGCAAAGCAAGCGTTAACCGGCTGGTTTCAGTCACTGGATGTTTGCGAAACGTGCCATCCTGTCGATAGCCAATCATAAACAGTGGCTGCGTGAGCGGTTGGTTATCAACCTGCAGCTCCAGTGCCTCGAAGTCCACATCACCAAGATCTGCCGGATCATATTTGAGCAGGGCAATGTTGTGCGACGGATGCAGAAAGACCACTCTGGCATCAAGCAGTGTTGAACCGAAGAATGTTATCTCTGCATCGCCGAGACCTATAGGTACGGTGTTGCGATCAACAGCAATCAGCCCTTCTTCCGTATCAACGACAAGCCCGACGCCATTGAAGTGATTGGCGTACACATTATCAAGCGTATGCGGAATATGGAAATCCACCCGCACCAATGCAGGTGCAACACTGTTGAGCAAAGGGTCACGGTAGAACGGCAATTTGACGGCGGTCGATGCGGATGCATCAGTCGCATCTGGTAACTCGATTACCGAGCAATCCCAGAAACGGGCGTTGTCAACGCGTGTACATTGTTGATGCGAGAACCAACGATTGTCGATATCAATTTGCGCAATTGAGTTAGTGAACTCACGGCCCGGCTGTACCAAACGGGCGAGCATTTTACCGTCACGCTCCTGACGCAGTACAGATAGCAAATCATCAACGTTGTTAAGCTGCCGGCCGTCAAGTTCAGTAATGACCGATCCCGCTGGTACGTTGGCACGTTCCAGAAAATAACCGGGGCGCACGATCACAACACCTTGTTGCGGCAGGTTCATCGCGCGCGAGTGTTGAATCGACATATTTTGAAAAATGCTGTCACCAATCTCGACGAACCGGTCAGGCGAAAGCGCATGCAGATCAGCCACTGCAACGGCAACCTGGATCGCCTCGCCCTGACGGACCAGTTCCACGTTTAACTGCTTGTCGATCGATGCATCAAGGATCGCTTCAAGATCCACATAATTGGCTATGAGCTGACCGTCAACACTGACCAGAATGTCGCCTTCGACAAACTGCCCGTCAGCAACACCATCAGGCAGGATCTGCGATACCGTCAACATGCCGTTATTGGTCGGATCGAGTTGGCGCACACTGTCTTCAGTTGCCTGATCCAGACCAAGCCTGCGTAGTGAACGAAACGGCCGATGAGCAAACAGCGTTTGCAGCGTACCGCGATCAATAGCCTCATTGTCCTGCAAGCGTTTCAGTGCATGCTGGACACGGTACAACGGCAGAAAGAAACTGCTGGCAGTGCGCGTGTTGGCTGCAGCGTTCAATGCAACCACATCGCCATCGAAATCAATAACAGGTGATCCCGATGATCCCCCGGAGGTTGATGACGCCGCCTGCAGGTAAAATGTATTGAAGTCGTTGTAACCGTAACGTCCATAACTCGGTGCTTCGCGATCTATACGCGCAATCGTGCCGGTTAGAATGGACAACTGTTCACCCCCGTCACTGCCCAGTACCCGGATATTTAAACCTGTGCGTACTTTGTCCGGGCGCAATTGCAGCGACTCGGGTTTGGCATATTGGAGTTTCGCCGGGTCATAACGCAGGAACGCAAAGTCATGCACCGGATCGCGATAAAGCGGCATGGCATCAACACGTTCCTGGTTCTGGAATGTTGCGCTGAAGCGTACCGGCCCGGAACCGACGATATGACGATTGGTCAAAATGATGCCGCGTTCAGCATCGACAACGAAACCGGTGCCACCGCTGCCGCCCTGATCCGCATCACCGAAAGAGCGTAGCTGCGATAACTGCAACGACACAACTGACTCGGCTGTGCGGGCAACTGTACGTGCCCATTGGTCATCCTGCGCGCTTACCGGGTGTGCAAGCGCCAGCAACACACAGAGGAAAGTCAGACCCGGCAGCCGGGCTGCGTATCTGATAACGCCGAAAAATCGGGCGGAACGTTGAGTTAGGGTAACAACAACCAGCTTCAACATGATGCAGTGGATTCCTTCGTCATCGACGGGATGGAGGTAAAACAATCTGACCTTGCTCAATCGACGTTTGGCGCCTGTGTTAGCTGCATACCTTCGCCGATCGAACCACGGTTAATAAAGTAAAACTAACAGGCGAAAGCGCCTTGCCTGATAAGCGGATAACAAACATCGGAAAATCGACTCCAGATCATACAAGCAATAAGACCGCCAGTGCGGCAAATATATCCCGACAGGGAAATGACACTGCCGTAAACGTGTCGCGCCGGCCGTCAGCACGGCTCCGACGTTAAATAAGGTCGCGTGAGTCGCGGTAATTAGCCGGACAGAGACTCCTATCACTTCCGGCAGCCGCCTGCTAAGGTAATGTATAGGCTCAGAACGGCTCCGAACAGCCTCGATTCAGTTCGTGCCCGGCACAATGCGATGACCGATAGACAACCCGACAACACTTTGCCACCAGAGCAACCTCTGGATAATGATGCTAACGAAATCGCCTGGTTTCGTCAGGCATCGCCCTACATAAAAGCCTACCGCAATAGTACGCTGGTGCTGCACATCGATGGCAGCTTGCTCGACAGCACCAACTGCCCAGTGATGGCACAGGATATCGCCCTGCTGAGTCACTTGGGTTTACGACTGGTGCTGGTACCCGGATTGCGTCACCGCATCAACCGTGAGCTTGAGGCCGAAAACATGACCTCAAGAGCAATCGATGCGACGCGTGCAACTGATTCTGCAACCCTTGCCATCGTGCGTCGCGTAGCTGGGGAAGTCCGCATCGAGATGGAAAGCCTGTTATCGCTCGGTCTGGTAAATACACCGATGGCAGGGGCTCACCTGAGCGTGGTCTCCGGCAATTTCGTCACGGCGCAACCGGTCGGCGTGCGCAACGGTATTGACTTCGGCTACGCAGGCGAGGTCCGGAAAATCCACCGGCAGGCGATCGACACCCACATGGCGTCCGGCCATATCGTACTTCTGCCGCCATTGGGCTACTCGCGAACCGGCGAACTTTTCAACTTGCAAAGTGAACATCTCGCCGCAACTACTGCGGCTGCGTTAAATGCGGACAAACTGGTGTATTTATCGCCGCAGAAACTGTGTGACGAGGCGGGCAATGTTCTGGCAGAAGCGGCGGCAGAGGACGTCCGTTTGTTAGCTGACGCAACCGACGGTGATGATGTTGCACGGCTGGCGTTACTCGGTGCAGTCATCAAGGCAAGCGATACAACTGTGGGCCGTGTGCATGTACTCGATAGCAACAATCCGGATGCGTTGCTCAAGGAGCTATTTACCCGCGACGGCTCAGGCACACTGATCAGTGCCACTGACTTCGACACGATCAGACCCGCCACAATTGATGATGTCGGTGGCATCATCGAATTGATTGAACCCCTTGAGCAGGACGGTACACTGCTGCCTCGCTCGCGCGAGCAGCTGGAGCTGGCGATAGATGATTACGTCGTCTGCGAACGCGAAGGTATGGTTACCGCTTGTGCTGCACTGAGCGTTGCGAAAGCCCCTGCAAACTATCAGGATCAATCGTTAAAATCGGCGGAAATCGCCTGTGTCGTGACTCATCCGGCCTATCGCGACGGTGGCCGTGCCGAACAACTGCTCAGGTTGTTGCTTCAACTCGCAATCGAACGCGGGGTCGGATTGGTTTATGTACTGACGACACGCACCAATCACTGGTTCATGGAGCGGGGATTCATCGAAGCCGAACCGGATGTTCTGCCACAGGACCGGCGCTACGATATAAAACGAAACTCGCGCGTGTTAATCAAAACCGTAGACGCACATAAAAGTGATCGCAAAGCAAATGATCAGAAAATCACTGCATTTACTGCTCAGCAACGCTAAACGACAACGCGTCAAGCGCCTTCAACCTGGCATGTGTATCAAAGTTCTTTAGCATTTGATATTTATCATCCGCCGCAATCGGCAATAGTTCAAGTAGGCGGTTACATACCCATTCCGCATCATCCAGATCACGATCCGGGTAGCTGATGTGTGGCTCAATGTGTTGAAGTATCTGCGACAACTTAACGGCCAGTGACGAATACTCCGGCGGTACGGCGAAGCTTGCCGGACGCTCCAGTAATTCCACTTCACCGATCAATAAATTATCCTTTTCCACCGTTATATCAATCAGCGTGAATTCCTGTTCACCCGTGGCCGTGATATGCAGCATACCGTCTGCACCTTGATCAAAATCGACAATTTTAACTAGCGTGCCGAGCGGAAACGGCTTTATCGGCCCTTCGCCAGATGCCGGGCGCGACAGACACGAACCAAAACCGGTACCGTTTCGAAAACAGTCGGAAACCATACGCAAATAACGCGGTTCAAACAGACGCAGCGGCAGCGTACCACCTGGCAAGACAATACTCGGCAACGGGAAAAGCGGGATTTTCACAGGCAGGGTGTGAGACTCCAGATCAAGGTTGGTGGTTGTTACAGCGGATTATTGTTGGCAACCGGGAAACGTAACTTATATCGTAGCTTATCTCTAGTACGATCTCGCCCCTACGCTTGGACTACCGTAGCGGTTAAATCCAGTCGGGGATACAGGGGTTTTGTCGACAGGTGACTATTGTAGAAATCAGCTGCCATACGTGTATCGCGTGTAAATCACAGCCTGTAAAACTACACAGGCCCGGAAGAACCGGGCCTGTGTAGTTATCATCAAATTTGTCGCACTGCTTATTGCCGCAATCGTTTGCAGCCGCTAGCAGTCGAGCGAGTTGTATGAATCGTGTACCAGCTTACTGAACCGGTGATACAACGACTTCTATTCGACGATTCAATGCCCGTCCTTCACGCGTGTCGTTACCGGCAACAGGCCGGAACTCACCAAAGCCAGACGCTGATAGATTGTCCGGATCGATGCCGCCTTGATTCTGCATGAAATTAACCGCATTGGCAGCACGCGCGACTGATAACTCCCAGTTACTCGGGAACACCTGCTGAAGTTGTCCGGTTACCGGTATGCTATCAGTGTGCCCTTCAATACGGATCTGATTTTCCGGAAAACCGCGCAATACCGCTGAAACACGCTCCATCAATTGTCGGCCGTCGGCGCTCAAACGCGCCCGCCCCGAAGCAAACAACGACTCACTGCGAAGGTTGATTCCCACACTGTTGTCGGCTCTGACTTCAACCTGTGGGTCGTCCACACCGTTTGACTGCAATGACTGTATCAGCGAACTGCGCAGCGACTGTGCTTCACTGTCATCATTCTGGCTATTGACTGCCTGATTCAATTCGTTCTGCAGCGACGCTACACGCTCTGCAAGATTTTGTGCCAGCGCGGTTTGTTCAGAAGCACGCGATTGCTCGGCACCTATTTGCCCTTGCAACTGTTTGGCAAGCTCTGCATTAGCATCCGCTTCCTGCTGCCTGGCAGACGCGGCATCTTTCGCTGCGGCAAGTTGCTGTTCAAGATCGCTGACACTGGCGTCAAGTGTCTGTTGCGCACCTTCAGCTTCTGATAATTTGGCGTTCGCATCAGTCAGCTGGCTGGTCAGATCGATATTGATACCTTCAAGCTCACCGATTTTTGCATTCAGATCGCCTGTCGATGTTTTGAGGTCCGCGACCATTGCGTTTGAAGAGTCAAGCTGGCTGTTCAACTCACCAATCATCGTGTTGGCAGAATCGAGCTGACCGCTCAAGTCGCCTCCACTGGCTTCAAGCTCACCCACTTTTGCCGTCAGCTCTGCGTTGGTGCCTTTCAACTCATCAATCATGGTGTTGGCGGAATCGAGCTGGCCGCTCAAGTCGCCACCACTGGCTTCAAGCTCGCCGAGCTTCGCCGTCAGATCAGCATTAGTGCCTTTCAACTCATCAATCATGGTGTTGGCGGAATCGAGCTGGCCGCTCAAGTCACCACCACTGGCTTCGAGCTCGCCGAGCTTCACTGTCAGATCAGCATTGCTGCCCTTCAACTCATCAATCATGGTGTTGGCCGAGCTCAGCTGGCCGCTTAAGTCACCACCACTGGCTTCAAGATCAGCAAGCTTTGCTGTTAGCTCCGTGTTGTCCGCATCCAGTTCACCGATGCGCGTATTTGCTGCCTTTAACTCCGCCGCTATCCCGGAACCGGCGGTCTCGACTTCACCGAGTTTGGCTGTCAGTTCACCATTCATACCTTCGAGTTCGCCAATGCGAACGTTGGCTTCAACTAATTGTTCACCCAATCCGTCACGCTCGGCTTCAACGTTACCAAGTAATGAATTGAGTTGGTCGGCAGCGTTGCTGACATCATCTTTTTGTGTGCCCAACAGCGCAAGCTGCGACTCGGCATCACCAAGTAATGTGTTGAGTTGGCCGGTTGCACGATTTAAATCGGCTTGCTGGGTTTTCAGCAATTCAACCTCTTTTTCAAGATCTGCCGTTGCACCCGCTGCTGATTCTTCCTGCTCGCCGATCTTCGCGAGTAACCCGTCGTTGGCACCACGTAAATCTTCGATCTGCTGATTCAGTGAAGCCACATCGGTGTCGTACATCACTTTGAATGTTTCAAGTTCTGTTTTATCGGTGTCGCTCGTTGTTTGTGCCGTACCCAGCTGCGCTTCCAGATCACTGACTTTAGCGTTCAGCCCATCGATTTCGGCGTTAGCGCTATCAAGACCCTCAACTGTTTTTCTTAGACCGTCGAGTTCCGCCTGTAACGCAACTTCACGCGCCTGCAAGCTGGCAAGCTCCTGTTCCGCAGATGCTGTTGCACCGCCGGCTTCGTCGATAGTGGCTTGCAACTCGGCAACTTTTGTCTCGAGTTCGGCGACCTTGTTTTCAGCCTCCTTCGCTGCGGTGTCGGCGCTACTGAAACCGAGTTTGGCTTCTTCAAGTTCTGCGCTCAGGCTTGACAGTTGCCCGTCTTTCTCTGCGAGCATCGCTTCAGACTCCGCTGTATGCTCGTCGATCAACGGCTGCAGCAGTGACGCGTTATCGGGGTTCTGTAAAAAGCCCTGCGTCTGCATGGAAAGCTTACCTTCGAGCACACCAGCTTCACGCGTCAACAGCGAGTTCTGTACACGTAAATCTTCCATCCTTTCATTAGCGGCTTGCTCTGCCGCGGCGATCTGCTCGTCAAACCCTGCCTGCAGTTCAGCTAGCTTGGCTTCGTTGTCGGCCCGCAGTTGCTCTATCGCGGCGTCATGCTGAGACTGCATCTCGCCCAGCTTCGCATCACTCGCAGCCTGTGCGTCGGCGATTGCCTGTGCGCCAGCTGCTTCTGCATCAGCCACTGCTTGCGCGCCGGCTGCCTCTGCATCGGCTAGTGCTTGTGCGCCTGATGCGGCACTGTTGCTGTTGGCCTGTCGCAACTGTGCTTCAAGCTCACTGATTTGAGAAGTCAGGATGTCGACTTCTGTCGTGTCAGTGTTAACCGCAAGCAAATCTTCAATTGATGTTTTGAGCTGGTCGACTTCGGATGTATCAGAGAGTGCAGCCTCCTGTTCGGCAAGCTGCTGGTTAAGCAAGCCCAGCTGTTGAGAGGCGGCTTCGCGTTCGGATTCGAAATTTGCACTCATCTCCTGTTGCGACTGCAGAGCAGCTTGCAAGTCCAGCAATTGCGCGCTTAGAGAATCGCGTTCGCTGGTCAGTGCTTCGCCCGCCTGCGCCGCTTCTGTGCCTGATTCGTTGAGCTCAGCGACTTTTAAATTCAGCGACTGGATTTCTTCCTGACCGCCCTGGATGGCGACCTCACGCTCCTGCAATTCAGCCTGCAGGCTTCCGACCTCCTGCTGTGACAGGCGATAGTCTGCCTGGATGCCTGAGCGCGATGACCAGGCGATAATTAAGGCCAGCAATGTCAGAGCCGCCAGTATCAGCTTGGTCAGGTAGGATTTCTGACTGGGGGAATTCAACAGATCGTCGATCATTACTCCATCCTTTGTCTGCCCCGCAGGGCTTGGTGAATTTGCGGTTTTATCTAGCTAGATATCGTAACCGAACGCGGTATCAGTCACAATCTGATCGATCGGACAATTTACAAATATTGGCTTACCGAAGAATCAAACCGGATAAAACTGGAAGCGCAAGGTACTTCAGCGTCCATTAAACAACTTCTTACAACAAATAAGTCAATAAAAACGTTGATTTTCAACGCACCTACGGTGTTTAACAATTGTTTGATCATTACTGGCGAGGTGGCAGATATGGATGCAGAATTCACCTTACGCCTGCATTCGAGTACACGGACACGTGGAAGAATTCTCGCGCAGATTGTAAACTAGTGTTTATATCGCAACGCTCGTTGTATCGCTGCGGTCCGGGTGTATCGACAGGATTCGTACTACTTGGTATTACGCAAGTACGCTCGTTCGGCAGCGCTAATGGTACCAACCCGGATTGCCAGCAACCTCAACCGCGTTAAGTGACGCAACCAGGTATTAATCCTGGTAGCAGTCGCGGTGGCAATTTAACGCCTGTTTTAGCGAGCTACGACGCACTGTCGTCGCAACCGTCAATATTCAGCGGATTCTTCAGCCAACAAGGCAAGTATCTGCGTGTGACCCGGAGCACTCATAAAGTGCGTGTCTACTTCGGCCTGTTAGGCTGTCGCTTGAATGAAGCCGAAAATGAACGCTGGCGCGACCAGTTCGAATCCGCCGGCTGCACCATCAGCACATCCGCTCTGCAAGCGGACCTGATTGTATTCAATAGCTGCGCGGTGACGTCAGAGGCCGTACGCAAAACCCGCCAGTCAGTAAACCGTCTGCGTCGCGATAACCCGTCGGCCAAAATAGTGGTCAGCGGATGTGCCGTCTCGCTAACCGGTGCATCAGGTTATCAACCCTCAACGCGCAGCACTTCTTGTGACAGTTCTGCGGACGGTTCTTCGGACACTAACGCGCCTGCCTGCGTTGATCTGGTCGTTGCCAATTGCGACAAGGACCACCTCGCGGCAACCACTCTCGCCACCCTTTTCCCTGATCATCACATCAAGCCGGCACAGGCAAACAAAGATGTTGCATGCGGTTCTACGAACGCAACAGAAACTGAAACACCTAACAACCATTCGCGCACAAACTCAGGCACAAACCTGAACAGCCTTTCCTATCCGGTTTTTCCTTTACGCATTGACAGTTCAAGCGTTGAAAGCAGAACGTCACAGGCTGAAAAGAACGATGCAACGGCGACTCAATCCATTCGTCAAAAACAACGTGCTTTTTTGAAAATCCAGGATGGTTGCCGGTACAAATGCACTTACTGCATCGTGACACAAGCACGCGGCGAAGAGCGCAGCCAGAGTATCCAGGCACTTGTTAACGAAGTACACGCCATGGAAAGCAATGGGGTACAGGAAGTTGTTTTGACCGGTGTGCATGTCGGTGGCTATGGTTCTGATACAGGGGAATCGTTGGCATCACTTGTCAAGGCATTGCTCAATGACACTTCCATACCACGTATTCGTTTTGCATCTGTTGAACCCTGGGATCTTGAGCCAGCGATGCTGCAACTGTTTGACAACAAACGCCTGATGCCGCACATGCATTTACCGTTGCAAAGTGGAGCTGACGGGGTACTGAAGCGCATGGCCCGGCGATGCCGGACAGCAGATTTTAAAACGTTGGTGCAAACACTTCGGGATCAATATCCGGATTTCAATGTCACAACAGACGTCATCGTCGGATTTCCTGGCGAAAGTGACATCGAATGGCAGCAGACATTGGCATTTGCTGAAGAAATGGCGTTCGGGCACATCCACGTGTTTCCTTTTTCCGCGCGTACCGGCACTCACGCAGCGAAGCTGCCAGGTCAGGTTGATCCGGTGGTGAAGAAAGCACGGGCTAAACAGTTAAGGCGGCTTGCTCGAGATTGCCGCCGCAGTTATCTGGAAACGTTTGTTGGCCGTACGATGGATATTCTGTGGGAAAGCGGCAAAACAACGAGCACTAACAAGAAACAACCCGGCAGTACTTACGCATCGACCGCGCACAGGTATCAAGGCTACACAGCGAATTTTCTGCGCGTTTTTGTCGATTTACCGGATCGATCAGACGCGACTGCCGGGAATCACGCTGAATCGCTGCAAAACAAAATACTGCCCGCGACGATCACCGGCCTCGCCGAGGACAACCCATCCGATCAATACGCCATGCTGTCGGCTAAAATCGAGCTGCAATCGCCTTGTTTGGAAATATAATACAAGAACTCCCGCTTTTTCAGATTTATCCGAGCTGCCACTGACGCGACAGGCAACGGAATTGCACGGTATGACAGGTTGGCCGTTGAGCGCCCTGTAATAAACAGAGCGACATAGGAGAGGCATTAGTCGCGACTGACAGGACCACGCACCCTATGCCATTGACCCCGTGCAATCGGTAATTAGAAAGTTCTGCTGCGGCAAAACCGCCGCAGCTTGATTGTGGAAACAATCTGCGAACTATCAACATTCATTGATTTAGAAGGTACCTATGACACAAGCCGAGCAGAATAGCCGCGCCACACAGGCAGCTTCAACGGATGCAGATCCGCAGGAAACGCTTGAATGGCTTGACGCACTGGAGGCGGTCATTGAGCAGGAAGGACCGGAACGCGCGCATTTTCTGCTTGAACAATTAATAGATAAATCAAGACGTTCCGGAATAAACCTACCGTACAATGCGAGTACTGGGTACGTTAATACGATACCGCCTCATCTGGAAGTTCGTAGCCCGGGAGATTCTGAAATCGAACAGCGTCTGCGCGCCATGATTCGCTGGAACGCGACCGCGATGGTTCTGCGCGCCAACAGAGACGGTGCCGATCTGGGTGGACACATATCCACCTTCGCTTCAGCGGCCACTTTATACGACGTCGGATTCAACCACTTTTTTCATGCACCCACACCCGATCACGGTGGTGATGTGGTGATGGTTCAGGGCCACTCAGCTCCAGGAATTTATGCGCGTTCCTACCTTGAAGGGCGTTTGAGTGAAGAAGATCTGGATGGCTTCCGCCGAGAAGTCGATGGCAACGGTTTGTCGTCTTATCCCCACCCGTGGCTTATGCCTGAATACTGGCAATTCCCAACTGTCTCGATGGGTTTCTGTTCGCTAACCGCGATTTATCAAGCCCGCTTTATGAAATACCTGCAGCATCGCAGCCTTGCAAAAACCGATAACCGCACTGTTTGGGCTTTTCTCGGTGACGGTGAAATGGATGAGCCGGAATCGCTGGGTGCGATTTCACTTGCCGGTCGCGAGAAGCTCGACAACCTGGTGTTTGTGGTCAACTGTAACCTGCAGCGACTCGATGGACCGGTGCGTGGCAACAGTAAAATTATTCAAGAACTCGAAGCTGTCTTCCGGGGTGCCGGCTGGAATGTACTTAAAGTCGTGTGGGGTTCATATTGGGATCCACTGCTGGCAAAGGATACCAGCGGCAAACTGCAACAGCTGATGTTAGAAACCGTTGACGGTGAGTATCAGAACTTCAAAGCACGTGGTGGTGCCTATACCCGCGAGAAATTTTTTGGCAAATATCCGGAAACCCGAGCACTGGTTGCCAACATGTCGGATGAAGATATCTGGCGGCTTAATCGTGGTGGTCACGACCCGCATAAATTGTATGCCGCCTACCACGCTGCTCAGGAACACCAGGGACAACCGACGCTGATACTGGCTAAGACTGTTAAAGGCTATGGCATGGGAGAGTCCGGTGAAGGCACAAACGCCACTCATCAACAAAAGAAGATGGGTATCGAGTCGCTCAAAGAAATGCGCGACCGCTTCCATATTCCACTGACTGACAAACAAGTGGAAGATCTGGAATATATCAAACCCGAACAGGACAGCATTGAAATCAAGTACCTGCAAGAGCGACGTAAAGCGCTCGGTGGTTACTTACCGCAGCGAAACAAGTTTGCCAAACCGCTTGAAATTCCACCGTTATCCGATTTTCAATCAATACTTGACGGTTCAGGTGATCGTGAAATGTCCAGCACCATGGCATTCGTGCGGTTGTTAACTCTGCTAACCCGCGATAAAAAAATAGGCAAAAACGTGGTGCCGATCGTTCCGGATGAAGCACGCACTTTCGGCATGGAAGGTATGTTCCGTCAACTCGGTATTTATTCCTCCGTTGGGCAATTGTACGAACCACAGGATCGTGACCAGATCATGTACTACAAGGAGGATAAGTCAGGGCAAATTCTTGAAGAAGGAATCACAGAGGCTGGTGCGTTTTCGTCATGGCTTGCAGCGGCGACTGCGTACAGCACACACGGCGTGAACATGATTCCGTTCTACATCTATTACTCCATGTTCGGGTTTCAGCGCATCGGCGACCTTGCGTGGCTTGCCGGAGATATGCGTGCCTGCGGATTTCTGATTGGTGGTACTGCCGGGCGCACCACCCTGAATGGTGAAGGACTGCAACACGGTGACGGTCAAAGTATGGTACTTGCCAACATCATACCCAACTGCAAGTCCTACGACCCCTGTTACGCCTACGAAATGGCCGTCATTATCCATGACGGCATGAAACGCATGTTCGAGCAACAGCAAAGCCTGTTCTACTACATCACTGCGATGAACGAGAACTACACACACCCGGCAATGCCCACGGGTGTCGAGGAAGGCATCGTGCGCGGTATATATCCATTACGCAAATCACAGGCGACAATGAAGCAACGCGTAAAGTTACTCGGATCAGGTACGATTCTGCGTGAAGTCCAGGCTGCCGCCGAGATGCTCGAAGCTGATTGGGGCATTGCAGCGGATGTGTTCAGTGTCACCAGCTACAACGAACTGGCACGCGATGGTAGTGACACGAAACGCTGGAACATGCTCAATCCAGCCGAGACACCCCGCGTGCCCTACATTACGCAGGTACTTGGTGACTCCAACGATCCGGTGATCAGTTCAACTGACTACATGAAAGTGTATGCGGACCAGGTGCGCGAATATATTCCCGGCACGTTTATGACGCTTGGCACTGATGGCTTCGGTCGCTCAGATACGCGCGCTAAGCTGCGCGACTTCTTCGAAGTCGATAGACGTTATGTGGCTGTTGCGGCGATACATGCGTTGGCTGAGGACAACAAACTGCCAAGCAGTAAAGTTAACGAGGCGATTAAGCGTTATAACATAGACGCTACCAAACCCAATCCGGTAACGCTGTAGAGAGGGATGGTGGAGTGAGTAACATGGATATACGCGTACCCGACATCGGCGATATCGATTCTGTCGAAGTGATTGAAGTTCTGGTTTCAGTCGGTGATCACATCGCCATCGACGAATCTGTGATTACCGTTGAAAGCGATAAAGCCAGTATGGAAGTACCGGCGAGCGCAGCCGGTATTGTCACATCATTGGCGGTGGACATCGGCGCTACCGTTAAACAAGGCGATTTGATCGCGGTGGTCGATGCCGCATCTGGCACTGGCGTTAACAGTGATGCATCAGATGAAAATCTCAAGGACAGTAATGGCAAATTGACAAATGGCAGCGGCAGCACCAGCGGGAGCGGCACAACAACCGATACAGCTACAGTTGGCAATGCCGCCGCGGTTCAAACTGTCGTAGTACCCGACATTGGTGACAGTGCACAGGTTGAAGTCATTGAAATACTGGTTAGTAAAGGTGACGCGGTAGCACTTGAGCAATCGCTGGTGACGCTCGAATCAGATAAGGCCAGCATGGAAGTTCCCTCTCCTGTTGCCGGCACAGTTGAAGAGCTTCTGATCAATATCGGGGATCAAGTAGCACAAGGCAGTGCGCTTGTGACAGTACTTGAAAGCGCTAATGCGTCCGCCACGCACACTACGGTTGCTGCAGAGCCACATGCACGCACAAAAACGCAATCAGTCTCGAGCACACCCGGGCACAACGATGCGGCACCGCATGTGTCTGCCGAGCCACCTGCTAATACACTCTCACCCGGCGCACGAGCACCTTCACCGACGGCACATATCAACACGGGTGGTAGTACTATCCATGCCAGTCCGGGCGTGCGTCGATATGCTCGCGAGCACGGTGCGGATCTCGCACTGATAACCGGTACGGGTAGAAAATCACGCATTCTTAAAGAGGATGTGATCGGGTTTATCAAGCAATCAATGGAAGCTGCCTCGAGCAGCTACCGTGGCAGCGGAATTGATGGCGGCGGATCAGGAATTCCTGCGGTTCCTGATATTGATTTCAGCAAATTCGGTGAGATCGAACGCGTAGCACTCGGACGAATCAACAAGATCTCAGCGCGCAATCTTCATCGTGCCTGGTTGAACGTGCCGCACGTCACGCATCATGACGATGCTGATATCACTGAAATGGAAGCGTTCAGGAAGGCATTGAAAAGTGAATCGCGCGACGGTGATCCGCGAATTACCGGCCTCGCCTTTCACATGAAAGCATTGACACAAACGCTTAAAGCGTTTCCCAAATTCAACACGTCTCTAACGTCTGACGGCGAATCGTTAATTCAGAAACACTACTACCACATCGGTATTGCAGTCGACACACCACACGGACTGGTAGTGCCGGTATTCCGGGATGTCGATCGAAAAACAATCAGCGAGCTTGCTGCCGAAATGCAGGATGTCAGTCAGCGGGCACGTGACAAAAAGCTCAAACCCGATGAGATGCAGGGTGCAAGTATGACTATTTCAAATCTGGGTGGAATCGGTGGCACCGCGTTCACGCCAATTGTTAATACACCCGAAGTCGCCATTCTCGGTTTGGCACGAGCACGCATGCAACCGGTATGGAACGGCTCGGATTTCACTCCCCGACTGATGTGCCCGGTAGATTTAAGTTACGATCATCGCGTTATCGATGGCGCGGCGGCTGCCCGGTTTGTTGCCCAATACTGCAAAACGATTAGTGACGTTAGACGTTTGCTTATCTGATCAAATGACAGATTACGACGTACAGACACTGCTTAACCAGTCTGCCAGCAGAGCGATTTTTCCACCCGTGGACTGCACAGAAACCCTATGAGCGAATTGTTAACCGTAGAGCTGCCCGACATGGGCGACATAGATAGCGTCGAAGTCATCGATGTACTGGTTAATGCGGGTGACCAGGTCGTCGAAGAGCAGTCGCTGTTGACGGTAGAGAGTGATAAAGCAAGCACGGATGTGCCCTCGCCTGCCAGTGGTTTGATAACCCGTGTACTGGTTGCCAAAGGTGACACAGTTTCTGTTGGCAGTCACTTGCTGGTGCTGGAGGTCTCGGAACGGGCGACAACAAACGCATCAGCCGCTGAGCCGACAATCACACCAGACGCCAATCGGGTATCCACAGCTAATCCGACAACCGAAACAACAACTACCTCAACAGACAAAGACACCACACTGGTTGTTATAGGTGGCGGACCGGGCGGGTATACCGCCGCGTTTCGCGCTGCCGACCTCGGAATGGATGTCGTATTAGTTGAGCGCTATCCTGAATTGGGAGGCGTCTGTCTGAACGTCGGTTGCATTCCGTCAAAAGCCTTGTTGCACACCGCCGCCGTTATGGATGAGGTCGCTGATTTGCCTGCGCACGGAATTACCTACGGTAAGCCGGAAATTGACATCGATAAATTACGCAGTTTCAAGGAAGGAGTCATCAAACAACTCACCGGTGGGCTTGCCGGTCTTGCCAAACAGCGAAAGGTTACCGTTGTTCACGGTGTCGCGGAGTTCGACACACCCAATAGCATTCGGATCAAACCCCGGACATCGAGTGACGATGCGAGTGACGATGCGAATGGCGGCCCACAGCAGCGTATTGGTTTCAAGCATGCGATTATCGCCTCCGGATCAGAGAGTATTCGTATTCCAGGCCTGCCTTACGATGATGCGCGCTTGATCGATTCAACCGGGGCGCTCGCTTTGCAGGACATTCCTGATCGCTTATTGGTTATCGGTGGCGGTATTATCGGCCTTGAAATGGGTTGCGTTTACGCAGCGCTTGGCAGTCAGGTCAGTGTTGTTGAACTATCGCCGGGGTTGATGCCCGGTGCTGATCGTGATCTGGTAAGACCGCTCGAGCGACGGCTGAAAAAAAAGTTTGCGAGCATAAAGTTAAACACCAAAGTTACCGGTATCGAAGCCACGGATGAGGAACTCGTTGCAACTTTCACGAGTGCCGACAACGAACCTGCCGGCACCGAATCCTTTGATCGCGTGCTGCTCGCCGTCGGCCGTTCACCCAACGGCAACAAGCTCAATGCCGAGGCCGCCGGTGTACAGGTTGATGAACGCGGGTTCATTCGTGTAGATCAACAAATGCGTACTAACGTACCGCACATCTTTGCTATTGGCGATGTTGTCGGACAACCCATGCTGGCGCACAAAGCCACACACGAAGGAAAAACAGCTGCCGAGGTGATCGCCGGTCACAAGGTTTTCTTTGATCCGATGACTATCCCGTCAGTGGCTTACACTGATCCCGAAGTGGCATGGATGGGATTAACGGAAACAGATGCAAAAGCCCAAGGCATCACTTATGAAGCGGCAAGCTTCCCGTGGGCTGCCAGCGGTCGTGCACTTAGTATGGCGCGCAATGAAGGCGTAACCAAAGTTCTTTATGACCCTGAAACCAAGCGACTACTGGGCGCCGGAATGACCGGGTCACATGCCGGTGAATTGATTGCCGAAGCCGTGTTGGCGCTGGAGATGGGTGCTGATATTGAAGACATAGCGCTGAGTGTTCATCCGCATCCAACATTGTCCGAGACGTTTAACTTTGCCTGTGAAGTTGCCGAAGGCACGGTGACTGACATTTACGCGCCTAAAACTGACTCAGTCAAAAAAGCGCGTAAGTCCTCCTGATACCGGTTAACCTGATACTGATTTACCTGACACCGGTTTTAGAATTAGTACCGATTTCGTGATCATTCACGCGGTAGCCGGTCGACCGGATGCTGTTACCGTTATTGTGGATTCAAAAAAGACAGTTTCACCCTGATTGCTGGCAACAATATCCTGACGATCGACATCAGTTGTAATCGCCTGAGCACCGGCAGCTTCAGCCAGTTTTATTACCAGCGGATTAAGAATCGCTTCGGCTTCGCTTACCGCTACCTCCAGATCATCAAATTCAATCGGGCCACTTTCGGCATGCAGCTTGACGCGCCTACCACCCACTGACGTGATGGTCAGACTGCGGCTTTGACTGATCGAGCCGGCAACCGCACCTATTGCATTTGCAACACCTGCCAATTCAGGTAACTCAACACGGGTTCCAAGCAGTTCCGCCACACGAGCGTAATACCCGACAGCCGGTGCGCCGAGTCCTATTAACGGCTGCTTGAGTTTAGCCTGCAGTGTCAGATCAGAACTACCGCCCTCAAACACTTTACGAATAAAGTCACGTTGCTGGGCTGGCAGCGCGCTCGCCGACGGCCTGCGTGCCGCTGCCCTGGCCTTGTAGTTTGCGGTTGACTGGCGTTGTTCGCTGATCATTACTGTCTCGATAATCGCAAGCGCAGCATCGCGTGCGACCTGCTCATGCATGGCAGCTGCAAACGCTTCAACACTGTCCCAGGCCGGTCCGAGATTCTGCTCGCTGTACCGCATCAAAAGTTGTGCTGCCAGATTTGCCGCTTCACGATCGGCTGCAAGGCTTGCGCTCAGATCATCACCCAGCAATAGCAAAGCATCGGTTGGCGTGAATGCGGCAACACCCAGATGCCCCGCAGCGATCAAACGCTTCAATGCAAGTTCAAGTGTTTGATCTTCAAATAACGTTTGCAATGCAAACGGTTGCCGGCGAACACGTAGCCAGAGTTCTCGCTGTTGAGCGCTAAGCCCGTCCGGCTGTACCGGTTCAACACTGGTGTCACGATTGATAGCAGCCGGTAGAAATACGAAACGCGCATTGTGCGTATTGCCATACGGCAGTTCGAGCTGTTTATGCAATGCCGTTATCAATTGAGGTTGCGCATGAAGAAAACGCGACACAGGCAACACGCGTGATGGACCAACCACAAATTTCCTTTCCTGGCGATCAAATGCGATTTCACTGTCACCGCCGAGGCCGTAAGTATGAATCTTGATGGCCCGAACCATTGTCGTCCATCCACCAACGGTTGCACCATCCGGATCGAGTGCCGGCAACCCGTCTTCAAGCACCGCAACATCGGTCGTGGTACCCCCCATATCACTGACCACCAGCTCAGACTGTTCACTCAGAAAATTGGCTCCAACCACACTGGCAGCCGGCCCTGACAATATGGTTTCAACCGGGCTTAACGCTGCAACAGAATCACTGACCAGCGATCCATCACCCTTTACCACCATCATCGGCGCATTGATGTCGAAGTCCTTCAACATGGCGCGGGTCGAATCGAGTAGTTGATGTATCAATGGTATGAGGCGCGCATTAAGCACCGCAGTCAATGCGCGCCGCGGCGCATCCAGACCTGAGCTCAGTTCGTACCCACAGGTCACCGGTTTTGCGGTTCGCTTGTGTAACCAGGCACGCACTGCAATTTCATGGGCCGGATTTCTCACACCGAACATGGCGGACACAGCGTAAGCATCGATGCCGTCCTGGTGCTGCTGAAGTGAACTGGCGAGCGCGTCGAAATCGGGCTCGGCAACAGGTTCCCCACCCGCTGTATGACCACCAGCAATAAAAACCACGGGGTCACTGCCCATTACCTCCGATAATCGGGCGCGCTCCAATTGTCGTCTGCTGTATCCCACCAGAATCAAACAAACCCGACGACCATGCCCCTCAACCAGCGCATTAGTCGCCAGTGTGGTCGACAACGAAACCAGATTGATCTGGTGGTCATTGAGTGCAGCACCGAGCCCTGTAACCGCTCCTCTGAGACCGATACTCAAATCATGATGCGTGGTAGGCGATTTAGCATGTGCAGCGATATGGCCTGAAGCATTCAGCAGCACAGCGTCTGTAAACGTGCCGCCGGTGTCGAGACCGAGTTTGCACTGTTCGTTGGAAATTTTGTTCAAAGCGGAAACCGGGCCTCGACGATAAAAAAGATTGATAGAGAGTCTAGCAACTGAAACTGCCTATCACATGCTCAGTAACCGGTGCGTTCAACTGTATCAACGACTTCCTGGATCAGAAATATAGCTCGCGAAGCCGATCACAAAAACACACGGAATTGCATCGCAATACCTGCGTATCGCCGATGACAGATGTACCGCTGCCAATAAAGACAGCAGCGGCAGAGGCCGCTACAGACGGTGTCCCGATGATGTGCATCAATGGCTATGTGCGCTAACAAACAACTTGGATTCAACTTCTCTGAACGGGGCATTGCCGTGGCAGTGCTGGCCATCCATTTGCGGATGGTGGATGTCACGGGAGACGGTATGACCGATCAGATCTACTGCGGTGATTTGGGTGGACAAGTATAGCGCATGGATATCAAAAACAATTCGGATATTTCAGAGCTACCCGATAACCCGATAACAGCAGGTGTTATTGCAGAGCTCGGTGGCAATGCGCCGCACAACAGCTTGCGATTCTTCTATCAACCGGATGATGCGTTGGTGGAGGATCAGGGAGAGAAAGTACTATCAAGCTGTACGACGCTCGATAATAAAGTGATATTCACCACTTACACACCTAAGCCTAATAACAACCTGTGCTCAGCAGCTATTGGCCAGGGATCTGTCTGTGTGGTTGATGTATTCACGTTAGAAGATACCCGAAAACGTTCGTTCTGGCAGGAACATGTTGATGAAAACAGTTAAGAGAAACCGGAGCAAACACATGCTTACAATGCAGCATAAGAATTTACAGCAACGTGGCTTTACATTAATCGAAGTCATGATTGTTGTCGCGATCATCGGAATCGTATCAGCGATTGCCTACCCAAGTTACCAAAACTATGTAACGGAAACTCGGCGCGCTGACGGCCACCTGGCATTGATGAACGCGTCACAGGCTATGGAGCGTTGTAGGGCAACGGCATTCAGTTACGCCAACTGCCAGCTGCCGGCTAACTTGCAAACCTCAGACGACGGGCAATATGCGCTGGCAGTAACAACAACACGCAGTACTTACACGTTGACAGCAACGGCGCAGGGCGCACAGACACACGATAGTAAGTGTCCAACAATCACACTGAACGATCAGGGGCAACAGGGACACAGTGGCACCGGGCCCTGCTGGTAAGGATCAATGAGATTTAATTCAAGCCCGATGCATATAAATTTGAGCTACTGCACAAGAACTCCGTTGTTTCGCCGCTAGGTCTCTAATGAGCATTAAAAAGTCAAACGGATTCACACTGATAGAATTGATGGTGAGCCTGGCCGTCGTCCTGATCCTGGTGGGTCTGGGCGTACCGAGCTTCGTGTCCGCAATGAAAAACAGTCAGTTGAGTGCAGATTTCAGTGACCTGACCCGGTCACTCTATCTTGCACGCTCCGAAGCGGTAAAGCGAACAACTCGCGTTGTAGTGTGCGCCCGTGCGAATGACACAACCTGTGGCGCAGACTGGAATCAGGGGTGGATTGTTTTCGTGGATAACGACCAGGGTTCACCCGCCACGACCGGTGTTATTAACGGTACTGACGAAATTTTGCGATTTTTCCCGCCACTGGACACTAAACGTAAAGTCACTGCCGAGGGTTCGCCCTGGCAAACAGTAAGCTCGACAAGTAATTCAGAAGTTCAGAGCTTTGTTCAATATCGCCCTGATGGCTCCAGTAGTTTAAGCGGCGGTACATTTGTGATGTGCGATGACCGTGGTGAAGCCCACGCTCGTTCCGTCAACATTATGTTAACCGGCGATATACGCAAGGGTAGAAAAAAAGGCAGTAATAAGCTGCAAGATGTAAACGGTGTCGATGTAGATTGTGCCGACATATGAAAATAATGAACACTAACAGCAACAGGCGAAAGCCTGGTATTCGACATCGACAGCGTGGTATCGGCCTCCTGGAGGTACTGATCACCGTATTGCTACTGTCTATCGGTTTCCTGGCGGCTGCAAAAATGCAGGTGCAAGGAATGCGCTTTAGTCAGAGTGCCTATACGCAAGCGCAGGCCTATTTCATGATCGCCGAGATGATGGACCGTATGCGCAGCAACGCAGACGCGGTACGGGACGGTCACTATGATGATCTGGTCACGAGTTCAAGTATGACGAACCCCAATTGCGGTACAGCTTTTTGTACACCGCAAAGGCTCGCTGAACAGGATCTGTTCGACTGGAGCGCCATGTTGTTCCCGT
Organism: uncultured Granulosicoccaceae bacterium; assembly: GCA_937951345.1. Taxonomy (GTDB): domain Bacteria; phylum Pseudomonadota; class Gammaproteobacteria; order Granulosicoccales; family Granulosicoccaceae; genus CALFCE01. The sequence goes on from CALFCF010000030.1 coordinate 22,480, forward strand.
TACGTGGTGATCAGAATTTTATCCCCGTGCTCCCCAGCTCAGACACAGTCAATGCTGAAGCGAGTATAACCGCAGCCGGAAACGGTTACTACCAGCTACGCGCTGAATGGATTGAACGGATTGGTGATCAGGATAAACCCCAGGAACTGATGCTGGAGTTTGCGTTATGAGATACCAGCCGAGATATCAGTCGCAGACGCTCAAGCAAGTCGATCAAACCGGTTTCACAATAACCGAGTTGATGATCGCAATGACGCTTGGTGTAATTCTGTTAACCGGTATGATTAGCGCATTCGTGGGCTCAAAACGCAGCTCAGAATTAAACAGTGCGATATCGAATATGCAAGAGAGCGCTCGATTTGCTATGGAGGCGATGTCGCGCGACATACGCATAGCCGGATACCAGGGTTGTGTTGATGTTAATACATCCAGTGCAACACTTCGCGGCGACAACGTACCGACAAGCAATCTTGTAGAATCGGCTGTTACCGGCTCGATTGTCGTCTCCGCGAATACCTGGGTTCCTGCCCCACCGGTGAGTTTTCTGTATCCGCAAAACGGTGTTCAGGCGGTGCCGGGCACACATGCGCTGGCCTTACAGTTTGGTAGTGCGACGGTTTCAAGCTTAAACGGTCAGATGATAAACGAAGCGAGCGCAGTGCCATTGGCGGACAACAACGCCGGAATTCGCGATGGCGATCTGGCTATCATTTCCGATTGTGATGTCGCCGACTTATTTCGTGTAACTACGGCTCCTGAGGACGACGGACTCTTAACGCATCTTGCTGTCGACAACGATAATAACGGAAACCTGAGTAAGGCCTACGGCCACACAAGTTCAATTGATGATACGCAGGTAATGAAGTTCAATTCCAACGTCTATTTCGTTGGTACTACCGGCGAACTTAACGAAGCAGGCGACCCGCTTCGGTCGCTTTATGTTCAGACTTTGCCTTATGCAGCCACCAACCCGCCAACCGAACTGGTAGAGGGGATTGAAAATTTACGCGTGCGCTTCGGGGTACGGCAGAATAACGGATCTCTGATCTACGTTGCACCAAATCAACCAGAGTACAATCCCGGCCGGATCGAGACTGTGCAGGTGGGTGTGCTTATGGCGTCATACGAACGTATTCGTACCGATGCAGATCAGCAAACGTATCTACTCGCCGGCCAGCCAATTGCTCCATCAAACAGCAATCAACCGGTGACAAATGGATTGACTCACAGTAGCAACACCCAATACCGGTTGGTTTTCAATACCACGATCAAGGTGAGGAATCGACGTGATCGGCAAATCTAGGGAACCTCTGATTTATTGCCTGCGTTGCCAGGGCTTCGTTGAAATTCGGCTCAAAATGCTCATGTATTCGCATATACACTGCGCTTTTTCGCCAAATTTCGCCTTGCCCTGCCTGCCTCGCCTAATAAATCAGAGGTTCGCTAGAAATTTGATCGCGACTCACGGTTCACGCACTCTGGTAAACACCGATATGCGCTTCTGTTCTCGATCACAGCAAAACGGTACCGCGCTACTCGTTGCGCTAGTCATGATTTTTATGATGACTGTGCTTGGCTTAACCGCTATGCGCGAATCATCACTTGAGAAACGCATGACGACAAACTCTGTGCATAAGTCGACAGTGTTTCAAGCTGCGGAATCAGCAACAGAACTGACCATAAATAATCTCGATAATCTAAACGCTGCATTTTCTGCCGATGGTGTAAAAACAACAGTCGATGTCCCGCAGCCAAGCAATATGGAAGTTATGCTTAACAGTACCATTCAATTTACAGGCAGCGGATTGCCGGTAGGGTTTTCGTCCGGCAGCGGTTTTCAGACTTTACGCTATCGTATCGAAGGCAGTGCTGATATTGAGAGCGTGCAATCATCATCACGTGTCAATCAGGGTATTACGCGCCTGGTACCGGCCCTGCAATAATGGGTGCAAATCAACCCACAACAGATTTATGTAAACACATCAAGCCACCCGGTTAAGCAACACCTTGGTAGTCAAATTTTTCAACACCTCAAGCCAGGTTCAGATAGCAAACCAAATACTGCAAAATAGCCTTGCGACGTGCTGCACACTCTTAACGCTAAGGTAGTGCATCAGTAAAGAGTTGGCAGTGAACATAGTGCCAAATCGTCCACATTGCACAAAATTTCATTTCATTCGAATATTAACAGAGCCGATAACCACATCAGTCCCTTTGTAACTGATGTAGAGCGCCTGTGAACAAACCGAAATCGATATTCGTACCTGAACTGTTTTCCGCATCCTACCGTGCAGATTCAAATAGGCAGCAATATGCACGAAGCAGCATCAGAGCTGGAATCGCTGCAGCGGTTACTGCATTTACACTAGCAGCCCCACTATCAATGCAGCCACTGCATGCTGACGACACGGAAGTATTTTTCGGGCGACAGGATATTGAACAACAAATAAAACCAAATGTTTTATTTGCACTCGATACATCGGGCTCGATGACTGCAAAAGACGGTGGTTCAGAAGCGCGAATCACTCGAATGAAGCGAGCGGTTAATTCAATCATCGAGGGCGCAACGAATATAAACATCGGTTTGATGCGATTCAACGGTAGAGACGGTGGCGGACCGATACTTTATCCAGTTGCAGATGTTGATAAGGAACTTTGTAGTGGCGACAATTGTGATGAGATAACCGAATTAAATCGTATAGGAAATCCTAACAACGATTCAGAGCAAACCCTGAGCAACGGTAACGTGGATCTCGATGGAAACTTTCTATCAATGGGTGATTTCGGCGGTACAAACGCTCAACGAATGGGATTACGATTCCCGGGATTGAATGTACCGTCAGGCGTTACGATAACATCAGCGCAACTTGAATTTACCGCAAGACGCAGTGACTCCGGTGACGCAGACCTGACGATATCTGCCGAAGCCGTTGACAATTCACCCGTGTTTACGGATAACAACAACGATCTATCCAACCGAACAATCGGTACCAGCGAGGCATGGTCCCCACAACCGTGGACTGAAGGAGAATCGTACCGATCACCGGATATTAAATCGGTCATTCAACAGATCGTTAATCGCCCGGGTTGGTGCGCTGGTAATGCGCTATCAATCCTGATCGATGGAATCGGTTCCCGCACCGCGACACCAGCCGATGTGGATCCAAACTTATCCCCGGCGCTTCGGCTGACCTACGACATTGGTACAATACCGGAAGGCAGCGGTTGTGATACACGTCAGGTTGTTTCTACCATCAAACAACGTTCCGACGATGCAGAAGAAAATTGGTGGAACGGGGTTATGAGTTTAACCAGCAATGATTTGGAATTGAATTTTCTCGGCAGAACACCGCAAATTGTAGGTCTTCGTTTTCAGGATATTGACATACCACGTGATGCAACAATTACTAGTGCCAGTATCGAATTTGAGATTGATGAAAACCAATCCGGTAATCTGGAAATGTCAATTGCCGGTCAAGCGACAGACAATCCAGATACGTTCAGCACTACAGGACGGAATTTAAGGAACCGGCCACGAACCGTCTCCCAAGTTTTCTGGACCAACCCGCCTGCACCGCCAATCAACAGTAAACTAACTACACCCGATCTGACCGCTGTAGTTCAAGAGGTAGTTGATCGTGGTGGATGGAACCCGGGTAACGCGATGGCATTTTTGATTTACCCGCGTGGCGGTGCACGACGCGTCGTTGAAAGCATCGAAGGCGAGCCTTCCAACGCGCCTAGATTGACCATAAATTATGAAGCAAAGGGATTTAATCGCCTGACAGTGCGCGATGTGCTAACTGAGGAGGTCGACAACTTACAAACTGCTGGAGCCACTCCGATATTGGACGTGCTCTATGAGGCGGGTAATTATTATCGCGGCAGACCGGTTGAATTCGGCAAGGCACGGGGAACTTTTAGAAACGAGCGTCACCGCGTATCCAATCCCGCCAGCTACTCCGGCGGGTCTGTGAACAGACCGACAAACTGTACTCCCGGAAATTACGAACACCCGGATTGCAGAGATGAGCAAATAGTAGGTAACCCGGTCTACAAGTCGCCTATGACATCAAGCTGCCAATCAAACCACATTGTGTTGTTGTCTGATGGGCAACCTGTTTCACAAGCATCTGGTGCTCGCGTTAGAGCACTGATTAATCAGAACAACTGTGCAGAAAGCGGCGATTCAGCCTGTATAACAGAGCTCGCGGAATGGATGGCGACGCGCGACAACGCGCCTCATATACCTCGCGATCAAAAAATCACCACTTATACCATTGGTTTTGGTACGGCAGAAGGACTTGATTTCCTTGAAAAGATATCATCTGCCGGAGGCGGGCAACACTTCAAAGCTGTCACATCCGAGGAACTACAATCAGCTTTCGAGCGCATACTGTCCGATGTGTTAGATGTCAACACCACATTTGTAGCACCCGGCGCAACGGTCAACCAGTTTAATCGCCTGACACACCGAAACGATATTTACTTTTCGCTGTTTCGCCCAAAAGATCAACCACGCTGGGAAGGCAACTTAAAAAAATACCGGCTCCACACAAGACCGGATAATATGGTGGAGATTGTTGATGCCGACGGTGAACCAGCGGTCGACGAGTCAACAGGTTTTTTTGCCTCAAGTGCCAGAAGTCTATGGTCAAACGAGGTTGACGGTAACACTGTTGGCGAAGGTGGCGCTGCTGCAGAACTCAGCCTGAATCATTTTCGTTCGGGTCCCCGCAGAGTTTACACGTATACCGGTGATGAAGAACCGGCTAATGTTGACCTGACGGCAGCTGCGCACCAGGTGCACGAGAACAACAACGAAATTACACACCAATTACTGGCAATTGACGGTGAGACTGAGGATTACCGGGATAACCTGCTACGTTGGTCTCGTGGACTTGATGTTGACGATGAAAATAATAACGATAGTGTGACAGATATCCGCAATCATATGGGTGACCCGATGCACTCCCGGCCACTGATTGTTAACTACAACAACGGGCAGAATACAATTGATTCCACGATATTTTCTGCCACTAACGAAGGCTTTGTTCACGCAATAGATCATCAGGACGGCAAAGAACACTTTGCCTTCATACCGCAGGAACTGTTATCAAACCTGGATAATTTCTACCAGAATGATCCAACCACACCACACCCGTATGGCCTCGACGGTACTCTATCGTTATGGCTGGATGACAAAAACAACAACACACTTGTTGATGGCGACGAGAGCGCTTACATGTTTGTTGGTATGCGTCGTGGTGGCAACAGTTATTACGCACTGGATATCACAGATCGAGATAAACCAATTCTGAAGTGGGCAATACATGGCGGTCCAGGTGGTACACCAGGTTTTGAAACCCTCGGACAGACGTGGTCTCTGGCAGGTGTCCATGGTATCCACTACGATGGTGTAGATGGTCACCCGGTACTGATTTTCGCTGGAGGATATGACACAAACCAGGATGACGACCCGGCACTAGAGACACGACCACGTCGCTATGACGGCAAAGGTCAAAGTATCTTCGTTGTCGATGTAGAAACCGGTGAGCTGATCTGGACAGTGTCTGCCGAGACCGACAGAGGATCCAAACATACACGCAGGGACGAGATGATCTACAGCATACCATCTGATATTCGGGTGATCGATATGGACCATGATGGAAATGCTGACCAGATGTACGTTGGCGATATGGGTGGCCAGATATGGCGCTTTGACTTCGATTACCAGCGCGTCGGTGGTGTATTGATCGACGGTGGTGTAATCGCAGATTTCGGTCGCAACGGTCAAGCAGAAGATGCACGTCGTTTTTATTACGAACCTGATACTGCTGTCATCAGCTATAAAGGTCAGCGATACCTGTCATTGGCAATAGGGTCAGGCTGGCGCGCGCACCCACTGGATGACGTTGTCGAGGACCGGTTCTATGCTATGCGTTTGCCTCTCGAATTTGGAAGGCCTGAAGATGGCAACTACGGTAAGAGGGTAACAAACGGTGGGGCAACTGCCTATAGACCCTATACGGAAGACGATTTGCTGGACGTCACTGATGATGCACACCCAAGCGAAGCAGATATCCTCGCGCACGACGGTTGGTTTATCAGACTGCCAAAAACTGGTGAAAAAGTGCTTGGTGATGCTTTAACTATCAACAATCAAGTGATCTTCACTACGTACGTTCCAACCGCGAATGTTGTCCATTGCGAGCCGGCAATTGGTAGCGGTCGACTGTATGCAGTTAGCGTGTTTGACGGCAGCCCGACCACAGACTTCGACGGCGACAACGACGGAAATCGTGAAAACCTCGATGCCGGCGATCGCATCAAGGAACTGGCTCATTCAGGTATTCCACCTGAACCGTCTGCACTCATCACCGAAGAGAATGTACCGGTACTGGCAGCAGGACAGGAGCTGATCGACGAAATCGACTTTGGTACGCTGACTCATCGCACCTGGTGGCAGGAAGCGTCTACCGACTGACCGGGGACTGACCGGTAACTAACCGGGGTTATACACACTGCGCCGCCTTTGAAGTTTTTTGCCTTTGAAGTTTCTTTTAAGGCGGCGCAGTACGTTCTATGCCAGGCTTTTTACATTATAAGCTTGTCCACATAGTACCAACACACCGTTAGACCTATCGCAGACAGACCTATCGCAGAAAGACCTATGGCAGGCAGTGCTGCGGGCGATTACCCTGACAATGCCACCCGGGAAAATCACTATTCAATAAGCCTGGCATTCAAGATCACCAAAGTGGGTGCGTAGACTGTTGCAGTTACTCTATTAATACACTGATTAGCCTGGAAAAGGCGAGTTGCCGTTCAGGCAGCCGCGTGAGTTGATCTGATTTCAGGTAAAGAATGGCATTCTGTTGAGAGATTCCATCGCTGTCACAAAAAAGGTGCAACAGTCTATGCACCCAGTTTGTAACAATCGCGCGGTAGAACCTTATTTGTATCTGTGTAGACATGATCCCTGTTCCCTCCGATCTTTTTTCACAGACACCCCAGACCGGACGGGCCAACAGGACAATCACGCTTAGCCGCGCAGCGCAAACGCGCAGGTCCGGGAACCTGTGAACATACACAATAAATCAAGCTGATCGATTTGAAACACTACTACAATTTGCATTAAATCACGGAAATTCAGCGCGAATCTGTCGATAGCTTTGGCGTGAATGTATACACTTGACGTGCACTGGCAGCAGTAATACGACAATCTACCGATGAGCGATACCGACGATGCCAACAACACAACCCATCTCCTGGTCAGAAGCAGAATATTGCGATTTTGGCATTAAACCGCAAGTCTCCAGTCACAACTACCACAACCTGTCCTTGTTCGAGACCGATAACCTGATCGCGTTGCTGGATCAGTACCCGCGCAAGTGGTTACAGGCTTTCACCATGGGCCACGACCCCTGCAAAAACGATGAATGGAAGTGTGTGGACATTGCCCCCGACACCAGCGGCGAGGACTTGTGGCAAGCCGCTGCCTCTGGTCGATTGTGGTACAACATTACTCACATCGAGGAATTCAACGACGACTACCGTGATCTTATTAACGGTATGTATGAACATCTGAGCCAGCATTGCCGGCATATGCCGGATATGCGCGCAAACTACAGTACCCTGCTGATCAGCTCACCAGCCGCACAAGTCTACTATCACCTTGATGCCGAGCCGAACATGCTGTGGCACTTGCGTGGACAGAAAAAAATCTGGATTTACCCGGCGATGGATACCCGTTTTGCCTCGCAGGAATACATCGAAGATATTTACGCCGGAGCAGTCGATGAAAACCTGCCATACAAGCGTGAGTTCGACGAATATTCACAAGAGTATCTGCTTTCACCCGGTGACGTTGCTTCCTGGCCGCATAACGGTCCACACCGCATAGAAAACATAGATATGAATGTCTCACTGGCAACCAGCTACCTGACCCACGGCACATACAAGCGTGAATACACGCAACTAGCCAACCGTTTTCTGCTGCGTCGAATGGGTATTAGTCAGCGCAGTATGGACGAAAGTGGCATTGTGCCCGCATTCAAACGGTTCAGTTTTCGCGCAATAAACAAATTGAAACCGTTCCCTCGATCAGCCCGAGCCAATAGTTATATAACCGATCTGCAAGTCGATCCCGCGGCTGCCGACGGTATGCGCCGATTATCAGATCCGAAACCGGCGTCGTTCTCGGTTGCCAGCGACCGTCAGGCGGCCTGAACCGATCACTGACAGTCGCCTCTGCACATAACGATCGTGCCAGTGGTGCACAAAGTAGACGAGTCTGTCGCGACAGCGGGGCGTTTTTCGGCTGAGCCATTGACGGCTGCCTGCCGCGCGGGAGCTGCCACAGCATCATCAAGTGCAACAGGTGCCGGCAACCGGTACAGATGCCTTCTGCCAATCACAAATTCACCCACCAACCCTACCCGTTCAAAACCAAAGCGTTGAAACGACGTCGACGCAGCGCGATTGGCCCAGTCGGTGGTTGTGACGAAGTGCGTGGTTTTATGTTCAGCCATTTCTCCGGTCGCCGCGTACGCTAGCAAGCGCTGCAACAGCCGCTTGCCACGTTGAGACGGCAATACGAAGCATTTGAACACGTAACTGACTCCCACTGGCAAGTCCAGCCCCACCCCCCTGAACGGGCTGCCAGCACTGTTGTATCTGGCTGGAACAACGCCATTTGCACACATCAGATAACCGAGCAACTGAGGTGTTTCTGGCTGCTCCACTGACTCTGTGAGGTTTACATCCGTACTATCTGAAATAACCCCATAGCACCTGAGACCGCGGGTAGTCATCGCGTCTATTAGCACCCTGTTCAACTCCAGTTCGTGCTGATCGACCCACGCCTGTAATTCATCCGGCGATAATTGTTTGAATACACAGCCGGGCGTATCACCCGTTACAAGCGGATGGCCAAGACTTGACACTAACAAGTAAGTGATGTCACACGGCATGAGCCGGTTGGTGATGGCATAGAGTTGCCGTAGCAGCGCATCACGCATAGGTTTTATCCGTATAGGCGCTGCCTGTCCACATGTCACATCCAGCCTTTTAACCGATACACCACCACGGCAATCAACTCGTGAATCGTACGAGTCGATTTCTGCAATCCGGAAATGTACGGCAGCAAACTGACGGGCATGACAGCAGGTGAATACAGGGTATCGGTTGCCACTGAACACACCTCATAGCCCTGCTTCTCGAATGTACTACTGGCCCGCGGTACATGCAGATAAGAGGTGATCAGCTGGATCACCGGTGAATCCGCGGGTGGTAACAACTGACGCATCGCCACAGCGCTCTCAGCGGTCGAGCCACTGACGTTCTCTGTCACTATCCGTTGTGCCCCCACCCCTTGATCAATCAGCACAGACGCCATCATCTCTGCCGGTTGTCGCGAATGCGATACGCCACCTGTGATGTAGAATGCTGCTTGTTCTCCGGCCACCTCTTGTGCACGTAACACACGAAGCAAAGAATCACGTGACAGAATCTGGTAGGGATCATCCGACAGTACATATTTGTCCAGACCACCTGTTAGCACCACAACTGGCACGTTTTCAGCCAGTGCATCACATTGCGCGCTGTTGGTACGCCAGTTTTCAATTTTCCACACGACATAATTGGAGAAACCGGCCGAGGCGAGCAACCAGAATAAACCACCAGTAAAAAAGGCCCATAAAAAGGGTAATCGCGGGCGGGCGCCATAAAACAACAACCAGACGAGAATCAGTAGCAACAGAAAAAACGCTGTCATGCCAACCGGCTGCAGAACCCAATCGATCAGTACGCCTATCATCTGCGGATAATTAATCCAGTTATAGTTTCAGACATGAATTTCTTTTACGCTTACCAACTGTCAGACAGTGCAAACATCAATACATCAGGATGCGAATCGAAATTATAAACACAGACAGCGGTTTCGATTCCCTGCGCGATAGCTGGGAGCGTCTGACAGACAATACGCCAAACTATGGCATTTTCAACAGCTTTGACTGTAATAGATTGTGGTGGAAGCACCATCAACACCTGGGTGAGCTGTCAATTTTTGTTGCCATCGAAAACGAACAGGTCATTGGAATTGCGCCACTCTACCGCCACACCAGTCGCCGATTCGGATTCCTGACACTCAACACATTATCCTTCATCGGAAGAGGTGCAAGCACTACGCCGGATGATCTTGATCTGATTGTAGATGCGAGCAATGCAACACATACGTTGAAAGCACTCTGTCAAGCGGTTTTCGCTGATCCGGATATAAAACGCATACATCTGCGGGATGTTCCGTTGACCAGTAAAACACCTGACATCATCACCAGTTTTCTCGCAGACAACCCGGGGCATAAAAAATCCAGCACTGTCCGTTCAGGGCCAACCCAGACCCGACTGTATGAAGATCTGCCTGCTGACTGGCAAACTTACCTGTCCGCACAATCAAGAAACTTCCGCAAGCAGGTCAAGCGACGCAACAATCGATTGCAACGTACGGGAACAGCCCGGTTTCCGCTATGCAAAACACCAGATGAAATTGCTGCAACGTTCGATGCACTGGTCGAGTTGCACCATTCTCGTTGGGACAGTAAGTCCCAAACTGACGACCACACAGGCTCCGAATCGTTCACAGAAAGTAGTTATCTGTCATTTCATCGCGACTTGACAGACACACTGGGTCAAAAAGACCGGCTCTGGTTGCAACGTTTCGAGCTTGACGGGCAGTTGATCGGCGTCGAGTATGCGTTTTCCTACAACAACCGTCTGTATCTTTTTCAAACCGGGTTTCTTCCCGAATACAACCACCTGGCGCCTGGTCACTTGATGATGAGCCAGCTTATCGAGAAGGCCATTACTGCCGGCATAAAAGAAATAGATCTGCTGAAGGGCGACTACGAGTATAAACAAAGTTACGCCGGAAAGCGCAGAGAGTCATTGGATATCGAAATTCTGCGCGGTCCGTTGGTAAAAACAATTAGCCGTGTATTCACTAATCGCACCTAACCTGCTCTATTCAAACCCGCCAGGAAAAAAATATAGCAATTCTAGCGTTTGGGTATTGATGTGCGATACCAGACGGAAATTCTTGAGCGTAGTCGTCGCGCGACGCGATCAAGTAACAGGAATTACGGTATACTTCGACAGATCAAATCCACTTTAACGACGCTTTAAAACAAGCGGAGAATATTACGTTGGACAAACGCCTGCTTGATATACTTGTGTGCCCGGTAACCAAAGGGAAGCTGGTTCAGCAAGGGGATGAGCTATGGAGCCGAAGTGCGGCACTGGCCTATCCGATTAGAGATAATATTCCAGTGATGTATGAAGCCGAGGCACGCCAACTTTCCCAGCAGGAACTTGAAAAGTTATCAGATAAAAAAACGTGACCGCTGTGTGATCTTTAAGAACTGAATTTATCCATTTTTTTAGTCTCACTGAGCGACTCGGGCGTCCTATGCCTTGTCAGGCCATGCTTTTTCAGGCCATGCTTTGTCGGGTCATGCTTCGTCAGGCAACCCATTACCGATCGATACCTAATCAGTAAATCTCTTAGCCGAATTTCACAACTCTCGTTTGAAAACCTGGTTTCAACATAAACCGGCAATCTGACCGCACGGGCTAACAGCGCTCTCCAAAAATTACCGCCGTACCTGCCGGTACATGCGAACAGAGCACATTCCGGCTTATCTACAAAACTCCTTGCTTTGCAGAAAGCCTTATCTGTGAAGGCTTGTGCAGAAACAATATCTGGAAGCCATCTCAAAATCGATCGGGGACGCCCAGTCCTGTACGCCGATGCTGCGCTATTGCTGTTCTGCGCTGCTCATTTACTGCGTGTAAACTGCGCTGCTCGAGCGCCACACGCCTTGTCTGAGCGCACAACCTCAATTATGAGATGGCTTCTAGTGTGCAGAGACTACGCTATACAAGTTCGCCCTAAAGACTTTTAAGGTTTACCGGGTATACGTTGGAGTGTGATTCGATTGTTGACTGACCTGATCTGGCAATACGTGCCACTTGCAAGTAAACCGTTTTACCGAGCAGATTGGTATCGACCGGAATAGCATCCGGCAAATTAAGCCAGCTCATTTTCTCCATGTTGCGCTTTGAAGAAAGACGGTAGTGACTGGCGCCACCGGCTACTTTGGGTACGAGTTGTACGCGAACTGCGTTGTCCTTGACACTTACACCTTTGATTGAGGGTGATGTACCGCTACCGCTACCGGAATCAGCGAGCGAACTACCGGCTTTACAACGTGGTCCCGGCAGACCGTCACGCAACTCGATTACCTTAACCAGATTAAAATGACGCGCAGGTTCAGAAATACGCAGGCCGGCGAAACGATTCTTCGAGACTGTTACTACCAACGGTACGGGCGGCACATCAAGTAACACACGACCGTCCGATGATGTAAACGTTGCACCAAACTTTTTGTAATCGCCATGGGTTCCTATGCAAACTGCTGCACCAGCAATCGGCTCACCTTCGGGTGTAACGATGCGCACGCCAAATTTAGCCGCCTGTGCAGTAGAGGCTACCACCGTCAGGAGTAAACCCGTCACGGCATATCCAATTAGTTTGTGCAAGTTTCTTGTTTTCATTTGTAAAGCCTCAATCGCCTGTCAGGCCATGACAAATCACGGCATTGCTGATCTGTGAAATTGGAGACTATTGTGCGGTTTATGCGCATCAGAGTAACCGACACGCTTCAAATTCAGCACAGATAAGGTGTGACAGACTCTACAAAGTCAACTTATTCGAGAGCTAATACAATCGACGAAACCACTGTCGCAGGTCACAAAAAACAACAGATCCCAGGCCAGGTGTTGTGAGAGAACTACTGCCAGGCCCGGACCGGACCTGTATCGATATGGATAAAGTCACGAGCCGCATAGTAACCAACACCACCCCGGTTAGCCTCAATAGCCAGGTTCCGAAGCTTACGCGCCTTAACTGATGGCAACCTGAAATCAATCGCTTTCCCCGTGATATGCAGACTGTTAGAAGCAACGCGTTCATAGGTTTTGGCAAGTTCGGCATTGGTTTGCGCCGAGCGATAACCCGAGAGAATGTGGAGCGGCTCACGGGTATCCAACTGCGAATAAACTGCATACATAAAATCGATTACGTACGGGTCAATCGGCCAGGCTTCTTCACGTCGAAAGTCTCTTAGCAAGTAACTGATCTGCTCGATGGCGGGCGTGAGAAAGCGACCACTGGCCCAATACGGACCTTCGTAATATTCATCAGTCTGCACGTTCCACAAACGCAGATGGCGTTCTTCAATCCGAGCAGCTTCAGCTTTCCGGTGATTGATTTTACCCACTGGCTCGGGTTTACCTTTATTGGAAGCAAATGCACTTTCAAAGGCTACTGGCGACAGGATTTCAGCCGCGGTTACTGACTGCATCAATGCCGGAGCACCAACCGTTGCAAGCGCAGTCTGTTTCAGAAAACACCGTCTGGTATTTTTTTTACGTTCCGACAACTTGTTCAAGCCGGAGCTTGTACTAGAGGTTAGTCGTTGTTTATGCTGAATTTGAGGATGTGGTTGTAGCTGTTTCATTGAATGGGTGCTTTACATTCCGTTGTATAATTTTTTTGCAAGAGATAAACGTATTGAACTGAAAAACAAGGCACATCAGTTACAACAGGCACACCAGTTACAACATCTAATGTGAATTCGACTGGTGGTTAGACAGAAGACATACCGGCGGTATGGACGTCTACGCTACTGACATCCTGTCAGTTGTACAAGTGGAATAGGTTCAGTGTGTGATGGTATCGCATGATGGCAGCGGGCTCAATTTACCGCTCGCCTGTTCGCCTGTGCGATTTTGGGAAAAGGTTAAAGTTTATTATTAGAAAAAGATTCTATCTCGCTGTTTTTGCTGATTTCGTAGCACGAATACAGACTTTACTGCTGTTTTCGCAGCCGGGAGATTCAGGCACGGCAGTTAGCCGGCAGGCTAGGCGTACTTAACCGTGGCAATTTCATACTCCTTACCACCACCAGGTGTATCAACTGAGACATCATCCCCTTCGCTTTTGCCGATGATCGCTTTGGCAACCGGTGAGTTGAACGATATACGACCTTCGGCAAAATCTGCCTCATCATCACCGACGATCTGATAGGTGACTTTTTCGTCCGTGTCCAGATCAAGAAGCTCCACAGTTACCCCGAATACGACTTTGCCTGAAGGCTTCAACCGCGTGACATCTATAACCTGCGCAAGACTCAGCTTGCCTTCAATTTCTTTTATACGACCTTCAATGAAACTCTGTTGCTCGCGCGCTGCATGATACTCAGCGTTCTCTTTTAAATCACCGTGTTCCCTGGCCTCTGCAATAGCCTCAATGACTTTAGGGCGCCGCACGCCTTTTAACTCGGCAAGCTCCTCGCGCAACAGCCCTTCACCGCGTACCGTCATCGGATATCGATCACTCATGAAATTTCCTGATGTAACTGTTGAAGGCTATAGATGTCTTTGTTGTCAATTTCATCCAAAGCACGGCACATTGCCCGTGCAGCGGCGATTGATGTCACATAGGGCACATGCCCTGTCAGAGCCTGACTACGTATGTAATGACTGTCAAGCACGGCCTTGCTGCCTTCTACTGTATTGACAATATAGTCGATCTCACCATTTTTTAATTGATCCAGAATATTCGGTCTGCCTTGCTGAAGTTTGTTAACAGCACTGCACGCAAGACCGGCATCCGTTATCGCGCGGCACGTTCCCCGCGTGGCAACGATGCGGAATCCCTGTGTAATTAACTGCCCGGCGATTTCGACAGCATGCGATCGATCCCGTTCACGCACTGACAGAAACGCGATACCTCGATTCGGCAGGGTCACGTTACTGGCCAATGTTGCCTTGCCGAACGCTTCGCCAAACGTTCTACCGACGCCCATGACTTCACCGGTAGATTTCATTTCCGGACCCAGCACAGGATCAACATCCGGGAATTTACCAAATGGAAACACCGATTCCTTGATGTTGTAAAAAGCCGGTTGACGCTCCCGGGTAACATCTTGCTCAGTCAATGAAATACCTGCCATACAACGCGCACCGATTCGAGCATACTGGACCCCGCAAGCCTTCGAAACGAAAGGAACGGTGCGGGAGGCACGGGGATTGACTTCAAGTATAAAAATAGACTCACCCTGCACCGCAAACTGTGCATTCATCAATCCGACAACACCAAGCTCCAGTGCCAACAAGCTTACCTGGCGCCGAATCTCATCCTGAATGGCGTTACTCAGACTATACGGTGGCAAACAACAAGCCGAATCACCGGAGTGAACACCGGCTTCTTCAATGTGCTCCATGATGCCCGCTATAACCACATCCTTGCCATCACAAACAGCATCTACATCAACTTCGATGGCATCATCCAAAAAGTGATCAAGCAACACCGGTGAATCATTGGACACCGATACTGCTTCATCCAGGTAGCGAAGCAAAGAGGCTTCACTGCGTACAATTTCCATCGCCCGGCCACCCAGTACGTACGATGGTCTGACGACCAAAGGATAACCCAGTTTTGTGGCTGCACTTACCGCTTCGTCGCGGTTTCTGACTGTAGCGTTTGGCGGTTGACGCAAGTCAAGCTTTTGCAGCAGCTGCTGAAACAACTCTCTGTCTTCGGCTAAATCAATGGATTCAGGCGACGTGCCTATTATTGGAACACCGGCAGCTTTCAGATCACGTGCAAGCTTCAGCGGCGTCTGTCCGCCGTACTGCACGATGACACCCGTCGGTTTTTCCTTGTGCACTATCTCGAGTACGTCTTCGAGCGTCAACGGTTCGAAATACAGTCGATCGGACGTGTCATAGTCGGTTGAAACCGTTTCCGGATTGCAGTTAACCATAATGGTTTCGTAACCGTCTTCACGTAGTGCCAACGCAGCATGGACACAGCAATAATCAAATTCGATACCCTGTCCGATTCTGTTCGGACCACCACCGAGAACCATGATCTTACGCCGATCACCCGGGTCGGCCTCGCATGCCTCGTCATAGGTTGAATAAAGATAAGCGGTTTCACTGGCGAACTCGCCTGCACAGGAGTCAACGCGTTTAAACACCGGATGCAAACCGATCACTTGACGACGTGCGCGAATAGCCGACTGATCACATCCCAGCAGATAAGCCAGCCTGACATCGGCGAATCCCTTGCGCTTAAGGCGTGTCAGGCGCGATGCATCGAGCGTCGCAGGATCACTCACCGAAGAATCAGCAGCAGCGTCAGCTAATAAAGCAGTTTCCTCGGCGACAAGGTCCTCCAACTGAGCCAGAAACCAGGGGTCAATGCGGGTGAGCTCAAACACCTGATCCAGTGTCCAGCCCTCACGAAACGCATCAGCTACGTAACGAATACGGTCCGGGCCAGGTTCGCGCAGCTCACGGTTAAGCGCAGATACTCGCAACTCCGCGTCTTGCTCATGCAGAATGGTGTCAAGTCCATGGATCCCGGTTTCCAGCCCGCGCAACGCTTTTTGAAGGGATTCCTGAAAATTTCGTCCGATGGCCATCACTTCGCCAACCGACTTCATCTGCGTGGTCAGTCGCGCGTCCGCATTCGGGAATTTTTCAAACGTGAAGCGCGGCACCTTGGTCACAACATAATCGATTGACGGTTCGAAAGACGCCGGAGTCGCCCCGCCAGTTATTTCGTTATCAAGTTCATCCAGCGTGTAACCCACCGCTAACTTGGCAGCAACCTTTGCTATCGGAAATCCGGTGGCTTTCGATGCCAGCGCGGATGAGCGCGACACCCGCGGGTTCATCTCGATAACAATCATTTGCCCATCGTCCGGGTTGATCGCAAACTGGACGTTTGATCCGCCGGTATCAACGCCGATTTTCCGAAGCACCGCGATCGATGCATTGCGCATGATCTGGTACTCCTTGTCCGTTAGGGTTTGCGACGGCGCAACAGTAATCGAGTCACCCGTGTGCACACCCATTGGATCAAAATTTTCTATCGAACAGACAATAATCACGTTGTCATTGCTGTCGCGCACCACTTCCATTTCATATTCTTTCCATCCCAGAACCGACTCCTCCAGCAACACCTCAGTGGTGGGTGACAGATCAAGGCCGCGACGAACAATCACGTCGAATTCTTCCATATTGTAGGCGATACCGCCGCCGCTACCGCCCATCGTGAAAGACGGACGTATGATGCAGGGAAAGCCGATCATCGCCTGACCCTGATGCGCTTCTTCGAGGCTGTGAGCAATAGCAGCACGTGGTGTCGCAAGACCAATATCGGTCATGGCCTTACGAAAACGCTCGCGATCTTCGGCCATGTCAATGGCATCGCGTGTCGCGCCGATCATCGCCACGTTATGCTCAGCGAGCACCCCTTCACGTTCAAGATCAAGTGCGCAATTGAGCGCTGTCTGACCACCCATGGTTGGCAGAATAGCGTCCGGTTTTTCGCGCTCAATGATCTTTGCTACCGTCTGCCATTGGATCGGCTCGATGTAGATTGCATCAGCCATAACAGGGTCTGTCATGATCGTTGCCGGATTGGAATTAACCAATATGACCCGGAAGCCCTCCTCCGCCAGCGCTTTACAGGCTTGCGCACCGGAGTAGTCGAACTCACAGGCCTGTCCGATAACGATCGGTCCGGCACCGATTAGCAGTATGGACTCTATGTCAGTACGCTTGGGCATGGTACGTTAGGTTTTGTCTGTGTTTTTTCTGGGTTTCAAACCGGCTAAGCGCCGCTGTCTGGCTGCGCGTTGGTCATCAGCATGCTGACAAACCGATCAAACAAAGGTGCAACATCATGAGGCCCGGGACTCGCTTCCGGGTGTCCCTGGAATCCGAACGCCGGCACATCGTTACGCTCGATCCCTTGTATTGAGTCGTCAAACAACGACTTGTGCGTCACAGTCATGTGGTTACCCAGTGTGTCAGGATCAACCGCGAAGCCATGGTTCTGGCTGCTGATCATGACGCGCCCGGTTTTAAGATCAACAACCGGATGATTGGCGCCGTGGTGACCAAACTTCATTTTCAGCGTTTTCGCACCGGATGCGAGCGCCAGCAACTGATGCCCCAGACATATACCGAATACCGGAATATTGCCGTCAAGCAGTGTGCGAATTGTGTTTATCGCGTAATCGCAAGGTTCAGGATCGCCCGGGCCGTTTGATAAAAAGACGCCCGCAGGCTTTGCCGCCATGATCTGTTCAGCAGTGGTCGTCGCCGGTACCACGTGGATATCACAACCACGGCTGGCGAGCATACGCAGGATGTTGTGCTTGACTCCGAAATCCATCGCAACAACCAACGGTCTAGCGGATGTTCCATCTGATGCAGCAGGTTCTGCGACGGGATAGCTGTCGCTTTGCAGATCCCAAACACCGTCCGACCAGGGATAACTATCGGTACAGGTCACGTCCCGAGCCAGATCCATCCCGGCAAGACCGGGAAATGCGCGAGCCGCCTCTTCTCCACGCGCGCGTAACTCGGCGTAATCGGTTTCAAATGTATCGGCAGCGACGATGCTGCCGGGCATCGAGCCATGCTCACGCAGGTGGCGCGTTAAGCGGCGGGTATCAATGTTGGCAATTGCAACAACCTTTTGTGCAGTCAAATAAGCCGGCAGTGATGAATGCGCCCGCCAGTTGCTGTGCACCGCGGGCAAATCGCGAATAATCAATCCGGCTGCATGCACTGCATTCGATTCTGCATCTACCGGGGTGCAACCGGTGTTGCCAATGTGTGGATAAGTAAGAGTGACTATCTGGCTGGCGTACGATGGATCCGTCAGTATTTCCTGATAACCGGTCATTGCCGTATTGAACACCACCTCGCCGGTGGTTATACCGGCCTGCCCTATTGAGGAACCATTGAACGATGTACCATCAGCCAGCACGAGCGTTGCCGGCATCTGTCGGATTGCTGCGGATTGATAACTATCAACGCTCATTTGATGCTGTTGTCTCTCCACTTACTCTGCCAGGTTGTCGAAACCATCATAGACAGCCCCTAACTAGGCAACCTGGTTATTTACACGCGCGTACAGAAAATTCTGATCCGTGCACAAGGATCAGAGGCAGGCTGTTTCTATACGCTGATTAACTAAAACTGACTTCGACTAAAACTGACTTCGGGTGACTTTTGGCGGACTGGTGGATCGCAGTGTAGTCGTGCAAGCGGTGCAAGTGCTAAAAGGAATTTATGCAAGGTCTGCGTTTTAGCTCGCAACACGCCTTACTTAAACTTCACCTATTTTCACTTACACCGGCTACGTACGGTTAACGCTAATACTTATGGTTAACGCTAAAAACCGCAGCTAGTAGCTTTACCGGTTACTTACTTGCACCTTTTACCGTCCCACTTGCTTTAATGGCCAAGAGCCAACAAATGGTAACGGCAACGCTGTGGGTAACGGCGACGCTGTGCCGTAGCAGCATACTGCGAGTCAGGAGCTTGCGCCTGAGTCGACGAATTATAGCCTAGGCGCTATGCATTCGGCAACGCTCTGACCAATCGTTAATGTTAAATGACGACTATCAGTTTGTCTGATAACGGATTATTCCACCGCTGGTTGTCGCCATAATTTCACCCTGATTTTCCAGGTAACGCAGGTGTGCAAGACACTCACCCATCGCGAACATCATCTGGCGAGGATCCAGCTCGCGCTGGAACAGAAGCGGCAGTAGTTGATGGGCGGTGACCGGCTTTTGTATTGACTGGCGCAACCTGTCCAGGCGCTCGTCATGATGATCACGCAGCTGGCCCAACCGCTCGTGCAGTCCTGTAAAGGGCAAACCATGCGATGGCAGCACCAGCGCATCTGCGGGCAAACTATCGTAGTTTGCAAACGATCCCAGAAAGTCGGCCAGCGGATCCAGGCGGTTTTTATACCAGTTGAGCGAAATGTTCGGCGTAATACGCGGCAGAATTTGATCTGCTGCGATCAATACGTTAATCGCTTCCGAATACAATGTGATCTGCTCGGGTGCATGTCCGCCGCCTGTGATCACCTGCCATTTATAGCCTCCAGCCGTTAAGGAATCACCCGCTTTGACGATGTTGTCCACCTGAGGCAAACCCGCGACAATCTGGCGATAGGAGTTACCCTCGGCAGCCATTTTATGCAATAAATCATCGGGCATACCGTGCTCGCGATACCAGGCTGCCTGTGCCCCGGCAAACTCTTCATCAGTCGCCTCAAACGCAGCTTTAGCCTGATCGAATTCCAGCTGAGACATCGTAACCGGCAATTGCGCGTGCTGAGACTGAAACCAGCTGGCAAGACCGATGTGATCCGGATGGTAGTGCGTAATGAGTAAATGACCGGGCGTTCTGCCTGTCGCACTTAATAGTTGTTGCCAAAGATCACAGGTAGCAGCTGAATCAATACCGGTATCGACAATCATCAGATCGTCAGTTGCATTGCCAATCAACCAGACATTGACGTGGTCAAGTGCAAATGGCAACGGCATGTAGCCCCAATCAATAACAGAATGTACCCGTTGAATGGTGCCCGCAGGCGGAGCGGTATCGAAGGCGTATTGTATTGCCAATGTTGTTCAACCAATATTTGCGAACGGATTTTTGAACGACTTGTCCGCTTCAATTCCTGACGGATAAACGTGCAACACTATACGTGCGCCACACTACCTGCGACACGACTTTCAGCTGTTTTCGACTGTTTGTCCAAATGCTCAGATTTCCGCCAAATCGCCTTTGGTTTCAAGCCAGCGTTTTCGATCAGCCGATCGTTTTTTCGCCAGCATCATGTCCATGGTTGCATGCGTGTTATCACCGGCTGCTGTGCGTAGTCGCACAAGACGCCGGGTATCCGGATCAACCGATGTTTCGCGCAGTTGTATCGGATTCATTTCGCCGAGGCCTTTGAATCGGGTTGTGGTGATTTTCGATTTCTTTTTCTGCGACTCGAGCCGATCCATAATCGCCTGTCGCTCATCCTCATCGACCGCATAGTAAACGTCCTTGCCTGCATCGACGCGATAAAGCGGCGGCATTGCAACGTAGACGTGGCCGGCTTCAACCAACGGAGAAAAGTGACGTACAAATAACGCGCACAGCAACGTGGCGATATGCGCGCCATCGGAATCAGCATCTGCAAGGATACAGATTTTGCCGTAACGCAATTTAGAGAAGTCATTGCTACCGGGCTCCATGCCGATGGCAACCGAAATGTCATGTACTTCCTGTGAACTGAACAACTGATCACGTGAGGTCTCCCAGGTATTCAATATTTTGCCGCGCAACGGCATAATGGCCTGATACTCACGATCGCGCGCCTGCTTGGCAGAACCACCGGCAGAATCGCCTTCAACCAGAAACAATTCCGTACGGCTGACATCACTGGAAGCGCAGTCGGCAAGCTTGCCGGGTAATTGCGGTCCAGCAGCTGTTTTTTTACGCGCTACTTTCTTCCCGGCACGCGCACGATTCTGCGCATTGGCAATAACCAATGCGGCGATTTGATCACCGGTTTCCGGATGTTGATTCAACCATTGCGAAAACTGATCTTTAACCACTCCGGCAATAAATGCCGCATATTCACGGGTGGACAGACGCTCCTTGGTCTGCCCTGAAAATTGTGGATCCTGCATCTTGGCTGATAAGACAAACGATAGATTGTCCCAGACATCTTCCGGACTGATGCGAATTCCGCGCGGCAACAAACTGCGGAAGTCGCAGAACTCCCGCATCGCATCGGTCAAACCACTGCGAAAACCGTTGACATGCGTACCACCCTGCGCGGTTGGCACCAGATTGACATAGCTTTCCTGCACGCCATCACCACCATCAGGTACCCAGACCAGCGCCCAGTCGGCGGCTTCGGTTGGTGTTTCAGCACTCCCGCACTGAGGCTCGCCCGGCAAGCAGTTTGCCGCAGACAGTGCATCTTTGAGGTAGTCGGCAATGCCGTCTTCAAAACACCAATCCCACGATTCGCCCGATGCCTGATCTTTTAAGCGAACTTCAAGCCCGGGACACAACACGGCTTTTGCCCGCAGCAGATGCTTGAGCCGTTCGAGTGAGAATTTATTCGAATCAAAATAGGATTTATCCGGCCAGAAGCGGATCGCTGTACCCGTGTTACGTTGCCCCACTTTGGTAACGGGCTTAAGCTTCTGTTCGATCTCGCCACCGCGAAAGCTCATCAGGAATTCAAATCCCTGACGTTTGATACGAACTTCAAGCTTTTTCGATAGCGCGTTAACTACTGATACACCGACGCCATGTAGTCCACCGGAGAAGGTGTAGTTGTCGTTGGAAAACTTACCGCCGGCATGCAATGTTGTCATGATGACTTCAACACCGGGTAATTTAAGCTCCGGATGCATGTCAACCGGCATACCACGGCCGTCATCTGTTACCTCTAGTGATCCATCCTTGTAAACCGTGACTTGAATTAAACCGGCATGACCTGCCAGTGCCTCATCAACACTGTTGTCGACAACTTCCTGCGCCAGATGATTCGGCCTTGTCGTGTCGGTGTACATACCCGGGCGCTTGCGCACAGGGTCAAGTCCACTCAACACCTCAATGGCAGACGCGTTGTAATCTTTGGTTTGATTCGTGTTCTTTTGTCGAGTACCACGCGACGGTGTAGCAGCGTCAGCCGAATTCCCGAGGCTTTTTGCACGTTTCGCGCTGTCGGTTGCAGGCTTCGACTTACGTTTTTTGGTGGCTGCTGCTGTCACTTTGTCAGTTGCTTTCCCGGTCGAACCCGTCGACTTTTTAGCGCGCTTGCCAGTGGATTTTTTTACAGGCTTGCGCTTACGCTCACCAGTGGTCGCTTTTGCTGGTTTTTTGGCCTGGTTTGCAGATGGCCGCCTGGACCCGGTAGACACCTTTTTCGACGCCGATTTCTTTTTCGCCGGGCTCAGGGCAGCTCTTTTGCCACTCGAGCGCCCGCTAACCGCGCTTGATCGGCTAGTCGACTTTGCGTTCCTGGTGGCTTTCTGTTTGGCTTTCTTTTTTGCAGGCATTCTCAGTTTGCCGTATTCATATAGTTTAGCCCGTCCTTTGGGATTGCGCAGATCTCTCGCGGCTCGCGTTGATCAGGCGAATCCGGATATCTGCGGCGTCGCAATGGTGGTTGAAGGTTAGCTCAACACTGGCAATCTGCGACCCAGGCTGAATTTATGCTAGATCAGGGGTGAAATTGTCAGGTTGTCACAGCATGAGTTGATATAATCGGTGGCTGCGCCAACCAGCGAATAATGACGCAATACTAAGCCAAGGCCGGAATGCAAAACACGTTTTAAAAGGCGGCGTAAAAAATAGCATAAAATGCTGTTCGACAGCGTGCGCCGCGGCAGTCTCGGAAATTGCGAAAGTATCTACTGTTTCGACAGTTTCGACTATACCGCCGGCAGATGGCACTGATCAGGCACTGTAACCAGCTATGCATGATTGACGCCTGTCGGGCTGATTTTACCGCTTTTACAGCACTGAACTTAATTTAATTTCCTCTTGCAACAGGTAAGCAATACGATGGCAGATTCACCTTTCATTGTTGAACTCGACGAGTCAAATTTTGTACAGGTAGTGGTCGAGGGCTCGGCCACCACACCTGTGCTGGTGGATTTCTGGGCTGATTGGTGCGGGCCGTGTAAATCGCTTATGCCAATTCTGGAGAAACTGGCGATCGAATATAACGGTGCCTTCGTCCTGGCAAAGCTCGATACGGAGCGCTTTCAGGGCATTGCGCAGCAGTTGGGAATTCGCAGTTTGCCCACTGTTAAACTATTCAAGGAAGGTCAACTGGTTGACGAGTTTATGGGTGCTCTGCCTGAGGCGGAGGTTAGAACCTTCCTATCCAACCATATTGAAGGCAACAATGCCGAGTTGGCAGGTGACCCTGCACTCGAGCAGGCCATGATGCTGTTTGAGCAGGGCGATATCAAAGGATCACGCGCACAATTACTGCAGTTACAGGCTGCAGAACCCGCTAACGTTGACGTACTGCTCGCACTTGGACAGGTGTGCGTTGCTGAAAACGACCTTGTTACAGCCGAAAGTTGTTTAAACGCGCTCTCTGACGATGACAAAAGTTCGGTTGCAGCGACACGTCTGGCTGCAACAATTGAACTATCCCGAGAGATATCGGGTGATGAGAAATCGTTGGATCAATGGCAATCACAACTAGCCGGTGACGCCAATGACAGTGAAGCGAGATATAAAGTGGCTATCCACAATGCAGCCGCCGGTAACATGGAACAAGGCATTGAAGAGCTATTGACGTTGATGCAAAAAGATCCGGAATACAACGATGGTGCAGCTCGCAAAAAACTGCTTAACCTGTTCGATGTGCTTGGCAACGACCCGCTCGCCGGCCAGTACCGACGCAAGATGTTCGCGCTTCTTCATTAACAGACGCGCATTTGTTGATTGATGATTCAGGAATCAATCGGCGCACCGCAACACCAACAGTGACTAAAGCGGGAGTTAGTATCCTCTCCACACTGTTTACAAACCCGCGGCCATGCCTCTTGCGAACGGGCGGCCTCGAATTCTTCAACGATGCGACGGGCGGTCTCAAAGCCCTTCGGTTCATCTGATTCGACTTCGCCCGGTTGGCCAGCGGTACCTGCAGGCTCGATAGAATCCTTACCCACGTCGGGCGTCTGAGGAAAATACCATTTGCCAACTGACAGGGATGAGTCGGGTGATTGTCCATCACCGCTATTGTCATGCGGGAAATTGACCATCACTTTAATCAAACCATCCGGTGGTATCTCACCGGTTGCGCCAGTCAAAAAGCCGCCGAACACCCTTGCTTCAAATCCGGCCTCAATAAGCATGTCACACAGGAGTTGTGCATCGATGACATTCTCCGCCAGATAAACCTGCTTCAGTGACATTCGCTTAAAGCCGGGGTATTGGTAAATTTCGCAGCTTACTGACTATGCACCGGTATCCAGTGTATACGGCAGATCCAACGCGGCAAATCCGCCACCAATACCCTCCGCGGACAGTTGCGCTATATCGACGCTGTCTTTAACCACCACAAGCGCACGGGCGTTGCCATCAGCACCGATCGCCGCACAAACTACAATACCCGCATCCGCATCATCACCCGCGGCAAGCTTTGCACCCGCATCCGGTAATGCATCACCAC
Organism: uncultured Granulosicoccaceae bacterium; assembly: GCA_937951345.1. Lineage (GTDB taxonomy): Bacteria > Pseudomonadota > Gammaproteobacteria > Granulosicoccales > Granulosicoccaceae > CALFCE01. The sequence continues at coordinate 47,633 of CALFCF010000030.1, forward strand.
TAATCATCACCTTGCGCATGCGTCGTTTTAGTTTTCCAAGGTATTGCATGCGCGCAACAATCTCCTGTCCCGGGTAACAACCTTTCTTGAAACTCAACGCATTGATTGCCTGAAGATTAAGCATCTGTGGAATGATTTGCTCGACATTGGTGTCGTAGAGCACCGGTTCACCTGCATCAATACTTTCGAGCTGCCAGCGGTTCGATCCGACAGATTGCAACTCTGCAGACAAAGTATTCCATGCGTCCATGGCCTTGTTTTCGTCAACGACAAGCATCCAGCGATCAGCGGGCAATTTCATTGCCATGTAGCCCGGGAATTGCTTGGTGCTGTAATCACCAGCATCAGGCGTCGGATGATTGGCTGGAAACAATCCCTCTAATGCTGCGCTTACTCGAGCGCCGCTCATGCCGAAAACCCGGTACGCATCGTCTGATAATGTAAATTCCACCTGCGCTCGCAGTACAAACATGCGCAAGCGTTTGACGAACGCGTCTGCGGTCGACGCAGGCAGTATCATACGAAAACGCGGTGTATCAGAATCGTCTTCGGCAAAGGCAACCAGGTGAAACAATGCCAGCAACCTGCCCTTGGGGTTGCAATAACCGTTGAGCTGGCCCGCTGTTCCTGACACTGGATCCAGCACAGCGACATCATTGCAAAATTGCGCTTGCAGGAATTCACTGGCATCCGCGCCGGTAACATCAATCACAACCCTGTCGGCTAGATCTGCCAGCCAATTAGAAACACCGGCTTCGGCAGCAGGTGACAAGGTGTTAAATGTGCCGCCGGTTGCGCCTTGCGACTTTAAAAAGTCAGTCCATGATGCAGATTCGTTACTCATTGCATTTATAATCAGCTATCGGTTTGGTCGATCCAGCCTGCTCACCGCTGGTATACCAGAATGGGAATCGAGTGCACTGATGATGTTAAACGTGCAAGCAGTGTCTCTGAATATTATATTACGTAGAAAGACAGGGAGACGGGGCATGTGCTCGCGTCAGATTCTACCGCGCCTGTGCGCGGCGATCGCGGCGTGTGTATTATTGCAGTTTGTAGTAATAAAGTGACCCACTTTGGCGCAATCACGCAGAATTCATAGATTCTAGTAAGCTGGGAAGCCCTGATTGGCGTATCTGGTACATCTTCTGTTTATATCGATAAGCCCAAGGACAATGATTGAACCGGGTATGGGATATCGGGTATAGGGAAATCTGTACCTGGTTTGTTATAAAACCTGCCCAACCAATGATGCGAATGATGCCAACGATGCGACACCCAGATGAGTAAAGAAGTATCCAGTAACAGCGACAAGGTGCCCCAAGCACCTTCTGATCCGCCTGCCGAAAGTCACCAGCAGTCACCGATGAGCAATACGCACAAAGATACAAACAACAGCACTTCCGGATCGGGACAGCAACAGCCGGGTGATACAACCGCTCCGGCAGATGACCCCACACGTTATGGCGACTGGGTAAAAAACGGCCGTTGCATCGATTTTTAAGCACCCGGTTATCTACGCACCTGTCACGGCTAACGGCTCGATAACGGGCGACTCCCCATCCGACCAAACAGATAATCAACAATCCGAACGAGAACTGACGCATGGCCTGGACCGATAAAAGACCGATGTCACCACATCTGCAGATCTACAAGCTGCCGTTGACTGCGCTGATATCAATCTCTCACCGTATAACCGGCGTTATCAACTTTGTTGGTATCGTATTTCTGGTGCTGGTGCTAGCGCGGGCTGCCGGTGGTGAAGAGAGCTTTGCCTTTGCCAGTGCTCTGCTGTCTTCATGGTTTGGGTACCTCGTACTATTCGGTTTCACATTCGCGTTGTACTTCCATTTTTGTAACGGTATCAGACACCTGTTCTGGGATGCAGGCGTGGGCCTCGATTTGGAATCTGCCAAAAAGACTGCTCCAGCCGTGCCTGTTGCAGCAGCGGTACTTACGCTGGTTACCTGGATTGTGGCCATAGCGGCTTAGCAAACCAATGGCCCGACAGATTGCTTTTTATTGACTAACTATCCGATATACAACTTACTCAACGTAAATCATGAACTCACTCAGAACACCACTGGCCAGAGTCAAAGGTATGGGATCAGCAGGTGAAGGTACTGATCATTTCTGGCTGCAACGCCTGACGGCTATAGGTCTTGTTCCACTTTGTATATGGTTCTGTTTCTCGATGGCATCACTTCCATCGATGGACTATGCGACCTTCACTGCATGGCTGGGTTCACCGTTCACAGCAGTGATGATGATTCTCGTGATCCTGGTAGCGTTCTATCACGCGGCACTTGGTCTTCAGGTTATTGTTGAAGACTACATCGGTGAGAAAGGTATTCGTACCGCCAGCCTGATCGCCATCAAGATCGGCTGTGTATTTTTTGCAGTCACTGGTGTTTTCTCTGTGTTGAAAATTTCATTCGCGAGCTAGGATCTACGATGAGCGACAGTTATAAAATCATCGACCATACCTACGATGTGGTCATCGTTGGCGCCGGTGGCGCTGGTTTGCGCGCAACCCTCGGTATGGCTGCAGCTGGCCTGTCGACCGCTTGCGTCACTAAAGTATTTCCGACACGTTCGCACACCGTTGCAGCCCAGGGTGGCATGAGCGCGGCTCTTGGCAACATGGGCGAAGACCACTGGAAATGGCACATGTATGACACGGTCAAAGGATCCGACTGGTTGGGCGATCAGGATGCAATTGAATATATGTGTCGCGAGGCGGTGCCCGCCGTAATTGAACTCGAACACTTTGGTGTACCTTTTTCACGCACTGACGAAGGCAAAATATACCAACGACCATTCGGCGGCATGACTACCAACTTCGGTGAAGGAACAGCGCAGCGCACCTGTGCGGCAGCTGACCGAACCGGACACGCTATCCTGCACACGCTCTACCAGCAATCCGTCAAACACAAGGCCGAGTTCTATATCGAACACTTTGCGCTCGATCTGTTAATGGATGACGGTGTTTGTCGCGGTGTCATGTCACTGGATCTTGCAACCGGTGAGATGCACCGCTTCCGTGCGCACACGGTTGTACTGGCAACGGGCGGGTGTGGCAGGACTTACTTTTCAGCAACATCGGCGCACACTTGTACCGGTGACGGCAACGCGATGGTACTGCGAGCCGGACTACCGCTGCAGGATATGGAATTTATACAATTCCATCCAACCGGCATTTACGGCGCCGGCGTACTGATCACTGAAGGAGTGCGTGGCGAGGGTGGTTACCTGACTAATGCGGAAGGTGAGCGTTTTATGGAGCGCTACGCACCCAATGCAAAGGATCTTGCTTCGCGGGATGTTGTCAGCCGATCCATGACCATGGAGATCAATGCCGGTCGCGGTGTTGGTAAAGACAGCGATCACATTCACCTGAACCTTATGCACCTCGGTGCAGAAGTAACCGAAAAACGACTGCCCGGTATCTCTGAATCAGCGCGCATTTTCGCCGGTGTTGACGTCAACAAAGAACCGATTCCGGTGCTGCCGACTGTTCACTACAACATGGGCGGTATCCCGACCAACTACCGCGGAGAAGTGGTCACACTGAAAGACGGTGATCCGGAGTGTGTCGTGCCCGGTCTGATGGCGATTGGCGAGGCGGCCTGCGTGTCAGTGCACGGCGCCAACCGGCTGGGTTCAAATTCACTGCTCGACATCGTTGTCTTCGGTCGGGCAGCTGCTTTACGGGCGGCGGAATTGATAACACCAGGGGATGAACACAAACCGCTCCCGGCAAGCTCGACCGATGCCGTGCTGTCTCACTTTGACAGTATTCGACAGGCAAACGGCGAAACACCGACTGCGACGTTGCGTGACGATATGCAACGTACCATGCAAAAACATGCAGCTGTATTCCGGGATGGCGACTCACTCAACGAAGGCGTCGATAAAATGCAGAAAATTTACGACCGCTTTGCCGATATAAATGTCAGTGACAGAACATTAATCTGGAATACTGACCTAGTTGAAACACTTGAGCTCGAAAATCTGCTGGCGCAAGCACAAAGCATTATCCACGGTGCTGCCAACCGCACTGAAAGTCGTGGCGGTCATGCGCGCGATGATTTCGAAGAGCGTGACGACGACAACTGGATGAAACACACGGTCACATGGGTCGACGAGCAAGGTAAGGTCGACATTGATTATCGACCGGTACACATGTACACACTGACTGAAGAGACGGAAGTTATTCCACCAAAAACACGTGTGTACTAACGCTTGAATGTAAATTACATTCGCATCATTTGCAGGTAAATTTCAAGACAACGAATTAACCTCAGTGCACCTACAGTATCAAGAAGTAATTAATTAGCAATTGATTCTGTAGGCAAAGTACTGAACCAATACAGGTAGAAGGTAATGGCCGAATTCAGGCTCCCGACAAATTCCATTGTAAAAAAGGGCAATCACTACCCTGCGCCAAACGGTGCCACAAACACTCGAAAATTCAGTGTTTACCGGTATGATCCCGACAGCGGAAAAAACCCACGAGTTGATACGTATGATGTCGATATGGACACCTGCGGCCCGATGGTGCTGGATGCGATAATCAAAATCAAAAGTGAGATGGACGCCACGCTGTCGTTCAGGCGTTCATGCCGGGAAGGTATCTGTGGCTCCTGTGCTATGAATATTAATGGCAGCAACACACTCGCCTGCACCATGGCTCTGGCAGATATTGAAGATGACGTCAGTATCTATCCGTTGCCGCACCAACCCGTTGTCAAAGACCTTGTCTCTGATCTGACCAATTTTTATGCGCAGTATGCGTCCATCGAGCCGTGGTTAAAATCTGACACACCGGCACCTCCGGATCGTGAACGGCTGCAGTCACCAGCAGAACGCGAAAAGCTCGACGGCCTGTATGAATGTATCCTGTGCGCGTGCTGTTCGACGAGCTGCCCAAGCTACTGGTGGAATAGTGAGCGTTATCTGGGACCGGCAGCGCTTCTGGCATCCTATCGATGGTTGGTCGACAGTCGCGATGACAACACCGGTGAGCGACTTGATGCAGTTGAAGACCCATACAAACTCTATCGCTGTCACACGATTATGAATTGTGCCCAGGTATGCCCCAAAGGGCTTAACCCGGCACAAGCCATCGCGGAAACCAAAAAGATGCTGGTTGAGCGACGTATCTAATCAGGTGACCGTTACCTTAAAAGCGTGACCCAGTCGGCGACAGATCTACCCGCTAAAGGATTGCTGCGTTGGCGCAGCCGCCGTGGTATGCGTGAGCTTGATGCCGCTCTGCTTGCCTATCTTGACAACCACTTCGACAACGCGCCGTTTTCAGAACAGCGTGCGTTTTGTGATTTACTGGACCTGCCTGACCCGGAATTGATGTGCATGATCGCAATGATTTCCGGTAACATGAACAGTGCAACAGGCTACGGTGTAAATCAAATAACCAGTAGCAATATGCAACCGGAAATGGAAGCCGGCCCGCATGCATCAGGCATGTCAGTTATAGACACTCTGCAAGGAAGCGAGAACAATGCACAACAAGCGCAACAACAAGCGGCGACGAGCCCGCGCGCAGCACAACACCAAGGAAAACAGGAAACGCGACAAGACACACAGCGCGACGACCCAGTCCGATTCGAACCCATCGTCAAGAAGATTCACGCCTCCCTTACTGCTGGCTAGTCAACCGTCACTGCTGCACGCTGTAACTGGTTTTCTGCTACACGGGTTTGCCCTGTTCGCAACATTCGGTGGTTGTGTCAATACTGTCCACTATCTAAGTAACCAGTTTCTGCTGGGCGACAACCCGTACCTGACACTACCGGTCTGGTTAGCTGCAACAGCGATATGCCAATTAATAGCTGTAGGCCTGGCTACCGCTGTGCTCGCAAGCGCGATACAAGCGCAGCGCGATGCAATGAAGGAGCTGAACGTCGTCTGGCAACCTGACAACACCATTAGCCTGTCAAAGGCCGGCTCAGGCAAATTGCCGCGTGTCGTGCAGTACCTGTTCAACCACTGTATCGAGCCCACTCTTCCACTGCCCTGCGAGTTGGTTCGTGGATGCTACAGCAGTCACTGGTTTGTTGTACTGGCTGTAAGACCTGTCGATTCAAAGCGTAAAAGATGTTTCCCGGTTCATTTGATCTTTGCTCGTGATGCGCTCAGCAACCGGTCGTTCAGAAACTTGCGCTTATGGTTGAAGGTGCAGCGCTAAGCCTGTTTCGACGTGTGACCGACAGAATCTCACTAGCTTGTGAGTGGGTAGTCTTTGCAGCACCAGTTAGTGACACGTACCTGCCGTACAAACAATTTCGATTCAGTCGCATTTTGCGACTTGCCACAAAATATATTGCAACCCTCTGCACAAAACTAACAGTATGCGTTAAAAACCCCGATAGGACTCCGATAACACGATCAGGGAATCACGTTGTGTTTTCAACCACTTATCGAATACAGCGTTCGATTCATACTGATAAAAACAACGAATAAAAAGATCAACAATAATGACAGCAAACAACCTGGCTGTACCCGCGCTTGTACTAACCGGGTTTTGTTTTACACTCGCTGCCTGTAGTGGCGGTGGCGGTACTCAATCGCAGGAACCGTCCTTTTCCACTGAAGAACCCGGTTCTGTTGCAGTAGATAACACACAACCGGAACTGGGTGCTGCAATTGCCGATACGGCAACCGCAGAGCAGCCAACCTTTTTTGCATCGTCTGCGACTGCCGGTTTCACCGGCAACATACTGGACGACGGTAGCGTTGCTTTGGACTGGACAGATGAGCCGGGGGCACGAGGTTACAACGTGTATCGAGCAGGCGAATACATCGACACGGTATTCGACACTAGCTACCGGGACGAAAATCTTGATGCTGGCGGTTATTACTATGAAGTCATCGCTTTCGATAACAACGATCAGTTTGAGTTGGTCGCCGATGCATTGACCGTTTACATAGACGTGCCATCAGCGAATGAAGCAACGGCTGCGGGCACATTACCGACGCATATCGCCGCTGACTACCAAATGGTTTTTGCTGAAGAGTTCGACACCACTACGCTTGATTTCGAGCGTTGGAACTCGGCATATCTGTGGGGCAAAGACCTGGTAATCAACAGCGAAGAGCAGTACTACGTGGATGTAGAAAACGAACCGGATTTCGGCTACAACCCGTTTAAACTGAATGGCGAGACTCTGACAATAGAGGCGATTCGCACACCGGATGAGCTACGCGATAAGGCTAACGGACAACCTTACTTGTCAGGTGTTCTGACATCGTACGACTCTTTCCAATTTACCTACGGTTATGTTGAAGCTCGAGCGAAATTACCCTACGGAAAAGGATTCTGGTCAGCATTCTGGCTCCTGAATGCGTTTTATGTGGACCTGAGACCTGAAATAGACATCATGGAACATATTGCTGACGACCGCGACGTGGTTTTTCACACCTATCATTATTATGACGCCGCCGGCGAGCTGCGTTCAACTGAATCCATGGAAACAGCAGGTGTGGACTTCTCCAGCGAGTTTCACACTTATGGCGTCGAGTGGCGACCAGGCACCCTGATTTTTTATGTCGATGGTGTAGAGCAACGCAGGGTCAGTGATCCGAATGTGTCTGCACAGGATATGTACATTATTCTAAACACCGCTGTTGGCGGCTGGTGGCCGGGCTCACCCGATGAATCCACTGAGTTTCCGTCGCGTTATGAGATCGACTACGTACGCGCATACCAGAGAATCGGTGTTCAGTTGGACGCACCGGTCTTTAACGACAACCACGAGCCGATTCCACTGGATACCGAAGTAATTTTCCGGGCACCCAATCATATCCCGTCACCTGAGCAATGGCCGCAAGCCTGGCCGGGATTATAATCTCGATGTCGGCAAACACTGCATCAGTGCAAGCGTAGATGCAGTGTTTATCCCAGTTTTTCTGGCATGTTTATACGGGTGAAACTTGTCCCGGGAACCGGTGACTGGTGACCGGTGACCGTTGTAAAGAAAAACTTACCGGTCCGCTACAGCAGGAAGTTAAAGCTGTTGTCAGAACTTAAGGTCGCGCAAGAAACCAAACGCCTTCTGCCCCATCGCCATTCGTGTCACCGGGGTTTGCATCAGTGATGGAGAAGTACAACGGCTGACCGTTGTAAGCCCATTGCGCAGCACCATTGATACGCGTGATCACCGAAAAACCACCGGATGCACGTGCACCGCGGTCAGCAAAAAACGGTGGCCATTCGTCATCACAACCAATATTGCAGGTCGACAATCCGAACGTGTCCTGAGTGAACGTATAAAGCGACAGTCCGTCAAGATCCATGCTGCGCAACATCGCTACATCTATACCGGTATTGATCGAGCCCTGCCCGGCAAAGAATTCGGTATTCGTCGCGTCAACACTGACCTGCCAGGCAAACGGGCGCGCCACAAACCATACATCGTCAGCACCCTGCCCGTTCATATCACCTGCCACCTGATCACCACTGAATCGATAGAGTGGCGCACCATTAAACGCCCATTGCAACATGCCGTCCGGTCGCGTGATGATTGAGAGTCCAGCCAGCAACGAGAAAGGTTCTGCTACCGCTTGAGTGGATGCCAGATCCTGCAGTTGCTGGTTGTCTGCCAGTAAGGGTGGCCAGGTAAGAGCACAGTCTGCGATGCACGTTGTGGAACCGTTTGGATCACTGTCGAACGTATACAGCGAGCGGCTGTCATCACTGTTACGCAGCACCAGTCCAAGTTCTGAGGCAGCTGCTTCGATGCCTGCAAACGCAGATGAGGTGTTCAGACCAACGCCGTCCTCTGTTTCAGTCCCACCCGTGGTGGCGCCACCGAGGATTTGTTGATTCTCAGTCTCGTCGTTTGTGGATACAGTTTCAGGCAACGGACCTACATTGCTATTGTTACAAGCGGTAAGCAGGCACGCGAGCACGGTCGTCACCAGAGCGAGTTTGCTGTCGTTGAGAAGCATTCGGGAATGTGGCATCAATCGTCTACCGTGGCGAACTATATATCCTCCATGTTGCAAGTTTCAGGCAAATTCTTCGCTGTGGACACTAACCCGGCGCGTTAACCCGACAGTGCAGTCAACAACCTGAGCTAGCTGACTTGACGGGAACTATCTTGCGAGAAATCCGGTAGACGAAAACTTTCTATAATCCGTGTAAACAGCGCATCCAGCGCGGCAGCTTCGATGTGTTGTCCAACGACATAAATTCCAAGCGTATACCGCTTCTGCGTGACTATCGTCTGGTAGGCAACCAGATCAATCCTGTGTTGATCAACCGGATAGGCAGGTAACTCAATACGCTCGCGCAGAGCAGATACGCCATCGACACGGATCACGCGTCGCTCGGTTTTACTATCACTACTGAAACCTGAGGATTCACCGGGCAAGAGTTCAACCATGACATAGTCAGCAAACGGATCAGAATCTGATGTCAACGGCGACAGATAGGTGACTGCGTAGCCCTGCTCTTGCGGCGTCCGGTTATCCGGCTCTAGCGCTTCGTCATTCAACACCCGCCGATACCAGTGCTCCGGTAACGTCAATGCAAATCGCACCACCGGATCAGTGTGATCAATCCAGTCACCCTTCATAACACCGGCAAGTTGTGGTGTCACTCGTTCGAAAGGCAGGTCTTGATTTAACGAAGCCAAGTCAGACGTGATGCGGTCGCCGGACAACGTCGCCACCACCAACAACAGGCACGCTACACCTGTCAGATGACAGAGATTGACGAACGGAGTTGCTGTCAGTTTGTGTGGTTTAAGCAATTTCAGCATAAACGGCAAGCCGGCTGGTAAATACGTTCTGGCATTTTTCCATGAACCGGCGCTCGGCACAGGGCGCTCGTGCACAATGTGAATCGGCCCGCACAACCTGGTGCACATTTTTGACGATAATTTCTGTAACCGCGCCATTCGCGTCCAACCCGCGCCTGCAACGAAAATAAACTGACAGTTGCCGCACATTTCCCATCCGTCGTAAACTACGCGTGCCTGGTGGAGCAAACCACCCTTAACCAGAGGTTAAACAGATGGACGGAACACCAATTCCGGACGCGCGCGAACCTGCGCGCGCCCAAAATAAAACGCAAGCTACAACCCAAATACCCGGGAAGACACACCCTCCGGCGGCAAAACCTGCGAATCCCAACTTCTCTTCCGGCCCGTGCGCCAAACCACCCGGCTGGTCGCTATCGTCGATAGATACGCAATGGCTCGGTAGAAGTCACCGTGCCACCGGACCCAAAGCGGATATTCAACGTGCTATAAAACGTTGTCATGCACTGATGCAGCTTCCCGATGACTGGCTGTTGGGCATAGTGCCCGGCTCAGATACCGGCGCCTTCGAGATGGCAATGTGGTCATTGCTGGGTCGTCGCAACGTTGATGCATTTGTCTGGGAGAGTTTCTCGTCGGACTGGGCAACTGATCTTCAATTGCTTGACCTGCCGAACCTCAACGTACACAAAGCTGCCTACGGTCAATTGCCTGATTTTTCAAAAGCGGATCCGGCTAACGACCTGGTGATGGTCGCTAACGGCACAACCAGCGGGGTCCGAGTCCCGGATTTCAATTTTATCGACGCCGACAGAGAAGGTCTCGTTCTGTGCGATGCAACCTCTGCTGTGTTCGCCATACCGTTGGACTACGAACGACTCGATGTTGTTACCTGGTCGTGGCAAAAGGTATTAGGTGGTGAAGCCGCACACGGTATGTTAGCCCTCAGCCCTCGCGCCGTGCAGCGTCTGGAGGAAGCCGCACCACGTGCTGTCCCTAAACTCTTCCGCCTTGCCAAAGACGGGCAGTTGATCAAAGGGATTTTCGATGGCAGCACAATCAATACACCGAGCATGCTGGCGATAGCCGACTTACATCATGTACTCGACTGGGCTGAATCTGCAGGCGGTAATGCGGGTTTGATGCAACGCTCAGAGCGTAACTTCGAAATCATCAATTCCTGGGTTCAACAAAACGATTGGGTAGACTGGTTGGCTGCACAAATCAACACACGTTCCACCACGTCCATGTGTTTATCTATCACCGATCAGAAATTTAACGCGCTTGATGACGATCAACAGAAGTCCGCGCTGAAGTTTATGTTGAAGTTATTAGAGGCACACGATGCCGCGTATGACATCGGAAACTACCGCAGTGCGCCGACCGGTTTCCGCATCTGGGGTGGCGCGACAGTAGAAACAAGCGACCTTGAACTGCTTACCGACTGGCTGGACTGGGCCTGGCTGTCATGGCAGGAGCAGAACAATTCGTTAACAACACAAGGAGGAACTCAAACATGAACAAACCTAAAGTACTTATCTCGGATTCCATGTCCAGTCTTGCAGTCAGTCGTTTTGAAGAGCTGGGTGTTGATGTTGTGCAAAGCGCCAAACTGTCTCCTGACGAGCTGTTGGGTGTGATTGATCAATATGATGGACTGGCAGTTAGATCGGCCACCAAAGTAACACCGGAGCTACTGGCGAAAGCATCACGATTGAAAGTAGTCGGTCGAGCCGGTATAGGCGTTGACAATATCGATGTCAAAAGCTGTACCGCTGCCGGCATTCTGGTTATGAACACACCGTTTGGTAATGCCATTACAACTGCCGAACATGCCATTTCGATGATGCTGGCGCTGGCTCGCCACATTCCGCAAGCCAGTGAATCAACTCGAGCCGGCAAATGGGAAAAATCGAAATTTATGGGGATCGAACTTACCGGTAAGACGCTCGGCATTATCGGCAGTGGCAATATCGGTTCGATCGTGGCTGCAAAGGCCTTGGGTTTCGGATTGAAAGTACAAGCCTATGACCCTTTCCTGACGAACGAGCGCGCCGAATCACTCGGTGTTCGTAAAGTCGAGCTGGACGAGTTGCTGGGCACATCCGATGTGGTGTCACTACATGTACCCAGGACACCTGATACTGCCAACATCATAAACGCAACGGCGTTGAACAAAATGAAAAAAGGCAGCATGCTGATCAACTGCGCGCGCGGCGGCCTGGTGGATGAAAACGCCCTGTTCGCCGCCCTTCAAACAGGGCATCTGCGCGGTGCAGCACTGGATGTATTTGAAGAAGAGCCGGCACGCGAGAATCCATTGTTTGATCTTCCAAACGTCATTTGCACACCTCATCTCGGTGCATCAACAGTTGAAGCACAGGAAAAAGTTGCAATACAGGTTGCAGAGCAAATGGCAGATTTTCTAGTGGATGGAGCAATTAAAAATGCATTGAACGCTCCGAACATGACAGCAGAGGAAGCAACAAAACTCAAACCCTACCTGCAACTGTCACAGCAACTGGGGTCATTTATCGGGCAACTCACGCATGACCCGATCAACGCGATTACAGTTACCTACGGTGGCGACGCATCAAAAATAAATACCAAACCTGTGACGGCACACGTTGTTCAATCTGTATTGGAACAACATTCAGCTAATGTTAATGCAGTCAATGCGCTGGAGATTGCTGCCGAGCGCAATATCAACGTAACCAATGCAGTGAGCCAGGGAAAGGATGAGTACCAGTGTCGCGTCATGGTTGAAGTGAAAGCAGAATCAGAGACCTATTGTGTTGCGGGTACCTTGATCAGCAACCGTCCGCGATTGATCAATGTCAAAGGTATCTCGCTTGAGTCACAGCTTGGTCCGCATATGCTCTATGTGACCAATCAGGACCAACCGGGTGTTGTGGGTGCGATTGGTACGATGGCAGGCAGTCAGGGTATTAATATTGCCAACCTGCACCTGGGTCGACGTTCTGAAGGAAACGAAGCGGTTGCACTGTTGGAGATCGATGACGAAGTGACGACTTCTCAGATAGAGGTCATGCGTGGCCTGCCCGGTATCACAGATGTGCAGTATTTGAACTTCGCCTCACCCACATAACGCGCGGAAACCGCACAACGACACAACGGTGCTAAAATGCCCCATCACCCGCAACCGGGTGATGGATGCAATTCATACAGCTTGTTTGCGTGGATAAAAACCGGCTGGTATCCAGATACCATTGAATGCATCGATGTTTGATTTGTCGATACGCCCTTTTGCATACATTGCCTGAAGCGCTTCTTCGTCCAGTTCTTTCTGCTGTCCGTTATCGTCGAGATACTGCCAGTCGCCATAGATAGCCATCAGATAGAGTGTCTCGATAATGTCTCCAACGCGAACAGCATTGTCGACGGCCATTTCCTGTAACAGATCCAGTGTCAAAGGAGCATCCAGTCGCTCCTGGGTCTCGCTGAGCATTGCAGCGATTGCTTCGTCCCAAAGTGGTGTCTGATCAGTTAGCATTGTGTCACCTGTTGTTTTCAAACCATATGTACTATTTATTCACAATAACGCAATAATCATGCTCATCAATGTGCCAGACCATCTCATGCTGGTAGGGTCGTTGCTGTAGTAAGCAACCCATGCAAAAAACCAACAGGCAGTAATCCACAGGCTATCAGTCGCAAGTGAATATCACTGTCAAAATCACTGAAACGATTGCACAACACCATGACAGCAAGTGACAACAATCCGTCCCACGGGAATAATGCATCTAACCGCAAACGGATAGTCGATGACCTGCCGGATGTTGATACACAAAACCCATGGACCACGGTTTCACGTGACACCCGATACGAAAACCCATGGATTTCGGTGGTGCACCATGAGGTAATAAACCCGGCGGGTAATCCGGGTATTTATGGCAAGGTGCATTACAAGAACAAAGCGATAGCTGTGTTACCGCTCGATCGCGAATACAACACCTGGCTGGTCGGTCAGTATCGCTTTACTCTGCAATGCTACAGTTGGGAAATCCCGGAGGGCGGAGGAGCGTTAGACGGCGATCCGTTGCTCGCTGCCAAGCGCGAGTTACTCGAGGAAACCGGGATCAAAGCGAAGATCTGGACACCGCTTTTGCGCCTGCATTTGTCCAACTCTGTGACGGATGAGGAGGCTTTCGGATTCGTGGCACAAGATCTCGAATTCGGCGCTCCGCAGCCCGAGGAAACCGAACAACTGAGTTTGATAAAAGTACCTTTCGAAACCGCTCTTCAGTATGCCCTTGACGGAAAGATCACAGACGCACTGGCAGTTACCTGCTTATTGAAGGCAGCCAGGATGATTGATCAGGGCGATATCTAGCTGGCTGACTGGCAGGCAGGACACATCACACCTTTATACATTGTCGGGCAAGAAAAAGGTGCACACGCTGATAACTGCAGCAATAATAGCCAACATCACGAAAAGTGAATTAACACCCCCTGTTGCATGTAACCAGGCGATCAATGGTATCGACATTGCCATGGTCGACAAGGTGACGGTGTAACGAACGGCCAGCACGCGACTGCGATACATCGCATCTGTAACACGACCAACCAACACATCGTTAATGGGAATCTGGCCAAACGCAGCCAACATAAATCCGGCAGCAACCAGCGGCACCCACCACCCTTCAGCAAATACAGCAAGTACAAAAAACGTAACCTGTAGCAGAGCGCAAGCTATAAAAACCCGTCTTGCTGAACCACGATCAAGAAGAAACCCAACGATCAACTGCCCCAGCGACCCAATCGCAAACACGATAAAAGCCATCCAACCCAGAAAAGTCGCGTTTAGCGCCATATCACCTGTTTTCTCGAGAAGCACCCGAGGCAATGCAAATGTAGTGCTTTGGAAAACTATTCCACCACAGGCTGTTGTGATCAATACGATTGCCAGTATGTGAATTACACCGCTCTGACCGAGAACACCTTTAATCGATTTGTCATTGCCGTTTGCTGTGTCAGGCTGCGGACTCGGTGAAGACGGTGGGGTTGCTCTGTTTGTCAGACCGGGAGAAAAATACTGAACCTTACGAGCGTATACAATCCCCAGTAAAATTGAAAACACCCCTGGCACGATAAACGCGCTACGCCAGCTAGCAATATCAATCAAAGCACCCGTTAACAACGCCGCGACCGCTACACCAAGATTACCCCATACACCATTACTCGCTACACGCAGGCCGGTTTTGCTACGTCCTTCCAATACCAGTGCGATTCCGACCGGGTGATAAATTGCGGCAAACATGCCGACAACAAACAAACCGACAGCCAAACTAACGGGTGTTGTCGCCAGCGCACACAAGATTGAAGCGAATCCGCACCCAAGGAAGAAAACCACCATCAGTTTTTCTCGACCAAACCGGTCTGCCAGCCAGCCGGCCGGCAAAGTGAAAGCGGCAAAGGCGATAAAACCCGGTGTTGCATAGGGTATAAGTGCTGCGTAGGAAAGGCCCCAATCATGAACCAGAACAACTGCGGCAACCGTTGAGAATATCAGCATGAACAGATGATCAAGAAAATGACCCATGTTCATAAATAGAAAATGCACGCGTGCGCCTGTCAGTTTCTCATCATCTGGCGCATCATCCTGCACCGGTATATCAGTTGTCGCTGCAGTGTTTTGCGTCACGTACTGATCATATCCTTCAGGTTGGAATGACGAAGAGCTACGTCGTTAGTCCAGCGGACTTAGGGACTCATTAATCGAAACACCGGAACAATGCAAAATTTGCTCGAACAGTGGCAGGTGTCCCCTTGTGAACATGCGATTGATCAGCATGGTAGTTAATCAGAGACTAACTAAAGCGGATTGACTGTAATATTGACCGGTACATCCTGAGGCGATTGCGTGCCGCCGGAGCCTCCACCCGCTTGAGAAGCCAGCACGCCAACAGCTAAGACACCCAGCGCTGCCAGTAACCATCGGTTCCGGTTGGACACTCGCGGCGTCGCGGCAGGCACAATAATAGGATTACCTGCGCGTAGCTCTCGCACCAGCGGATCGAAAGCAAAACCGGTTAAAGACTTGTTGCCACCTGCATCTTCTGCCTGAACGTAATACTCAATGTTGCGGTTGTCCCCACTATCCGTTTCTATCGTTGCAGTAAACACATCTGTACTGCCGATTTTCTCCATCTTTTGTGCAAGATAGGCTTCGTCACCGGTAAGTCTGTGGTAGAGGATGACACTGACGAGCGTTTTGTCATCAGATACCTTGGCAGAAAAAACCTGAGCCTCCCCGGCAAACCCGCTGGCAACTTCATCAAGTGCGATGATCGGCGCGTCTATATCAGCAGATTGTGCATGCAGCGAACCAAGCACTAACAAACTAAGCGTGATGGTCAACAACGCACTGGTCAACGCGTGACGCAAATGCATCAATCCAACCGTGAGCGAATTCAACAAACTGTGTTGATCAATCATAAAATTCTCTGTTGTTTCTAACACCGGGCTTACCTATACCACGGCAGCCTGATCACCAGACGCATAAAAGGAGCCCGCTGTGGCTTTGGACAGTTTACCTGTGTCAGTTTGAATTGCCATGGTATTAGCTCACACATGTCATCCTTCGGTCACATGCCGGCTTTATAACGACGAGGAATATGGCCTCTATGCCTGTATTACGGTGTGTTCACATCGAAAAGCGTGTTTACACGTACAACGAAAACAGGACCAACTACCAAACTATTTTTGACCAATTGCCGTTAGCGCCACGGCGACTGGATATCGGCGTGTCAGTATAGTCTTCAGGCGGCGCTGAGCGTACGCCATCACGTGTAACACTACGTATCGACAGTGACCCTCTGACCAGACCACTGGCGGGCTGCGCAGACACATTGCCGATTCGCACATCAAGCGAATCAAAGTTGCGGAATAGCTGCAGGTATAAACCAATTTTTGCACTGGATTGTTGCGTTAGCGCCACCACACGTTCCATATCCTTGGCTTCTATCGCACGCTCCAATGCCTGAAATCTACGATACACACTGGCGAGATCCTGATCTGTAATTGGCTCAACCTGACGGGTCTGTACTGGCCGTTGCGCTGCTGCTTGTGTTTGGTTTTGTGGTGTACCGGTCACGGCAACCGCATCAGTATCGTCTGTATTGATTGTCGGTGTCTGCGCGCTGCCGGTTGACGACTCTGCCCGTCGTTGCAGTTCAGCGGCGCTGGCTCTTAAACGTTCTCGTTCGCGCTGCAATGCAACCTGCCGCTCGCGTTCAATGATCGCTTCGCGCGCCCGCTGCTGCTCCGCACGTCGCTGAGCTGCAAGTCGCTCCGCTTCAGCGACACGCTGCTGCAGCTCGGTCTGCCGTCGCGCTTCAGCCTGCTGCTCAGCCACACGCCTCTGTGCGGCCAGCCGCTGTGCTGTCGCAAGGCGTTGTTCTTCTGCTAGGCGTTGCTGTTCTGCCAGACGTTGCTGTTCTGCCAGACGTTGCTGTTCTGCCTGACGTTGTTCTTCTGCCAGACGTTGCTCTTCTGCCAGGCGTTGCTGTTCTGCCAGACGTTGCTCTTCTGCCTGACGTTGCTCTTCTGCCAGACGTTGCTCTTCTGCCAGACGTTGCTGTTCTGCCAGACGTTGCTGTTCTGCCAGACGTTGCTCTTCTGCCTGACGTTGCTCTTCTGCCTGACGTTGCTCTTCTGCCTGACGTTGCTGTTCTGCCTGACGTTGCTGTTCTGCCTGACGTTGCTGTTCTGCCAGGCGCTGTTCTTCTGCGAGGCGTTGTTCTTCTGCGAGGCGTTGCTCTTCTGCCAGACGTTGTTCTTCTGCCTGACGTTGCTGTTCTGCTAAACGTTGTTCTTCTGCGAGGCGTTGTTCTTCTGCAAGACGTTGCTGTTCTGCTAAACGTTGTTCTTCAGCCTGTTGAATCGTGCTTTCTTGTTGCGCAGCTGTCAGTGCCGCCTCCCGGGCTTCCTCTGCTAGCTGTCTGGCTTCAGCCAACTGTCGCTGCTGTTCAGCCAAACGGGCCTCTTCAGCGATACGGCGCTCTTCAATCTCGCGGAGCCGTTCCTCCGCTGCTTGTTGTTCGAGGCGAAGCTGTTCACGTATCTCCTCTAGGCGCTTTTCTTCCTCAAGCCGCGCGGATTCTGCTGCCAGTCGCTGATTCTCCAACGCTTCGATTCTGGCTGCTTCCTGCTCACGCTGCTCTTCAAGAATACGGTCAAGCTCCGCACGCTGTTGTTCACGCTCTGCTGTTGCTGCTTCTCGAGCTTCTCGTGTTTGCTCGGCGATAAGCTGCGCTTCTTCTCTGAGTCGCGCAGTTTCCTCTGCAAACTGTTGCAGCTGTCCCAGCGAAACAGTATCTATTGCTTCAGTTTCGTTATCAGGTTGAACTGCAAGCGTGACTTCCTCCTGCGCAGGCGTGGTGGCTGGTGATACCAAAGAAGAGTCAGCCTGACTAGTCTGCGTCCCCTGACTACCACTACGCAGCGCTTCAATCTGCGTACTCAGTGCATCAAACTCCGGTTTACCATAACCATAAACTGCCAGATCCAGTGCAGCAATTTCTGTCTCTGCTGTGTCAAGTTCTCCCGCATCGACCAGCGACTGGATAGCAGCCTGGGCTTCATCGCTTCTATTTTTGAGTGAACTTACGCCGGCAATGACTCCGGTATCTGTTGCACCGGCCACGTCTGCGTTTACAGGACTACTATTTGTTTGCACCTGCTCGACCGAGTTGCGATTTGTGTTATCAACAGCGGTTGTCGACTCTCCCGAATCGTGTGGTCGATTAACAAAAAAATCAAATGCAGTGACCATGACACCGACACCGACAAGCACGACCGCAATGGTCTGCCACAGCTTTGACTTACCCGAGCTACCCGTTTGCTCCTCAGCAACCGGAGAGGCAACCCTTGTGGCGTCAAACTCAGGTTCTGCAGAAACAGTACGCGACTCAGCCAGTGCCTGGTCGAGATCATCCAGAAAACCAACCGTATCGTCAGTGGAAACAGTGTGCGCTGGGTTCGGTGGTTCGGCAGCCGCGTTGCCGTTATCAGCTGGCGATTGAAAAATCGTATTGTCAGGACTAGCTGTGACGGCGGATTGGTGCTGCGTTGACGCACCGTTTGAATGCTGAGGTATTGCCGCGGCCTCTGGTAGCGGATAGGGCTGTGGTTTGACTTTGACCTGCGGTCCGCCACTACCAATGCCTGTGGGTCCGGCTGGACGGTTATCATCTTTTGCAAGAATATCTTCTATGGGCACCGCGGCACGCTTTACCGGCCAGACACCCGGGTTCTGTCCGCCAGGGAATGCACCTGCTCGACGCACTCTGTTTTTCGACCGTCGCCTACCTGTGCCATTACCGTTGCCCGTGGTATGGTCGTTTCGAGCTGCGCCGCGCGCAACTAGATCCGCCGGGACCGGTTCGGGACCAATGCCGCCATTGGCCCCATTGGCTCCAACCTGTCCATGATCACCCCGGTTTTGCACGTTTGGTATCTCTGACAGATCGGCAGACGAGCCCTCTGCCGGCGCGGACAACGCGTCAGCAGCGCGTGATTCGCCACCAGAGCCTTTGTTAAATATGTTCGTCATTGATTGCTCTTACAACCCATCTGCCATGATAGACCAAATAGGCCCTCGAAATTAACCGAGTCCTTCCGGCAAATGATGGTCAAATCCTGCCTATGTCACATTTTTTACACGTAGAAACATCCAATGGCGACCTTCTGCGATGAGTAATAGCCAGAAACGCTTGCCGGCAACATCACATTCAACCAGCAGCAGATACGACCTGCAAACACAGAGACACGGATTCAGGACATGGTTCCTGAGCAGTCAAGACAACATCGGACTGGCAGCCGCAATGATGCTGGTAGGTCTGGCCAGCCTGTCCCTTCAGGATGCGCTGGTCAAGCTCATCAGTCAGCAGACCACCCTATGGCAACTGCAGGCGTTCAGGGGAAGTTTAAATCTGGTGCTCCTACTTGTAATAGTGGCACCACTGATTGGTGTTAAACGCTGGCGCCCCAAAAAAACCGGCTGGGTAATTCTAAGAGGTGCGTTGCAGATGGCAGCCATGTTGTTTTTTTTCGGGGCAGCACCACTTATTGATCTAACACAAATGGCAGCAGGCCTGTATACGTTCCCGTTGTTTGTGGGCCTCTTTGGATTCTGGTTTAACGACAAACCGGGTATCTGGCGAATCCTTGCAATTCTGACAGGCTTCACCGGTAGCGCACTTGTGTTGCAACCAGACCTGCAACAACTATCAATATTCAGTCTGATGCCAATTGCTGCCGGATTCTGCTACGCGTGGTTCGTGATAATCACCCGTACAAAATGCCGGCACGAAGAACCACTGGTGCTGGTATTTGTTTCAAACATTGTGATTGCAGCCAGCGGATGGCTGATGATGATTTTACTTACTCTATATCCGCTGAGTCATTCACTGCAGATAAACAATCCGTTTCTATTATCCGCCAACAGTCCATTGACATGGATAGTCTTGCTGGTGGTTTTTGTTTGCTCGATTCTTAATACAACCGGTAATATGTGTCTCAGTAAAGCGTATCAATCCGCCGACTCCACGCTGCTCGCTCCTATTGATTACAGCTACCTGATCATTGCAACGTGTTGGGGCGTGCTGTTATTTGCTGACCTGCCGGATGCGATGTCGATACTCGGTTTGATGTTGATCGCACTCGGCGGCATCATTGTCATGCTGCGCGGACGTCTGCTCGTCGAAGTTAAAAACTGATGCGCCAAAGCCAAAGCCAAAGCCAAAGCCAAAGCCAAAGCCAAAATTACTTAGCAGTAACTTCGCCGAGATCAACTAACCAGGCGCGCTTTGCCAGGTAGATCGAAACATCGGTGGCGCTACCAGCATCAGCTGCTGAACCCGAAGATCTCTGCGTACTTTCCGCAACACCATCGGTTGCTGTCGGAAGCTGTGACGAAAGAATCGATCGATCAGGCAGGTGCAGATGTACTGCGGTGGCAACCGCAGGTCCTCGTAACAGAAAATGGCCGCTAGACTGACCGAACGCGGCACTGTGTGGGCGTAAACCCGGTTGTGGCGAGCGCAACAGTCGCGGATCGTCGAAAGTCGCAACCTCAATAACGTCGCCGTCACCGTTCATCCAGACAACGTAAGGGTGATTGGGGCTAATTGATGAGCGACCGCGTACAGTATTAAATGTTGCTTCAGCATTAACCGATGCAACCGGCATGACGTTAATCTTCCCGGCAGATGCGGAACGCGCACCTTCACCTGCAATATTTACAATGTGTCTGACAACACGCAGTTCCTGCTCATCAACACGAAACAAAATGGACTGCCGTGCGCTTAATTGCTGCCTGTCTGTAAACGAACTGACAGCAGTTGATGATGCTTTGTCCGCACTTTGCGCAATAGCACCTGTACAAAGAGATAGCAGGCACAACAGTCGCAGGAAACGTGTACCCCAAAGTGACAGCAGCAATCCGGTTTTCAATGACATTGCATTTGTTTTCTGCATGTCAACACACTGGAAAGTTGCAACGCGATGTCGCGCTTTTCGCAAGCAGTTGCTGCTACCGATAAGCAGATCATTCAACATGAAGGTTCCAGATCCAGCTAAACTGTGACGCGTTCGGAGACGGCAATCGGATCCTGCCGGATACATCTTCGACTCTGACTTCCACCTCATAAGTGCCGGGCGGTTCAAGTAGGCTCAATGTATTCAGTCCCCTGGCAAATGTGATCTCTTCGCCATCGATATACCACAAGGTGCGCTGAACCGGTTGCCCGAAAGACGGCAAAACCGAAAACCGCTGAACATCCCCACCGGACACCCGTACGTCTTGATTCAACGGCGAGATCTCCAGCACCGGCTGAGCCAGTCGATAGACAGATAGCGCCCATTGCTCACCGTTAACTACACCAAACGGCAATGTGTTGTCACGCATTCGACTGGTGCTGGTTGCACGGAAGAAACCGTCAGACTGGTAGAACGCACCTTCAAATATCCCTACACGTGGATCACCGGCCTGCGATGCCAGGCCATCGCCGTCAATCCAGTGAGACCACGGCACCAGCATGGGGTCATCGAGTACCGAAACATTGGCAAAGCGTCCCTCTGAAAAAATACCGGCCACAATTTCCGGCACCTCTGAATCCACATACTCATCGGCAAGACCGGCAATACTGTGCCCTAATTCGTGCAGCGCTATTTCAGGTGATGAAGCTGATGCAATGGCGACACTGCCACCACTGCCACCGAAACGGCTGTCGTTCACCAGTAGAACTATCTGGTCAAGATTAGGATACTCGTCCAGCGCAACATCGAACAACTTGCCCGTATCAGCACAAATCAGGCGTGGCAATCCCTGACAGAAATATCCGGAATCAAATGCAGTATCACGAACATCGCTGGAAAAATCGTCGTCTGCACCTGAATCCACAGACGGTATTTTGATGCTGTGAATATTCCAGGCATCAAAATGTGTATGAATCGCCGGATCACGTTCCATCAAGGCAATGAAATCTTCAACATCTTCATCAAACGTATTGACTTCATCACTCTTGTAACCATCACCAAGCACAACCAGATGCACGCCCCAGCCATCACGCCGTCCACGCAAAGTTCTGCCAAGCCCTGATGCTGTCAGCGGTCGTATCGTGATGGGGATAATTTCACGCGTGGTGCTGCCGAGTAGATCAGTTGCTATAACCACCAGATTTACATCAGTAACCTCAGTGACTTCGTCCGCAGTCAGAGCCAGACTACCGCCAATAATTTCAACACTAGCGAAGTCATTCGGTTCAGTCTGGAGCGTAACAAAGTCTCCATCAGGGTCATCAGGAAACAGATTAACAATTACCTCGTCACCGGCATCAATAATAGAGGGGAACTGCTCTGCATTAACCGTTGGGGAATCATTGATATCGAGTACTTCCACAGCAAACGGACCGGCTTGTGCCTGAAGCCCATCTTCGTCGGTGACAATAAAACGAATGCCACGGTAAATTCCGACATCCTGTTGTAGGGGAAGACCCGTTACGCGACCAGATAAACTGTCGAGCGATGCCCAGCCCGGTAAGTTTTCAGCGCTGAATACAAGTGCTCCACCATCTGTATCAGTAGCCATCAGCGATCCGTTATAAATGCTGTCTTGTTCAGCTACGCGACTTAGATCGACAGACAACTGCGGAGCATCCGGCACGTTGGCCACCACAAATTCCACTGCCGATGTGCGCGTAACACCCGATGCATCGACACTGCGATAGACCAAACCGTCGCGGCCATAGAAATCAGTGGCTGGCCGGTAAGTAAATCTACCGGTCGAATCATCGATATCCAGTACACCACCCAATGGCAGTGTGTCAGCTTCAAACGAACTACCAGTAGCTGCCAGCGAAGCAACAACGTTTCCATCGGCATCGCTTTCCAGAGAAGGCAGTTGACCTTCAAAGACAGACTCTTCTTCAAGTAAAAAGCTGCGTACAGGATCGATTGACAACACCAAACCGGGGCCGGGACCCGCAGCGCCGGTTCCTGGCAACTGGGTCGCAGGTGCCACTGAGGCACCGTCTCCGTCACTTGATGACGAACCACCGCACGCACTAACCGCCACCAGGAGGCAGACAATAAATAGAAATTTCAACCGAGGTTGACCAGGAAGTTCAGGTGTTACAGGGAAGGAACAACAGCAATGACGGCTGCCTGAGGAGCTGCACGCAGATCTGTCTTGCCGAATAGCTAACGCTGACACTATTGACCGGGCCAACGCAAAAAGCCCCGGTACAGAAGAGGTCAGGCACTTCGTCAGATTTCCGAGTAAAGCATGCGACATAACGTTACCCGAACAGGCATTACCAGCAGTCGGTATTTGCCGGCAGGCAGCAGCTTATAAACAGCCAACAGCCAGAAATAAAAGCAAATACGTTTAGTGCACGGCCGTCGGCCAACAATAAAAACCAATGACTGAAAACCAGTGCGCACATTCGTGATCGACGATCACTCCGTTAACAACGGCGAGTGATCACATAACCGATGCACAGGACTGTAATTTCCCGTTCGTCAAGCAAGGCAAGTTGAATGAAGCGACAGAAGGTATTGTATTGACGTTTTACGGAGCCAACTGATAAACGAGAAAGCAGAAACGCCATACTAGTCGCAACTTTCACTCAACTTTGCGGTTATTCGGGTATTAAACAATCTTTAATCGTGCCTGTACGTGTTCTGTGGTTATAGACGACCTACACCCGTACTTGATCTGTCGGATTACTCATTGAAGCAGTGTAAACCGGCAGAGACACACCTCACCCCGAAAACTACCGAGAGCCCATTATAACAGGCACTTCCAAAGGGTAGCTCGACTAATTTGAGAAGATTACCGACAAGACACCTGAAAAGATGCATTAATTTACATGACGGATGCGAATGCTCCGTGAACGTACTGGTGACAACTGCGACATAATTCTGTCAGGAGGTCACATCAGAGAAATCAGTGCGTTCTCGTGCGATGGATATATATAACTCACGCAGCCGCTTTGTCACATCACCGGGTTTGCCATCGCCAATGGTATGTCCGTCAATTGATACGACCGGCATTACGAACATAGAAGCGCTGGTAATAAAGGCTTCTTTTGCGCGGTAAGCCTGCTCAGGCGTGAAAGGTTGTTCAATCACCTGCACCTGGCACGCATCGCTGAGTTTCATGACGGCTTCGCGGGTGATACCACTGAGGATTTCGTTACCGAGGTGCCGGGTCATCACGACACCGTTTTCATCGATGATGTAAGCATTATTACTGGTACCCTCAGTAACGTAGCCATCCTCGACCATCCAGGCGTCGTCCACTCCGGCTTTTTTAGCTGCCTGTTTGCCGAGCACCGGCGCCAGTAAACCGACCGTTTTAATATCTCGCCGTTGCCACCGAATGTCATCAACAGTAATAACAGACAAACCGGTTTCCGCCTTGGGGGATGACAACAGGTTTTTTTCCTGCGTGAACATAACCAGTGACGGCGTTGTATCATCGGGAAAACCGAAATCCCGGTCGGCGGCTCCCCGACTGACTTGCAGATAAACCAGACCTTCACGTAAATCGTTGCGACGCACCAACTCCTCCTGGATAGCTTCGATTTCATCGTCGCTGCAGGGACTGTCCATCGATAGCTCAGCCAATGATCGCTGCAAACGGATCAGGTGATTTTTATTGTCAATCAACCGGCCACCAAGCACTGACGTCACCTCATACACGGCGTCAGCAAACAAAAATCCACGGTCGAGAACGGAAATTCTGGCCTCATTTTCGGCAACGTATTCGCCATTTACATAAAACGTTCTGGTCACGAAATGCTCTCCGGGGGTAACACTTAAAAACTACCGATTGTCATCAAGACTGTCGCAATCGCATCGGCGCAAATGCATCAATCTAGTCGTCTAGGATGCACCGGGTGGCAAGTTTAGCAAAGGGCCATACCGGCATCATGTGGTGCGCCACCGGAAGCTTATCAAAACCTGGTGCAGATCAGTGCGACTCACGCATCTTTACGGCTGTTGACTAATTAAAGAAAAGGAAAGAATCAACCACTACGAGGCAGGCAAGCCAACAGATCCTCGAGGCAGGACAGCTCGATCGTCGGCTCGCTGAGATCTGCAGGCCAGGTGATACCGTTCGGGTTGAACCAGGCTGTCAGGGTACCTGCCTGCTGACCACCACCAACATCTGTCTCTGGGTTGTCACCGACATGCAGAATCTGCCGCGGCTCGACTCCCAGTGCGGTGGCTGTCTGGTTAAACATGTAAGCATCAGGCTTTGCCGGTGATTTGAGGGTTGCAAAGCGTGCATCATCAAACAGATGGGCTACCCCGGCGATTTCCAGATCAGCATTGCCATTGGTAATGGCAGCTAACCGATACCCCTGCTTGAGTTGTTGCAAACATGTCAACGCACCATCGAACAGGGTTACCTGACTACGAGCGCGGTAAAACACTTGAAACAAAGCGTCGGTCATGGACTCGGCATCTGCCGTGCTGTAACCAAACGAGTTGAAAAGCTGCAACAGGCTGTAGGTTCGCATCGCTGTAACATCTCCACGTAGCTCGGGCTTGCCAGCCAACAACTCGCGCCGCCATTCAAACAATGAATCCGATGAGAATTTTTCGGTTATCTCCGGCGTGTGGCGTTCGAGCCATTCATACTGTGTCTGTTCAGCCGCCAGCAGTACCGATTCAAGCGGCCAGAGGGTATCATCGAGATCGAAGCTAATGACTTCAACACAAGACAGCTGTGCCTGCACAGCAGCAGTTGTTGCAACAACCATAATTTGTGGATGCGTAATTTGTGGATGCGTATTAAATACAACGTAGCAAGCCAGAGTATCACGCCTTGCGGTAGCGCGGCGCAACTATGATTCGGTATTTAAACAACGAAAACGCCACGCTGGCCTATCAGCATAGGGATGGCAGCTCACCCGGCGTAATTTTCTGTGGTGGCTTTCGTTCCGATATGCTCGGTAACAAAGCGCGTTACATCGATGATCTCTGTCAACAGCGTGGCTGGCAATACACACGTTTCGATTACCGCGGACACGGTCAGTCAAGCGATGACTTTATAACCTGCGGCATCGACACGTGGCTGGAAGATACGCTGGCCATACTTGATGAGATAGCAGTCGGCCGCCAGGTGATTATTGGTTCCAGCATGGGTTTATGGCTTGCACTACTGGCCACTCTCAGACGGCCACAAAGAATCAGTGGGGTGCTTGGTATCGCCGGTGCACCTGATTTTACCGAGGCATTGATCTGGGAACAGTTAGATGAAACAAACCGGCAGGTGTTGCAGGACGGTGGTACATGGTTCAGGCCGTCTGAGTACGATGACGGTTCACCCTACCCCATAACCGGCAAACTGATCGATAGCGGTCGGCAACATTTGCTGCTCAACGATGCAATTGATATCGCCTGTCCCGTCAGGTTGATACACGGCACCGGTGACACAGACGTGCCTTGGTCGCTTTCACTGCAACTACTTAAGGCGTTCAACCACAATGATGTAGCATTGACACTGCTAAAAGACAGCGATCACAGACTATCAACACCACGAGAACTGATAGGTATTGCCGAGCAACTGACTGATCTACGCAATAAAGTCAGCTAACAACAATCGGAACTTTCAATTAAACGAAATGAACGCGACTACAGTTTCCAACCCGACCACTGATGACCCGTTTTCAGAGGGTTTATCTAACTATGCGAAGCTGATTAGCGAAGGCAGTATCCGCATAATCGATGCGCTTGAGTATTGCCTTGCACGTATCGACAAATACAACGATCAATTGCAGGCATTTGAGTATCTCGATGTTGAAGGTGCACGCAAGAGTGCAGAGAGTCTGCAGAATCTCCTCGACAGCGGCACATCACTTGGCCCTTTGATGGGCGTGCCGATTGCCGTCAAAGATATTATTGCTGTCAACGGCATGCCAACGACAAATGGCTCTCTTCACAAAACCCGACAACCGGGTAGCGGGGAAGCTACCGTTGTTGAACGTCTTCGGCGCGCCGGATGCATTATCATCGGTAAAACCAAGACGGTTGAGTTTGCACTTGGTGCAACCGGGATAAATACAGCACGTGGTACACCACATAATCCGTGCGACATGGCACAACATCGTCTGCCCGGCGGATCATCGAGCGGTTCAGCTGTTGCAGTCAGCGCAGGCTTTGCCGCATTCGCTCTCGGCACTGATACCGGTGGTTCTGTGCGCATCCCTGCCAGTTTTAACGGTTTGTTCGGACTCAAAACAAGCGTGGGGCGTTGGCCGACAGACGGCGTGTTTCCGTTATCCCCGACACTGGATTCGATTGGCCCTCTGTGCCGTTATGCAGATGACGCCTTACTTGTGCATAAGGCTATATGCGAGAAACACACAAATACAGTGTCGCAATGCTTTGAAACAGGCGAAGCAGATAACACGAACACTGGACAATCCCATCCCGGTGATCTGCGTGGCGTGCATTTGGCGATTCCACGCGATCTGTTTTTTGATGAACTCGACACTGAGGTTCAACAGGCGTTTGACCAGGCTGTCGATTGTCTGGTGAAGGCGGGCGCAACAATTTCTGATACCACACTGCCAGAGGCGCACGAACGTGCCACACTGTTTCCGCAAATCGTGCCACCGGAACTTATTTATGCGCTTGGGCGGGATGGATTTAAGCAAGCTGAAGAACGAATGGACCCTGTTACTCGCGAAAGGGCAGTAGTGGGGTTGGATGTTGATGCAGTAGACTACGTTGCCGCATGCAAACGACATCTTGAACTTGCAGCCATAGCCGAACAGCGGTTCGCAGATGTTGATGGTTGGATCACACCAACCTGCCCGTTTTTACCGATGACGCTATCCAGTCTGGATGATCCTGACGCCCATCAGCGTTCGTTGCTGGCTTCCCGTAACACGCAACCCGCTAACCTGATGAAACTGTGTGCCTGCACGCTGCCAATTCATCACCTGGCTTCCAGTGCAAACAGTGAGAAAAACAGATTACCCGTCGGGTTACAACTGATGGGTCGATTTGGCGACGATGAGAATTTACTGCACCTCGGATCCCGACTGGAACAGGTGATCGGTCGCGTAGCGCTGCCTGATCTTGAACAAAAGGTTTAATCGATGCTAATACTGAAACCCGGTTGTGAGTGCTGTGATACCGACCTGCCGCCGGCCGCTGACAATGCCTGGATCTGTTCGTTTGAATGCACGTACTGCACAACCTGTAAAGATGAGTACCTGAAAGGAGTATGTCCTAACTGCGGCGGTAATCTTACAAAACGTCCTATCAGACCGGCAGAGAAGCTGACGAAATTCCCCGCATCTACAGAACGTGTATACCAGGAATCTTTATTGGAAAATTTAAAAACAGAATCATTGCAAAGCAATTAACGTTAAAAAGAAATTTAAAAAATGTAATCGCGCAAATACCCAATACGCGATCACAAACCAGAACTTCACAATAGCTTGTTCGCCCGGAGTGCCAGGCAGATCAGACGTTAGTGACTCGCCAGATCACATCACCCACATCATCGGCCACCAATAGACTTTTGTCAGGACCCATGCACACACCAACAGGTCTGCCGTAGGCATACTTTTCATTGTCCGATAAAAAGCCCCACAGAATATCGCGGGGAGGCCCGGCCGGTTTCCCGTCGGCAAAAGGTACAAAAATAACGCGATACCCGCTAAGCTTGCTGCGATTCCATGAGCCATGTTGACCGATAACCATGCCTCCCTGATCAAAGCCGTTAAGCGTACCGCCGGGCATCCAGCACAAGCCGAGTGATGCCGTGTGGCCACCGAGTGCGTAGTCCGGCCGAATCGCCGTCGCTACTTTTGCCGCATCCTGTTCAACTCGATCATCGACAGTCTGTCCCCAGTAGCAATAGGGCCAGCCGTAAAAACCATTCTCCTGCACTGATGTCAGATAGTCAGGCGGGACTTCATCACCGAGACCGTCACGCTCATTGACCACTGTCCAAAGTTTTCCGCTTTCGGGCTCGATCGCCATACCTACAGCGTTACGCAATCCCTCCGCAAATATTCGCGATTCATCAGTGGCAAGATCGATCTCGTAAATTGCAGCCCGCCCCGCTTCCAACGCCATACCCTGTTCTGCGATGTTGGAGAGTGAACCAACACCTGCGTACAGCTTGTTACCCGTCTCATCCACCAACAGGCTGCGCGTCCAGTGACCACCGGTTTTAAATTCAACTAATTTTTCACCATCACCCGTTAACCTGATATCTCCACTGTTGTAGTCAAACCGGACAATTCCATCGCTGTTGCCAAGATAAAATTTGTTCCCTACCAGCGCCATACCAAACGGTTGTTTTTGTTTGACGACAAACAATTCACGTTGCTCGGCAATTCCGTCACTATCGGCATCGCGCAATAGCGTAACGCGGTTGGCAGAGGTGCCGACTGCACGTATACGTCGCATAGTGGCATAGATAGCGAAATCAAACGCGCTTTCGATGGCCCCTTTTTCTGAGCTCGATTCAGCAACCAGCACATCATTGTTGGGCAACACATATAACCAGCGGGGATGCCGAAGGTCGGTGGCAAACGCGTTAACCTTCAGCTCCGATGCAACATTGGGCACATGATTGCCCTGCCAGCCCTTTGCGCTCGGCATTTTCAATGTCATGATCGTTTGGGCTTCAGCATCCGGAATGCTGGGTGATGTGCCGAAAGCCGGTATATCAGCGACATCACCGAAACGACGTAAGAGAATCGCTATACCACCGATCAGCGCGACCAGCTTGCCAAACAGTGTAGTCACCAGAGACTGCAGATTAGTTATCAGGTTATTCATAGATTGATCAGGTTACGCCATCGCGCATAGTGGTCACCGAAACTGAGGATTATACTAGCCTGCTCTATTCATGAAGGGTTCGCCACCAGAGTCAGGCTACCTAAGCAGGTCGCTCGATTGAGCGAAATTCGTAGAAATCTACGGGTTGAGCTCAATCGAGTGAGCTGCGACGGCAGACTGGCTCTGGTGGTGAATAGAAAACAGTCTGCGAATACCCGCAGCGACGCTAAAACTGCTTTTCTAACTGGAAATGGCTTAGTTTTCAGTGTCACTGTTTTCGCCTTCATGAATAGAGCAGGCTAGGGTCAGGCCAAAGTTGACCGAACGAATACAGGGAATCGGGTGCTGCCTGGATGACAATAACCCACCAACCGTAGATGATCGCGACAATAAACACTATGACAGACTCATCCGACATATTAATTCAGGTGACCGCCGGGGTTGCTGAAATCACACTTAACCGACCGTCTCGCATGAACAGTTTCACTGCATCCATGCATAGTATCCTTCATAGCCGGTTAAGTGAGCTTCAAGCGGATCCACACTGTCGCGCCATCCTGCTTACCGGCGCTGGCGACGCATTCTGCACCGGTCAGGATCTGAACGATCGCGACCCCCGCAAGCTGTCAGGGAAACCTGACTTGCACCACTCCCTGACCACTCAGTTCAATCCACTGGTGACACTGTTGCGTTCGATTAACCAACCGGTTGTGTGTGCGGTCAATGGAGTAGCCGCGGGCGCTGGTGCAAACCTGGCGCTCGCCTGTGACATCGTGCTGGCCGCTGACAATGCAAGCTTTATTCAGTCGTTTGCCAAAGTCGGGCTGCTACCGGATGCCGGCGGCAGTTGGGTGCTACCACGTCTTGTTGGCGAAGCACGTGCCAAAGCAATAGCCATGACCGGGCAGCCGGTTAGCGCAAAGCAGGCACAGGACTGGGGTATGATTTGGCGGATGGTTGCGGCTGGGTCACTAATGTCAGAGGCGAGAGCACTGGCAACGTCATTAGCTGACGGTCCTGTTCTGGGAACAGCTGCGACAAAAAAAGCCATACAGCAATCCTATGACCACACTTTTGAAGAACATTTACAGCATGAAGCACAATGGCAGGGTGAGCTCGGGCGTAGTGATGACTATGCAGAAGGTGTTGTCGCGTTCCTTGAAAAGCGCAAAGCGGTATTTAAAGGGAATTGAACAACGGAAGGGGTGTTGAACAACGTAAAGGGTGTTGAACAACGTAAAAGGGAATTGAACAACGGAAATTGAAAACGTTTTCAATGAAAAACGTTTTCGTTGCTGAATTATGACTGCAAAGCTCAGCCACAGGACTCACATCGGTGTTCATCGCTGACTGTTCTGTGCATTAACAGAATATCATATGTGTTATGAATAAAGCTTATCTATGCGCAGGGATTCGTACACCCATTGGGCGATTCGGTGGTGCGTTATCTTCGCTAAGACCAGATGATTTACTTGCCATTGCTCTGCGGGCACTGCTGAAGAAAGTACCGGCTCTCGATAAAAGTGCGATTGACGATGTCATTATCGGCTGTGCAAACCAGGCCGGCGAAGACAATCGTAACGTCGCCCGTATGAGTGCATTGCTGGCTGGTCTGCCGGTAACAGTGCCCGGCTGCACACTCAACAGACTATGCGGTTCGGGACTGGATGCGGTGGGCAGCGCCGCTCACGCTGTCAACTCAGGTGCCGCCGATATCGTGATTGCCGGTGGCGTGGAGAGCATGAGCCGCGCCCCCTTTGTGATGCCCAAGGCAACCAGCGCTTTCTCACGTAACGCAGAAATCTTCGATACCACGATCGGCTGGCGTTTTATCAATCCAGCACTGCAAAAACACTATGGCACAGACTCGATGCCGGAGACCGCTGAGAATGTTGCTGCAGATTTCAACATTTCCCGCGAAGACCAGGATCGCTTTGCCTATCGATCACAGCAGAAAGCACTGACAGCGATCGCAAACGGCAGACTCGCTAAAGAAATAACACCTGTCGCGGTACCGCAACGCAAGGGTGAACCTATACTTGTAGAGACCGACGAGCACCCACGGGATACGTCACTCGAGAAGCTGGCAAGTCTGGCCACACCGTTCAGGCACAATGGTGTCGTTACTGCCGGTAATGCGTCCGGTGTCAATGATGGTGCCTGCGCCGCTCTGGTTGCTTCTGAAGCAGCCGTTAACCGTCTCGGACTTGAGCCACTCGCGGAAATTTGCGGCTATCAGGTAGCGGGTGTTGAACCGCGTATTATGGGTATGGGGCCGGTGCCGGCAACGCGCAAACTTCTGACACGGTTTGAACTGGATGTTAAAGCGCTTGATGTAATCGAACTCAACGAAGCCTTTGCCGCACAAGCACTCGGCGTTTTGCGGGAGCTGGGTTTGGATGACAATTCACCCAAAGTCAATCCCAACGGTGGCGCCATCGCACTCGGCCATCCACTGGGAATGTCCGGCGCACGTATCGCATTGTCAGCAGCAACAGAGTTAAAAGAAACCGGCAAACGCTATGCGCTATGCACCATGTGCATTGGCGTCGGTCAGGGTATCGCGTTACTTCTAAAAAGATAGAATAGCTTTCAGATTCTATCTGCCCTGTTATGTATCAGGAATTTCAAAATGACAAATAGCAAACCCTATCTGGATGTACCGGGCACAACCGTATTCGATGCCGACCAGGCCCGTAACGGTTATCACTTGAATCAGTTTTGTATGTCACTGATGCAATCTGACAACCGCGAGCGTTTTCTGGCTGATGAACGCGCTTATCTGGATGAATGGGCAATGAGTGAGGAACAAAAGCAGGCGGTAATTGATCGCGATTTCAATCGCTGCATCGCCCTGGGGGGAAACATTTATTTTCTGGCAAAAATCGGGGCTACTGATGGTCATAGTTTCCAGCAGATTGCAGGCAGCATGACCGGTATGACAGAAGATGCATACCGCGACATGATGGTCAACGGTGGGCGCAGTATCGAGGGTAATCGCTTCGAGAACGAGCAATCAAAGAACAAGAAGGACAAAGACTGATGGCCAGAATAACCGCGAGTGCTTTTACCTCACATGTGCCGGCCATCGGTGCGGCGATGGATCTGGGTAAAACACAAGAGCCCTATTGGTCACCCGTATTTGATGGTTATCAGTATTCCAGACAGTGGTTCAGTGAAAACAAACCCGATGTTGTGTTTCTGGTGTTTAACGATCATGCAACAGCGTTTAGTCTCGATTTAATCCCGACATTTGCTATCGGCACCGGTGCACACTACAAACCTGCGGACGAAGGTTGGGGACGACGACCGGTACCGGCAATCGAAGGGCATCCGGAGCTCGCGGCACATATTGCCCAATCGGTTATTCAAAGCGACTTTGATTTGACCATTGTCAACAAAATGGATGTCGACCATGGTTTGACGGTACCGTTGTCTCTAATCTGCGGTCCGGTCGATGCAGATGGCAGCTGGCCCTGCCCCGTCATCCCGTTTGCGGTCAACGTTGTGCAGTATCCGGTACCCTCTGGCCGGCGTTGTTTTGAACTTGGACGTGCCATCAGACGCGCGATAGACAGTTTTGAAGAACCCCTGAATGTGCAAATCTGGGGCACCGGTGGTATGAGTCATCAGCTACAAGGTCCGCGCGCCGGACTTATTAACCGCGAATGGGATCAGGCGTTCCTTGATCAGTTAATCAATGAGCCCGAAGCCTTAGCCGACAAACCTCACATTGACTATGTCAGAGAGGCCGGTTCCGAGGGCATTGAACTGGTTATGTGGTTAGTCGCAAGAGGTGCGATGAGTGATGTCAACGGTGGCAAAGCACCGGAGGTAAAACACCGTTTCTACCACGTACCGGCATCCAATACAGCGGTTGGCCACTTGATACTGGAGGAAAAGTTGTGAGCCGCTCAATAAAGGTTGCGCTCGCCGGTGCCGGCGCATTCGGTTGCAAACATCTGGACGGTATTGCCCGTATTGATGACGTTGAAGTCGTTGCTCTGGTTGGACGAACACAAGAGAAAACAGCAGCGGTTGCACAAAAGTACGGTATCGAACAGGTAACGACTGAGCTTAATGATGTCCTGTTACGTGATGATATCGATGCGGTCATCCTGTGTACACCTACACAAATGCACGCCAGTCAGGCGATCGCCTGTATGGAAGCCGGCAAGCATGTTGAAATCGAAATACCCCTGGCCGATTCACTGGCTGATGCCGAGCGTGTGCTGCAAACCCAGGAAGCTACCGGCAAGGTTGCCATGGTGGGTCATACGCGTCGCTTTAATCCGAGCCATCAATGGGTGCGACAGCGCATAAAGAAAGGTGAATTTGCGATTCAGCAAATGGATGTACAAACCTACTTTTTCCGGCGCAAAAATATCAACGCTAAAGGAGAACCGCGCTCCTGGACTGACCATTTGCTCTGGCATCATGCAGCACATACGGTTGACCTGTTTCAGTACCAGTGTGATTCACCTGTCGTTCAGGCCCATGCGATACAGGGGCCGATACATCCTGAACTGGGTATCGCCATGGATATGTCCATTCAACTCAAGTGTGAAAACGGTGCGATCCTGACATTGTCACTAAGTTTTAATAATGATGGACCACTGGGTACATTCTTCAGGTATATCGGTGACAGCGGCACCTACATTGCCCGCTACGATGATCTGGTTACCGGACGCGATGAAGTGGTTGATGTCAGCAATGTAGATATATCTATGGATGGTATTGAATTGCAGGACCGCGAGTTCTTCGCTGCAATACGCGAGCAACGCGAACCCAATTCGAGTGTGGCAAGCGTCATGCCCTGCTATCAGACACTGCA
The DNA here is from genome assembly GCA_937951345.1 of uncultured Granulosicoccaceae bacterium. Classification (GTDB taxonomy): domain Bacteria; phylum Pseudomonadota; class Gammaproteobacteria; order Granulosicoccales; family Granulosicoccaceae; genus CALFCE01. Next base: position 82,598 of record CALFCF010000030.1, read on the forward strand.
TCAACTGGAACAGTTTCTCTAGATAATTACTGGCTTGCAGTGAATTCAGAGCAAACACAGGTCGCGATTATCGGCGGTGGTCCATCAGGTCTGTTGCTCGGACAACTGCTGCACACGGTCGGCATCGATAACATCGTTGTCGAACGTCAAACCAAAGCGCACGTGTTAGGTAGAATCAGAGCCGGTGTACTCGAGCGCGGCCTGATCAGTCTGCTCGAGCAGGCAGCGGTTGCAGAAAGAGCGCACGCCGAGGGCGATCCACACGATGGTGTTGTGCTTGGGTTTAACAATCAACACACCCGTATCAGCTTCAGTGACCATATTGATAAACCGGTCGTCGTCTACGGTCAGACGGAAGTAACACGTGATCTATACGAGGCGCGTGATAAATGTCAGGGACGAACACACTTTTCGGTCGAAGATGTGATCATTAAAGGTCTTGACTCAGATCGACCGGAACTTACATTCAGTATTAACGGCGCAGAACACCTCATAGCGTGCGATTATGTCGCCGGGTGCGACGGTTTTCATGGTGTTTCGCGGCACACAATTCCCGCTGACATTCGGCAGGAATATGAAAAAGTCTACCCGTTTGGATGGTTAGGCATACTGTCGGAAACACCCCCCATTCACGATGAACTGATTTATGCCAATTCCGACAACGGCTTTGCGCTGTGCTCAATGCGCAACAGTAACCTGAGTCGATACTATGTACAGTGTTCAACAGATGACAATACAGAGCAGTGGTCAGATGACAGATTCTGGCATCAGTTGCAGCAATCAGTCCCGCAGGATTTTCTCTGCAATTTGCAAACAGGCCCATCAATCGAAAAATCCATCGCCCCACTGCGATCTTTTGTGTGTGAGCCGATGCAATGGCAGCGCCTGTTTCTGTGTGGAGATGCTGCGCACATCGTCCCACCTACCGGTGCCAAAGGCTTAAACACCGCAGCATCCGATGTACATTATTTGTTCAATGCGTTGAAAGATTTTTACCAGTCAAATAACACAACATCACTTGACCATTACTCACAGCACGCGCTGGCACGTGTATGGAAGGCAGAGCGTTTCAGCTGGTGGATGACACAGTTGTTACATCAGTTTCCCGAACACACAACGTTTGACAAACGCATGCAACATGCTGAGTTTGAATTATTGCAAACCCAGGTCGAAGCACAGGCCAATCTGGCGGTGAATTATGTTGGGTTACCGTACTAGTGATTGTTTTTGAGTGATAAATCTACGAGCGATTGATATTTGCATCACTACTCGACTGTAATACTAAACATAACTATTTTATTTATTTTATGAGCGACAACACAAACAGCAACGTAGTTTCGGTAGAGAAACAGTATGAACTCATGTACACCGATGCAGTGAATGTATCCTATGAGGTTAAACGGGCGATTTTCGAACTATCAAGATGGGTAGTGACTTTACAAGGTCTTGTTATAGGAACATCGGTGCTGGAGGATGTGGCAATATCATCAATTTTTGTGGCTGTACCCATACTAATTGGAGTCGCCGGGCTTATTTTAAATATTGGTTTTCAAAAAGAATTGAATAGCCATCGTAGAACTCTTGCTATCCTTCGAAAGGATATTGGTGGAGCTGTACAACAGACGCATGCGGAACACATAAACGCACACTATTTCGATGATCGCAAGGTATTCGATTATTGGCGAATAATTAAAAGCGGCCATATGGTCATCATACTTAGCGCCACTCTACTTGCAACATTAATAGTCTGGAATGCCGCAACGATCGCAACCTAGTATTTATTACCGGGTTAGCTGCGCTGCTCGACCGCCACACGCCTTGTTTGAGCGCACAATTTCAATTTAGAGATGACTTTTACGAACCTTTACAAATCAAGGTAATTCCAAACCCGAATCTCGCGCATAAACTTTCGCAACTGCCGCATCATCTTCATGACCAAATCCGGCATCTGCCGCAGTGACAAATTGTTTTAGTGCCGCTCTGGCAATCGGTGCGTCGAAATTCGCGCTCTCAGCGATATCCAGCACAATGCCCAGATCTTTTGGCCAGATGTTCACCGAGCTATGTGGCGTGTAATCCCCTGCCACAATATGCGGCGCACGGTTCTCCAGCATCCAGCTTGTTCCCGCACACTGACTGATAACTTCCAGGAATTTCTCTGGTGTCACACCCTGGGTCATACCGAATGTCAGTGCTTCGGCCATGGTCGCTATGTGAACACCGGCGAGCAATTGATTAACGGCTTTCATTGCACTGCCAGCACCAGCGGTACACCCAAGTTTAAAAACAGTCTCGGCTATGCTGTCCATTACCGGCTGTAGTGCGGCAAAGGCATCCGGTGTACCTGACGCCATGACTGACAGTTTGCCTTCTGCAGCTTTTAACGAGCCACCCGATATGGGTGCATCCAGATAGTGAATATCGCGCTCGTTACACCGCTTCTCAGCACTGCGGGCAAAGTCAGGTGGTACCGTCGCACAGCTCATCACCACAGCACCTGCTCGAAGTTGCGCGACGATGCCCTGCTCACCAAACAACACGTCTTCTGTCTGTGCGGCATTCAACACAACCGAAATCACAACCTCGATAGCATCGGCGGAATCAGCGACCGGGCTTGATTCGCCCCCTTCTGCGATAAATCGATTTACCGCTTCGAGGTTGATATCGACGCCCCAAACCTGATGCCCTCCCCGCAGAGCTGACGCTGCAACGCCATATCCCATGGACCCCAAGCCATAAACCAATACTTTCATAAACGCCCTCTTTGAGGAAAAGAAAGACTAACCGCCGAAGGTTAAATCGCGTTTGGCAGTGGAAATGGTTACCGTAAACCCGACAATGACATCCATCAATGATGTGATCGCCAATATCAGAAAAGTTGCGTTGCCCACAGCGTCAACCACCAGGTATTCAATCAAAAATACAACAAACACGAGCAATGATAATGAATGATCCACAATCGACAAAACAGAGGTGCGTGTTGCTTTGAATGTTTCGATGTAAAGAAAAATCAGACCAGCGATAATTAGTAAATCACTGACCGTCACAATCGTGCGCGCACCCGAGGGCAAACCAAATTCCGCAAGAATGATGTTAGTCATGGGCTGTCCCGGAGCACCGCCCAACATCACAACATTAGCCGCGATCAACAGATAAACGAACAGCGGAATGGATATGAATAGTCTCATAACAGTCTCAATGTACGGAAAGAGGGTTCAGGCTGAACCTGCATGATCTGATGCCAGTACGGCACCACTGGCCAACAACTGTGTTATTTCCTGTTCACTATAGTTGCATTCTGTCAGTACCTCACGACTATGCTGACCAAGCAACGGTGCCGCCCGTTTAACCTGCGTAGGTGTTTCGTGAAATTTTACCGGCGTGCCAAGTGTATCGACGTGACCTGCAGTCGGGTGCTCCACTGATGTGACCATTTTTCGCGATAATACCTGTGGATCCTGATGCATTTCAGGTATCGTCAATACCGGGCCAGCCGGAAAACCGGCATCATTCAGGCAAGTCACCCACTCATCCGTGGAGCGCGCTCGAAAATACGTTTCCAGCAGATTGATTAATTCAAGCCGGTGTTTCATACGCGATGCGTTGTCGGCGAACCGCACATCGTTGGATAGTTCAGTTGCGCCAATCACCTCAAGTAACTTTTCCCAGTTGCGTTGATTGGCCGCACCGATATTGATGTAACCATCCCGGGTTTTTATCGCCTGATAAGGCGCGTTAAGCGGGTGTGCCGAGCCAAGTGGTTGCGGTGTTTCATCACTGGCCAGAGCAATTGCGGATTGCCAGTAAGTCAAAGAGATAGCCGCTTCAAAAAGGGATGTATCGACCCGGTTACCATGGCCCGATTTTAAGCGACTGGCATAGGCCGCACTGGCACCCATCGCTGCAAGAATGCCGGCAGTGATATCAGATACCGGTGGACCGACTTTCACAGGTTCAGGCGTGACTTCGCCGTCAGCCGTTGCGCTTGCGTGATCCGGGCCTGTGATAGACATTAACCCGGACATGCCCTGCGCGATCAGATCAAATCCACCACGCTCACGATAGGGTCCGGTTCGTCCAAAACCTGAGATTTCGCAATACACTAATGCCGGATTAATCGCTTTAAGTTGGGCATAGTCAAGACCCAGCTTTTGCATCGTGTCATGGCGGTAGTTTTCAATCAGAATGTCGGCATCTTTAACCAGACGCAGTAACACCTCGCGCCCGGATTTATGTTTAAGATCAATGGCGATACCACGCTTGTTGCGATTCATCATCATAAAGGCTGCTGATTCGCCGTTAATTTGCGGCGGCAGAAAACGACGCGTGTCATCGCCACCATTAGCCTTCTCGACTTTTATAACATCTGCCCCCATATCGGCGAGCATTAACCCGCAGACAGGCCCTGCCATGATGTGCGCAAGCTCAAGGACACGGACGCCGGCAAGCGGGCCAGCGCCAATCGATGATACCTGTTGCGTGTTTTCGGACTTGTCAGCAGTCACTTGATGATCCCTCCGATATTCCTGCACGTGCCGGGGCACGACGCGCTTCAAAAAATCTTTTCATCAACGCAGCACTTTGTTCCGCCAGTACACCGCCGGTCACAGAAAAATGATGATTGTGTTGCGGTGCCTCTGCGAGTTGAAATGCACTGTTAATTGCGCCGGTACGCGGTTCGCCGGCACCGTATACCAGTCGCTCTATTCTTGCATGAACCATCGCCCCAACGCACATGCAGCAGGGTTCCAGCGTCACGTAAAGGGTACACCCGACGAGTCTTGGGGATTGTTGTAGCTCTGCAGCACGACGCAGTGCAAGTACTTCCGCGTGACCTGCCGGATCGCAATTGGTGTAGGTTTGATTGTGGCAACTGACCACAGCGATGCCATTGGCCACCACTAGGGCGCCAACCGGTACCTCGTCGCGTTCAGATGCGAGCTGCGCCTGGTCCAATGCGAGGCGCATGAAGTGGATGTCTGTCTCTGAAGGAGCGTCTGTCCCTTGCATCACAGCACCCTGCTTTCAACAAAGAAACGGAGTTGTTGGTGATTGTGCAATCGGGTGTCAGCAGCTGTTACATACTGCGTCTGCCCGACTGTCAGTTGAAACGAAAAGCGTGAAAACAATGCACGTAAAAAAAATACATGCAAAAACAATACGCGTGAGAACAATACGCGTGAAAAAGAGAGAGAATCTACCGGGCGGTCGCATCGGGTGCAACCGCCGGCTTTCGCTCCGGAATCGTTCAACCGGTGATCAGCTTTCTACAACCGCTTCAGATTCTTCTACTGCTTTCATGCTCAGTCTGATACGTCCCTGCTTGTCGACTTCAAGTACTTTAACCTTGACTGTCTGACCTTCAGAGAGCTCGTCCGCGACGTTCTCAACGCGCTCATTGGATATCTGGGAGATGTGCACAAGACCATCTTTGCCGGGCAGGATGTTCACAAAGGCACCGAAGTCCATAATTTTCTGCACGCGCCCCACATAGACTGTACCGACTTCAACGTCTGCCGTTATCAGTTCGATTCGACGCTTGGCTTCTTCGCCAGCTTCGCGATCAGCAGACGCAATTTTTATCACCCCGTCATCACCGATATCGATTGTCGCACCGGTCTCTTCGGTCAGTGCACGAATTACAGCACCACCTTTACCGATAACGGCAGCGATTTTTTCCGGGTGGATTTTTACTGTGATAAAGCGTGGCGCATGTTCTGACAGATCATCCCGCGGTGCACTGATCGCCTTAGCCATCTCACCGAGTATAAAGAGGCGACCTTCACGAGCCTGGCCGAGTGCAGTCTCCATGATCTCACGCGTGATACCGTCAATCTTGATATCCATTTGCAGTGCCGTGACACCTGACTCCGTGCCAGCCACTTTAAAGTCCATGTCACCCAGATGATCCTCGTCACCAAGAATATCTGACAGTACTGCATGTCCACTGTCTTCCTTGATAAGTCCCATCGCGATACCCGCAACTGGTGCTTTCAAGGGTACACCGGCATCCATCAGCGCCAGGCTGGTGCCACAGACACTTGCCATTGAGCTGGAGCCATTGGATTCAGTGATTTCTGAAACAACACGAATAACATAAGGAAATACATCTTCGTCCGGCATGACGGCTTGAACGCCACGCTTCGCCAGTTTGCCGTGGCCTATTTCGCGTCGTTTCGGGGAACCGACAAAACCGGTTTCACCAACACAGTACGGAGGGAAGTTGTAGTGCAGCATGAATGGCATACGCGATTCACCAATCAACCCATCGACGATCTGTGCATCGCGTGTTGTACCAAGGGTAGCCGTAACGATGGCCTGCGTTTCACCGCGGGTAAACACAGCTGAACCGTGCGTTCGCGGCAATACGCCGGTGTGTACACTGATCGGTCGCACAGTGTTTGTCTCGCGTCCGTCGATACGCTTCTCACCAGCGATGACGCGGCCACGGACAATACTTTTTTCAAGCTTGGAGAATGCACCCTGGACGTCCTCCGCCGAGTAACCACCATCGTCATCACTCGCCAACGCTGCGACAGCTGCATCGCGGGCAGCACCCACTGCTTCGTAACGTGCCTGCTTTTCCGCAATGGTGTAAGCCTGCTCGAGCGCTGATCTGGCTTGTGAGTCAACTGCCGCTTTCAGCGACTGATTCTCAGCCGGTGGCTGCCAATCCCAGGCCGGTGCATTGACTTCTGCCGCCAGCTCTTTTATCGCTGTGATCGCGCTTTGCATTTGTTCGTGACCGAACATCACGGCATCGAGCATTACCTGCTCGCTCAACATTTTGGCTTCAGACTCAACCATCAGTACCGCGCCATCAGTACCCGCGACCACCAGGTCAAGATCAGACTCTGCCATCTGTGAGACAGTCGGGTTGAGCAGGTACTGGCCATCGACGTAACCGACTTTGGCCGCACCGATCGGGCCGGCGAACGGCACACCGGAAATCGCGAGAGCAGCAGATGCGCCGAGCAGCGCGATAATATCTGCCTCACATTCCGGATCTATCGACATTACCGTTGCAATAATCTGGACTTCATTGACAAAGCCCTTGGGAAAGAGTGGGCGCAACGGCCGGTCGATGAGACGGCAGATCAGTGTTTCTGACTCGCTCGGTCGACCTTCACGCTTGAAAAAACCGCCCGGAATCTTGCCCGCTGCATAGGTCTTTTCCTGATAGTTGATCGTTAGCGGGAAAAAGTCCTGCCCGGGTTTCGCCTCCTTGCGCGCCACAGCAGTTACCAGAACCACTGTGTCCCCCATGCTGGCTACAACCGCAGCGTTAGCTTGTCGTGCTATTTCACCGGTGCGAAAGGTTACTGTCTTATCGCCGTATTGAAAGGTTTTTGTATGTGCAGTCACGAACATTCCTCGTTTGTACAACAGACGCACCTGTGCGCGCATGTTGCTGCAGGCCCAGCCTGCATTGATTGTTTAGTGGGTGATTGATCGATGGTACTCGATAGTGCCTGCCGCACTGGCGGCAGACAATAGCCTGAACAACTGTCGTTGCGATTGTTCATATCCTTCATGCTAATGCCGATTGCGCAGTTGCCGGTCATGTGTGGTCCAGCTATAACCGGTAACCGGCGCTGCGTCAGCGTCGCAATCCAAGGCGCTTTATCAGATTCTGATAGCGCTCCACATCCTTCTTTCTCAGGTAATCAAGTAGCTTGCGCCGCTGATTTACCATTCTGAGCAGGCCCCGCCGGGAATGATGGTCGTGCTTATGTTGCTTGAAGTGGTCGGTCAAGTGAGTGATTCTGGCGGACAACAATGCTACTTGTACTTCCGGTGACCCCGTGTCCGAGGAGTCGAGCTGGTGATCTTTAACGATCTCAGCTTTCTGTTCTGCACTTAAACAAGACATGCAATGGCTCCGGGCGTTGTGCCCTGTAATGGTGATTAAATTAGATAACGCTAGTTAGTTTTATACAGCTTTGTATTCGGTCGGATTTTCTCACACCGGGCTTTCAGCGGATGCAACCATTTCAACAGGTTATGTTCGCCTCACCGGGAGATTTCACTGCGAATTCTCCGGGTACGAAGGTTCGACAAATCTGTTTTCCTGTCAGAACTCCGCCATAATTCCGTCAAACGACTAGCCGGGGCTAAGCGATTCCCGCTTATCGAGGGTTATCACTTAAACAACCGCGTATTCTAGCAGTGTGTGGCGCAGATGACCATGCAGTCGCGAGGCAGATTGGCTGGCTGCGACCGGCAGGCGGAATACCCGGCCCGACCTTACGCTGGCGCCGGTGGCGTCTGGCCTTAAAGCGACAAATTCAGCACCCGACGAGGCTGAACCATAAGCCTGTCAGACCCGGTACCGGTTGGGGCAGCAGGTGTTTGATCAGAGCACCCGACTCCGGCATTGCCTGTCGCATGCTCATCGGTCGGATCGATTGCAACCGTGCCAATACCAATGAATTCACAGTCTGGCGCATAGACCCTGACTGTTTGCTCAGTGCCATCCGTCTCCGTGTGAGTTTCCGCATCCGATTGCGCGTTAGCTGCATCGCCCTTGGCTTCAGTCGCACTGTCATCGGCTGCAGTACCCTGCCCCGCGCCTGCCGCACGTGCTTCAGCGTCGCTTTCCGTGGCCATGGCAGGATTTCCGTTGCGAAAACGGGCAACCTCAGAAGCAAGTAGCTGCACCGCCGGCATGTGTTGCAACGCTGCATCCATCGGCAAAAGTAGTTGATCAATAGCCGTCGTTCCCCCGGTATCGTGTAGCGCCTGCAACTCGTCGAAGGTGTGTAGGGTTTCTGCAGCAAACGGATTGACAGCAGTACGTCGCAATGCCGTCAGATGAGCTCCACATCCGAGGGAGTCACCAATATCCTGCACCAGCGAGCGAATGTAAGTGCCCTTACTGCAACGCACGTCTATGCTGAACGTGCCCTGCCCGAAACCGGTTAATTGAAGCGCGGAAATAACCACGGATCGTGGCTTACGCTCAACCGTTTTACCGGCACGCGCCAATTCGTAGAGACGCCGGCCTTCGTGCTTCAACGCTGAATACATGGGTGGCACCTGCTCGATCGACCCTTTGAACCGGCAAAGCACGTCCTCGAGCATGGCGCTAGTCAAACTCTCCGGCAGCGGTTTCTCGGCAATAACAACACCATCACTATCACCGGTATCGGTTACCGCACCGAGACGCGCGACCGCTGAATAAGCTTTGTCAGCATCCAGTAAATAAGCGCTGATCTTCGTCGCTTCACCGAAACAGACGGGTAGCATTCCTGTCGCGAGCGGATCCAGGTTGCCGGTATGTCCGGCTTTTTTAGCACTAAACAGGTGTCGCGCCTGCCGCAATGCTTTGTTGGATGTGATGCCGCCAGCCTTATCAAGCAACAACACACCGTGCACATTACGAAACGAGCGACGTGGTCTCGACTTTTGTGGGGATGGAGACGGGTTGACAGAAGACACGGTGGAGCTGGCTGGCCGTCGCGCTATTAATCGGATTGATCGGATTGACCGGTACCGCTGTCAGCGTCGTTGTCGCTGTCCGGTGGTGTGGTGTTAGATTGCACGGCCTTATCAATCAACGCTGAAAGATGCTGGCCACGCTCGGCAGAATCATCAAAGAAAAAACGGATTGAAGGAACTGAACGCATACGCAGGCCCTCTGAGAGACGGCGTCGCAGAAAGCCGGAACAACGCTCCAGTCCTTCCTGTGTTTGCGCCTGCTCAGCCGGATCAAGCAACGTGTAGTACACGCTGGCAACCGACAAATCGCGACTGACATTGACCGACGAGATCGTCAGCATCTCCGAGATTCGGGGGTCTTTGACCTGAAAGCGCAGTATCTGTGCGAGCTCGCGCTGAATATGATCAGCCACCCGATAGCTGCGAGGATAATCATTCGCCATGATCATCCTCCGGATACAGTTTACGAGAATCAGCCGCTCGTACAGTACCGCAACAAATGCGGGTTACGCTTCCGATGCGGGTCCATAAGCTGATCAGCATGCTGATCCGGATGCAGGTTCGAATTCTTCTTGGCCGAAAACAGTTTACCTGGCAAGCGGCAATGAGCCCGACATCCGGCTGAAACTTACAGCGTGCGTGCAACTTCTGTTCGCTCGAAAACTTCTATATGGTCACCGGGCTTAACATCAGTGTAATTCTTTACACCAATACCGCATTCGGTTCCCATATTGACTTCGTTAACGTCATCCTTAAAGCGCCTGAGCGAATCAAGCTCGCCTTCAAAGATAACGATACTATCGCGCAACACACGTATGGGTTCTTCACGACGCACAACACCGTCAACAACCATACAACCGGCAATCTGTCCAAACCGTGGGGAGCGGAACACGTCGCGCACTTCGGCAAGACCGATAATTCGCTCCTTGACCTCGGGTGCCAGCAGGCCACCAGCGACTTGCTTGACCAAATCGATCAGTTCGTAGATGACGCTGTAATAGCGCAGATCAACGTCGTGTTCACTGATGACTTTGCGTGCCGTGTTATCCGCTCGCACGTTGAATCCGATCATGATGGCGTTGGATGCAGCAGCCAGGTTGGCATCTGATTCGTTAATGCCACCGACACCACCGCCGATAACACGAATACCGACCTCATCAGTACTGAGTTCTTCAAGCGATGAACGGATAGCTTCAAAGCTACCTTTAACGTCTGCCTTAACCACCAGATTGAGCGTCGGTACTTCACCACTTTTGATCTGTGAAAATACGTCCTCGAGTTTCGCGGGTCGCGTACCGGCAAGACGCATATCACGTTCTTTACCCTGACGCAGCTCGGCGAGCTCGCGCGCAGCTTTCTCATCGGCTGCTACCACCATTTCGTCGCCGGCATTCGGTACACCAGACAGGCCAAGTACCTGTACAGGAATTGACGGACCGGCTGAATCCACCTGATTACCGGACTCGTCAAACAAGGCACGAACACGCCCGATTTCGGTACCGCAAATGATCATGTCACCGCGCTGCAACGTACCGCTTTGCACCAGTACGGTCGCAACCGGGCCACGCCCGCGATCGAGCGAAGCTTCTATGACAAGGCCGGATGCGTGACCATCAGGCGACGCTTTCAATTCGAGCACTTCTGCCTGAAGGGCAAGTATCTCGAGCAGTTCCTCCATGCCTGTACCGTTCAGCGCTGAAACCGGCACAAACGGGGTATCCCCGCCCCAATCCTCAGGGATGACATCATGACTCGACAATTCATTCTTGATCCGTTCCGGATCAGCATTGTCTTTGTCCATTTTATTAACGGCAACAACGATCGGCACGTTGGCGGCGCGCGCGTGCTGCACACCTTCGATCGACTGCGGCATGACACCATCGTCGGCCGCGACAACCAACACCACGATATCGGTGGCTTGAGCGCCACGTGCGCGCATCGCGGTAAACGCCGCGTGACCGGGCGTATCCAGAAACGTCAGGACGCCGTTCGGTGTGTCGACGTGGTAGGCACCAATATGCTGAGTGATACCGCCGGCCTCGCCCGAGGCAATACGCGATTCACGAATATGGTCAAGCAATGACGTTTTACCATGATCAACATGGCCCATAACCGTGACAATCGGAGGACGCGGTAATGTCTCACCCTGGACGATCGCTGCCAGTCGTTCTGTTAATTCGAGTTCAATGTCATCCGAACTCGCTGATGCACGATGGCCCATCTCTTCGACCACCAGGATAGCTGTGTCCTGATCGAGCAACTGGTTGATGGTGGCCATGACGCCCATGCTCATCATCGCTTTGATGACTTCCGCAGCCTTGACAGCCATCTTGTTGGCCAGCTCGGCCACCGTGATGGTGTCAGGCACTTCAATGTCACGGATGACCGGTTCGGTCGGTTTCTCGAAAGTGTGTTTACTCTCGATGTTAGCCGCAACCGTGCGCTTCTCCTTGCCACGACGCTTACCCGACTTACCCTGAGCAACATGCAACTGGTTACGGCCGGATTTTGCACCGCTGCCGCCTTCACCGCGACGACCACGTCCTTTGGGAGCTTCCTTACGTGGCGATTTTCCGCGAGCTGCCTCTTGTGCTTCGAGCGCAGCGCGTTGTTGCAGCGCTTCCGCTTCGCGCGCTTTCTGACGTTCCTCGCGTTCTCGCGCGAGTTGCTCGTTAGCCGCACGTTTGCTTTCGCGCGCGACCTGTCGCATCGCCTGTTGCTCAGCCTCAGCGCGGGCGTTTTCCTGCTCTTTTTGTTTGTTTACCGCTTCAACGCGTTTGCGTTCATGGTCCAGCTGCTCTTCACGCTTGCGTTCAAGCTCTTGCTGCGCGATGGCTTCCGGGTCCATCGAAGCCGCGTAACGCCCGGCTATTTCGGGTTGTTCAGGATCTTCAGCTGGCGCGACCACACCGGCACTGGCATCGGCATCAGTATCTTCGGCATCAGAAGCAATAGACTCATCGCCGGCCGTGTCATCAGTGCTCTCAGTTATCGCACTATCGTCAACACCGTCTTCTTCCGGCATTGCCGCTGCCGTATCAACGTTATCGAGTTCTTCATCATCAGCGACTTCATCGACGCTCTCAGGGGTTGTAGCAGAGGATGGTTTGCGGATACGTCGACGCTTGACTTCAACTGTGACGTTACCGCCACGACCTGAACCACGGGCTGTCAGTGTTGATGATGGCCTGCGCAATGTTGGTTTAGCCGCGCCACCCGTCTTAGCGGCTGGCGTCGGCTTGTCCTCGGCGGCAGGCGTTGCCTCAGCAGCGGGTTTTGCCGGCGCACTGCGACCTTTCTGCAAATGTGTTAGCAGCTGAACTTTTTCCTGGTCGGAGATCGGATCGGTCTCATCCTGCTTCTCGAGCCCGGCATCACGAAGCTGCTGCAGCAACTTGTCCACCGGTACTCTGACCACCTCGGCCAGCTGTTTGACTGTTACTTCTGCCATGCGTTTATTGTAACCCTCGGCTCACTAGGAGCCAGTCAATACTGCAATTCACGTCACATGTCGCGACACCACTCTGAATAATTCCAACCGGGCGAAAACCCCGACGGGAGCCAGTGTAATTTCACCGCCAAAGCCTCAAGCTTTTAGTCATTGCTCTAACAGGTGACATTGTTTGTACACTTTGCAAAGTTGTTTCCCAAGCCCTGCTCTTGTTTGCATTCACTAGTGCTTGGCACACACTAGCGCTTAATCCAGGGAACCTCTGATTTATCGCCTGTGTTGCCAGGGCTGCGTTGAAACTCGGCTCAAAATGCTCATGTATTCGTATATACACTGTGCTTTTTCGCCAAATTTCGCCTTGCTCTGTCTGCCTCGCCTGATAAATCAGAGGTTCCCTAGCTACCTTCCGCATTGGCAACACTTTCAGATTCATCGGAAGCCGGTGCCGCATCAGTGGCATCGCCACCTTCTGCTTCAGCAAACCAGCTTTCCCGTGCTTTCATGATCAATTTACCAGCAAGCTCTTCATCCATGTCATCGACAACCATCAGTTCGTCTATTGATTGTTCGGCCAGATCATCCACGGTAACAATGCCGTGAACCGCCATCTGATTAGCAAGTGTCTGATTCATACCTTCCATGCTGACAAGCTCTTCACTCGGCACACCTTCACCGCTGATCGCCTTGGTCAGCAAGGCATCGTTTGCACGACTGCGCAATTCATCGACCATCTCTGCATCGAACTCATCAATTTCCAGCAATTCGTCCTGCGGGACGTAAGCGACCTCTTCGACACTGGCGAAACCTTCCTGGACAAGAATCATGGCTACCTCTTCATCCACGTCCAGCTGGCTGACAAATAGTTCTATAGATTGTCGGGACTCAGCTTCACTCTTTTCATCAGCCGCTGTTTCGTCCATAACGTTGAGTTCCCAGCCAGTCAGATCGGCGGCTAAGCGAACGTTTTGTCCTCCGCGTCCAATGGCCAGCGACAATTTTTCTGTCTCAACGGCAATATCCATCGAGTGGCTCTCTTCATCAACGACGATACCTTTAACTTCAGCTGGTGCCATCGCATTGATAACGAACTGAGCGGGGTTGTCGTTGTGCAAAATAATATCTATGCGCTCACCGGCAAGTTCATTAGAAACTGTCTGTACGCGAGAGCCACGCATTCCCACACATGCGCCCACCGGGTCGAGCTTGGGGTCGTTTGACGAAACTGCGATTTTTGCCCGTGCACCCGGGTCGCGGGCAGCGCCGTTTATAACTATCACGCCCTGACCGACCTCGGGCACTTCAAGTTTGAATAGCTCGATCAGAAATTCAGGCGACGTGCGACTGACAAAGAGTTGCGGACCACGCGGTTCAGGATTAACCGCATGCAAGTATCCACGCAGACGATCGCCGGTACGCACAGCTTCACGGGGGATCATGTCTTCACGCGGCACAAAGGCTTCTGCGTTGGCACCAAGATCAAGATACACACCGCCGCGATCCGTACGTTTCACGATGCCCATCACCAATTCACCGACACGGTCTCGGTAGGCTTCGATAACGCGCTCACGTTCAGCTTCGCGGACCTTTTGTACAATTACTTGTTTAGCGGTTTGCGCAGCGATCCGTCCGAATTCAACGGAATCTATCTGTTCCTCGACAAACCCGCCAATCTCGATTTCCGGTTCATCCAACTGAGCTGCTGACAACGTCAACTGTCGTAAAGGAAACTCCTGCTCGACATCATCTTCAACAACTTCCCAACGCCGGAACGTATCGTAAGCACCTGTATCACGGTCGATAGCTACGCGCACTTCGATATCAGTACCGTGTTTTTTACGCGTAGCGGAAGCAAGAGCTGCTTCAAGCGCTTCGAAAATGATTATTCGATCAACGCCTTTTTCATTGGATACAGCATCGACAACGAGCAAGATGTCCTTACCCATTTCGGCAGAACCGGGTGGTCCGATTTCTTCTTCAGTTTTCTTCGCTGCACGCTTGCTCATTCGCGTTCTACTCTGATGTAAATCTATTCAAATTTCTTAAGTCGCCTGGTTGCCGGAATCGTTAGATACTTGCAACAGCAGCAACTTTCACATTCAAGTTGTCCTTCAACTACAACACTTATTGGCCATTACTCAGTTGGTACAAACCTCAGTTGGTACAAACCCATCTGCAGAAATGGCGCACTACTTGTACCGATACAACAGTTTTGCCTGTTCAATATCGGCTATTCGCAAACTAAACAACTGATCATCAATTCTTATGTCGAGCGCACTACCTTCGACGCTCACCAGTTCACCTTTAAAATTTTTCCTGCTACCCGTCTCAGTTTGCATGGCCTGTCGTAATTTGATGCTGACAGTTTCATTTACCTGCTGTTTAAACTGAGACTCCGTAAACAACGGCCTTTCCAGGCCCGGGGATGAGACTTCAAGGCAGTATTCGCTACCGATCGGATCTTCAACATCCAGCAAGGCACTCAGCTGATGGCTTACATTCGCACAGTCTTCAACCTGAACACCATTATCACTTTCAGGTTTATCTATATAAACACGCAGTGTCTGGCCATTCTCAGCCTGACCGAATTCTGCACCGACAAACTCATAGCCCATCGAGCGCGTGACCGGTTCAAGCAGATCCCAAATCTCCGCTGAAGCTCGTCGCACAGTTTCCTCTTTATATAAATAGCCCGGGTGTAATCAAAAAAGGCCACACATACGAAGGCCCACACAAAAAAAGGCCCCACTGGAGCCTTTTTTTGAAATCAGCTTTTTATTCTGATCGTGGTAGCGGGGGTAGGATTTGAACCTACGACCTTCGGGTTATGAGCCCGACGAGCTGCCAGACTGCTCCACCCCGCATCAGACTGCGAGAGTCTAGCTGTAGACGCAGCACATTTCAAGACCTACCGTACCCGCAGGGCTTTTTAGCGCGACAAAGGCCTTAATAAGAGCCTAATGCGCCAGTTTTACGACGGATATAGAATTTGACTGCCCGAACCATGCCAGAATTCACCCGCCCCAGGCGCATGTATCGGCAAAGTTGATCAACCAAGGTAGCGTGCACCGAGTTGCTGATGACCAATGGCTGATGACCCCAGTGGCTGATGACCGGGGCAAGCTTGTGAATCGAAAATAGTTTCCGCCTATCCGGCGAAGGCTCTGACGCAAACCGCCATAATCCAACCGGGAAAGATGCCCAACACAACCACGGCGAGACCATTGACCGCCAGTGTTGCATTAACGTCCATGCGAGCCGGCACTTCAGAAGAATCAACCGGATCATCGAAGAACATCATTTTTATCGCGCGCAGGTAATAGAAGGCGCCGACCACGGACATGATTACAGCGATCACCGCCAGCCAGACATACCCGGCCGAAATGACAGCTTTAAGCACCGATAATTTCGCATAAAAGCCAACCAATGGCGGCACACCGGCCAGTGAAATCAACGCAACCATCATCACTGTCGCAGCTAACGCGTTTCTGCGAAACAGACCCGATAGATCATCGAGCATAACGGCTTCTTCACCGTTTCTTGAGAGCACAAGCAATACGCCAAACGCAGCAAGTGTCGTAAACGCATAGGTAATCGCGTAGAACATAGAGGCGCTGTAGCCTTCAGGATTCGCTGCGACCATGCCAAGCAACAGAAAACCGACATGCGAAATCGTTGAATACGCCAGCATGCGTTTTATATTCTGTTGTGCGATAGCCAGTAGATTACCGACAACCAACGAGAGCGCCGCGAGAATAGCAAACATTAATGTCCAGTCACTTGAAAGTACCTCGAGCCCATCAACAAGCAGGCGGATAATCATAGCGAAGGCGGCGATCTTGGGTGCCGTTGAGATATACAGTGTGACTGATGTTGGAGCGCCGTCATAAACATCAGGGACCCACATGTGGAATGGCACCGCACCTAATTTAAAGGCCAGACCGACAATAATAAACGTCAGTCCAAATCGAGCACCGGTGCTGCCTGCATCACTCGTAGTCAGCGCCTGACTGATAGTGGCGAGGTCCAGCGACCCGGTACTGCCGTACACCATTGACATACCGTAGAGCAACATTCCGGAAGCAAGCGCACCGAGAACAAAGTATTTCATGGCAGCTTCTGAAGCGTCAGCATTGCTACGGTACAATGCCACCATCGCGTAGAGTGACAGGGCGAGCAGCTCGAGTCCCAGATAGATGGTCAGAAGATTATTGGATGATGTCATGATCATCATGCCCATCACACCAAACAAGCCAAGCACGTAATACTCGCCATTGGCTATTTCACGATCCTTGATGTAATCGCGTGTGTAAACAAACCCGCCAATAGCGATTAGCAAAATCCAGGATTTAAGCACGGCACTCATACCGTCTACAGTGTAAGCACCACTGAACGCAGTACCTGCTGTGTCTCCGACCTGGCCATAGGTCAGCAACAGCGTTATCAGCAATGAGCCTTGTGTCAGCCAATAAGTCATGTGGCGTTGGCCGGGCTTCAGGAACAGGTCAACGACAAGCACCGCGCACGATGCAAACAGCATGAATATTTCGGGCGTTGCCAGATGTAAATTATCCATGGACAGAATCAGTACTTGGAAACGCTAATGTGTTGAACAAGATTTTCAACCGAGGCATGCATCACGTGCACCACCAGGTTTGGCCAGACGCCTAACAGCAAAACAAAGAATGCCAGAAGTGCGAGCATTATAAATTCGCGACGATCAATGTCGGTTAAATTTGCAACATTGGCGTTGGTTACCTCGCCGAAGATAACGCGCTTAACCATCCAGAGTGTATAGGCAGCACCCAGGATAAGTGTTGTCGCAGCCAGAAATGCAAACCAGAAGTTCGCTTTGAAACTCGCAATGATCACCATAAACTCCCCGACGAACCCTGAGGTTCCGGGAAGGCCGGCATTTGCCAGAGCAAAAAACACCATAAACGCGGCAAAGATCGGCATCGTATTGACGACGCCGCCATAATCGGCAATCTCGCGACTGTGCACACGGTCATACATTACGCCAACACACAGAAACATCGCAGCCGAGATAAATCCGTGTGAAATCATCTGTACCATCGCGCCTTCTATGCCGAGCGCGACATGCGACTGATCACCTGCACCAATGAGCATAAACGCGATGAATATACCGAGCGTCACAAAACCCATATGCGAGATGGACGAGTAGGCAATCAGTTTTTTCATATCACGCTGCGCAAGTGCAACGAAACCGATATAAACAACCGCTACCAGCGACAGGAAGATCATCAGACCATCAAGACGGTTACTGGCATCCGGAGTAATTGGCAGGCTGAACCTTAAAAACCCGTAGCCGCCCATTTTCAGCATGATCGCCGCAAGTACGGCAGAACCTGCTGTCGGTGCTTCGACGTGTGCATCCGGCAACCAGGTATGCACGGGCCACATCGGGATTTTGACGGCGAACGCGATAAGGAACGCAAGGAATATCAACAGCTGTTCTTTCTGATTCAGTTTGAGAATGTGTAAATCGAGAACCGCGAAACTACTGCCAACCCGATACATGTAGATCAGGGCAACCAGCATGAAAACTGAACCCAGAAAGGTATAGAGAAAGAATTTTATCGTGGCGTAGACGCGATTAGGGCCACCCCAGATTCCGATGATCAGAAACATCGGAATGAGTGTCGCTTCAAAGAATATGTAGAACAGGATCGCGTCAAGTGCCGCGAAAACGCCAACCATTAACCCTGTCATTATCTGAAAAGCACCCAGATAGACAGCAACACGGTCGGTGATCACCACCCAGGCTGATATAACCACGATGACGTTGATAAAGGTGGTCAACAGGATGAGTGGCATCGAGATACCATCAACGCCGAGCGTATAGTTAATGTCGAACGATGGTAGCCAGGCAGCATGTTCGGTGAACTGCATCTGACTGATGGTTGTGTCAAAACCAAAAAAGAGGGGCAGACTGAATACAAACGTCAGCACTGACACACCCAGAGCAATGTGACGAGCCCGCGCATCGCCAAGCGCCAGAATCACAACGCCAGCAACAATCGGTAGCCAGATCAGTAAACTGAGTAACATGAGATAATTTGTCTGGTTATCAAACCACTTAAATACAAACTAAAAAAAGCAACTTAAAAATACAAACTGTTTAAATAAACAGAAATATGCTCATCATGACCAGCAGTCCGATGATCATTGCAAACGCATAGTGAAACAGGTACCCGGATTGACTTAATCGCGCTAGTCCCGCGAGTTTACCTATCCCCTGCGCTGATCCATTGACCACGGCGCCATCAATCACCCCCTGATCTCCAAAACGCCACAGCCCTGCCCCAATGCCAACAGAACCTGCCGCAAACACGGTTTGGTTAAATTCATCGAATCCGTATTTTTTATCCAGGATACGGTGCAGAAAACCCAGTTTTGACTGAATTTTCGCCGGCCATTCCGGTTTAACCAGATAGAAAAACCAGGCGAAGAAGACACCCGCCATAGCCAGATAAAACGCCTTCGAGCCCGGCACATGAGACAGCATGGACATCGCACCTGTCGTGTGTTCGCGCACCCGCTCAATCACATTGTGAGAATCGTCCACGAAGATCACACCCTCAAAGTACTGACCGAAGACGATCGGACCCATCGTCATAAAACCGATTATGACCGAGGGCACAGCAAGCGCAATTAATGGCCAGGTCACGACGTTAGGCGGCTCGTGACAATGTTCCTCGGTATGCTCGTCCATACGCGACTTGCCATGGAAGACAAGGAAAAACATACGAAACGAATAAAAAGCTGTGACAAACACACCGGCCAGTACCGCCCAGTAAGCCAGTGTAGCCCCCGGCAGTGTTGATTCGTGGACAGCCTCGATAATTAAATCCTTTGAGAAAAACCCCGACAGCCCCGGAAAACCGATTAAGGCAAGCGAGCCAATCAATGACGTCCAATACGTTATAGGCAGATACTTGCGCAACCCACCCATTTTTCGCATGTCCTGCTCGTGATGCAGTGCAATGATTACCGAGCCGGCAGCGAGAAACAGCAGAGCTTTAAAAAACGCATGTGTCATCAGATGAAAGATGGCGGCAGAGTAAGCCGATGCACCGAGCGCGACGGTCATGTAACCCAACTGCGATAAGGTTGAATAAGCAACAACCCGTTTGATGTCGTGTTGCACAATACCGATCAACCCCATCAGGAAGGCAGTCAGCGCACCGATAACCAGAATAAAGCTCAGTGCTGTCTCCGATAACTCAAATAACGGTGACATGCGGGCGACCATAAAGATACCGGCTGTAACCATTGTGGCTGCGTGAATCAGTGCAGAGATAGGCGTCGGGCCTTCCATTGAATCAGGCAGCCAGACATGCAACGGCATTTGCGCCGACTTTCCCATTGCGCCGATAAACAGACAGATGCAAATAACCGTCAACACCGACCATTCAAATCCGCCCATAATGGACATGGTTTGTCCAATAAGCGGCTGTGCTTTCACAAACACTTCTTCGTAATCGAGGCTGCCGGTATACATAACGACAGCAGCGATACCGAGTATGAAACCAAAATCACCCACACGATTAACAAGAAACGCTTTCATGTTGGCAAATATGGCTGTGTCGCGCTTGTACCAGAAACCGATTAACAGGTAAGACACAGTACCTACAGCTTCCCAACCAAAAAAGAGCTGCATGAAGTTATTCGACATCACCAGCATCAGCATCGAGAAGGTGAAAAGCGAGATGTAGGAGAAAAATCGCTGGTAACCGTCATCGTCATGCATATAGCCAATGGTGTATATGTGCACCATCAGCGATACGAACGTCACCACCAGCATCATAAGCACCGTCAATCGGTCGACAAGAAATCCGACTTCAAAACGGATACCTCCACTGACCATCCAGGTGTAAATCGACTCGTTGAACGTATTACCCGATAAAACCACCTGCTGAAACGCTATAAGCGACAACAGAAAAGACATTGCAACACCGCCGATAGTCACGCGATGCGACATCACACGACCCAGCCGTTTACCAAACAGCCCGGCTGCGATAGCCGCGAACAACGGGCATAACGGGATAAGCGTATAGATGAATTTCATCAGTGGATTCCCGTTTATCCTTTGAGCTGATTCAGATCAGCGACATTGATGGTTTGTCTGTTACGAAACAACACCACCAGAATCGCGAGGCCAATAGCCGCTTCTGCAGCGGCAACAGTTAAGATAAAAAATACAAAAATCTGTCCGGCACCATCATCCAGAAAATGCGAGAACGTCACGAAATTCATATTCACTGACAACAGCATCAGTTCTATCGACATCAGTAAGATGATCACGTTTTTTCTGTTCAGGAATATCCCCACCACGCTGAGGCAGAACAGAATCGCTCCAAGCACCAGGAAATGCGATAGTGGAATCATGACTTGCTCTCCGTATCCATGGAGACCACACGCAAGCGATCCTCTTTTTTGACCTGCACCTGCAAACCCGGGCGTTGATATTTGGTATCGCTGCGACGGCGCATCGTCAGCGCGATCGCGGCTACGATGGCCACCATTAAAATCAACGCAGCGACCTCAAAGTGGAACAGATAATCGCTATACAGTAATCTGCCCAGTTCTTCAGTGTTACTATAATTAGCCGGTTTAGCTGCGGGCGCTGGAAAATTTTCTGACGGGAAATAGCGTTGTGTCAACAGGAACACCATTTCAAGAAACATGATGGAACCAACCAATATGCCGACCGGCAGGTATTTAACAAAGCCTTCGCGCAACGGCTCGACATTAATATCAAGCATCATCACAACAAACAGAAACAGCACCATCACCGCACCGACATAGACCAGCACAAGGGTTACGGCGAGAAACTCAGCTTCCAATAACATCCAGATCGCCGCGGCTGTAAAGAAAGTCAGTACCAGAAACATCGCCGCATAAACCGGGTTTCGAACGGTTATAACGCGCGCTGCCGCGAACACCATAATGATGGCGAACACGTAGAATATAAATAACTGGAAGCTCACAATTAGAGTTACCTGATTTTTGTTTGTCGAATCACTTCTGTCAGTTCACGTCAGTCGATTCACGCCTGCCGACTCACCCATCTACCGATACAGAGCATCCTGCGCACGATCGGCCTGGATTTGTTCCTCATAACGATCGCCTATCGCGAGCAATTTGTCTTTGGTCATAATCTGCTCGCCGCGATTTTCAAAGTGGTATTCAAAAATTCGCGTCTCGACAATAGAATCAACCGGACAGGCTTCTTCGCAAAAGCCACAAAAAATACATTTAAAAAGATCGATATCGTATCGCGTGGTTCGTCGCGTATTGTCCGGTCGCTGTTCGGATTCGATCGTGATAGCCAGTGCAGGACAGACTGCTTCGCACAGCTTGCAGGCAATACAACGTTCTTCGCCATTCGGATAACGACGCAACGCGTGCAAACCCCGAAAGCGGTTTGATTGCGGTGTTTTTTCTTCCGGGTATTGCACGGTTATGTTTCCCGACAAAAAATATTTCCCTGTCAGGCGCATACCCTTGAGCAGTTCCCACAGCGTGAAACTTTTAACGTATTTGGAGAGTTGACCTGTCATCTCGCTACCTGATTCCTAAACTCTGTTACGAACCGTCACCGGATGCAACCTCCAATGCCGCCTGACCTGCGGTTTGAAGATCACGAATATCAAACCACGGCTCGACGCCATAGAACACGGCAACACCAACAACGGCAATCCAGACAATGGTCACGGGGATAAACACTTTCCAACCCAGACGCATGATCTGGTCGTAGCGGTATCGTGGAAAGGTCGCACGAAACCATAAAAACAAAAACATGCTGAATGCGGTTTTGATCAGAAACCAGTGAAACCCGTCCCCTACACCGTCAATCGGTGATAGCCAACCACCGAGAAACATGATCGTCATCAGTGCAGAGATCATGATCATGTTGGCATATTCAGCCAGAAAAAATACGGCGAAGGCCATACCGGAATAATCAACATGAAAACCCGCAACAATTTCGGACTCACCTTCGGCCACATCAAACGGGGCGCGGTTGGTTTCAGCAACCCCGGATATGAAATACACAATTGCCAGAGGAAATAGCGGTACAACGAACCAATGACCGATACCGCCACCCTGGGCGAGCACAATCTCACGCATGTTGAGGCTGCCGCTCAGCATCAGCACACCGATCAGCGCGAAACCCATCGCTATTTCGTAAGCGACGATTTGCGCTGCCGAGCGCATTGAGCCAAGAAAGGCGTATTTCGAATTCGAGGCCCACCCGGCAATGATGACACCGTATACACCGAGTGACGTCATGGCCAACACATACAGTAGCCCGGCATTGATATCAGCAAGTACAAGCTGATCAGAGAACGGAATAACCGCCCAGGCGGCGAATGCCGGCGCCAGTGATAACACAGGTGCGATCAAAAATAAAAACCGCGATGAGTTCGTCGGAACGATGACCTCTTTGGTCAACAACTTGAACAAATCAGCAAACGGTTGCAGCAAACCACACCAACCCACCCGGTTGGGTCCGACCCGGACTTGCATCGATCCAATGACCTTGCGCTCGGCTAACGTAAAATAGGCGACAGCGATCAACAGTGGCACGATGATCAAGACGATCTTGATCAGTGTCCAGATAAGTAATATCAACCCGTCAAACATGTTGGCACCCACCTTTGTTGCTGTTGCTGGCGTGGTAGCTTATGTACTGGCTGATCAACACTAACTTCCGGTGAGTCATGAACGCTGGATCTCCACAGCGGCGCAAAGCGGGCCCAGCGCTGCAGTTTCTGTCAATCCACCCGGTATCCAGACGCAATTCTCAGGGACTGCGTCGTCCAGCTTAACCGGCAAGGTGACTCGTGATCCGTTTTGTACAACGACAATCTGATCACCGTCGTTGATATTGTGGCGCTGCAATTCCGAATGCCGCATAGAGGCGAAAGCCTGTTTACCGTCGTTGGATTTCTGAAGAGGCACGGAGCGACGAACCAAAGGATCAACGCGATGAATCGGAATTTCGCCAACCCGTAACAGCGCATCCCCATAGTCAATTGACTGGTAGTCTGTTTGCGCACTGCCGCTTGTCAGATTGTTTAATTCGATGTTTGCACATTGCGACTGAACTTCCCGGGTAATCTGTTCAGGGCTTGTGTAGGCAATGTCCTGTAATTCGAGAAGATCAGCCAACACACGATAAATCTTCCATGCCGGTCGTGCCTGACCGGGTGGCTCAACCAGTCCACGGTTACTTTGCCAGTGTCCGGTAGCGTTAACGTATGTACCATAACTTTCAGTGAATGCCGCTGCAGGCAGCACCACTGTTGCGTACTGGCGAATAGATTCGCTATCAAATGCGCTGACACATATTACCTGTTCGGCGCCTGCAACCGCCTGCATGGCACCGGCGGCATTAGCGGCATCAAATTCAAGCTCCACGCCGTGCAGCAAGTACGTGTTTAATGATTGGTTCAACATGTCACCGGCATGACGGCCGGCGGAACCGAGCGCACTACCACCTGCCCGGCGATGCGGCACCACGCCCGCTAACCAGGCACCGGCTGAGTTACCGAGCGAAGGCAGGTACGAAAGCGTTGCGTTTACTTTGGTTGCTATCGCTTCAGCCAGAGCGGCTAACGTCGCGAAGGCGGGATGATTAACGGCAAGCGAACCGAGCATCAAACTGGCACGTTCGGCGTCACGTAGTTCCGCTGCAATTTGTCGGTGTCGATCATCCGGCTCGAGCGATGGCAGACCACGAAGTTTGCCCAGATCTGCTTCAGCGGCCACTGCGATCCTGCACAGTTCATCGGCCAGCCTGTCATAACGGGGAGACAGGGCAACCGACGCATCGAAGTGCATCGGAAAATCCAGTGGATTAACGAAACTTATACGTCCGCCGTTCAGTGCTGACTTTCGAAGTCGAAGCGCAGCGATCGGTAATTCTTTTCGAATGTTGGAACCAACAACCAGTGCAGCATCGAGGCTCTCGAGGTCATTGATGCTCATACCCAGCCACGGCATCGCCGGTGAGCTTGCGTCAGCCGAAAAGTCAGTTTGCGCAAGGCGGTGATCAATGTCATCGGTACCCAGGGCACGCGCAAGTTTTTGTGCCATGTACAGTTCTTCAAGTGTACTGTGCGCACTCGCAAGCACACCCAGACTGCCCTTGCCTGCACCGCTTCGCAATGCATCAACCGCTGCCTGTAATGCGGTATCCCAGTCACAATCAACCAGTTCACCGTTCTGTCTAATGCGCGGTGTCGTCAGTCTGTCAGCAGAATGCAAACCCTGATAACTGAAACGGTCTCTATCTGATATCCAGACTTCATTGATTGCCTCGTTTTCACGCGGCACAACGCGGTTTACCTTACCGTTATCGAGGTGTACAAAAATATTTGATCCGAGGCTGTCGTGTGGTGCGACTGCCGGTGCCTGTTGCAGTTCCCAGGAGCGCGCCGAGTATCGTGAAGGACGCGCGGTTAAGGCGCCGACCGGACAAATGTCAATAACATTGCCGGACACTTCGGAAGCTACCGATTTTTCGATGTACGTACCGATGCGCACGTTCTCGCCGCGACCTGTGGCACCCAACTCGCGTACCCCGGCAATTTCCTCACCGAAACGAACACATCGCGTGCAGTGGATACAGCGTGTCATTTCAGTGGCTATCAATGGACCGATATATTTGTCCATCACAACCCGCTTGCCTTCCGTGTACTGCGATGCACTACCGCCATAACCCATCGCGACATCCTGCAACTCGCACTCACCACCCTGATCGCAGATGGGACAATCCAGCGGATGATTGATCAGCAGAAATTCCATCGTGCCCTGCTGCGCCTCAAGGGCAAGTTTGGAGCGCGTTTTTACCACCATATCCGGCATTACCGGTGTAGCGCAGGCAGGCAGAGGTTTCGGTGCTTTTTCGACTTCCACCAGACACATGCGGCAGTTGGCCGCTACCGATAATTTCTTGTGATAGCAGAAACGCGGAATATCAATACCGGCTGCGTCAGTGACCTCGATCAACATCTGCCCGCGTTTTGCAGTCAGAGGTTGCCCGTCCACCGTCAGATTAATATCGTCGTCACTCATGTATTTTCACACTATGCGCTGATCACGATTAGGTCGCGTGCAGCATTTTAAAATCAGGCAACTGCACCTAACTGCTCAGCGACCAGACTGCGTTTGTGTTCTATGTAATATTCGAATTCATGGCGAAAATGTTTCAGCATGCCTTGCACCGGCATTGCTGCCGCGTCACCGAGCGCACAAATCGTTCTACCGGCAATTTTACCAGCCACGTCCTCGAGTTTATCCAGATCTTCAGGCTGTCCTTCCCCGTCAACGATGCGACACAGCATTCTGTACAACCAACCGGTTCCTTCACGACACGGCGTACATTGACCGCAGGATTCAGAAAAATAAAATCGCGATATACGTTTAAGCGCGACGACCATATCGGTTGTTTCATCCATGACGATTACGGCACCCGAACCCAGCATCGAACCGGCTTTGGCAATGGCATCGTAGTCCATATTGGTTTGCATCATGATGTCACCGGGTAGAACCGGTACCGAAGACCCACCGGGTATTACCGCTTTTAATTTGCGACCGTCGCGCATACCACCCGCCATCTCAAGCAATTCGCTGAACGGCGTACCCAGATTGATTTCAAAGTTGCCCGGTGCAGCAACATGCCCGGACACGGAAAACAGCTTCTGACCACCGGCATTCTCGATACCCATGGATTGAAACCATTCAGCACCGTTACGCATGATCGCCGGAACTGACGCAACTGATTCCGTATTGTTGATGGTGGTCGGTCGACCGTAGAGACCGTAGCCAGCCGGGAATGGTGGTTTAAAGCGAGGTTGGCCTTTCTTGCCTTCCAGTGACTCAAGAAGTGCCGTTTCCTCACCGCAAATATAGGCGCCGGCACCGAGCGTACCGTAAACATCGATGTCGATGCCGCTGCCTTTTATATCCTTACCGACCCAGCCGTTGTCATAAGCTTCCTTTAGGGCCTGCATAAAACGCTCGTAGCTTTCGTCCATGAATTCACCGCGCATGTAGTTGTAGCCAACACTCGCGTGAATGGCATAACAACCGATGAGCATACCTTCAACCAGTGCGTGCGGATTGAAACGCAACAGGTCTCTATCCTTACAAGTGCCCGGTTCGGATTCATCGGAATTAACCACCAGATAACTTTGACCGAATGGCTTAGCACCTTCCGGGTCCGGTTTCGGCATGAAGCTCCACTTCAGGCCGGTCGGAAAGCCCGCACCACCACGCCCTCGAAGTCCTGATGCTTTAACTATTTCGACAACGTCTGCCGGTGACATTTTCTCGTCAATAATTTTTTGCCAGCCAGTGTAACCACCGATCTTCAGGTAGTTTTCATACGTCCACGGCTCATCAAATTGCAGTGTCGTGTAACAGACCTGGTTTTGTACTTGAGCATTCATGTGTATTTCTTTCGCAAATTACCCGGCTACTCGTTAATCAAGCGCATCCAGAATTTCATCAACCTTTTCCGGTGTCAGATCTGTATGGTAGACATGATCAACCTGCATCATTGGTCCGCCGGCACACGCGGCCAGACATTCCTCTTCGACCTTGAGAAAAATTTTACCGTCAGCCGTGCTCTCACCCAGTTTGATACCGTATTTTTTTTCAACATGGTTAACGATAGTGTCTGACCCCATCAACATACAGCTGATATTGGTGCAGATAGCGATATTGTGGCGCCCACAAGGCTTAGTCTCATACATCGAGTAGAAGCTTGCCACTTCGTAGACAGCAATTTTCGGCATGTCGAGTACTTCGGCACAAGCATCCATTAATTCCGTTGTCAGGTAGCCATCATTCTGATGCTGCGCCACGCGCAGAGCTGCCAAAACGGCTGACTGTTTCTGTTCCGGCGGATACCGGCCTAGCCACTCGTTAATTTCATCGAGTGAATGCTGATTGAGAACACTTTCAGTCATATAAATCGGTTCACGTTCTTGATGATTCGCACGCTTAAGTTTTTACAATTCCAGACCAAAACGATCTTTGTTGAAAATCCGCACTTGCCACTTTCTATACAAACCCACAACAGTTCCTAACGGTCGATTTCACCGAAAACTATATCCTGTGTACCAATGATCGCAACCACATCCGATAACATGTGACCACGTGTCATTTCGTCGAGTCCGGACAAGTGTGCAAACCCCGGCGCCCTGACTTTTAACCGGTAGGGTTTATTCGCCCCGTCAGAGATCAGGTAACAACCGAACTCACCCTTGGGGTGTTCAATAGCAGCATAGGCTTCACCTTCCGGCAGACAAAACCCCTCAGTGAACAATTTGAAGTGGTGAATCAGAGCTTCCATATCGCCCTTCATAGTTTCACGCTTCGGTGGTGCAATTTTATGGTCTTCAGTTAATACAGGGCCGGGATTATTTCTGATCCATTCAAGACACTGGCGGATAATGCTGTTTGATTGACGCATTTCCTCCATGCGCACGAGGTAACGATCATAACAGTCGCCGTTTGTGCCAACCGGTATATCGAACGCCATGCGATCGTATACTTCGTAGGGCTGTTTTTTTCTTAAATCCCATTCGATACCACTGCCACGTAACATCGGGCCGGTGAAACCCATCTGTAGCGCGCGCTCAGGTGACACAACACCGATACCAACCGTTCGCTGTTTCCATATGCGGTTGTCCGTTAACAGGGTTTCATACTCATCAACATAGCCCGGGAAACGCGTAGTGAAGTCATCGATGAAATCCAGCAACGACCCCTGACGGTTTTTGTTGGCTTTGGCAGCAGCGGATTTACTGCGCCATTTCGACTCTTCATACTGCGGCATAAAATCGGGGAGGTCACGGGCAACACCCCCAGGGCGGTAATAGGTCGCATGCAGTCTTGCGCCCGATACAGCCTCATAGCAGTCCATTAAATCTTCCCGTTCTCTGAACGCATACAAGAACATGGACATTGCGCCAACATCGAGTGCGTGCGCACCTATCCACATCAGGTGATTTAACAGTCGGGTAATCTCGTCAAACATGACGCGTATGTATTGCGCACGTTCCGGCACCTCAATACCCAATAGTTTTTCTATCGCCAGTACATAGCCGTGCTCATTGCACATCATCGACACGTAATCGAGTCGATCCATGTAACCGATAGACTGGTTATAGGGTTTGCTTTCAGCCAGCTTTTCCGTCCCCCGATGCAGCAATCCGATATGGGGATCAGCGCGCTCAATAACCTCACCGTCCATCTCCAGAACAAGACGCAACACACCGTGAGCCGCCGGATGCTGGGGACCGAAATTGAGTGTGTAATTACGTATTTCAGGCACGGGAAATTATCTCTTGTTTAAACCTGTTGTTGTGCTCAGTTGTTCTGGTTTTCTTTCCGGGTGAATACTCAGACCACATCCGATTGCGTGTCATCGGGTTCGGGTGTTTCGCCAGATGCATAGCGGTTGTCATCACGAATAACGCGTGGCACCAGCACACGTGGCTGTATCGTTACCGGTTCATAGACGACGCGCCCGACCTCAGGGTCGTACCGCATCTCGACGTTACCCACCAGCGGAAAGTCTTTGCGAAACGGATGTCCGACGAAACCATAATCTGTCAGGATTCGGCGCAGATCATTGTGCCCGTCAAACAAGATACCAAAAAGATCAAACGCTTCGCGCTCGTACCAATCTGCACCCGACCAGATGGATGTCACGCTCGGTACGACTGGAAAATTGTCATCTTCACATTGCGCGCGCACGCGAAGCCGTAAATTGTGCTGTACAGACAACAAGTGGTAGACCACCGCAAAGCGCGGTTGTCCAGTGTCCGCTAACGCGGCGTCCTGGCCGAAACTTAATCTGCCGACGGAGTTTGCATCCACGGCACGCGAGAAACCCTGCCCCGCTTCAGTGTCTGTTGACCATTCAGACTTACCGTACGCCCCATAGTCAACACCACAGAGATCTATCAACAGCGTGAATGCGAGTTGCTCATCGTCGCGTAACAACTTACAGGTATCCAGCAAATCCCCGGGCGCGACAATCAGTGTAACTTCATCGTTATTTAATTGAGGTGTCACCGCAGGCAGGCTAGCTTGCAAGCGCTGGACGAGATTTTCTGCACGTGTTGCCATTCTGGCTTTGTCCGGGTCTTATTAAGAGCTTCTTACTAAGAGTTTTTTGTAACGGTGTTCTTGTGCAATTTCGGTCTGTCAGGTTCTTCGTTTCTGATCGATTGTTGCCACAATCACCAACAAGTCAAAACCGGCAGGGTGAGCTAACGCGCTATTGTGTTTGTGTTCCGTATTTTATTTTGCAATTGCAAAATTCCGTAGAGCAGCGCTTCAGCGGTTGGCGGACAACCCGGCACATAAACGTCAACCGGTACGATGCGGTCGCACCCACGGACCACAGCGTACGAATAATGGTAGTAACCACCACCGTTGGCACAGGAGCCCATCGAAATGACCCACTTCGGGTCGGGCATCTGGTCGTACACCTTACGTAGCGCCGGCGCCATTTTGTTCACCAACGTACCGGCAACTACCATCACATCAGACTGACGCGGGCTGGGCCGGAAAATAATCCCGAAACGATCAAGATCATAGCGTGCCGCACCGGCGTGCATCATCTCTACCGCGCAACAGGCCAGACCAAACGTCATCGGCCACATCGAACCGGTACGGGCCCAGTTAATAAGTTTATCTGCAGAGGTTGTTACAAACCCCTCTTCCAGAACGCCTTCTATTCCCATTCCAACGCCCCTTTCTTCCATTCGTAGATGAAGCCGATAACCAGAATGAAAAGAAACAGCGCCATTGCAATATAGGCAGCAGGTGAAATGGTGTCTAGAACAACGGCCCAAGGCACAAGAAAGGTGATCTCGAGATCGAATATGATGAATAGAATCGCTACCAGATAATAGCGCACATCAAATTTCATTCGAGCATCTTCGAAGGCTTCAAAACCACACTCGTAAGGTGAGTTCTTTTCCTTGTTCGGACGGGAGGGGCCAATCACGCGACCCGCGGTCAGGAGTACAACACCCATCACGATCCCTATGGCTATAAAAAGCAGTACCGGGAAATAGTTGGCAAGCATCTTAGTCTCAGTGTTTCAGTATCGCGATCCGGTGCAAGCGGCGCACAAAAACGCTAGAAATGTTGTTTCAAAAAACCTGTGTAAAGTTTAGACCCTGACAGCTCGGCCGTCAGCGGGACATCCTGTCAGCACACTTTCCCGTCTCATCTGACCTGATCTTCTACAAATGGTGCCGACGCCCGGACTCGAACCGGGACAGCTTTCGCTACTACCCCCTCAAGATAGCGTGTCTACCAATTCCACCACGTCGGCATTTGTCATTCGAGGATTGTACCTGACATACGCTGCCGGCAGGTCGCCTGATTGGCTGGCCGGACCGACAAACTGCAGAGTTTGTTACTGATACTAGTAGTTCAACAACCGGTTCAGATTAAGCATCGTCGCAATCTGTTTGCCACGCGCTAGTTTTCCGTATTGCTCTGGGGTAAATCTGAATCCCCTGTAGCCGGTGTTGCAGGCGCCTGACCTGTCGGTGTTGGCAAGTCAGATTCAACAGGTGCGTCCGGCACAGTTTCCTCTTCAATAACTGAAGGCAGGCTGTCTGTGACACTGGAAATACCACCATCACGATGTGCAGCCATGTAAAACAGCAATAGGCTGGTACCGAAAAACGCGGCAGCCAGGCCGGTGGTCAGGCGGGTTAAAAAAGACGCAGATCCTCTTGCCCCGAAAACCGTCGCCGACGCGCCACTGCCAAACGCAGCACCTGCATCAGCACCCTTACCGTGTTGAATTAAAACCAAACCGATAACACCGAGTGCCAGTGCCACGTGTAAAACCAATGCTAATGCCTGCATATTTACCTACCAATTACTGCCAGTGACATTGCCACTGGCCGGTTACCGCAACATGTACGGTCAAAGTGTTACGGCTAAATACTACGTATAACAAATAAAAATACTCGAACAGCGTCAGTCGGCAGCAGCCCGGCAGATCGCCACAAAATCATCGGCATCAAGCGATGCGCCGCCTATCAGACCACCATCGATATCCGGCTGCGCAAATAGCTCATGCGCATTAGACGGCTTGACACTGCCGCCATACAGCACTCTTATTCCCCGGGCAATGGCCGGATCACGCTCGGCAATCCACCGCCTTAACCATTGATGAACTTCCTGCGCCTGCCCGGCTGTCGCTGTTTCACCGGTGCCGATTGCCCATACCGGTTCATAGGCGACAACCGCTTCAGCCAGCGATTCGATTCCGCAGCGATCAACCACTGACGCCAGCTGATGTCCGACCACGCTGAACGTCTCGCCGGCTTTACGCTGCTCTGCGGTTTCACCCAGACAAACTATAGGAGCGATACCGGCGTTTTGCACCTGTTCAAAACGTATCGCCACCTGCTCATTCGATTCCGCGTACAACTGACGCCGCTCGGAGTGTCCAACAAGCACATGGCTGACACCCAGGTCAGCCAGCATCTGCGCTGAAACTTCCCCGGTGTAGGCGCCCTGCTGCTGATCACTGCAGTTTTGTGCCCCTACACGCAGGCGCGACTCATCAGGCAGCGTCTCGAGGACTGCCTGTAAGTGCGGAAATGCCGGGCAGATAAGCGCGTCGAGCGCGACGCTTCGAATTCCATCGGCGATTTCTGAAGCCAGAGTAACGACACTACTTCGTGTGCCGTGTAGCTTCCAGTTTCCGGCAACCAGAGGCTGTCTCATTGCAGATTCGCGAGTTGTCACAAAAGCGGTACAGAATACCGCGAGACAGGGGTGGAATCAATAAGGAGGAGTAGATGTAGACCCGGGGTTCCCGGCTTTAGTCGAGCGCATCGCCAACGGCACGGGCAACATCGTTACAAATGTTCTCGACATCATTG
Organism: uncultured Granulosicoccaceae bacterium; assembly: GCA_937951345.1. Lineage (GTDB taxonomy): Bacteria > Pseudomonadota > Gammaproteobacteria > Granulosicoccales > Granulosicoccaceae > CALFCE01. The sequence continues at coordinate 115,454 of CALFCF010000030.1, forward strand.
GCCACCTGCCCTTCGACCATGACACGCACCAACGGCTCAGTGCCTGACGGTCGCAGCAGCACGCGACCGCTGTCACCCAGCGCCTCTTCAGCGCGTCTGACAGCGTCATTGATTTGATCATTGTCAGAGAAATCGACCTTTTCTTTTATCGGGACATTAACCAGGACCTGCGGATAAAGCATCATGCCGGAGCGTAATTCCGCCAGCGATTGTCCGGTTTGCTTCATAACGGAAAGCACCTGCAACGACGCGACTATCGCGTCTCCGGTGGTAACGCGGTCGAGACAGATAACATGCCCCGAGTTTTCGCCACCGAGCATCCAGCCGTTCTTTTGCAACAGTTCCATCACGTATCGATCGCCCACCTTGGCGCGCTCAAAAGGGATATCAAGCTCATGCAGTGCGTGTTCCAGACCGAGATTAGACATCAGAGTACCGGCAACTCCGCCAGTCATTTCACCGGCTTCTTTGCGCGCTCTGGCCAGTACATAGAGAATCTCATCGCCATCAACGATTTCACCGCGATGATCAACCATTATGATGCGGTCGCCATCACCGTCCAGCGCGATGCCAAGGTCTGCACGCTCGAGCAGCACATGCGCTCGCAGATTATCCGGCGCGGTTGCGCCGCATTCCTTGTTGATATTAAGGCCATTGGGTTCTGCACCCACTGACACAACACCGGCCCCCAACTCGCGAAACACTCGGTGCGCAATGTCATATCCAGCGCCATTGGCTGCATCGACAACGATCTTCATGCCATCAAGGCGCAAACCACTGACAAACGTACTTTTGCAGAACTCGATATAGCGCCCGGCAGCATCATCAACGCGATAAGCGCGCCCGAGATCAGACGAATCCACGGTCGTCATCTCGGCCGTCATTAATTCCTCGATTTGCAACTCAACCTCGTCCGGTAACTTGCGGCCCTGGCTTGAGAAGATTTTGATGCCATTGTCGAAGTACGGATTGTGCGATGCACTTATGACAATCCCGGCAGCAGCACGAAAGGTGCTTGTCAAATAGGCCACAGCAGGCGTTGGCATAGGGCCGAGCAAACGGCTGTTAATACCGGCAGATGCAAGACCGGCCTCCAGTGCAGCCTCAAACAGGTAACCGGAGACTCGGGTGTCCTTGCCAATCAGCACTTCCTTGTTGCCGGTACTGGCAAATACCTGCCCGACAGCCCAACCAAGCTGCATAACCACTGATGCGGTCATCGGCGGTATTCCGACCCGGCCACGAACTCCGTCAGTGCCAAAAAATTTTCTGCTACTCATCGAGTGTATCCAGCAGTAGTGACAACCTTGCGGGCAATGAGGCCAGCACTACAAAAAATTATCTTATGTGTTAAGTACATATATCGAAACTTGGCCCGCCATCTTGATGTTTTGATCGACTGCCGCCTCAGGCGGACAACATATGCTCCAGAACTGCCAAAGACTGCACAGTTTCTGCGACATCATGCACGCGCAGAACCGACGCACCGTTGGATGCCGCCAGCACCGCAGCAGATGCACTCGCCTGGATCCGACTGCCGGACCAGGGTTCGTTGCTGTTCGGGTTCTGCAATATTTCACTGAACATACGTTTGCGCGATAGCCCGGCCAGTACCGGGTAACCCATGTCAGCAATCACCCTCAAATCACGCAACAACATCAGGTTATGCTGCGTGGTCTTGCCAAAACCGAAACCGGGATCGGTCAACAACTGCCCGCCCGGCACACCTGCAGCAAGACAGGCGTCGACCCGTTGTTGCAGAAAGTCTTTGACCTCCTGCACGACGTTATCGTAACGGGGCTCGTTCTGCATTGTCTGCGGATCACCCTGCATATGCATAAGGCAAATCTCACAACCATGATCATTTGCAGCCATAGCTGCCGCCGATAGTGCGCCCGGTTCAGTGAGCGCGCGCACATCGTTGATCATGCTGGCACCGAGCTTTGCGCCTTCAGTCATTAACTGCGCTTTGCTGGTGTCCAGCGATACCCGCACATCAGCTTCTGATAGCAGGCGTTCGAGCACCGGCAACACCCGGTCCATTTCCTGTTGCAATCCGACAATCGTCGCGCCCGGGCGTGTAGACTCGCCACCAATGTCGATTATCTGTGCACCGTCGGCGATCATTTGCAAGGCATGTCGCAGCGCATTGTCAGGATCGATGAACTTGCCGCCGTCGGAAAAAGAATCATCAGTGACATTGAGTATACCCATCACTCTATACCGACTTAATGCAATCGCAGACTTTGTGTGCACTTCTTTCACAATGATTTTCTCTTCACCGGGATCATGAAAAATTCAAGTGCTGCACTTGTCTCACCACACATAATAGCGCCGCGAGTCGACGTTGGGGTCAAACAAAGACGGATTTTACAGCCTTGCAACACAATACCTCGATCTGCCCGCACGATTGCAATGCGAGCCCGGCAGAGGTTCAAAACCAGACCGACGTACTAAGCAGGTACCGTTGTTTTATCGCCTGTGCGTTTTGATTGGGGATAAACAGAGTTAAAAACCAGCAGGCTGGAAAAAACGGCGGACGGGGTATAACGCGTGGATGTGCAACGAGCGAACAACGGGCAACAAGGGATCGGAGAAAGACAGATAACAGCATACAGGACGATACAACGCACTGGTTAATCACCGGTGTAACGACGAATCTGCAGTGACTTGAAGGCCGCAAAACAGCTGCAGATAAGATATTGTCCGAACTAATTTGGTTTTGCAACGCGTACGACCGCTGCGCACTGCTTTCGCCAGGATAACCTTTCTTTGAATAACCGATTCCCGCTGCTGCGAGATGCAGCACCGTTATTTCGATCAGACAATCAGATAATCAGTGAAGGCTGGGAGCCCCGTCGATAGAATCATCGTCAGCTTCATCGCTACCGCTATCCGATGCACTGTCGGCACGCTTGGTAGATTCAGCCGCCGCCTCGTCAGATTCTGCTGGTGTACCACTACTATTATCGTCGTCCCAATCCGCCGGTGTTCCCGGTTCCTTGCGGTCCATCAGTCGTTCAATCTGCGCAACATCGATGGTTTCGTACTTCATCAATGCATCCGCCATCGTGTGCAGAATATCCATGTTATCCACCAGTAAATTACGCGCACGATCATAATTTCTGTCGATAACTGCGCGAATTTCTCCGTCAATGGATTCAACGGTGGTTGGCGACATCGGGTTCTGGTTGGTCGTCGAGCGCCCGAGAAAAACTTCGCCTTCCTCTTCGCTGTAAGCCAGCGGGCCGAGTTTTTCGGAAAGACCCCATTTCGTCACCATGTTGCGTGCAATTTCGGTTGCACGCTCAATATCATTTGAGGCTCCGGTAGTGACCGCTTCCTCACCGAAAATCAATTCTTCAGCCAGTCTGCCTCCGTAGAGCGATGAAATCTGGCTCTCCAACTTCGTTTTGCTAAGACTGTATCGATCCTCTTCGGGTAGGAACATCGCCACACCGAGCGCACGACCGCGCGGGATAATAGATACTTTGTACACCGGATCATGCTCAGGCACGAGTGAGCCGACAATCGCATGCCCTGCCTCATGATAAGCCGTGAGCTTTTTCTCGTCGTCACTCATAACCATGGACTTGCGTTCAGCGCCCATCATTATTTTGTCTTTTGCACGTTCAAAATCGCCCATATCGACGACGCGCTGATTCGCCCGCGCAGCAAACAACGCCGCTTCGTTGACCAGATTGGCAAGATCAGCACCGGAAAATCCGGGTGTACCACGTGCGATCAGATCGGGCTTAACATCATCAGAGATCGGCACCTTTTTCATGTGCACACGCAGTATTTGCTCTCGACCACGCACATCAGGTAGCGGCACTACAACCTGGCGATCGAATCGACCAGGGCGCAACAGCGCCGGATCAAGCACGTCCGGACGGTTGGTGGCGGCGATAACAATGACGCCTTCATTGCCTTCGAATCCGTCCATTTCGACAAGCAGCTGATTCAATGTCTGTTCACGTTCATCATGACCACCACCCAGGCCAGCGCCACGGTGGCGACCAACTGCATCGATTTCATCAATGAATATGATGCAGGGAGAATGTTTCTTGGCTTGCTCGAACATGTCACGTACACGTGATGCACCGACACCGACGAACATTTCAACGAAGTCGGATCCGGAGATAGTAAAGAACGGTACTTTGGCCTCACCGGCAATAGCTTTGGCAAGCAGCGTTTTACCCGTACCCGGTGAGCCCACCATCAATACACCACGCGGAATTTTGCCACCGAGTTTCTGAAACTTGCCGGGGTCACGTAAAAATTCCACCAATTCGGAAACTTCCTCCTTGGCTTCTTCTACGCCAGCAACATCGGCAAACGTGACTTTGACCTGATCTTCGTTCAACAAACGGGCTTTGCTTTTACCAAACGACATCGCACCACGACCGGCACCACCGCCCTGCATCTGGCGCATAAAAAATATCCAGAGACCGATCAGCAATAAAAACGGGAATGAATTGACGAACAGTTGCATCAGCAAACTGGTTCGTTCAGGCGGCTCGGCGTGGATATCGACACCACCGCTTTGCAACTCACCGATTAACGAACGGTTGTCCGTTTCAGGGCTGTAAGTGGAATATGGCTGGCCACTGCGCAGGCTGCCGCGTATCTCGCGACCGTCGATCAGCGCGTTTTCGACCTGACCGCTTTTGACTTGGCTCAGGAAGTCTGAATAGGACAGCGAGTTGGCTGATGTGCCGGGGCTGCTGAGGTTATCGAATACGGACATCAGAATTACTGCGATTACAACCCACAGCAACACGTTTTTTAGGAGATCGTTCAAGTACTTACCTCAACTGATTGCGACTATATTCAACATCATTAACAACAACATCGCCAGCGACAATATCGTTCATCGCAGCGACGTTAACAACGCTCTTTAAACCGGTGCGCAGTACCCGTGCGAAATGTCACAATTAGTATGACATTACACCATTAACAAGTTCCTTGCCACCGCGAACACCTCTCTGCTGCGATCTCTCGATGCACCAGGTTTACGCACATTTACAGTAGTGTAGTCGTTGCGTAGCGTAGTAATGATCTCATTGAAACCCTGCCCCTGAAACATTTTCATGACCAGGTCACTGCCCGGCCCTGCGACATGTTTCGCCATATCATGGGCCAATTCAACCAGATACATCGCGCGTGCCTGATCGCTGACGGTGACACCGGAAATATTGGGGGCCATGTCAGATAAAACAAGATCTGCCCGTCTGCCCTCAAGGGCGTCGACGATTTGCTCGAAGACGTCAGTTTCCCTGAAGTCGCCCTGTATGAACCGGACCTGGGCAAAAGAATCCATCGGTAAAATGTCCGAAGCGATCACAGTTCCGTCAATGCCCACCTTTTCTGCGACGTACTGCGTCCAGCTGCCCGGAGCAGCACCCAGTTCGACAACGGTCATTCCCGGTTTCAACAACCCGTATCGGGTGTCCAGTTCAATCAGCTTATACACCGCCCTGGAGCGATAATTGTCACTGCGGGCACGCATGACGTAGGCATCACTATGATGCTCCTGTAACCAGCGACTACTGCTTTTCGAACGGCTTTTCCGGGACACGACAATCTGTTGTCTATTGAATACGATAGCGCCAGTCAACTGGACTCAATTGAGCACCTCGGGCAGAACGCAGACAAAACCGACTGCACACGAACCCCGGTGGGGCGAATCATCGCACGATTGCGAAACAACCACCGCCAGCGCGTTCGTTTATCCGGTAACGTTTATCCGGTAACATGCCTGAAACCGATTTAGTGACATCCGATGAAACTCGACAGACATCAAACGCGGCAACTAAAAGCCATGGCTCATGCTTTAAAACCCGTGGTGCGTGTTGGCCAGAACGGATTAACAGAGGCTGTCTTTGTTGAAATCAACCGAGCACTCGATGATCACGAGTTGATAAAAATCAAACTGCCGGGATCTCGCCAGGAACGCACAGACGCGATCGATAACATTTGCGTTAGCACTGCCGCCGATCCAGTTGCGCTGACTGGTGGTGTCGCTATCATTTTCCGACGCAATATCCGAAAGCCCAAAATTTCAATTTAGCAAGCGCGGTGGAAAGCGATTATCTAGTTAAGTCACTCACCTTTAAGTCACTCACCTTTTTATCGCTTACGTTTTGTCTCTTATCGTTCCGCGGCGAGCCTGAGCCTCTTTGATGTCCACGCCACTGCTCACGTTACCGGCATTGTGCTTACGCTTGTGCTTGCGTGCTGTGCGCGAATCCATAGGTCCGATGACTGCCGCTACCGGCAAATAAACACCGACAAACAACCCCCCAAGACGTGAAGATTTTTGCAGTTCAAGCACGCCACTGTAAGTCTCAACAATGTCTTTAACTATCGAGAGACCCAGGCCGTGCCCTGCAACCGATTCATCGAGCCTGACCCCACGCTCAGTCAGCCGGTGAAATTGATCCGGTGAACAACCGGGTCCATCATCTTCAATCGTGAACCGGATACCCTGATCCACCGTTGCAGCCGCTTTTGCAGGAGCTGGCTGTGTCGCATGCAAAGGTGATACAACAGGTTTCTGTTGAGGCTGCTTTCGAACAGTGGCAATCGACGAATCATTCACTGACGTGACCTTGAGATGGACACTGGTTGCAGCCCACTTGACCGCATTATCAAGTAAATTACCAATCAGTTCGAGCATATCCTGACGGTCAAAATGGAGCACGATGCCGTGTTCGACATCGACGTGTATATCAATGTCCTTTTCAGAGTAAGTCTGTTTAAGCAGACCACACAGTGACGGAATTTCCGCTTTTAGATCGAACAATTGACCGGGACCACCCTGACCGGCAAGCCGGGCCCGTTTTAGCTCACCCTCAATGATCTGTAATATCTGTTCGGTGTTCTGCTTCAGTTGTACACGGCTATCTTCCGGCATATCATCCTGCGCGTTATCGCTGTAGCGGATCAGCAGATTCAATGGCCCCTTTAACGTATGCGCGAGATTTCCCAACGCATTACGCGAGTGCTTTAGCCGTTGATCAAACAATAACAATAAACGGTTGAACTCATGCACCAGCGGCAGAATTTCAGTTGGCACATTCTCTGACAACGCAACAGCCTGCCCCTGTTCGAGCTTATGAATGTCACCACGAACAGTCTGCAGTTTTTTCAATGACAAGCGCACGATCAGGTGTTGTACGATCAAAAGCGCAATCAGAAGTAACAATGTGATCGCCGCAAAATAAATCTGAAATACAGTCAAGCGTTCATGGATCGGCGACATGTCCTCGGCAACCGTAACCGTAAATTGATGTCCATTAACGGCGAAACCACCTGACCAGAAGAGAATGGGTTCGGTTGTTTTGCCGGTCAGGCGACCTTTTTTTTGGCCGCCCGGCGGTAGCTGCTCAAAACTGAATTCCTGCTCCCACGTCGAGCGCGAGTAGATATCCGATTCACCGTCGAGACTGACCAGATAATACTTGCCTGAGTAGGGTGAATCGTACGCCGGGTGGAGTCGCGCATTGCTCATTCGCGGAGCATCGATTTCGATTTCCGGGAATTCCATCGCGCCCAGCACATGGCTGGCCTCTGTTTCCAACCGCGAGTAAACAAGACTCTCTGATAGCAGACGCGAGACCAGACTTCCTGCCCACCAGAAGAGCAGCATGAGCACAAGCAGACTGATCACCAGCCCGATTTGCAGGCTACGTTCTAGAGATCTGATCTGCATGCAGGCACTGAGTTAGACATTCTGAAGCGTGAGAAAACATCAGATGGTGCGCGAGAGAATCAAACGACGTTAACGAGGATCGTTAAAGACGTAGCCCTGACCACGTTTAGTCAGAATCATCTTGTTGCCGATCTTCTCGCGTAAACGCCGGATATAAACTTCAATCAGGTTGCTGTCGCGATCAGAGTCCTGATCATAGACATGGTCCGACAGATTGGATTTGGATAAAATTTTGCCGTTGTTCAGCATCATATAACGCAACAACCTGAATTCTGTACCAGTCAAAGGCATTAACTGGCCTTCCTCACCGAGCTTGACCTGCTGCACGTCTTCATCCAGCAGCAATGTACCGGTTCGGATGCAGTTGGACACATTGCCGTGTTTGCGCGAGATCAGCGCTCGGGTACGCGCTATCAACTCCTCTACATGAAAAGGTTTACCAAGGTAGTCATCGGCTCCCGCCTTAAACCCGTCAACCCGTTCATACCAGGCATCGCGTGCGGTCAGGACTATTACCGGTACGAGATTACCCTTCTTGCGCCAGCTCTGGAGAATCTCCATGCCGTTTTTTTGCGGTAGACCCAGGTCGAGTACTACGATGTCATAAGGCTCGTTGTCGCCCAGAAATTCCCCGTCAAGCCCGTTGTTAGCAACATCAACTGCGAACCCGGCTTTGGACAAATCTGTCTTCAGGTAGCTGACTATCTCCGGGTCATCTTCGATCAGTAGCAGGCGCATGGGATTTGGCTTCCTTTTGCAGTATTAATAATGCAGCAGTTGAATCGACCGGTCTGTTGTGGAGAAACAACAACAGCGTTCTCCAGCAGATTAAAAAACGTCAGGCACACACCCCGAAGCCGATTCTCCGTGCGGTACTCACCTGGCAACGGGTGTTGCATAACAACGACACCTGGTGCTTTGTTGCTGTTGATCATTAAAAGCACCTTCGAAACAAACCAAAATTATAACCCAATCAACGATTTCACAGATTAACATTCGAGCAAACATTAACAAAGGGCGATGACCGCAACGACAATGTGCGCAGACAATCAGCAGCACATGATGTGTTCAGTCGATACAGGGCGTGAACTGATACTCAGTTTGTGGGAAACTGTCGGCTGTCAATACTGTTGAGTACATTCGAGCGATCCGGCATGGCAAGGAATGTGAAGTTCTACTTCGACGACAGCGGCATACCCTGCGCACGTGGACCACAAACAGAAAAGCTGCTGATGGCTTTCCTGGAAACAGATATACAGGGAGATGACCACATCTGTCACGACCTGATGGAAGACATTCGCGCGATCGAGGACGGCGCGGCTGAAGGCCGTGAATTTACCGGAAATGCCCACTCGCTCGACATCACCAATGACACTGTCACCATCACCTGTCATGCGCGGGAGCAGGAGCAGGATGATACGCCCGAAACCTATACGACCTCCCTGCGCCACTTTCGCGAGATCATCGAAGACTGGGAAGCCTTTATTCTTGACGGCGCAGAAATGTAACACCGTCCGTTGATCGTCCGCGGATCAAAACACTCTCCTTCCCTGCCTCCTTCACCATTTGCAGCGGTAACCGCATGCGTGCGGATCGATACGTTACGATCTGTTACGATCGAAGCGTCGGGCAGTTCAAGCTGCCTGTTATAGACTGGGCTGGAAAGGTTTGTCGCTAGCTCTGCGGGCTGACACACCCGCCATCGAATGACAGACTATCTGGCAGACACGAATGGACACTCTTATGACAACAAAGACGAAAACAAACACGAAAACAAATTTTCTGAACAGTTCGATGATTCCATCCGGCTCAACGATAATGGGGTTATTGCTCGGCAGCGCCGTCCTGTTAATTGCATCGTGTGGATCAACCGGATCTTCCCGACCCGCTGTAATACCGCAATCGCAGCCAAGTGCTTCATCAGTTGCCTCAATGCAAAGTGAAATTGATGACCTGAAGCGTCAGCTCGAAGATGTCCGTCAGGAAATTCTAGAGGTGCGCGCGATGTCCGAGGAAGCACGTGCCGCAGCAGATATTGCCCAGACGCAGGCAGCCGCGACTGATGACCGCATAGACCAAATGTTCAAACGCGCGGTATTTAAATAACAGCCGTCACTGAATACCCGAAGCGGCTGGTTGAATCCCGGCCGCTCGACTGTCGGTTTGTCTACCGCTAGACACTTGGCTGGCGGACACTTGTATTGCGATACCATTTTTTCTCAATACTGCATCACGCACCGCCTCATCATCGAGCCATACCTGTGTGTTGTACAACGGCTCAGTATCAGCGTCAGGTAACTGCCCCGGAAGGTTGTCTGACTGCCTTAGTAACTCGGTAAATGCCAGATCCAGCGCATGTGAGAGCAATTCCTCGTCATCCAGCGGAAACTCGTCCAACGGTGGATGAACCTCCATCCAGAGCCTGCCATCGTGCCATCCGACTTTAACCGGCTCGTTAACGATGATGACACGGTCCCCCTGAGCTACCTGACTGTAAACATGCTCAATATCTGCCGGAAACATGCGTACACAACCATGCGATACCCGCAACCCCAGACCGGAAGGACGGTTCGTCCCGTGTATCAGATAGGCTGATGATCCAAGTCGGATAGCAAATTTACCGAGAGGGTTATCAGGCCCCGGCGGTATTTCTTTTGCCAGTGTCTCGCCACGTCTTTGAGCCTCCTGACGGATTGACACTGTGGGACGCCATACCGGGTCGCGCCGTTTCTGTGTCACGCGGGAAACCAGTAACGGTGTTGCAAACCCCGATCTGCCAATAGACACCGGATAGGTCATCACACGCTGGTTTTTCAGCAGATAAAGACGGAATTCGGGCAGATTTACAACAACGCTGGTGCGTGTTTTTTCTTGAGAATGCAATGCGTCCGGCAGAATGTGCCTGGTCGGTAAATTGACCTGCGAACCGGCAGCAGGCAACCACAATTCCAGATCCGGGTTGGCTAGTTGCAATTCGCCAAGCCCTACACCCGAGCGTCTGGCAATGGTGTGTAATGTGTCATCTGCGCGGACCACCGTTTGCCGGGTGTGACCGATTACCTGGGCAAAATCATGTGGGCCACTGGCTGCCGGTGTCGACAGGTGCCTGAAAGTATCTATTTGCAATGTCGTCGAAGCGTCATCCGCAAACGCAGGTGCTGTCGAGAAAACGACACACAGCCCGAGCCAGGCTGAACCTGATGGCAACGACAGGTTACCGGCGTCAGTCACAATTTTTTTTAAGTGCATCACCCAACTGGTTGTAATTCCGTCAGGTTTATCAGAAAACATGTTTACAGTGTCTCAATGTTGTCATTATGCGTTTACACGTTAAAAATGATAACCTGAACGTCGAGTTTTAGCCTCAGGAAATAGCTCAAATTATGAACATACTTGACCTGCTACTTTCGCCGGAAAACAAGGGAGCGATCGATCAGCTTTCCAAGAACTTTGATCTGACTCCACAACAAACCAACTCGGCGGTTAAAGAGCTTATTCCAGCCTTGACCCGTGGCCTTGAAAACAATACCAGCAAGGGACCGGGACTGGACGATTTACTGGCAGCATTGCAAAAAGGTAATCACGGCACCTACCTCGATTCACCGGATGTGCTCGGGCAGTCGACAACCGCACGCGACGGCAACGACATACTGGGCCATGTCTTCGGCAATAAACAAGTCAGCAGAGATGTCGCCAGCCGGGCATCTGAGCGTTCCGGTATCGCTTCGGGTGTACTTAAAAAAATGTTGCCCATAGTTGCCACAATGGTGATGGCACAACTGGGCAAAAAGGTTCTTGGCGGTGGTAATACGGTTAATCGCAAAGCATCAACCGGGCTGATCGCATCGCTTCTCGATAGTGATCGCGATGGTGCCATATGGGATGACCTATTGAGTATTGGCGCACGAGCGATGCTTCGATAGCTTGGTGTCACAGGTCCGAAGCGGTTTCAAAAACAATTCCGGCGCCGTATCCATAAGAGTGAATTTGTAAGAGTGAATCCGTAAAAGCAAATCCGTAAAAGTGAATCCATAAAAGTGAAAAGCAGTTCGGAACGCTCACAACAGCCAGAAGTATTGAATAAACAACATTTTTATCTGAACATTGTTACTAAAAGTTCAAGCCTGGGTTTTACCAATAGTTTCATCAAAAATTGAATCATAAGCGTCGTGAAGGACATTATTAAAACAGCGCAAACGAATTATTTTAAAACCCGCATCCATTAACAATTACGCTAACCGCCGCTCCTTATCCGAAAATTTGTTTGTTATGAGTCACCCCTGTAAAAGATCACGCATCAGGCTCGCCAGAGCGATCGATGCATGCGACATTTCACTGCTTTCACGTAGCGAAATTGAGCATGGGTTGCCGTGGGCCTGGCGACCGGAAACTGTTGCCGGCGCGATAGCTAACCCGAATATGAATGTCATTGTCACCACGGCGCCTGCCGGTGCATCGCCCGCTTTTGACTCATCCGATGAATCGTCCATGCAGTTAACCGGCTTCGCATTGGTGTATTTCGGGCGAACCCATGCGCACGTGGAATTATTGGCGGTACAACGCGGCTGGCGTCGACAAGGTATTGGTCGTGAACTGCTTGACTGGCAGGTTGAGTCTGCCCGCACCGCGGGAATTCGCCACCTGACGCTGGAAGTTCGGAAGTCCAATGCCGCAGCACAGGCTTTTTATCGCGACTGCGGCTTTGAAGCCCGTGATACAGTCGGCGGTTATTACAACAACCGTGAAGATGCGTTGCGGATGTCTCGAAAGTTGGAGGTTTTACATGAATCCTAAGCAACTGGTACTGGATGCAGACAAATGTACCAGCTGTCTGCAGTGTGAAATGGCATGCTCTCTGGAGCATGAAGGTCTTTTCAATCCGGCACGCTCGCGCATAAAGGTTTTTGAATTCGAGCATGGCAAGCGCTCGATTCCTTACACTTGCACGCAATGCGAAGAAGCCTGGTGCATGAAAGCATGCCCAACGGATGCTATCAGTATTAACGCGACACTTGGAACCAAGGTGGTTGATGAAAGCAAGTGTGTTGGCTGCAAAGTATGCACCATGGCCTGCCCTTACGGCACCATCAACTACAACAGCTCAACCGGTAAGGTCAACAAGTGCAACCTCTGTGATGGTGATCCGCAATGTGTAAGCGCGTGTCCGACCGGTGCAATTACATTTGCCTGATCACTTGAACAATCTACGTTTATAAAACTTCCGATCCCCGACGCATAGAGGCACGCACAGAGATGGGCTGGCAAAAACAGATACTCCGGGTCAATCTCACTACCGGTGAGATAAAAAAAGAACCGTTAATAATGGACTGGGCACAGGATTATCTTGGTGGCCGCGGTTTGGCAACCAAGTACCTCTGGGAAGGTATGGACCCGTCAACAGATCCGATGTCGCCCGACAACATGTTGATCTTTGCAACAGGACCGCTGACCGGAACGATGGCAGCAACCGGTGGGCGATACACTGTCGTCACTAAGGGTCCCCTCACCAACGCAATCGCCTGCTCCAATTCGGGCGGCAAATTCGGCGCTGAGTTGAAATTTGCAGGCTACGATATGCTGATACTTGAAGGGCGTTCAGTAAAACCTGTCTATCTGGTGATTATCGATGACAAGGTCGAGTTAAAGGATGCTGCTGATTATTGGGGCACGACTGTCTGGCACACTGAGGAAACACTCAAGGAAGTACACAAAGATCCACAGATAAAAGTTGCGTCAATAGGCGTTGCCGGTGAGCAGGGAGTCAAATACGCCTGTATTGTTAATGATCTGCACCGTGCGGCGGGACGATCCGGGGTGGGTGCTGTCATGGGTTCAAAACACCTCAAAGCTATTGCGGTGCGTGGCACACAAGGGGTGTCTGTCGACAAGCCTAAAGTTTTCATGCAGGCAGCAACAGAAACCAAAGCCAGCCTTGAAGACGATGGCGGTCGCAAGTCCCTGACCAAGTACGGCACTAACGCGATGATTGACACCATGAACGAATTTGGTGGCTTACCGACAGATAATTTTCGCAGCGTGCAGTTTGAGGGTACCGAAAATATTAACCCGGCTGCCATGGTAAGACCCAATGCGAACGGTCATGTCAACCTCATCACCAACAAAGCCTGTTTCGGCTGCACGATTGCCTGTGGTCGTATTGCTCACATCGACCAGACACATTTCTCAGTGCGGGATCGAAAAGAATACTGGCATGCATCCGGTGGCCTTGAATACGAAACTGCGTATGCACTTGGACCCGTTGTCGGTATCGATGATATTGATGCGCTAACCTTTGCCGGCTATCTGATGAATGAGCATGGCATGGACCCGATATCTTTTGGCGTCACGCTGGCTGCAGCGATGGAGTTATATGATCTGGGTATCATCGACAAACAAACAACCGGTGGTCTTGATCTGTCATTCGGTAATGCTGAAGCACTGACCACTTGCGCAGAGCTGACCGGCAAGCAGGAAGGCTTTGGTGTGGAGCTCGGACTTGGCGCAAAATTGTTGTGCCAGAAATATGGTCGACCTGAACTGGCCATGGTGGTTAAGGGGCAGGAGTTCGCCGGTTACGACTCACGTGCACTGCAAGGTATGGGACTCGGATACGCAACCAGTAACCGGGGTGCCTGCCATCTTAAACATGATGTGTTCGCTGAGGACATGGACGATCAGACGGGTGCCGGCAAGGCGCAGCCGTGCAAAACATCGCAGGATAAGATCGCTATGGTCGACTCAACCGGTGCCTGTCTTTTTACTATGTCTGCCTGGGATACCGGTGAATTTCAGTTACTCGTCGATAGCGCATGCGAAGGCGGTTCTGACGGTACATGGGATAATGAACGACTGCTGCTGACGGGCGAGCGTATCTGGAATCTTGAACGCCGGTTTAACCTGAGTGCCGGGTTGACACGAGCTGACGACACTTTACCGCCGAGGCTGTTAAAAGAACCGGCCCCTTCCGGCGTTGCCGAAGGGCGTGTATCTGCACTTGATACGATGCTGCCCGAGTACTACTCACTTAGAGGCTGGACAGCTGAAGGCGTACCGACGGAGTCAACGCTCAACCGGCTCGGGCTCAGTTAGCTTCGGCACTTCAGCTAACTGCCTAACCCTGCTCCACCGTACAAGCGTGAACGTACACGGGCGATCATAGATTCGTAATTAAAAAAATCGAAACAAACAACGCTCGTGATTACGCTGCATCTTAAGGTTGCTTCTTCGCTGCGCGATACGTTATGCGAAAGCGTGCGCGAAAGCACGGCCGCATCATCCCTTGACGAATCGACGGCTGCGGAAATTATGCAATCCGGCAGATTGTCACTTCAGATGGAAGAAGGCAGCACGCCGTCGGATTTGCTGAACAAACTCGGTCTACCAACCGAACAGCGACTGATGATAATTGTCGATGGCAAAATGGTCGCACGCACCGAATACGGGACGCGCGAGTTGACAGATGGTGTTACCGTGTCGCTTAACCCGCCTATACAAGCGGGTTGATTACCTGAATATCGCTATCCAGCGGATTCAATGCAACGATCACTATGCAACGATTGCTATCGAGCGAATCGTGTATGAGTCGATTGCGATAGCATCAGTCCAAACTTCCTTGATCGCAACTGCACTAACAGTGCAATAAACGCCAGCAGGAACAAATTAAGCGCGCCACCACCACCGCCGGCGTTTGCCTGACCCGACTCAGCCGGATTGCCGTTAATTGACGGATCTGTTGCATCGGCCTCATCGTCATCAGAACCCGCATTGTCAGCATCGGTTTGGTCAGCATCCGGCTCAGGTTGCTCTGCTGCATCAATTACCATGACTGGCATAGTGTCAGAATCTTCCACAGCTTCAACTGATTCGTCCTCACCGGAATCGGATTCGGATTCGGTCATATCTTCCGCATCGGTACCGGTATCAGCATCAGAGTTGTCACCGGTCTCCATCTCCTCTGGCTCTTGTGGAACCATCGCTACCACGATTGCTTCTGCATCGTTGTTAGTGGTGTCGGGGTCGTTGTTGTTCGACAGACTGACAGAATGAACCTGTAGCCCAGGCTCCGTAACTTCGATATCGATGATTGATGTTTGCGTGTTGCTACCGGCGAACACACCCAGATTACAAACAACCGGTTGAGCATGAATACATTGACTTGGAACGGCGATCAGCTCTGCACCTTCCGGTAATGTGTACGTGAGTTGTACCCCGTTTGCAGCCTCTGTCTGGCTGTTCTGCAGCGTAATGTTTATCTGCGTTCTTTCACCTACCGCGAGTGTTTGCGGGGTAGCGTCCACATCCAGACTCAAATCCACATCCGGCAACTCGCTGACACCATCAATGATCAAAGATGCGCTGTCGTTAAAAGGAGCCCGCTCAATCTCATCGGCAACAACACTCGCCGTTGTCTCCAGCGGCCCGGTGCCTGTAACATTTGCCTGGAAAATAAAATCATGCGATTCACCCGGTGCGGTCGGTTCAAGGTCTGCCAATTCACAGGTGACAATTCCACCGTTATGCGAACAATCGGATGGTCCGCCGACATAGTCAAAGCCAGCACCCAAATCGAGTGTGGTGATGACATTGGTAGCGTGATCAAAAGGATCAAGATTTTCCAGGATCGCCGTGAAAAACACTGAGTCACCGATTGCGGCTTCCGGTACATCTGCCTCGAGCTGAACCTTCAAGTCGATCATGCCATCAGCAGACTCGATAAAACCGTCACGACAGCTGATGTTGTCAGCACCTGATGGCTCACAAACTCTTGTGTTGTTACTGAGGTCTTTGATCATTACAACGCGATCAAGCTCGAAACCATCCTCGCGCGCCTGAATTCGCAAGGTGTGCGTTCCTGCCGAAGGTATATCAAGGTATACGGTCTTCTCGCGCCCGCAACTGCCGTTACCGCCCGAATCCCGTTGTGCACTCGACCATACCCATTGATTCTTACCGCCGCACCATTGCACGCGTCGGCCGGCTTCGGGGAAATCATTATTGAGACCAACATGAGCACCGTTATCTTCGGTACCCGTCGAATACGCGCGCAGGTGCACGTAATAACGACCGTCTTCGGGGAAGTTCACGCTGTAGGTCAGTTCGGGTCCGGAACCGGCACCCCAAAGGCTACCGCTCGGATGAAACTCATCGTCATGGGTTACGCGGTAGTCCGGTAGAACTTCCAGATACTCCATGCCGCTGGCTGAATTAGAATGATTGCCATCCGGATCCTCTTCCTGCTGAGGTGTGCTTAGTTCGGTATGAACCCAGCGCAGTCCCTTATCTTCATATTCCTCAGCCTCAATCGCAATAGCGATATAGTCGCTGGTCTGTGTCGTCGTTTCTGCGAGAGCAAGCGTCGGGATCGCTGCCAGGGCTGTTAACGAAGTTACAGCTGTTGTCAGAACCGCAAAAGCACTGTGTTTCATGGTCGGGTACCGTTCGATATATGCAATATATATCGGTCGATGCAACCCTTTTTCGTATAGCCATACCTGCTTATTCAGCAGAATATTGCGTGAGAATGTCGGCAATTTTAGCCATCTTCTGGCCGTTATTGACAGAACTGAGACACACCCCGCAATGCCATGATCCGTACCGGAATAACAAAAAACCCCCGCCAGATGTGCATCAGACGCTTCTTGTACCGACTTCGATCAGGTGACATTCAGGCAATGTGTACTAGTATCGTAAGTAGTCAGGATTAATTGCGCCTATAATCAGTATTGGAACAATAGTAAGGCGAGGAGTGAGGCGAGATCACCACGCCGATCAATGCTCAGACCTCTCGGGCCGTCGATGTTGTTTGGTCCGATGTTGTTTGGTCCGATGTTGTTTAGCCGATTCTGTGTAGCGCATATCGTAAAGCCGACCTTGATAACAGGATGCCAACGGAATGCGCAAGAGCTGCCGACTGCAGTAACCCTGATCGAAACACCTACTTCACCTCGCGACACAACGTCGGGGTAATCCGTCGTACAGTTACACGCACTGTGACATGCTGTTATGAAGCAAAAAAAATCACTGTCAGTAATCAGAGCCACTCTTCACCGGTTGTGGAATCAATTGCCTGCGATCCGGGAGCGCTCGACCAAAGAAGTCGTCGACCGGCATATGAAGCTGATTGCCTATTATCAGGATCAGTACGATCGTCTGATTGAAGCCAGTCGCACGACCCGGCCGGTCGAAGGCTAGCCTGCAGTTACACACCCTACCCGTGCTGCAGGTATCAAATCACCTGCTCAACAAATCAGTCTTTAAACGATACGACAAACAGCAGCGGCTGTTCATGTTGGCTTCGTGCGTAACTTATGCCGTCGTTACATAAACAACAGTGCCGGCTGTTGTAACTTACCGCGTATCGCCTGAATGAAGCAGGCAGCGTCATAACCATCGACAACGCGGTGGTCAAAAGATGAGCTGATGTTCATGACGCTAACCTGAGCTGGCTGCCCATCGACAAGCTCAAACCGCTGCATCAGTTTGTTGGGACCAATAATACTTGTTTCAGGGCGGTTGATCACCGGTGTAGTTGCAACACCTGCCAGTGCACCAAGACTGGTGACCGTAATCGTACTACCCTTTAATTCATCAGGTGCGAGCCGGCCGGCGCGCGCGTCCTCCGCAAGTCTGTTTACTTCATCGGCGATTTCCCAGATCGATAGCTGACAGGCATTTCTTACAACCGGAACCATGAGCCCTGAAGGCGTCATTGTTGCCACCCCAAGATGTACGCGTTCGTACTGTTCCAGCACATCATTGACATCATCATAACGCGCGTTGCATTGCGGCCATTGAGCGACACTTCGACACACTGCAAGCAGCACAAAATGCAATAACGATAACTTGGGCTGCTGTTCGTCGCGCTCAGCATTTAATTGCTGGCGCAGGTTTTCAAGCTGTCCAACGTTAACTTCTTCAATATAACTGAAGTGGGGAATATTCCTTTTAGCTTCCTGCATGCGCTCTGCAATCAACCGCCGCAGTCCAATCACGGGTACGGCATCCACTGCACCGCTATCATCGTTAGATGATGAGCCGTTGCTCGCAACACCAGTGGTAGCTTTCACAGGGGTTGCGGGTCGCGTGCTGATGTTTTCAACAGTCGCTGTTGGAGAAGATGCACGTGCGACGTTGTTTTTCTCAGGCAGATTACAATGTCTTTTGATATCTGCTTTGGTTACCCGTCCATCGCGACCAGTGCCTGCGATAGTCGCCAGATCAAGATCCAGATCACGGGCCAGACGACGTACCGCCGGTGACGCCGGCACAATCTCGCGCTGTGGCGTCAAGCGCACCACTTTGCCTGATTGCTCCGACCCGACACTGGCTGATACTGCATTAGCACCATTCGCTGCGTGCTGTGTACCATTTTGAGATGCCGGCGTCGCGGTAAGCGGGGTTGGCGCAGGTGACTTGATCGACGTTTGTTCAGGGCTTGCGGCAACGCCATCTTCGACCACACGAATTTTTGGCTTGACCGGTGGCAATGACGGCGTTTCCAGATCGCTTTCCGTTGGCGTTGGCGCAAGATCGTCTGCTGACACTACAGGTTCATCACTGATAACGTCTACACGATCAGACGCGTTGTTTGCTGTGGGGTCTGGCGAAATCGCTGGCGATACTGAAGCGCTGGCGGCTGCGTTTTTTTCGTCCGGTGCATTTGCAGCGTCCGGTGTTTCACCGGACAGTACAAATTCGACAAAGTCCGCGCCGATGACCATCTTCTCACCAGCCTGACAACCGGTTTTGACCACTGTGCCACTAACCGGTGACGTGATTTCCACCGTCGCTTTATCAGTCATAACATCAGCCAGTGGTGCGTCTTCAGCCACCTCATCACCGGGTGAGACGTGCCATGTGACAACTTCTGTTTCGACAATACCTTCGCCGATATCGGGCATTTTAAAAATGAAGTTAGCCACTACGCCGCCTCCAAAACCTGCTCAAGCGCTGCAGCAACGCGAGCTTGCCCGGGAAAATAATGCCATTCCAATGCGTGTGGATAAGGTGTATCCCAACCAGTGACACGTTGCACGGGCGCTTCCAGTGAGTAAAAGCAATGTTCCTGTACCAATGCCGCAAGCTCGGCCCCAAATCCACTGGTACGGGTTGCTTCATGGACCACCACGCAACGTCCGGTTTTTTCGACCGATGCGCTAATTGTTTTCATGTCCAGAGGTATTAATGATCGCAGGTCAATAATTTCTGCATCAATACCATGACTACGTACTGCTGCCTCTGCAACCCAGACCATCGTGCCGTATGCCAGAATAGTAATCGCGTTACCTTCTCTGATTGTGCGCGCCTCACCAAGTGGTATCCGGTATTCTTCATCAGGTACCTCGCCAAGTTCAGAGCTGTCCCAGCTCATTGCCGGCTTGTCCGGGTCTCCATCGAACGGACCGTTGTACAGTCGCTTCGGCTCGAAAAACATAACCGGATCATTGGTTTCAATAGCAGTATTCAGAAGACCTTTAGCGTCATAAGGGTTAGAGGGGATAACACTTTTGATACCACAAATATGAGTGAACAAAGCTTCCGGGCTCTGCGAGTGAGTCTCTCCACCGTAGATACCACCGCCAACCGGTGTGCGAATAGTCAGCGGCGCAGTGAAGTCCCCGTTCGATCGATACCGAAGTCGTGCCGCCTCGGACGCAATTTGATCGTAGGCCGGGTATATGTAATCAGAGAACTGAATTTCGACTACCGGGCGAAGACCGGCGGCTGCCATGCCGATGGCCACACCGATAATGCCGCCCTCAGAAATGGGTGTATCAAAACAGCGTTTCAAACCATACGTCTCTTGCAGACCATCGGTACAACGAAAAACACCACCGAAATATCCAACGTCTTCACCGAAGATCAAAACGTCATCGTCTTTTTGTAACTGATAGGCGAGCGTTGAACGAATCGCCTCGATCATATTCATTCGCGCCATGTGCCTACTCCGGATACACGAGCCTGTTCGTCAAGTGTCGGTGTCATATGCTCATAGACTCCTTCAAACATGGTTTTGGGATCAATGCCGGTGCCTGCCGCAATTGATCCAAGCGCTTCCGCTTCCTTGTATGTGTCTCTGACGTAAGTAGACAAATCGTCAACCAGCGCATTGTGGCGGGCATCATCCCATTCCCCGATAACAATCAAATGTTGTTTCAGACGTTCGATGGGATCTCCATAAGGCCAGGCGCTTGCCTCCTCATTGGGTCGGTATTTTGAAGGGTCGTCACTACTTGAATGACCTTCAGCACGATAGGTGTAGTGTTCAATCACTGTTGCGCCACCTCCGCGTCTGGCTCGTTCCGCTGCCCAACGCGTAACGGCGTAGACCGCGAGGAAGTCATTCCCATCGACACGCAAACTTGCGAGTCCGTAGCCGAGTCCACGGGATGCAAACGTTTTGCTCTGACCACCTGCTATACCCTGGAAGCTGGAAATCGCCCACTGGTTGTTGACGATATTCAACACCACTGGCGCACGGTAGGTTGAAGCGAAGTTCAAGGCGTAGTGAAAATCACCTTCCGCCGTTGATCCATCACCGATGTAAGCCATCGCCAGGTCATCGCGCCGTTTGTATGCAGAGGCCATGGCCCAACCCACCGACTGTATAAATTGCGTACCCAGGTTGCCGGAAATCGAGAAGAATCCGTATTCGCGTGACGAGTACATCGTCGGCATCTGCCGGCCAAGCGAGGAATCACCGGCGTTGGAAAGGCACTGACACATCATGCGTTTCATCGGGTAGTCGCGCGCAATCAGTACGCCCTGCTGACGGTATGTCGGGAACACCATATCGGTTTTTCGTATGGCGAGTGTCTGCGCAACAGAAACAGCTTCTTCACCGCGGCTTTTCAGATAAAACGATAACTTTCCCTGACGTTGCATAGCAAACATGCGGTCGTCCATCAGACGCGTAAGCAGCATGGCGCGAAGACCTTTACGCAGGATATCCGGTGTTACCTGAGGTAACCACGGACCTGATGCCACGCCCTGCATGTCCATTACCCGGATCAGACCACCGGCATGGCGTTCAGTCTCGTAGGAATCAACCAGCACATCCGGCTGTTCAAGATTATCGTTGCGGCGAACGTGAATATGCGAGAAATCGGGGGTATCCCCCGGCCGATGCAGAGGCTCCGGTATGTACAGATCAGAGTTTGTATCAGATTCATCTTTCGTCACGATGTCTCTCCTTTCCTGCATAAATCACCGTCTGTTGTGAATTGACATCTTCGGGAAGTGAACCTTGGCAAAGCACCAATGCCCCGATAAAAAGTCACTTTTCATGCCCGCGCTATGCCTCTCGCGCCCGATAAAGCGAGCCGCGATCCCGCGTCTGCCTTCAGTTTGCGAATCAGCGCACAGATTTGCAACAAGTTAGCAATATAATTCTCTTTTTTTCTAACATTGCTGCTACATCTTGCGTTCCCGCTATCGCACTACAGTGGTCAGTTTTATTACACTAGGGATCTCAAATTAAACAAAATGCGCGTCATCGACGAAAACAACGGATCAAACAAGGAATGTCCGGATGGCGTGATACAACAAATACAAGGACGCTGACCACTAAGACCGCTAATGCACGCTATTCAAACAGTCCTGATAATGGCCTTGCTGGGTTATCTGGCATTTATATTTGTCGCTGGATCTTTCAATCCGTTCAAATTTCCGAAAGCCGCACATAACCGCGGGCGATACCGGGTAGGTTTGCTGATCGGGGGACTGTTGGCGGCGTCGAGCATCACCGCCTGGGTTCAACCGTCCAATACCCTGATCAGTAGTATCAGCTCAAGTTTGAATCTGTCCATCCTGCTGATCGGCGCCGTCGTAATATGTCTGTGTATCGCGACCCTGTACCGTTGGATAGAAGTAAGGCGCCGTGACCGCTCTGAACGAGAACATCAGCTTGCAGCGCCCACTGAAACGGCACTACCTGATGCGCGGCACGCGACGAGCTCTGCCAACCTATTCGCTGACACAACTCTACCGTCATCTGACGATGCGGCCGGGACGCTCGTGCCGGTCTCTGACACACAAGATGTGACTGTTACACCTGCGGCGGTAAATGATCTGAGTGCACATCAAGAGGAGAACACGTTAAATGTGATAAACGCTGAGTCCTCACACGAGACAATAGATACCGCGCTTCCCGTCTCAACCGATGCTTTCGAATCACCTTCATCATTTGATCGTACGGCAAACAAAAAGCAGGAAGGTTCCAGGAGCGGACATCTGATCGAACTCAATGCTGCCAATCAGAGTCGATTCGCGGAAACAACAGTAAGACATTCTGAAGATTCCAATAGTTCGACATCTGTAATCGCCGATGATTTGTTTGAAAAACTGAGCACATCAGTTGATCAGTCTAATGAATCGACAAATCACAACTCACATACTGAATCGGCGAACGTCATTTTGTTCTCAAAAGGTGCTAACCCTATCGACGAGGACGTCGAATGGCCTGATCTCACCGATCAGGAAGGCGTGGAAAACGCGTCTGATTTGAAACACCTGCAAGCAGCAATGAAAACCATGACGGTTCGAACCGAAAAAGTTCAGGACTCAGTACACAGAGTCGTCGCGCTCTCAAGTAAAGAATCGTATTTTCGCACCCGCCTGGAAGTTGAGCGTGCAAATCAATCCAATGCCCAGCAAAAGCAAATGGTGCTGTACAAAACTGAGCTGAATCGACACCGGAAAGATCTCGAATCAGAGGTTTTAATGCGCACGGATCTGCAAACTTCAGCAGACCAGCGAATGCAGGAGTTAAAACAAGCACAAGCCCGGGTCAGGGAACTCGAAGTAACGCTTGAAGAAAGGCAACGCGTATTTGCGGATCAAATGGATTCTCTTGAAAAAACCCGTTCAATGGCTCGCGACGCGGCGCAGCTTGCCCGACGTGCAGCTGTGGCGCAACAAAAAGCACGCACGCGCGCGCTACAGGAACGTGCTGCACGTGAGCGACTTGAGATATCAGCTAAAAAAGCCGTTGATATCGCGCGAAACGCCATCAATAAACTGGCGGAGGAAGAACGCCGACAACGGTCGTAATAAAAACGGGGCTGGTAGAAGACTTTATATATCTTCAGCAGAAACGCTAACGACATCACCACCGTTATCTATCCACATACGTATTCCACCGGCGACGTCATATACCTTGGGGTATTCGAGGTTGGAATCGAGAAATCTGGCGATACTGCTTGTGCGAATCCCTGCTTCACATATCAGGATGAACGGTTGGCCTTTATCTACAATTTTATGCAGCTTGGTCAGCCAGTCCTGGATATCATAGCGACCTTTCTCGTCAAAGAAGGTCAGCATATGACTGCCTTCGATAACACCGGATGACAGCCATTCGTCCTTGCGCCTGACGTCAATCACGGGAATACCCTGGTTGAGCATTTCCTGGAGCTCTTCGCCATAAATCCGCGTCACATCTGCCGTGGCGCTGGATGCAAAAAATACTACCGACAATGCGAAGATAAGTCCGACGAATGTCTTGATCGGGATAGTTTGATTACGCATATTCGTTACCCGGATTTCTCTCACAACACGTTTGGTTATCGCTATAAAATATTATAGGGCTATAAGCAACAAGTTCAGTGGCGAATACCGACAACAGCCAATCCAAAATCAGTCCATACTGCGCAGGCAACCAGTGTGAAACTCGTCAACTGCACCAATAGATCACCTTGTGGCAGAATGGTTCAGCATTATTTGTTTATTAGCAACCCAATGTCACAAATTTAGACCAAATTAAGTATCTCCGTCGCCAGTTTCGGCGACTAACCAGGCATGCGTCAGACCACAAAATGACATACACAAATTTCCAATACAAAGGTGGAACGCTTGGTCAAGGGTGCTACATCAACGTTTTTGCAACTCGTCCTGATTTTTTTCATTGTAGATTACCGACCCTGATAACGGTTTGTTTGATGGACCTGGGGCGCTGGCAACTGATTCATTTCACCGAAGACAACTATCGCGACGAAACAATGACGCAACAATCCTGGCGCGTAGACAATGCACTATCGGCACTTGCTGCCGAACGTCAGAGATTGCACGACGCAGGTGGGGAGAAAGACTGGTTACTTCCGCTATCGACTGTGGTCGAGTGCTATTGGCGCGCAGGGCGTGAACAGCGCGAACAAGCCATCCTGCGGCTCGAACAAAAGACTGATGACAAACTGTCGTTACGCCTGGCTCGTGTTATTGCCCAGCTGCCGAACAACACTCAACCAGCGGACGCTGTGACCGACGAATAAAACGTCGATTACTTTTTCACAGCGCATCCACTAAATACCTTCTACCAACGGTGGAACCACGTTCGATCGAATACGCGCCCACTTACCTTACTAGAAGCTATCTCAGAATTAAGATTGTGCGCTCAGACACGGCGTGTGGCGCTCGAGCAGCGCAGGACGGCACACAACGCAGGAGCAGCTTGCAGGATCAATTTCGAGATAGCTTCTGATGAGGTAGTTCAGAAAAACAACTTCAAATGTCTACTTCCTCATTAACTCAATCATGATTTCATCTACAGCCGTTATGTGGGGGCTTCTGGGCGCTTTATTTATCGGGGCGTCCGACTGCATTGCCCGGGTTACGGCTCAATCTATCAACAGCAATGTTCTGTTTCTGTTCATCATGGGGTGTTCGTCAGTAGTGTTGATTGGTGGTCAGCTTTTATTCTCCAGCCTGCCCCCTTTTCACATGTACGCCTGGTCAGTATCTGCAATTTCAGGTGCGCTTAATCTGGTCGCATTATATTTTTTATACCTCGCGCTGGCACGCGGTCCGGTCAGCGTGGCATCGCCCGCCGCATCCACTTTTGTAGTGATGTTGGTGCTGCTAAATATAGTCGCCGGCGAGGCATGGAGTGTTGCGCACCTGATCGCAATAGCGGTGGTGTTCTTCGGCGTTAGTCAACTCGCCAGACATTCACCCGGCGCTGTTGAAGATAAAGACTTCGATGCTGCCTGGCTAAGGCGTACCGCACTCTACGGATTGCTTGCTGCCAGTGCTGTTACCATTCGGATGTTCATGGCACAAGAGGCAGGAGACGTACTCGGTGCCATGCATGCACTTACGTTGAACCGTGCATTCGCGTTCGCCGGCGCAGTCATCATTCTGATGTGGCAGCTCAGCCGTAAACTGACTATCAGTTTTCCTCGCGGGCACATGCTCGGTCTTGTGCTTTTGCAGACAATGTTCGAAACGCTGGCTCTCGCTTCGTTTCTAACAGGCTCTGCCAGCGCCGGACGCATCGGCACCACAATTGGCTTCTCAGCTTTTGCAGTGACCACCGCGCTGATAGCACGTATATGGCTTGGCGAGAAAATCGGCAGGCGCCGAAGCTTCTGGATGATAGTCGTGCTCGGTGGTTTGGTGCTTGCCAGTTATGCTGCCTGACAACCCATCATTGTCAATTAGCACAGAGTAATTCCAGCTCGCGCAGCAGCCAGCCGGGTATCAGGATGCGCCCGGACAACCGCGTTTGCTGCGCACGCTGCGCTGACGCCTCACCCGGCAGACGCACATTGTTGCTGCGCATTCGCTCAAGCATGGTCGTTAAACGTGTTTGAAAATCGTCTCCGCTTCCAGTTGTACGTTCTTCACCGACTCGTGCAGGATCTATCGCTACAACGCAGTGACCTCTGTAATCCTGTTGATCACCCAGTATTGCTGCCGCGCACAGAGGCCCGGTCATGGTCTCCAGAATAAGTGCGAGTGCGGAGCCCTTTGCATCGCCAAAAGGCAGTATAGCCCCTTCGATAGCCTGCTCTGCAGAATGCGTCGGATGACCTGCCCGATCCACCGCAACGTTATCGGGCAACGTTCTCTGTTCTCTGGCATACAAGAGCAAATCAAACCAGCTGATTGACGCGCTGGCCATATCGACCACCAGCGAGGCGCTATTTGTCGGCGCAGCAAAGGCCAGTGGGTTAGTTCCGAGTGCGGGTGCGCTGGATCCATGTAACGCCATCACCTTGGGTGAGCCAGCCATGCACAAAGCAATATAACCCTGTTCTGCTATTTGGCTTGCATAGTAACCAAGCGCACCACTGGAGCTTGAGCAGCCACTGGTTGTGACGATCGCGAGACCGCTTTTGCTGCATAAATCCACCGCTGTCCGAGTAGCTGCATCAAAAACAACCATACCGATGTTACCATTGGCCTGCCAGTGCGCTATGGACGGCGCACGTCGTGCCAGTTGCATGGGCTGCTTATCCGGCTCTGGCAGGATCGAACGCTCTACTATTTTTATCAATCCCTGCGAATTACCACGTAACTCGGCATACAGTAAAACCTCGGATACTATACGCCGCTCTACATCGTCCAGTCCGAGTGTTCGGAGACAGGCATTTGCAAGCGTCACCAGCCTGTCGAGCGACACCTCCACCGATTCACTGTTCATGACAAAGACACTTTCAGGCACATGAAAACATGACACCCGGCCACTCTGATCTCTGGTTCCTGCCACTCGGCGGGTGTGGTGAAATTGGTATGAACATGAATCTGTATGGTCATGATGATTGCTGGTTGATGGTCGACTGCGGCATTACCTTTGGTGAGCATCCCGAGGTTCACAGCCTCGAAAGTCGTCAAGTACAGATGGCAGATCCTGCGTTTATTGCTGACAGGCAAGAAAATCTAGCCGGCATTATCATCACCCACGGTCATGAGGATCATATCGGCGCACTGCCCTGGTTGTGGCCACAACTAAAAGTACCAGTTTATACAACTGCGTATACCGCTGAAATCCTGCGCCGAAAACTTGTAGAGCACAAGCTTGATGACAAAGTACCTGTTCGTGTTGTAAACACCGGTGATCGAATAACCATCGGCAATTTCACTGTCGAATGGATTGGCCACAATCACTCATTACCCGAACCCTGCGGGTTGGTTATTGAGACGCGCGTTGGCAACATCTTCCATACCGCGGACTGGAAACTCGATAAAGACCCTGTTGTCGGTGAGCCCTATGATGAAAACGTTTACCGCGGACTCGCGCACCGGGAAATTACCGCAATGGTGTGCGATTCCACGTGCGCTACCGTACCCGGTTGGACAGATTCCGAACAATCGGTGCAGCAAGACTTAACCTCACTGATCGGCGCTGCAACCGGCCGGGTCATCGTTGCCTGCTTTGGCAGCAACATCGCCCGCCTGACAACGCTGGCTAAAATTGCAGCTACAACAAACCGGCATCTGGGGATTCTTGGCAGATCGCTCATCAACACCGTTTCAGTTGCGACAACCTGTGGTTACTGGTCATCAGCTGATACACTCGTCGAACGTTCGCATCTCGCTTATTTGCCTGCTGACACACTGCTGCTGGTCGCAACCGGCAGCCAGGGCGAACCACATGCAGCACTGAATAGACTCAGTCGTGGTAGCTTTCGTGATCTGCAACTCGAACCCGGGGATACAGTGATATTCAGTGCGCGAAAAATCCCTGGCAACGAGAAAGATATTGACGCACTAATTGAGCGACTGATAGGAATGGGTGTTGATGTTGTCACCCCGGAGAGCTGCAACTCCCACATTCACACATCCGGCCACCCGTCACGTGACGAGCTGACCTGCATGTACGAATGGGTCAGCCCGGAAATATGTATCCCGGTACACGGCGAGAAGGAACACCTCGAAGCGCACGTTGAAGTGGCTGCCGAAGCCGGTGTCACGCGTAAATTGCTCGGTCGTAACGGCGATTTGTACTTTCTGGCACCGGACAAGGGTATTCGCCGTGGCGTGGTCAGCACCGGACGGCTGGGGATCGAGCAGAAAAAGCTGGTAAGACTTGAGTGATGACCACCCTGGCCGGGATCGGTACCCGACCAAAATCAAACGCTTAGGCGTCCGCAAACGCTGCAGAGAGCGTCACCACCCTGAGATTCGGTTAAAGTGCCGGAGATTCGGCATTTTACCCATCGCTCAAACCCTGTAGACTACGCACTTTCCGTCAAAAATCTATCGCAGGTTACCTTCACGATTACGCAGCTTGTGTCTTCGCGGGTATCAACCCCGGGTGGAGCCCGTGTTGGAGCTGTACCGGGTTCTATCGTACCCGGTTTCTGAATAATCAGTTCATCGGCACCCCGGTAGGCGGTTCCGGACTTTCACAGCTGCGTACTAACTACGCACTAATTACGCATTAACTACGCACAACGTATGAGCAACATTAAAAAACCCTCCTTTGTATCTGATTCGATTGCATCCGCGACACTGACGTCTGACTGCCATCCTGCTCCAAACGAAGACAACACATACGCAACGGCACAACCTGTTTCGCATACTGCGCGTCGCAATTTTCTGCGTAAATCGGTTGCCGCATCTTTCGCATTTAGCGTGGCGGCAGCTGTGACTCCTGCGTTTGCCACCAATTCGCACCGCGCTCGTGCCAAAGGCGCAAAACCGATTATCAGTACCGAGCCACGCCAACTAAATCTGCGCAATATCCACACAGGAGAGAAGCTGCAAACAGTTTACTGGCAGGACGGCGACTACCTGGAAAGCGCTCACCTCGACATCAGTCACCTGATGCGCGACCACAGGGAGAATGAAACCATGCTGATGGATCAGCCGTTAATGGATATGCTGTGGCAGGTACAACAAGCCATCGATCCAGCCATGCAATTCGATGTCATCTCCGGCTATCGCACACCTAAAACCAATGCGATGTTACGGCAACGTTCCAATGGCGTTGCCAAATTCAGTTTACACATGGTTGGCCGCGCTGTTGATATCAGCACACACAATGTGCCGTTGAGTGAAATACGAAAAGCCGCTTTAAAACTAAAGGCGGGTGGCATCGGTTATTATCCGAAATCACGGTTTGTGCACCTTGATACCGGTCCTTTCCGCGCCTGGTAACCCGGTTTCGGGTGAAACATCAAAACCATTAAAGCGAATTCATGAGCACGCCGGAACAGTACGAAGTATTTTCGATCCGATACGGGCACATGGCAAAGCGTACCCGTGGCGATAACTTTATCTCCACCGATGATCATGATAGCCCGATGCCGATCGACTATTCGATCTGGGTTATCAGGAACGCCAATCGCACACTGGTTGTTGATACCGGATTCAACCATAACGAAGCAGACTTGAGAGGCCGAAAACTCGAACAGCTGCCGCGCGAAGGGCTTGCCATGATCGGAGTTGATGCCGAGAAGGTGGAAGACGTCATCGTTACCCATTTACATTACGATCACGCCGGGACGCTGGACGATTTCCCTGCCGCCAGGTTTCATCTGCAGGAATCAGAAATGCGCTATGCAACCGGCAGGCATATGTGCAGTGCACACTTGTCAGCGCCGTACACTGCCGACCATGTCTGCGATATGGTTCGAGCCGTGTTTGATCGCCGAGTGAGCTTTCACGACGGCTCACGTGAAGTTGCTCCGGGTATCGAAGTACACCACATCGGTGGACACAGCATGGGTGTGCAGGTTGTGCGCGTACTGACCGCACGCGGCTGGGTGGTGCTGGCCAGTGACGCCAGCCACTATTATGAAAACTTTGAAACCGGTTCGCCGTTTATCATCGCTTATTCGGTTGCAGAGATGATCGACGGTTTTAATCGTCTATACGATCTGGCCGACAGTCCACAACACATTATTCCGGGGCATGACCCGTTGGTGTCGAGCCGTTATCCCGCGTTCAGTGAGCAAACCGGTAACATCATCGTAAGGTTGGATCAGCCACCCACGAAGTAAGCAACATCTTCACTTGCTGAGAAGACGCGTTACGTGCGCTCGAGCAGCCATTCCTCGTGTGCTGCGAAGAATCCATTGATATAAATGTCACGCTTTATGCGCAGCTTGTCACCGGCCACTTCAACTTCACGTATTTGGTGCACCAGTCGCGCCCCTTGTAAACCGTCGACTCGTGATTTCTCTTCAAATGAAAAGCTGTTGTCACTGTTTAGTTCAACCAGAGACAGCACCAGTTCACCATTTAAGTTGACGCGACGCAACCGCTTATCCGGCGTGAGTTGAACGCGCTCAAGCATGACACGACGTTTCGTACTCTTCTCAGCTTGCAGCGACAGCGCACCTGAGAAGCGTCGATCGATCTCGGCTTTAACATCCTGATGGGTTGTGACGACACGTTGCGCCCTGTATTCACCTTTACAAATCGTCTCAGTCACGGTACCGGACCAGCGACCGCTGAGTATCCGCGAGAAACGCTCAACACCTTTCGCTAGTTCACGATCCTCCTCATCAACCCGAAGATTTCGCATCCCTTCAGGGCGCTTTTGCTCACCGTGATAAAGCTCAAAATAGGTGTGATCATCTTGAGCATATCCAGGTGCAGTGGTATGGCACACAGATGCTATCGATGCTGAAGAGGTTGCGAGAAAAAGAACTCCCGTCGAGAGTATCCGCTTGCTGAAACGCCGCATGGTCGTCTCCAAATCGTCTGGAAAGCGTACATGCTACGCAACCCACAGGAGGATTACTTCGACAAATCAACAAAATTGGAGAATGGTATTCAGAATATTCCAGGAATTGTCTAATGGTTAGCGACAATAGAAAGAGTATCGCGGTACCGGACGTAAATCTTACAAGTAACGGGAACTTTTTAACGCCGAGCTTTCAGAAAATCAGCGCTGGCAAACAGGGGGCTAATGGAAAAGTCAGATACTAAAACAGGCACGCTACAGTTCGTCCGTTGCAGCGCTTATACCAGAGGTCGGTCAATGCAAATCGGACAACTGACGAATGATCTCCTGGTAACCCACACGGTAGTTCGGGTATTTGAACGTGAAACCTGATTCCAGCAGCATCTTGTTTTCGCAACGTTTACTACCTACCCGGCGTCCACTGTGATTGGATAAAACTTCTGACTCGGGTGGCTTGACTTCAAGCTCTGTTGCCAGGAAGTGCATAACGTCAGCATACGGTGCGGGCTCGCTATCACTGACAAGCCAGCAACGAGGTAAGGAATTGTTTGCTTTCGGTGCACGTAATGCAATTTCAACAATATGCGCCAGCGCACGGGCTGCATCTGTTTCGTGAATGCGGTTGGTAAAATGTCTATCCGAGGGTGACCAGTCACCCGAACGCACACGCTCTAAGAGCCGCAACCGGTTCGGGCCGTAGATTCCACTAAGGCGAACAACGCAGGCTGCGTCCATCGACAACGCGTACCTCTCACCTGCGAGCATAAGCTGGCCATTGAAAGCACGGGGGATGGTTTCGCTGGTTTCATCCACCCAGCTGCCATCCGTTTGATGGTACACACCCGTCGACGAAACGAAGATCAGTGCAGCTGAGCAATGTTGAAGTGCTGACACTACATTTGCAACACCGGTTGAATAGACATCACGGTAAGCATTTTCACTGTAAGCACCGGGTGTTGCCTGATAGATCACCAGATCTGGCTTTAATGCCGGCAACAGGGTGAGGCTCGTTGGGTCAAGCACATCAACAGCACGTCCGTCGAGCCATGCGGGCAACACATCCGGCCTACGACGTAAACCGATAGGTGTATGGCCAGCCGCCCTGAGTACCGATGCAGTCTCAATGCCGAGCTTTCCACAACCGATAATCACAATCCGCTTAGCGTCTATCACACTGCCCCGGCATACCGCCCTTAAGTGGTGTACTGAAAACGTGAATTTTCAACCCGCAGGTTAACAAAGACTGCAATTACAGGGAAGAACAGTATCCCAGGAATAAAAAGGCTGCTTCAAGAGAAGCAGGATCAGGATTTTAAGCGGCTTTGGCTACGTTCTGCGCGTCATCGTTATCAAGCGCGACCGGTTCTGCAAAGTAGTAACCCTGCGCATAGTCTATACCCATAGACTGGAGCAGTTCGACAGTGTCGCTATCCTCAACAAATTCAGCGACAGTTTTGATACCGAGAACTCTGGCGATATCAGCCACACTTCTAACCAGTGTTTGGTCAAGTTCTCCTTTACAGATATCACGTATGAATACACCATCAATTTTTATGTAATCCAATGGTATATCGCGAATATGAGCCAATGAAGAGAAACCTGTTCCGAAATCATCCAGCGCAACCAGACAACCCAGTTCACGCAACTGGTTTAGTAACGCGATAGTTTCGTTGTAGCTCATCATCGCAGCAGTTTCAGTCATTTCAAAACATATGTGTTTGCTGTAGTCTTTATTCTGCTCAACTGTAGATATCAGGAATTCGCGGAAACCGCTATCAGAAAGCGACGCGCCTGAAAGATTGATATTCATGCACAGTGGCAACTCATCATGCAAATCCTGCTGTCTTAGCCAGCTTATTGAATTGGTAACAACCCAACGGTCAATTTTCTGCATCAGCTCATTACGCTCAGCGCAACCGAGGAACAGGTAAGGGGGCCAGAAACCACCTTCCGGGTTTTTCATCCTGATTAGTATTTCGAAATGGTCTTCCGGCTGATTGCTGGCTATCGGTTGAATGGTTTGCCTGAACAACGAGAATTCATCGTTTTCCAATGCACGCGTTATTCTCGAGATCCATTGTGCTTCGTCGCGGAAAAGATTAAATGATGTATCGTCCTCTGAATAGGTTTGTACCTGATTTTTACCACTGCGTTTTGCTTTGAGCAAACAGGAATCGGCTGCGAAAATCAGCTCTTCCTGGCTAAACATATCCGGTGTCGCTTGCACCACCCCGATACTGGCAGAGATGATGTGTATCTCGTTTTCCCACTGAAAGCGGTGTTCGTCAATCATTCGGCGTATGTCTTCTGCCATCTGTTGCGTAGGTTCTGCACTGGCATCAGTTAACAGTATCGCAAACTCGTCGCCACCTAATCGCGCAACCGTGTCGCGTTCGCCTACCATGTTGAGCAAACGCTTAGCCAGGCCTTTCAACAACATATCGCCGGCTGTGTGCCCACAACTGTCATTAATGGTCTTAAAACGATCAAGATCCATCGAGATCAGAGAGAATTCCACACCTTTTTTCTCGTAGTTTGAAATCGCTAGCTGCAACCGATAGGTGAGCTCTCTACGGTTACACAGCCCAGTTAGTTCATCATGGGTTGCTTGATAGCGCAGCTCTTCAGCAAGGGCTGTTTCTTTGCTAATGTCAGCAATTGTACCTCTGAAGCCAATCAGCTTGTCTTCGTTATCATAAAGCGCTGATGACACAACACGCACTGAAACAGAATTCTGACAATCGGTATCCGTTTTGCGGCAAGTAGCTCCCTCCCATGTACCGTGTTCGCGCAACTCTGCTCGTAAAGCGTCACCACCCAATAGCTGCCCGTCCAGTCTCTTTAGAACATGTGGCAGATTCTGGTTAAGGAAAGTTGCTGGTTCCATACCAAATAAACGTGCAGTATCACCAGCGACGTAGGTAAATCGCATACGTTGATCTACTTCCCAGAAACAGTCAGCGCCCAGGTTTGCAAATCCTTCAAATCGACTGGAAAGCCTGGTGGCCTCTTGCTCGGAACTTAATACGCGATTACGTAATAACTCCAGGGACTGGAAAACACTACCAAGCTCATCCGAGCGATTGAGGTCACGCACTTCAGGTGTTGCATTGCTAATGCCGTGTTTCTGTCCGCGGACTAATAACTGATGCAGGCGTTGTAGTGGACTGATTAATATAGGCTTTAAAATAACCAACGATGCTAATGTGACAAACAGACTGATCAGCATCACCATACCGAGGATCCGCCAAACATACGTGCGCATGTAGGCATTGATCCAGCTAGCGTCAACACAAAGCCAGAAGGTTTGCCCGGCAGCATTTTTTACATACCTGGCGTATTCGCCTGTAGAAGAATCAAAGCGACGGGGGTTGTCGGCGCTCACAGCGGATTTTAAAGCCGCTACTGACCCACCTTCGAATATCACGCCATCATGACCCTGGTACTGATAACCGATCAGTGGGTAATGGCCGGCAACTGAACCCTCAATCATGAGTTTTTCCAGTTGTATGGAGGGGTTGTCCACATCCAGAATAACAACTACATTGGCCATGGCGTCATCAAGACGCGCCAATTGTCGCTCGCGCTCGGTAAACCACGAATAGGCCAGCAGCACCATTTCGATGATTAATATGCTGGCGAATACGCCCGCTGTAATCTTTTGGAAAATTCGGCTACCGAACAATTCGAGTCCGTTATTCAATTTCGAATTTTGACCGCTTGTGCTCATCTGATGGACTAATACTCTTCCTGTAGTTCAATGCGCAGCCAGCGCACCTGAACACAGTTTGTGTTTCGTCACCTGCCAATATCAATCATTGATGAGGGTTGACAATTTAACTGAACAGGCAGCCTCTAACATATTACGACTGATAACCCTTTCGCTTAAGTTATTATGGTTTCATACCATTCAACTAACTTTTTGTTAGGAGGCCAATGCATAATTTTGCAAATCAGATTGATTGGCAAATTCAGATTTACAGCTTTCTGTTAACGAAAGGACTACTGTGGCGCATTATGCTGCATTGGAAAATGACACCATCGCGAACAACAGGCAAACATCAAAAGTAGCGAAGTTGAAAGGTAGCGAAGCTGAATTTGTCAGACATTGACATTGCACTGCTTGAAGATCCACACCCGTTTAAAGGGCAGCACCGATAGATGTGCCTTAAAACGAATCAATCAGCGCATCGTTATTCGTAGCGTTTGTGAAAAGCGCGTCGTCTGCCGGCGCGTTGCACCACTACCCCTAGAAATGCGGCCAAAACAGGTTCGAGCGAATCTCCGAGAGGTAATTCGTGATAAGCCGTGTTTAAAGGTTTTATTGACCAGGTTTCACCCGAGTGCTGCAATTGTCGGAGCACAATATGATCTACTGGCGATTCTTTCCATTTAGCGCCTGAATGCAAACTATCAAGTCGTTCATCGCCCACACAATAACTGACTGACTGATCCAGCGTTTCAAGCAACGCATTGCAATCTACCAGCACGTACGCTCGATCTTTCACTACACCTGATGGATCTACCACAACAACGCAACCGCGCTCGAACTCCGGCTGCATACTGTCGTCTTTAACCTGTAACGCAAAGGGTGCGGCATCAGAGCAAGCACCGCCGAGCGATTGCGGATCATTGGTGTGCGACTGGTAAGATGTCGAACCCAGTCCGACGATGGATTGAAAATAGTAGACAGGTTTTTCTTGCGAACTCATCGTAACTGCCTGCAGCACGCGCTTCGGATGGTGGTTCCGGGCACCCATGACAAACAATAAAAGAGCCCCGTTAGACAAACCATAAGCCAGCTAACACCGCCACTGCCACCGGTCACCGGCGTTGTTGAGGCCGAAGTTGTGACGCTCGCACCCAACGGCACACATTCCCCGTTATCATTCGCTGTACAAGCCTGAAAGGCTGTACTGCGTGCCGTGCCCTGTCCGGTGGGAAAGCGTTTCAAGAAATTGCCGTCACCATCAAAGTGCAGCACTTCATTTAAAAAAGACACAACATAAAAACTGCCATCGTCGCGGAAAGCGATTCCCTGAGGCACAATCGCGCGCCCGTCACCGATCACATCAGGTGATAACGTTCTGAGCAGATTGCCGTTCGTATCAAACTCGTAAATACTGGTAGCTCCTCCGCCAGAGGTTACCCATAGTGTATCGTCTCCATCAACACCCGGATCATTCGGGTCGCGGGCAACTGCCATCAGGCTGGCGATACCATCGGTTGTAAAATCAAATTCAAACGTGTCGTTGGAATCAAACCGCGACACTGCACCGAACCTGCCTTGAGTACCACCTAAACGATTTGCGACAAACAGACTCCCGTCGGGCATAAAAGCCGAACAGTTCGGGTCGTTAAATGCATCACCGGTAAAACGGCGCAACAGACCACCGGTCTGATTAAACACCATAATCTCGTTGCCGTTGGAATTGCTGATATAGACTTCCTGGTCATGCGCTTCAACCCCGGCTTTCATTGTAAACGTGACACCAACCGGTTCATTAAAGTCCGGATGCTCAAGCGTGCGAAGAAAGCGATGCGTGTGGTCAAAAATATAAATAGCGTTACCGAATTCACTGGCAATCCAGATTTCACCATTTGCCGGATTAAATGCAATACCACGTGGCCCGTCGAGCCCTTCTGCGCTAAACCGCTGAAGTGCAGTGCCGTCAGGAGTGAAGACCGCGACTTCATCCGCTGACCACATTGACACATAGAGATTACCGGTCGACGCAAAGGGTAGTAACGCCTGAGCTGGCACTGCATACATCGCAAGATGCAAAACAAAAAACAAAAAAATGCCACGCAACCGTGTCATATTGACCCTATTCCGATGTGTATTCGCTGAAAGCCATCTACCCATACAGCAACTATACCTCGTTCACTTTCCAAACCAACGCATCACCAACCAGTTGGTGCAAACTCAGGATTTGATCCATCTGAAATCCATAGTACGGCAACACCTTCGCGAACTGACTTTTACATATCGCACAAATCGCCACCATATGAGTAATGTCATGGGCTTTATCAACAGTTTGTAAAGCTTGCATCCGTGGCAATGCACCTTTAACACGCAGTTCAATCAGTTCGTCGGTTAGCAGTCCGCCACCGCCACCACAACAGAAGGTTGCATCACCGGTCGTATTTGCTGGCATCTCGAAAAAGTTGTTACATACCGCGTTTATCACCTGCCTTGGCAACAGCATTTGACCACCGGGTATATCTCCCATACCTGAGCCACGTGCCACATTACAGGAGTCATGATAGGTCACCCGTTTGTCGTCATTTGCAGACGGGTCAACCTGCAACCGACCTGACTGCAGTAGATTATGCGTCACTTCCACGACATGCTGTGGAGACGGGAACGCAGT
The DNA here is from genome assembly GCA_937951345.1 of uncultured Granulosicoccaceae bacterium. GTDB lineage: Bacteria > Pseudomonadota > Gammaproteobacteria > Granulosicoccales > Granulosicoccaceae > CALFCE01. Next base: position 152,955 of record CALFCF010000030.1, read on the forward strand.
ATCCAGAAATTCAAGTGGCCCGGTTAACGTGGACAAAAAATTATAGGCAACTCTCCAGGCATGTCCGCACTCACCAAACACAATACGCTTAACGCCTAAATCAAGTGCAGCCTGCCTTATGCGTTTAGCTACCTGCTGCATATTGTCATAACTACCAATGAATAAGCCAAAATTGGCAGCTTCCGATGCATGAGAAGAAAGAGTCCATGACAAACCGGCCTGATGGAATACTTTGGCATAGCCAATCAAGCCATCAACATGAGGTTCAGCGAAAAAGTCGGCTGATGGTGTGACAAGCAGGATATCTGCGCCGGCTTGATCCAGTGGCAAGCGCACCGGCACACCAATTTCCTCTTCTATATCTTCCTCAAGCCCTTCGAGCGTATCGGCTAGTGCCGGCTCCGGTAGTCCGAGATTGTTGCCCAGACGATGAACCTTGCCAATGACCTCATTGACATACTTCTGTCCAGTGCCCACCGTATCCAGTATCTCGCGGGCTGCCATAGATACCTCAGACGTATCAATACCGACAGGGCAAAACACGGAACAGCGCCGACACTGCGAACATTGATGGAAGTAGGTATACCACTGATCCAATACGTCTTCGGTCAGATCCACCGCACCAACGAGTTTCGGGAAGAGTTTCCCCGGCAGCGTGTAATAACGTCGGTACACATTGCGCAATAGATCCTGTCGTGCAACGGGCATATTGTTGGGATCACCAGTGCCGAGATAATAGTGACATTTATCAGTACAGGCTCCACATTTCATGCAACTGTCCATAAACACTTGCAGGCTGCGATATTTACCTGTTAGTTCTCCAAGCTTGTCGATGGCTTTTTCCTGCCAGCCGTCTACCAGTTCACCGGGAAACCCTAGCGCTTCCTGATGTTGATGTTGTGCACGATAGGGTTTTAGATGTGACGATGCATGCGGTTGCACACCGGGATCTTCGATTCGCGCAGGGATTTCAGGTACATCAAAATCAATTTTTTCAGTCACTGCGTATGTCGTCCGTCGCCGTTATCTTTTGTCGTCAGGTTCAGTATTTTCTGACCACGGATTAACGTGATGTTTACCACGCGCATTATCACGCTGCGTGAACACTGGATTGAAAAAAACTCCCGGTGCATGCAGTAGTTTGGAAAATGGAAAGATTAACAGCAGCAAAGCAAAAAGACCGATGTGCACCCACAACAACCACTGCGCCGGGAGCGCCGACAGGTTACCACTGACCAGACCAAGCGTGAAATGCCGCAGACCGAGTATGTCCGGATAAAACACGTGATGCATTAGAAGCCCGCTACCTGCGAGTACCAAAAACAATACCAGCATCAGGTAATCAGACGGCGCAGATATATACCGTATTCGTACGACCATGATTCTGCGGCATAGCAATCCGGTTAAACCGACGACCATCGCATAGGCAGCCATGTGCGAAAAAGGAACAATCATCGCAACCCATCCCCAGATCGGGTCGGTAAAGTACTGAAGATGAGATAGAGCAACGATCAGCAACCCTGCGTGAAACAGCCAGCCGAAAACCCAGGTCCAGCGTGACGCCCGAAACAGACTCCGGAACAACAGCACTTCCTGCAATAACCGCAGTACCACACCACCTGTGGTTCTCGGTGCTGGCATAAGCGGTATTTTTAGCGGTGCCGGTGTACGGGCATAGCGCAAGATTCGCGCTAGAAGCCCCAGGATAAAAATGGCAAATGCCAGATAGAGTAACCAACCAGCGAACACGGTCAGCTTAACCTAAGCCAGGCCAATCTGAACCAGGTTAACTGTCTGAGATCGATAGACAAGAGAAGGTCATCTTCGTTAGGGTGATTGAAGCCACGCGGTTAGCCAATAAAGTCGTGAAGAAATACAAGCAACAGCCACTATCTAGCCTGCTCTATTCATGAAGGGTTCGCCACCAGAGTCTGGCTACCTAAGCAGGTCGCTCGATTTAGCGAAATTCGTAGAAATCTACGGGTTGAGCTCAATCGAGTGAGCTGCGACGGCAGACGGGCACTGGGGGTGAATAGAAAACTGTGTGCGAACACCCGCAGCGACGCTAAAACTGCTTTTCTAACTGCAATTGTTTAGTTTTCAATGTCACTGTTTTCGCCTTTGTGAATAGAGCAGGCTAGATAGGCTGAATATTAACGTATAACGGGATGGAAATTAGGGAGCTAAAATTACACTAATCGATTAGAGGTAAAAAAACTGGAGCACAGTATTGTCCATCAAAGGCAAGGACTTACTACCGTTCAAGCTACTTTGCCGATTGGGTTGTCTTTATCGTTGTCATCAGGTAAAGGCATTTGACCGATGGTTTGATCTCTGCGTTCGTTCGGGGATTGCCAAACAATTTCTGTTTCTGCTTTGAGGTGGACGGCCTGCTGTTCTATTTCAATAATGGTTTTTTTCAGATCTGCCAAAGGCACTGCCTTTGAAAAATAGAATCCCTGTATTAGATCTGCGCCCAATGAGCGAAGGCAAGCTAACTGTTCTTCGGTTTCAACCCCCTCAGCAACTGTTCTCAGGCCAAAGATATTCCCTAACTGAATAATTGAACTTACCAGTGATTGCTGATTAACCATTTGCTCACCCGCGATTTCCAGCTGTTCAAGTTCGCGTACAAATGCGCGGTCAATCTTTAGTGTGTCCAAGGGCAGTACCTGCAAATGTTGCAGGCATGAATACCCGGTGCCAAAATCGTCAATAGCGATGGTAATACCTTTTTCGCGCAACGCAGTTAGAAGGGTGGAGACGTGCTTGATATCGTGCATAACCAGGCTTTCTGTTACCTCAAGCTCCAGGTAAACTGCGTCCATTCCACTACGATCCAGTGCGAATGACACTTTTTCAATAAAACGCTTGTCTATAAACTGCTGGGCGGAAATATTAATTGCTACGCCAAGGCCAGAAAGTCCGTCACGGTGCAAATGAGCAATATCTTTACATCCTTTTTTCAATACCCAATCACCTATCGAGCCTAGCAAACCCATTTCCTCTGCGACCGGGATAAATACCGCTGGAGAAACATTACCCAGAACCGGATGATTCCATCTTAAAAGAGCTTCAACACTTCTGACAGTACCGTTTCTCGCATCAACTTTTGGTTGGTAGTGTAGATCAAACTGGTTTTTTTCAATTGCATATTTCAGTTCATGCTGGATATGCTGTCTGGATTTGTATTCTTCTCCGATAGAATTGCTGTAGCGACAGACAGAGGATGCGTTATCAAACGAATCTCTTCTATAACGTGCAATATCAGCACACTTGAGTAAACCAACACCTGGCTCCGAGTCTTCCGGTGTTAACGCATAACCTATTTTTAATGTTAAATGAAAGGTCGCATCATCTATTTTTAATTCCTTTCGTACGTCTTCGACAATTTGTCTTAAATAGTAACCAGGGGAAAAGTCTGTAGTAAGGTGTGCTTTGTGAATAGCAAACTTATCGGATCCTATCCGGGCTACATTGATATTTTTTCCAGCACTCTGTGCAATTCTGGTTGCTACCTGCTGCAACAAGCGATCTCCCACCGAATGACCGTAGGTATCATTTATCTGCTTGAACCGTTCAATGTTGATAAAGGCAACCATTTGTCGAACAGAATCGCCGTCAGTGTCATCGGCAAAGTTTGTCAGTATATTTTCAAAATTTGTTCTGTTGGATAGTCCAGTCAAAGAATCAGTGAATGCTTGCTTCTTCAATTTTCGTCCTGCGTAGAGAGAAAGGAGCATCGTGGCAACGCAAGCAACTAACAGGAATAGCGATAGTGCATAAACGAAACGCGCTTTACGTAACATCGTGGCACTTAATTCATTCATTTCGTCAGTAGCTATAGAGGCCAGTCTATACTGACTTGATCTAACTTTGTTGACACTATCAGTCCATTGTTTCTGTGTAACGTATTGAGGATAACCCGAGCTGACTCCTACGAATATTTGAGTGATAAGTCTTTGATGTATATTATTGTACAAGTCTGTGAGTTCGCCTAATGCACCAAATACAGTGTGGTTGTCATTCATACGACTAGCTGCGAGACTGATCTGCTCCCAGCTTAAATTTACTCTCTCGCTTTGCTCTTCGAGGTTATAAATATTGATCTGGTTTCTGCTACTGGCATTATGTATTATTGGTAGTAGTTTGTTGTCCAGTTCAGAAACTTCGTTGAACAGCGACCAGTAGTTAATTAAAAAATCCTGGTACCTGTCAATAGCGTTAGCATTTGTCCGTGGGAGATAAGATAAAGAGTCAAGCAGCGTCTGTATGACGGTTTGTGTGCCATTAAGCTGCTTACCGATGAGAAAGTCCGATGCGGCATCTCGGCCATTTTCAGGCAAGGCTAACTGGTTTTTAGCATATGATCGGTATACTTGTACGCGAGTGCCGTGTGAGCGTAATTGATCAATTGATCCTCTAAGGTCTTCCAGATCGTTGACTTCGTTTTTAAGCAGATCGGAAAGATCTAACAGATCTTCTAGTCTTTGATGAAGTAGTTTGAATGAACGCTGACTATCTATAACCAACTCATCCAATTGTTCGATGTATAAATCCTGGGCTGGATGAGGATCTAGAGCGATCGTCTGTCGTTTTCGGTGTTCGGCATCTATGTGATATTGGTAGCGAGTAGCAGCTTCGTAAACCGCTGTCTGAGCCATGAGATACTGCAGTTGGTTTTTTTGATCCGATGACTGCGATAAGTGAGCGACAATTAACCACATTACCAGAAGAGTGATAATGAGGTTTATCTGTGTCAGTTTTCGTCCAATCGTGGAGTTAATAGACAACATATTTGGGAACCTTAGTCGTATCCTTGACTATCGATTTCTTTTGAAAATGATCATAGGTTTGAGCAATATATTTTGCTTTCTGACCTATAATAACGACTGTACTTTTTAACGGCAGACTATAGATGTTAATGAATGAAAGAGACGGTCATTTTGAATAAGTGTCACAGGATTGTGAACCGGTTATTGTTGAAAAATAACTCTTGCTTTCTTTCATTGTAATCGCCGATGCAATTTGATTCAGACAGCGATATTGTTCAGACAGTGATTTGATAATTGGATTAAGAGATAGAAAAATCGTTATATCTTAAGGCTGTAGATACTGTATATCCTTTTACTGTTTTAATTTGCATTAAACAAATGATACGAGTCTTGAAAGATGAACTACCAATATCGCATACTTCGGTGCGATATATTTCGAGTGCCACGTGTCAAAAAATATCCAACCAAGATAGTTCGATGATGTTTGCTTTAATAAGATTTGCTTGTTTAATTGCTTCGCAACTAGTTCATGGTTATTTACACTCACACCTCAAGTACTCAGCTCCCACCTGTATCTGTATGCTCGCTACAGGCTAGTTCATATTACGATTTACGCACAATTGTGTTCCAATAGCGTTGCTGATAGCAATATGCCAACGACAGTTTGCTAATGACAAAAAGGTATTTTGTAATAGGTGCGGGTTCAATCGGCATTTCAACTGCCTTGCACTTGCAGCAACGCGGATTGCAGGTCTGTTTGATCGATCGTGACCCACCCGCAAGTGCTACATCCTATGGAAATGCGGGTATCGTTAATAATTGTTCATTCTATCCTGTAAATAACCCTTCTTTATGGAAAAAGATACCACAGCTGCTTACCAATAGAAGACCGGAATTGCGTTACAACGCGCGGTATTTGATAAGTTATTCCGGCTGGCTTGCTGCGTTTCTTCGATCTTCTGGTTCTGCCAAGACCAGGCATGCGGCATCTGCACTGGCATCACTTCTAAGTGGTGCGCCGGATGAGCATAAAGCACTGATGCAACGCGTTGGTAATATGCATAGATTGAATGAATCCGGTTGGCTAAGGCTATACCGTCAGAAACCGAAGCAATTCTTTAGTGATCTCGAACACGATCTTTATCACACACATGAGATCGCAATAGAAAGTCTGAACAAAGAAGAAATCAGAGATTTAGAACCCAATTTAAATCCGATTTTTGAGAGTGGATATCTCTTGAAAGATAGTATGTCGGTTAATAATCCAGGAATGCTGCTTAAGGAATATTTTCAGCATTTTCTAAATAGTGGTGGAGAGTTTTCGCAAAGCTCTGTGACCTCAATCGCTCGAACCACGGATGGTTTTAAATTGAAAACAGAGGGTACAACTTTCGACGCAAATGTGTTGGTTGTTTGCCTTGGTGTGTGGAGTGGTCAACTTCTCAAGACACTGGGTTATCGCGTTAATTTAGGTACAGAGAGGGGTTATCACCAGCATTTCCATATTTTGCCTGACGGTCGTCTTACACGTCCAATATACGATATGAGTGCAGGGTACATCCTAGCTCCGATGGAGCAGGGCTTGCGTCTGACGACAGGGGTTGAACTGAATCACTGGGAAGCTCAACCCAGTTACGCACAGTTAGAGCAGGTCATACCGCGCGCCAGAGAGGCTTTAAATCTTGGATCACCCACTGACGATCCAATATGGATGGGTTGCAGACCGACGTTTCCCGATAGCGTGCCTGTCATCGATAACGCACCAAACGACTCGAACCTGTGGCTTGCATTCGGACACCAGCATATTGGCTTGATGAGTGGTCCGGTGACCGGAAAACTGATGGTGCAGAAGATGATGGGGGAGGATCCTGATATCGACTTGTCACCGTTTCGATCTGATCGCTGGATTAAACAAGGGCGAGGCTAGCCTGCTCTATTTATGAAGGCGAAAACAGTGACAATGAAAACTAAGGAACCTCTGATTTATTAGGCGAGGCAGACAGGGCAAGGCGAAATTTGGCGAA
>CALFCF010000031.1 GCA_937951345.1 uncultured Granulosicoccaceae bacterium
ACGGGTTGAGCTCAATCGAGTGAGCTGCGACGGCAGACGGGCACTGGGGGTGAATAGAACACAGTGTGCGGATACCCGCAGCGACGCTAAAACTGCTTTTCTAACTGGAAATTGCTTAGTTTTCAGTATCACTGTTTTCGCCTTCGTGAATAGAGCAGGCTAGATCGGACCCGAATTCCGGACCTGGCCAAATGACTGGTATGGTGCTGAACGCAGTTCAGAAAAACCTTACAAACAATCATCGACGATCAACTGCCGAAGCCGGTATCCCGTTCGTTTTGCTGCATGGCTTGTTTGGCAGCGCGGACAACTGGGCAAGCCGTACCGGTGTGTATGCCCGGCACATCCCGACTATCGCCCTGGATTTACGTAACCACGGGACAAATGAGCAGGTTGCTCATATGGACTATCCGTCGATGGCTGACGATGTTTTGGCAACACTAGACCACCTGGGTGTCGAGCGCTGTTACCTACTCGGGCACTCTATGGGAGGGAAAGTTGCTATGCACTTAGCCACCCGTCATCCACAGCGAATAAGTAAGCTGATTGTCGTGGATATTGCTCCTCGTGGGTATCCGCCACATCACCAACGGCTGATAAACGCCATGCTCACAGTACCGCTTGAGAAATTGTCGAAACGTTCTGAAGCCGACAGTATACTTGCGGAAGTTGAGTCCGAGATCGCAGTGCGACAGTTTCTTTTGAAAAGTCTGGTCAAATCCCAAACACAGCCTGACGACGAACCGACAGTGTCGGTTGAACAGCGGGAAAACAGTAACGGGAAAAACGCAGATCAATACCGCTGGAAATTTAATTTAAAAGGCATTGCTCAAAACTATCCGGTACTTGCTGGTGCTATTGAACTTGCAAAGCCGTTTGACAAACCCGTCCTGTTTATTAAAGGTGCGCAATCGAGCTACCTGGACGATGGAGACCGCCAAGTGATACTCGACTATTTTCCATCAGCAGCGCTAAAGGTTATTGACGCAGCCGGGCATTGGCCTCACGCCGAAAAATCGGCTGTATTTGATCATATAGTCAGTGATTTTCTGGGTTTCGAGCAACCGTTAAACGAGGCACGACACGATGTCTGACTCCCTTCGAGATCAGTTATTGAAGGCAGGCTTTAATGCCCCGCCTGATGAGCGCAAAGTAAAGCCTCGAAGAGAGTCAGGGAAACAACGCAACAAATCCCCGTCTGGCACGGTTAAAAAATCAAACAGCAGGCAAACTGCTATCGCCAAACAAAAAGCAGACGCCGCAGTAATAGCACAGCGAAAAAAAACCAAAGCGAAAATAAAAGCACTCATTGAGCAACACAGCATCAAAGATACCACTGGAGACGTGCCATATAGTTTTGTTGCCGGCAAAAAGATAAGGCAACTTTTTCTCAATAGCGCGGCTCACGAGCAGCTCAGCAGCGGTCAGGCTGTGATAACACGGTTGAACGGCAGCACGCATATCATCCCTTCGGAACTCGTTGATTCCATCAGACAGCTAAACCCGGAGTGGGTAATTATCAGAAACCAAAACCCCACGACAGATGATCAGTCTGACGGGGAATACGCTAATTTCCAGGTACCTGACGATTTGATGTGGTGATTCGTCACGCATTCGGCCCACTCAATGGCAAACCTTCCTTCGAGCTTTTACTGGTACGACTACGAGACATTCGGAACCCATCCTGCTTACGACAGGCCGGTTCAATTTGCCGGTCTGCGCACCGACCTGGAACTGAACCCGATCGGTAAACCCCTGGTTATTTACAACAGGCTGTCCGATGACTACCTGCCAGACCCTGACGCTTGCAAAATAACTGGATTATCACCGCAAACTGTTAACCAAAAGGGGCTCAGCGAGCGTGATTTCATCAGTGCTATCGTGACTGAACTCAGCCAACCCGGCACCTGTCAAATCGGATACAACAGTATCCGTTTTGATGATGAATTTACCCGACACACGCTGTTTCGGAATTTTCATGATCCCTACTCACATGAATGGCGCAACGGGAATTCACGCTGGGACCTTCTTAATGTCGTGCGCTTGACACGAGCGCTACGCCCGGACGGAATTCAGTGGCCGATTGATGATGAAGGCCGCGCAAGCAATCGACTGGAACATCTGACACAAGCTAATGGCCTGAATCACGAAAATGCCCACGATGCCTTGTCGGATGTAGAGGCAACCATTGCCGTTGCGCGCCTTATTAAACAGAAACAGCCACGATTATTTGAATACGCATTAACGCATTACAACAAACAGGCCGCTGCAGAGCTACTTGATCTGCGAAACATAGAAATGAGAGTTCACGTCTCCGGGATGATCCCGCGAGAACGCTCGCACTTGGCATTAGTTGCGGCGATCGCGCAACACCCTTTAAATCGCAATTCTATAATCGCGTTCGATTTGTTCCACGATCCTGAAGAACTACTGGCCCTTGCAAGCGTACCCGTTACAGGCTCCGTTGAAATAGCCAAGCGCCTGTTCACCAAAAACGAAGACCTGCCCGCAGGTGTCACACGGCTTCCGTTAAAAAATATCCAACTAAACAAAGCACCGACCCTGGCACCCGTGAGTGTTATCGGGACTGAAGAAACCAAAAGACTAAGCCTTGATCTGGAACAGCATGAGCGACACTTGACAAAACTGCGCTCGATGACAGATGCACAACGACAGGAGATTCAACAAGCGTACAACCAAGCCGCAAAGAGTGAGAATGAGGATGTCGAAGGTAGTCTCTATTCCGGAACATTTGCAAGCAACGGCGACGCCAGGCTTCTGGAAAAAATCAGACGCTCCGATGCCCGAGAACTGAATGAAATGTTTGCTGCGGGTAGCGCGGATAAACTATTTGACGACAACCGCTATGCAGCGCTACTAAGCCGCTATAAGGCCCGAAACTTTCCTGAATCACTGGACAAAACAGAACGTACTGAATGGATTACGCACTGCAAGCGTGCTATCAACCGCAACATGTCGTTCGAGGTATTTCAGAAGAAGCTGCAGGACGAAGACTGGAACAGCGAAAGTCTGATCGACTTAAAAGAGCAACTTCAGGATTACGCTAATGGACTTTATAAGCGTCTACACGCCTAGCCTGCTCTATTCATGAAGGGTTCGCCACCAGAGTCTGGCTACCTAAGCAGGTCGCTCGATTGAGCGAAATTCGTAGAAATCTACGGGTTGAGCTCAATCGAGTGAGCTGCGACGGCAGACGGGCATTGGGGGTGAATAGAAAACAGTGTGCGAATACCCGCAGCGA
>CALFCF010000032.1 GCA_937951345.1 uncultured Granulosicoccaceae bacterium
TAGTCGTTAGCAATGGTGCTATTGACGATAGTGTTCCACCCCCCCAACCCTGCGGAATCTTTCCCAACTCACTGTCCTGAAACGCCGACGGGAACAGGTCATAGACCTCGGCGGGCATGGGGTACGCAGACGTGCTGCTCTGCTGCTCGTGCGACTGCCCCTCAAGCTTCGCCCTGACAGGGTCAAAGTCCACAAACCAGCTTTTGAAGATCGCCCTTGCGATCGACTCCAGCGTCTCGTTCATGCGGCGGTTGAGTTCGATTTTGTCGTCTAGGGTGCCTAGGATGTTGGCTATGGCTTTTTGTTCAGGCAACCCAGGAAATCTCAACTGGACTTTTCTCAGCTCGCTTTGCTTGATTCCTAAAACTGTTGTACCACTGGCCCTAGCCACTAATTGTCGCTGAACAAACGCCGACTGCATGAGAAATCGCAAAAAAGTGTTGTCCAATAATTCAACCTTTCCGCGTAACGCTATAAGTCGTTGCGCAAGAGCAACTCGAGCATTCTCAAGCTGAGCTACCTCACCTAGTGGAGCCTCTGTTGTAACCAATACATCACCAGAGCACGGAATTCCCCGCCTCATCCAGCTTTTGTAATCGCTTTCTGCAATAAATTCTGTTGGACGCGCAATTCGACCACCTTTGACTATTTTCGCAGTGACCAGTGGAATACCGAAGGAAGTTTTGTTAGGCGTTTTACCTCGGTAATCGATTAATTTTTCCATGCAATCTTCCAACGGAAGTTCGGTCCACTGTGCGGCGGGCATACTAATCTACCAACTCACTTAATGATTTTTTAATTCGCTCTTCCAGATCAGCACCCTTTTCGAATTGGGAAATTAACTCACTTGACAGCCGCCCCATCTTCTCATCAAACGGCTCATCATCCTCTTCTAAAGCCTCAGCCCCCACATACCGTCCGGGCGTTAACACATACCCATGCCCCGCAATCTCTTCAGTCGTCGCACTCATACAATACCCGGCCACATCCCCATACTCCGCCACAACATCGGTACGCCTGCCAGGCCGTCCCTGCCAGGCATGATAAGTGTCAGCCAGCCGCTGTACCTCATCATCCGTCAGCTCTGCATGGGCACGGTCTACCATCTCACCCATCTTGCGGGCATCGATAAAGAGCGTTTCTCCCTTACGTTTGCGATAACCTTTTTCACTTTTACTGCGTGTCAGAAACCACATGCACACAGGGATCTGTGTTGAATAAAAAAGTTGCCCCGGCAACGCAACCATGCAATCCACCAGATCATCTTCGATCATGGCCTGGCGTATAGCACCCTCACCCGACTGGTTACTGCTCATGCTGCCGTTAGCGAGAATAAAGCCTGCGTTACCAGTGGGGGCTAAGTGATGAACAAAGTGCTGCACCCATGCAAAGTTCGCGTTGCCTTTGGGTGGTAGGCCATACTTCCAGCGCACGTCTTCTTCATTGCGGTTCCAGTCGGAATCATTGAACGGCGGGTTGGCGATGATGTAATCGGCTTTGAGATCGGGGTGCAGGTCGCGCGAGAAGGTGTCGGCGTGTTCTTTGCCGAGATTGCCATCAATGCCACGGATGGCAAGGTTCATCATCGCGAGTCGTCGTGTGGTGGGGTTGCTCTCCTGTCCGTAGATGGCGATGTCGCCCCTCGCACCACTCAAACCCTTCGCATTGCCGTTGCCATTCCCGGATGCGTGTGCGTCGATAAACTTCGCTGCCTGGACGAACATGCCACCGCTGCCACAGCAGGGATCGTACACACGGCCCTTGTACGGCGCGAGCATCTCGACCAATGTTTTGACAATGCAGCCGGGCGTATAGAACTGCCCACCCTTCTTGCCCTCAGCACTCGCGAACTCGGACAAAAAATATTCATAGACACGGCCGAGTATGTCTTTGCTTCTGTTTTCCGCATCCCCCAGACCGATAGTGCCGATCAGATCAATCAGCTCACCGAGACGCTGCTTGTCGAGTGCTGGCCGTGCATAGTTTTTCTGCAGCGTACCCTTGAGACGCGGGTTGTCACGCTCGATGGCTTCCATCGCATCATCGATGAGGGTACCGATATTAGGTTGCTTCGCATTACTTTGCAGATGATCCCAGCGTGCCTCTGTGGGCACCCAGAACACATTGTCAGCGCGGTATTCATCCTTGTCCTCAGGATCCGCACCGGCAAATTGCCCCTCACCTGCAAGAAGCTTCTGGTGGAGTTCTTCGAAGGAATCCGAGATATATTTAAGAAAGACCAGACCAAGCACAACATGCTTGTATTCGGCGGCATCGAGGTTGTTACGGAGTTTGTCTGCGGCAAGCCACAGCTTGGCTTCAAAACCGAGGTTGGCAGCGGTTGAAGATTTCTGCCCGGCTTTCTTTTTGGATGTTGTTTTTTTGGAAGACTTCTTGGTGGTCGCTTTCTTGTTTGCCGCCATAATGTTTCTTATTCCCGACTAACCAATACAGACTTGTTAGCAAAGCTAAAAGAACTGCCATCGATTCGTGCAGGTTTTCAAAACAGATGCGCCACCTACGCGCCACCAACTAATTTTCTGATTGGTGTGGATAGACAGAATTGAGTGTAAATACTTGAAAAGACTGGTCGGGGCGAGAGGATTCGAACCTCCGACCCCCACAACCCCATTGTGGTGCGCTACCAGACTGCGCCACGCCCCGCCAGTGGTTGCAAAGGATACCATCAAACGCGGCAGGTTAGACACAACAGAGGGTAAAACGGAGGTTAATTTCTGCTATCGCAGAATCTTCAGGATGTCTTCAAGTTCTGTACGCAGCTGCTTGATTAACTGCTGCGACTGCAAGCGGTCATCTTTGACCGAATCACCGGCCAGATGCTGGCGAGCACCACCTATCGTATAACCTTCGTTGTACAGCAGGCTACGGATCTGGCGGATGAGGATGACATCCTGACGCTGGTAATAACGGCGATTGCCGCGACGCTTAACCGGAGTGAGATCAGGAAATTCCTGCTCCCAGTAGCGCAACACATGAGGTTTTACATCACAAAGCTCGCTGACTTCACCAATCGTGAAGTAGCGCTTGTTTGGGATTGTCGGTAGCTCACTATTGTTGCTGATTTCCAGCATGGGCTTCTACACGTGATTTCAGTTTCTGCCCTGGTCGGAACGTGACCACTCGTCGAGCAGATATTGGAATTTCTTCGCCTGTTTTCGGGTTACGACCCGGGCGTTCATTTTTGTTACGGAGCACAAAATTACCGAAGCCGGACAATTTAACATCATGCCCTTCTTCAAGAGCAATGCGGACTTCCTCGAAAAATTGCTCAACGAAGTCTTTGGCTTCCCGCTTGTTCAGCCCCAACTCATCAAACAGCATTTCTGCCATTCCCGCTTTCGTTAATGCCATTTCCCAAACGCTCCCGTATCGCCGTCAGGCTCTGAGTTCTACTCCTAATTCTTTGCGTAAACCATTGAGCAGATGTTCCATCGCCTGATCAACTTCGGACTCCTGTAGGGTGCGGGAAAACTCCTGTAAAATCAAGCCTAAAGCGATACTCTTCTTGCCTTCGCCAATGTTTTCGCCACTGTATACATCGAAAGTGAGCACTTCGTGAAGGCTCTCTGGCGCGTATTTTTTGACACAATTCACTAATACCTGATAGGTCGTGTCACGGTCGACAATCAGAGCCAGGTCACGGCGTACCGACGGGAATTTGGAAATTGCCTGATAAGCCGGCAGGCTGCGCTTTGTCAGCGCATCCAGCATTATTTCAAATACCCAGGGGGATTCCGTCAAGTCAAATGCCCCTGCAAGCCGAGGGTGTAGCTGCCCGAACCAGCCCACAACCTGATCATCGCTAATCAGATCTCCGGATAATCCGGGATGCAGGAACGTTTGCGTCCCCGGCTGAAACTCAACGGGTGAACCTGATGCCTGTGCTGCCAGTGCTTCGAGGTCACCTTTAAGATCATAGAGATCAGCCTTGTTACTGCCGTTGGTCCAGTTCTCGCCGTATCGTCTGCCAGTGATCAAACCACCGATAACCGATTCCTGAATAAGCTCATTGTCACCCGGTACAAAACGCAGACCGGTTTCGAATATTTTAAGGTCACCCAATTGGCGATTCAGGTTGTGTTTGAGTACTGATAACAATCCGGGTAACAGCGACGTACGCATCGCTGACAGGTCACTGGATATGGGGTTCGTCAATAACAGTGCATCAACATCGGGTTGAATTTGTTGCTGCGCCGCATCATCGACAAAACTGAATGTCACCACTTCCTGATAACCGCGTTGTACCAGCAGTTTTTTGAGTTTACCGTTATCGACTTCAGATTCACTGTCAGCAGCAAACCCGGGCGCATAAGCATTCAGAGTACGCGGCAGTTGATCGAAACCTCGAATACGCGCGAGTTCCTCGATGTAGTCTTCTTCGATGCGCAAGTCGTACCGGGCACCCGGCGGTTTTACGTACCAGCCGTTATCAGTACTGCGAAGTTCGACACCGAGCCGGGTTAGAATATTTTCAACATCGCTGTCTTCGTAGCGAACACCGAGAATGCGCTCTATTCGCTCACGTCTGAGAAGAATTTCGTCACCGAGAGGGAGTCGTTCAGGTTCATTCCAGTCGACTAGCGGTCCGGCCTGACCACCGGCGATGTTCTGCAACAGACTGGTTGCGTATTCCATCGCTTCAGCTTGCAGCGTCGGGTCAACACCTCGCTCGAAGCGATGAGCGGATTCCGTATGTGCATCATAACGACGCGGCTTGCCAATGATGTCAATCGGCAGAAACAACGCGGCTTCAAAAAATATGTCGGTGGTCGTTGCATCCACCCCGGTACTGTCACCGCCCATAATACCGGCAATACCGATCGCACCACTGTCATCCGTTATGACTGTTGTATCAGCTTCCAGGGAAATTTCGCGACCATCAAGCAAGACCACTTTTTCGCCGTCGCTGGCACGTCTGACACCGACATTACCCTGCAATTTGGCCATATCAAATGCATGCATGGGCTGACCAAGTTCCAGCATCACATAGTTGGTGACATCAACTGCCGGGTTGATCGAACGGATGCCGCTACGACGCAAACGCTCCACCAGCCACATCGGTGTAACCGCGGTGGAGTCAACGCCAGTAACGATTCGACCGACATAGCGAACACAGGCACAATCCGGTGTCACGTTCACCTGCATGGTCTGATCGCCGGCTGGGGGAACTGCTGTGATCTCGTGCAACTGCAACGGTGTGCCAGTGCGGGCTGATAAATCGCGCGCTATACCACGTATTGACAGACAGTCGCCACGATCCGGCGTCAATTCAATATCGACGATGCTGTCATCGAGTTCAAGAAGCCGCTCAAGCGCGAGCCCGGTTTCAATATCACCGTGCAGTTCATAGAGTCCATCTGTGTCTTCAGACAAACCCAGCTCGGCAGCCGAACACAGCATGCCATGCGACTCTATGCCACGCAGTTTCGCTTTCTTGACTTTGGTGCCGTCGGGTAATCGTGCACCGGTAAGAGCCAGTGGCGCTAACATGCCTTCACGCACATTAGGTGCGCCACACACTATTTGTAGATCGCCCTGCTGTCCGGCATCCACCTGACATACGCGCAAACGATCAGCTTCAGGATGCGATTCAACCGATGTCACTCTGCCAACCACAACGTCAGAGAACGATGCCGCAGTGCTTTCGATCTCATCGACCTCAAGACCAATCAGCGTCAGATGTTCAGCCAACTCATCAGTAGTTGATGACAGGTTGATCCATTCACGCAGCCACTGTTCGCTAAACTTCATAGCCTTTGCCTGTGCAGATCAGTTGAACTGACGTAAAAACCGCAGGTCATTATCGAAAAACTGGCGCAGATCGGGCACGCCGTAGCGCAGCATCGCAAGACGCTCCACGCCCAGACCAAACGCATAACCCGTGTACTTCTCAGTATCCAGTCCTACCGATTTAAACACGGCCGGATGCACCATGCCCGCACCCAGCACCTCCAGCCACTTGCCACCATCAATTCGAATATCGACCTCGGTTGATGGCTCAGTGAACGGAAAATAGGACGGTCGAAACCGGATCTCGCATTGGTTTTCATCGAAAAACTGTTTGAGAAACCCTTCGAGGTGTCCCATCAGGTCGGTAAAGCGGATATTGGTATCAACTAGCAACCCTTCAACCTGATGGAACATCGGCGTATGGGTCATATCTGAATCGCATCGATAAACGCGTCCGGGTGACAGAATACGATGCGGTGGCTGGTTATTCTCCATATGCCGGATTTGTACCGACGAGGTATGCGTACGCAGCAAGCGTCCAGCATCAAAGTAGAACGTGTCATGCATCGCACGCGCAGGGTGATGTGCCGGAATATTCAGCGCTTCAAAATTGTAATAGTCGGATTCGACCTCTGGTCCTTCAGCGACGCGAAAGCCTAGCTGGCCGAACAACCGGGTGATTCTGTCTATCGTCAACGTAACAGGGTGCAGACCACCGGGCTGTACCCCGCGACCCGGTAGCGTGACGTCCTCGACTTCGCTTTGCAGACGCGACTCAAGATCCTGCTGTTGCAGGACACCGCGACGTTCATCAAGCTGCTGCTGAATGGTGACTTTCGCGGCATTAATCGCCTGGCCGGCTGCAGGCTTGTCTTCGACCGGCAGCTTGCCGATCGCTTTCAACTCTTGCGTCAGTCGACCTTTCTTGCCGAGCAATTCAACCCGTACAGACTCCAGTTCCCGGGAATCAGTCGCGGCCTCGATAGCCGAGGATGCCTGCTCCAGTAAATCGGTTAGATCAATGGACACGTTAGTTCAGCGGGTGTGCTTGTTGCGTGTTGAAAAGAAGGTACTGCGCAAGGTAGCGCAAACTCTGGTGCCGGACGCACTGTGGTCAGTGCTACCGGCACATGTTCCAGGTTGGCTTAGGCCTGCGTTTGCAGTCCGGAGCGAGCCTTCTCGACAATAGCACCGAAAGCTTCTGCATCGGCAACTGCGATATCAGCAAGCATTTTCCGGTCAATTTCAACGTTGGCTTTTTTAAGACCTTCCATCAAGCGGCTGTATGTCATGCCCTCAGCTCTGGCGGCAGCGTTAATACGCGCAATCCAGAGTCTGCGGAACATACGTTTTTTGGCTTTCCTGTCACGGTAGGCATACTGGCCCGCCTTTGTGACAGCCTGTTTGGCAACACGAAAGACACGGCTTCGTGCACCTCGATAGCCTTTGGCTTGCTTTAGGACTTTTTTGTGACCGGCGCGTGCGGTGACACCGCGTTTTACTCTTGGCATGACTCTCTCCTAGCGATCGTGTGGCAGCATACGTTTGATCAACACGACATCTGAGTCATGGACCATCGCAGAACCACGTAAATGGCGTTTACGTTTGGCACTTTTCTTAGTCAGAATGTGCCGCAGGTGAGAGTTTTTGCGTTTGTAGCCACCTGAACCCGTGCGCTTGAAACGCTTGGCGGCGCCACTGTTGGATTTCTGTTTTTGGGACACTGTTTGCTCCAATTTAACCCAGGTAATAGCACGTGGGTTTGTGTAACCCGGCTATAAAAACAACCCCGGGTGTTAAGTTGGTACGTTGCGTTTCGAGCAACGTCTTCAGGTCCCGCTATCGCTATCGCACATTTACCCGTCACTCGCGTTGTTCCGCAGTGTGACCATTAAATGCCCGATTGTATTTTTGCTGACTTCTGCGCTCGGTGCACAATGCCCGAAACGCCGAATGTACCGCCAGAAAATACCCGGTAACCCTGTCTGCCCAGCCGCGTCGTAGTGTCGTTACACGGACTTGGAACAGCATTCTTTCAAACCGCTTGTCAGCTATCTGCCGTCAAACCGGTTAACCATACAAACTTTTTTTAAACCTTTTTCTACAAAATTACTGTGTCTTGCGTACGTGTGGGGCTGAGTAACGTCTCGAACCACCACAACACTCGTCAAAACGAGAGGTTCAGCCGTGCAGTGTCAGCCGTCGTCGCCTGCTTGTCTTGCAGCCACCTGTGCCTGCACTTGCGCTTCCGCGGCTTTCACTGCCTCTTCCTCAGCTGCTATCCGCGCTGCCGCCTCGGCTGCGAGTTTAGCCTCTTGCTGTTGTCGTTCCGAGGTAGCGTCCGCTACAACCGGCTTGGCTGAATCAGCGACCGGCTTTGGCTGTTCGCCAAACTTAGCACCGTCCTCTGTTGTCTTGGGCTTGTGCTTGTGCGGCGCCATGACCATGACCATCTGCCGGCCTTCCAACTTCGGGAACTGCTCAACCGTTGCATATTCAGCGAGGTCCTCTTCAACCCGCTTCAGCAATTTTGCACCTAACTCGCGGTGCGCCATTTCACGGCCACGAAACCGCAACGTTATTTTTGTTTTGTCTCCGTTATCCAGGAATTTAACCAGATTACGCAGCTTCACCTGATAATCCGCTTCCTCGGTTCCCGGTCTGAATTTGATCTCTTTTATCTGGACCAGCTTCTGTTTTTTCTTGGCCGAGTGCTGACGCTTGTTCAATTCGAACTTGAAGCGACCGTGGTCCATTATTTTACAAACCGGCGGCTCCGCATTAGGCGATATTTCAACCAGATCAAGATTCGATTCAGCTGCGCGTGCCATAGCGGCCTGAAGATCAACGATACCTACCTGCTCGCCGTCCGCTCCAATCAGCCGGACCTCAGGCACGTCTATCTCTTCATTTTTCCTGTTTATCTTTTTCGCAGAAATACGCAAATTCTCCAGTTGTGTTCTGTCAAGTTGAATACGCTCACTTCTATTCGGTAAAGTCGAGCGACTCTGTTTGCCGGTAACATCCGGCAGGCCTGCTTAAACCCTGTTCAAGAAGCGGTTACAGGCGATACAAGCAAAAACTGTCCGGTTAACCGCTCAGTTAGATACTGATCGATTAATAATAATCGGGTAATTAACCGAGCCTGTATTCCCGAACCCGTCTTCACCTGTCTTCTATACGGGCTTTTCAGTCAAACGATCCTTCCAAACGGTACCGCTCACGCATCGGCTGTATCCATTAAAAGCGAGGATTCAGAACCGAGGCTGCGTGTGTCAGATTCAGCGCGGAAGGCGTCGATGACGCGGTCGACAGGATGGCTACCCAGATCCTTTCCATCTCGGGTGCGTACAGCCAGTGCCCCGGATTCCGCCTCACGGTCGCCCGCTACCAGAATGTATGGCACACGTTGCAAAGTCCAATCGCGTATCTTAAAACCGATTTTCTCATTTCTCAAGTCCGCTTCGACACGGAAACCAGCTGCAGAAAGCCGTTCTGCGCTTTCTTGAGCATAGATATTGTGTTTGTCGGTGATAGTGGTGACAACCGCTTGCAACGGCGAGAGCCACAATGGCAACCTGCCCTCGGTCTCCTCGACCAGAATACCGATAAAACGCTCAAAAGAGCCGAGTGTCGCGCGATGCAGCATCACAGGCACCTGTTTGCTACCCTGCTCATCAATATACGACGCACCCAGTCGTCCCGGCATGGAAAAATCAACCTGAATCGTACCGCACTGCCAGACGCGCCCGATTGAATCCTTTAGTGAGAATTCAACTTTCGGTCCATAGAAAGCACCTTCACCCGGGAGCTCCTCCCATGGCAGACCCTGAGCATTCAGTGCATCAGCCAGTGCTTTCTCTGATTTATCCCAACTTTCATCGCTGCCAACCCGCTCGGGGGGTCTGGTGGATAACCGGTATATTAGCTCGGTGAAACCAAAATCAGCATAAACCGAATGCAGAAAATCAATAAAACGGGCGCATTCCGCCTGAATTTGACCTTCTGTACAGAAGATATGGCCGTCATCCTGTGTAAAACCCCGGACACGCATGATGCCGTGCAAGGCACCTGACAGTTCATTGCGGTGACAAGAGCCGAATTCAGCATATCGCAGCGGCAGATCACGGTAGCTTTTCAGTCCCTGGTTAAATACCTGAACATGGCAGGGGCAGTTCATGGGTTTGATGGCGAACGCACGGTCTTCGGAATGCACGGTGAACATACCGTCGCCGAATTTGTCCGCATGCCCTGATTTTTCCCACAGGGAATAATCAACGACCTGTGGTGTTCTGATTTCCTGATATCCGCCACTGATCTGACGCTTTCGCATGTAGGCTTCTACTGCCTGATAGATTGCCCAACCACGCGGGTGCCAAAAGACCATGCCCGGTGCCTCTTCCTGTAAATGAAAGAGATCAAGCTGTTTGCCAATTTTTCTGTGATCTCGCTTCTCGGCTTCCTCGATCTGGTGCAGATGCGTCTTCAGAGCTTTGTTGTCATGAAAAGCTGTCCCGTAGATGCGCTGTAACATTTCATTATCTGAGTTGCCACGCCAGTAAGCACCAGCGACCTTCATCAATTTAAATGCTTTGATGCGGCCGGTGCTGGGTATGTGAGGGCCACGACACAAATCAATAAAGTCTTCCTGGCGATACAATGAAAGCTCTTCATTGGTCGGAATGCTCTCGATAATTTCCGCTTTGTACTCTTCGCCGAGTGACTTGAAAAAAGCTACTGCATCATCACGCGCCATCACGGACCGTTCTAACGGTATATCGCGTTTAGCCAGCTCGTGCATACGCTTCTCGATCGCTTCAAGATCCTCCGGTGTAAATGCACGTGCGTACGCAAAGTCGTAATAAAAACCGCCGTCGATAACCGGACCGATCGTGACTTGCGCTTCAGGGTAGAGTTGCTTAACGGCCTGCGCCAGCAGGTGCGCCGCTGAGTGGCGCACCAGATCGAGCGCTTCTTCACTCTTCGGTGTAATGATGGATATAGCCACATCGGAATCAACCTGATGAGACAGATCGACCAGCTTGCCATCTACCGTGCCTGCCAATGCAGCCTTGGCCAGACCGGGGCCAATATCCTGAGCGATATCAAGGATAGACACGGCGTTATCGAATTGACGGCGGCTACCGTCAGGGAGCGTTATATTAGGCATGATTCATAGACTCAGTGGTGACCACTACGAGAGGCCACGTGACGATAGATTATCTTAAATTGAACAGGAAGAGCTGATCACTCTGGCTGGGTAGGTCTCCAACCTGTCTTATTGTAGTTGAATCAACTACTGGCTTCCATGCACAGTGAACCCGCACCACAAAAGCGCAGCCCGTTTCCGGCAAGTAACCAGAAGCCATCTCAACATTGAGATTGTGCGCTCAGACAAGGCGTGTGGCGCTCGAGCAGCGCAGAACGGCACACAACGCAGGATCAGCATACCGGATCGATTTCGAGATAGTTATTTTGAGATAGTTTCTAGTAGTCGAGAGACTTGTTAGTACTGTTTCCATCCAGTGCGGCGTCCAGGGCCTCCAGTGCCTTGCAACCTTGCGGGCACAACTGCGCCAGTTTCTCACGATTAGCCTCTGCCAATTCGCGGCGATTCTGCTGCAAGAACAATTCGCCCTGATAAGACAGCGCTCCCTGATGATCAGGGTCTAGCTTCAAAGCTTTTTTGTATGCCTTTTCTGCCTTCACGAGCCGCGCTTGCTTGCGTTCGGAAAAGCCTATCAGACTCCATGCATCTGCATTGAAAGGTTCCAATGCGACTATCTTTCGGAGCTTTCGCAGTGCACCTTTGTATTTTTGACCATCAATAAGCTTTCGCGCTTCTCGCATCGTTTCACTGGCGTCAATGGCATTTGTTCCACTATCAGCGATCGCAACCTGCGAAAGTCCGAACAAAAAAGCAGACAGACAGACCACAACAACACAGGAAGTCTTTGTGCGTCGGTTATGAGAATTGACTTGAAGAAGCCAGCTGATCGAAGGGTACATATTCACTCCAGAGAGAAACGAATAAAAAACATAGCAAAAGCCACTAACAGGTGTTGCCCAAAATACTCATGCTGCCAACTGTTTCGACCTTTTTATGACTGAAAGTTGCTGTTTATAACTGAAATTTAAACGCACGGTAATCTAAAACGCAAAACCCAACACGAGACCGCCCAGAAAGATAAACCCTTCACCGACGTCTTCTCCATCAGTATCGACATTGATTTCAAATCCGGCAGCCAGACTCGGTGCGAGAAAGTAGTTACGATTGCCAGATAAAAAATAACGGTAGGCCAACTCCACTGTCGGTTGCAGCACGGTTACATCCGTGGTGCCACTCACCTCATTTGCCTGCCCGGGATTATCTACCCAGTCGAGCGTGTTAAACCAGACATCAGTTCGAAACCCGATTGATAAACCACGATGTCCGGGGTTACGGTACCAGCTGTAGCCTAAGGTAAATCCGCTACCATCACCCACCTCATCATCGTGAACACCGAAGTCTTCATGATCGATCTCCTGTACACCCAGGCGCAGATGAATTGCCTGACGCTGACCTATATTTCGTTCAAAACGAACACCCGGAATGATACCTGTTGGATATACCTGTTGTTCAAAACCAATCTGCATCTGGCCATTTATGCTGGTTGCGGCGTTGGCGCATACCCATGGCCAAATCTGCAGCATAAGACCTGTAGCAACTGCCAGACGAACATTACTGCGGTTAAGTAGTTTCATGTGGAAGCCCATTGAAGAGTTTATTAGAAAGCAAGAATCGTTTTATACAAAAATTCCGGCAGAAAGACGCAAAGCACTTATACAGAAAACCAGTTATACATTGTCTGAATTGATTCGTTACAACACAAGTTATTGGGTGCTGGTTCCAACGCATTCAAGTACATCATACAACGCTCTTCACCCGTAATCTGCAGTAAAAGACCCAACAAGTGGCTTTAAAGGTTACCGATTGATTCGAATAGCTATAGTCAACTTTAAGACTGCCGATTTATTGAGGGTAATACTGCCAGAATGTTGAGTTCATCACAGGAAACAAAATGCAGTCATCCGGCAAAAAAAAGCGGATCCGGCGGTATCGTATCGAGGTTCTCGAACCTCGTGTATTGTATTCTGCTGATTTAGCAGCGGGCTTGTTACTCAACGACTTAACTTATAATCCGCATGATTGGCCGGACGCAGAAAGCCTGCTGTTGCGTTTGCACCAACTATCCACTGCACCCTCTGCCAACGACGAAAGCCAGCAATCGTCAATCAGGGAACTCATACTACTTGATGCCAATAGCGAATCTCTGCGCGACCTGTATGAACATTGGCAAACAAACAAAGCGACTGATACTGCAATAGACGTCAGGTTAGTCGACCGTAATGAGCCCGTAAATGGTGAAAATCCGGATGCGCAGCTGGGCGACATTATCAGCCGCTACAACAATCTGGATTCCGTGCATATTGTCTCCAGCGCCAGCACAGAACTCGCTGATACGCCATTTATTCCAGATGCCGATCGGCGTAGTGAGATGATCAAATCGTGGCAGGAATCACTTACCACAAACGGGCGCGTCCAATTCTACACACATCACGATGACAACCCGGCATCAACAAGTTCCAATGATGCTGCGGTTACGACAGAGAATTTGCAGCAACGCTCGATACCCGAAGAGCTGGCCTTAACCGGTCGTATCGATAATCAATCTTTTGTAGCGATGTTCGACCCGACTGCCGGCCTCGTACATCACTGGCAACTCGATTCAAATGGTGCTGATAGTGCAGGAAACGCACCACTGACGTTCAATGGAATGACCGCTTTCACAACAGACGGCATTGATACAGATGCGGTGGAGGTGTCAGGTATCGACGGCCTTGCAAACGGGAATGCAGTGACCGCTGGCCCGGACTACACCGGTATCGGCACAGGGCCGTTTACTCTGACCGCTTGGATCAAGCCTTTATCTGACAATAATAGTGGTGTGCCTGTCGATGTTATCAGCGACACAGACAACACCCTGGGCTTCGAGATCCTGATGAACCCTGATGGCTCGATCACTGCCATCGCCCAATCCAGTGCTAACTCGGTTGAACTCAATCTGGCTGGCACGCAATTGCAACAAGATGTCTGGTCCATGATTACACTGTCGATGCGATCCGCCGGTGTTTGGACATTGTCTGTTTCAGATATTCAGAACAACACAACCAGTGATACAACCCCGCTGATAACACCCAAAGGCAACCCGGCTGGAACGGATGATTTTACCAGCACAAATCCACTACGACTGGGGTCAAATTCGTTTATCGGCACAAATTTCCATGGTGCTGTTGACGATGTCAGAATCTACAACGTGGCGTTTGATGCAACCGATATTTCGGATCTGGTTGCGGCAACAGTGAAGACAAATTCAGCTCCCGTTATTCAGGCAACGTCACTCGACAGTGTTCCCGAAGACACCCCCAACCCGCCCGGCCAGACTGTTTTCGATCTTTTTAACCCCTCATTTACGGATCCTGATACTGGCGATTCGTTCAGCGGAATCGCTATATCAGACCAGAGTCCCGATATCTCAGGCGAGTGGCAGTACTCAACCAACAATGGTAACGACTGGTTTAACGTGGGTAGCGCGACTTCAACGGCAGCACTGGTTCTGGATACATCAACAAGCATTCGTTTCCTGCCGGCAACTGACTTCAACGGTGCTCCGCCCGATTTGCGTCTACATGCACTCGACACCACCTATACCGGTGCGTTTACCAGCGGCACAACACCCGTACACATTGACATCAGTACTAATGGAGGTTCTACCGCTATCAGCGATATCGATGTGGCATTGTCTACCACAATCAGTCCAGTCAATGATGCGCCTTCGATCAACGATGCATTCGATATTCAGCTGTTGAAAACACCCGCGCTAACAGGGCCTCATCTGACATTCAATTCATTCAACTTGTTCCAGTCCACATTTAATGATGTAGACGGCGATTCGTTTAGCGGGGTGGCCGTTGTCTCGACAGCACCGGCAAGTGAAGGGACATGGTTCTACCAGGATGATCGCCCCGGGGATTTTAGAGCCATCAACTCTGTCAGTGAAGCCTCTGCACTGATTCTGGATTCTTCCGCCTTTATCGCTTTCGTGCCGAACGCCGGATTCACAGGCACTCCGACACCGCTCGTCGTACACGCTATTGATTCCAGCTACACGGGCACGTTTTCTGACAACACAACCAGTGGACAGGTCAGGCTGGATATAACCACGCGTGCAGATGACTCCCCTTTCAGCACGGACGCAGCCGAATTGCAGACCCGTACCAACGACGCTCCAACCATCCAGGATGCAACACTGCCCAGTGTGTTGGAAAACACCACCAACCCGCCGGGTGAGACCATTCTCAATCTGTACAATGTGTCTTTTACAGACCCCGACGTTGACGACGAACTCGATGGCGTTGCAGTGGTTTCAAATGCAGCTACCGCATCCGAGGGTGTTTGGCAGTACTCTGCAAACAGTGGAAACACCTGGGTAGATATAGGTGCTGCCTCCCCGGGTGCCGCAACACTTCTGAGTGCGGACTCATTGTTACGATTTTTACCTGAGCCGGGCTTCAGCGGCACCCCGGGTGATCTTCGGCTGCATGCTGTCGACTCAACCTATATGGAGCTCGATTTCGTTCACTTTGGAGCCCCCTTCTCGTT
>CALFCF010000033.1 GCA_937951345.1 uncultured Granulosicoccaceae bacterium
AGTTACCCTTCAATTGCATTTAGCTGACTTAAGGAACCTCTGATTTATTGGGCGAAGCAGGCAGGGCAAGGCGAAATTTGGCGAAAAAGCGGAGTGTATATGCGAATACATGAGCATTTTGAGCCGAATTTCAACGCAGCCCTGGCAACGCAGGCGATAAATCAGCGGTTCCTTAATCTTTAGCTGTCATTTGATTGCTAGTGAATTGTCTTTTACCAATCTGTTGATCTTGCACTATCTATTTGCCACCTGAGTTGCAACCCCACTGGCTATCATATCTTCAACGACCCCTGGTTCCATATCAATCTGCAATACATCATTAAAGCGGTTGAAAAACCCGCACAGAGATATTCTCAGTGTCAGCTCAACGATTTGCTCTTCAGAGAAATGTTGCCGCAGTTGTTCAAACATGTCATCACGAACACGATTCCAGTCATTGGTCACAGCAACAGCATAGTCCCGAACCAGATAATCAATCTCATCGAACGAATCCACATGCTTTTCAATAATGCTCTCGACAGCGCCCGGGGCCAGACCATGGCTGACTGCCCTCGGAGCATGATGCGCTACGCAATAGTCACATTGATTCAGTTTTGATACGGTAACCAAGGCTATTTCCAGATATCGCTTGTTCAACACAGCCTCGTCAGCGAATTCGAGTAAAAGCCCCATGATGTGACGAAGTGCTGGCGGACGATGCGCAAACACACGCACTTGATTCATAAACGGGCCGTAGTCCCGCGCATATCGCTCATAAATGGTGCGATCCGCATCAACGAGTTCATCGGCTTCGATATTACGGACTCTGGCCATGATCTTTCCCCGGTATCGTATGCGTGTTTTTTGGCGATCGTTAAAACAACCGAATCAGTTTAAATATTGAACTACGCAGTGTACACTGATGCAAGCTCCAGCGAGATAAGTAGGAAGGAATCAAAAACAACAACATGTCACTGAACGACAGAGGCAGACTGGATACCGGGTTAACAGCCTGGCAACAAAAGTCGAATCACAATCGCATGATCGATCGCCAGAACGGCGATCACCCCACCGCTGAATCCGGGCAGACGCCATCGATCAGCTACTTTGGCAGTTCTGCCTTTCAAATCACTACGCCGGACGGCATCACCATCATGCTCGATCCGTGGCGCAACCACCCTTCACGTAAATGGGATTGGTACTTCAAAGATTTCCCTGAAACATCAGTTGATATCGGCGTAGCCACGCACGCTCACTTTGACCACGATGCGTTACATAGACTTGATGCGCATGTTCTGCTGGATCGTTTGATCGGCTGTTATGAATTTAGAGATGTACGCATTGAAGGTGTAGCAGATAAACACGCTACTGATTCAAGTGCTGCATTGTATGACTTTAAAAATATTATTCTTGAGTTTGATGGCGTTGACATTACGCCACCGGATAACCCGCGCTCGTGGGATAACTGCCTGATAACCGTTGAGACCGGGGGCATACGTATTTTGCATTGGGGTGACAACCGGCATAACCCACCAGAAGAGGTCTGGGAACAGATACAAGCAACCGATGTTCTTCTTATCCCGGTCGACGATTCGCAACACGTACTGAGCTATGAGTCGGTAGAGCACATCATTAAAAGGCTTTCACCAAAGATTGTCATACCTCATCACTACTATATATGGGATATCGTACAACGCCAAAGTACGCTGCAAACCGCTGACAATTGGTTACTAAAACACCAGAACCGGGTGATAAACAAAGATAATTGTTCGATTAACCTTGATTCAGGGCTCATGGGCATGGATGATTGGTCAATTATCAACTTTGGTGATAATGTTTGTTTCGATACGACAGCCTGGCGAACAGGCGAACCATGAAAAAGCAGGTGCAATGCATTTTTTGGATTTGTTTTTAATGTTCTAATTTCGCGCAATGGAATTAAGTTATTAAAGCATTTGAAGTAAAAAAAGCAGTCGGTAAACGTATCCAAAAAAAATAAATTGAATTTATCGCGATTGCTCAGATTGATCGAGATCAATCGCCAACAGTGGACAGGTTTGTAATCCGGTAGGAGGAAGCATATGAAAAATCCAGTAAATAACGTAGTCAAATCAGCCAGAGTAAAACGGTCACTGCAGTGCGCAGCATCTGTATTACTTGGCATGACCTTAGGTCAGGCAAGCTTCGCCGCTGATTTCACCAAAAAAGAATGGCAGGTGGTTGGCACATGGGCGACGCTTGAAAACTATAAGCAACACGAACTGCCCTTCTGGACTGAAACATTGCCTGAGCTTTCAGACGGTGCCATTACCGCCAATATGAAGGACTACACCAACGTTGGTATGTCCGGGTTTGAAACCATGCGTTTATTAAAGCTCGGTACGTTCGATGCGGTTCATGCGCTGACATCGTACACGGCTCAGGACGCACCGGCTTTGGAAGGCATTGATCTGGCAGGCGTCATACAGGACTTTGGTCAGTACCGCGAAGCTATGGCTGCCTACAAACCCGTCATAGAACGTGAGCTCAAAGAAAAGTTCAACGCTAAAATGTTGATGCTTTATACCTTTCCGAAGCAACAGTTCTTCTGTAACTTCGGTTCAAAAGATGCCACAGCAGTACACCTGGCAGATTTGGAAGGGCGTAAGCTCAGAACGTATTCCACATCGATCGGTGACTTTATCGAAGGACTGGGTGCCAGCGCCATAACTCTGCCTTTTGCAGAAGTTGTTCCCGCCTTGCAAAAGGGTGTTGCCGATTGTGGTGCGACCGGTGTTATGCCGGCATACAACGCCAAATGGTATCAAGTGGTTACGCACAACGTCAGAGTGAACATAGGCTTTGCAGCTACATTCCTTGCGATCAACTTCAAAACCTGGGACGCGCTGTCACCCGATACTCAAAAACTGATGGAAGCGGAAGCCGCAAAAGTTGAAGACGCTATATGGGAAAGCACACAAGCGCTGAATGATCTTGCAGCACTTTGCAATACGACCGGCCCTTGCGAAAAAGGCGAACCGGGCGGTATCGTTGCAGTTGAACTGAATGATGACGACCAGGAACGCGTCAAAGTAGCCGTCAATGTTGTACTGAAGCGTTGGGCCAAGCGTTGCGGCAAAGAATGCGCAATGGAATGGAACGAGACCATCGGAAACGTTCTTGGGGTTCAGGCACCGGTTGAGTAGCCCTGTATAACATTAGATTCAGTTACACTTTCAAGCTGATAGAAACTAACGGTATTTGAACAATGTACTTTGACAACGCCGGATTCCTGCCCTGACGTATTTCCCGTCCATCCTTAAACGGATAGGCGGGAACCGCAGAAGCGGGAATCCGGCGCCGCTTTGTGCCGCATTGTCTAGTACCGCATTGTTTAGTACCGCGTCGCTTTTGCTGAAATGCTGAGTACTGCATCAAAAACCAATGCAGCTGCAAAAGATCGGATATAACCGTACCGTCAGCCCTAAATCACCCATGTCCGTTATCGAACTCATGCTTACGGACTAAAGACATTCGTCGTCAATGGAAGCATTCGACAGAATACACAGTGTACTTAAAGCAGTTGCTAACTGGGCGGTCTGGATCGCCGGCAGCGCACTGCTTTTCTGTGCATTCATGGTAACGATTGACGTGTTTGCCAGAAAGTTCTTTAGCGTCACGATGAGCGGTTCGGATGAAGTGTCCGGCTACGTATTCGCAGCAAGCACTACATGGGCTTATTCCTATTGCCTTCTAAACCGCTCCAATGTGCGTATCGACGTCCTTTACAATTTTCTGCCGATACGGGTGCGCGCGGTGTTGGATGTTATCGGTATCGCACTGCTGTTGATGTACATGGGCTACCTGACACGCAAAGCGTTCGATGTTTTCTGGACGTCATGGACAGGAAATTCCATTTCGAATACCACGCTGCTCACGCCGTTATGGATACCACAACTCGCCTGGTTTCTTGGCCTGGCATTGTTTGTTGTCACTCTGGTTTTCATGTTGCTGTATACAACGGTCGCGCTACTGCGTGGTGAACCGGGCATTGTGCAACGAGTGGCCGGTGCAATGAGTGCGCAGGAAGAAATAGATCAGGAAACACACGGCCTGGATGTCGCCAAACAATCCGCTTCAGTTGCTGCAGTTGCTGAATCGACTCACATGAACAGGAAAGACTGAGCATGCCGGGAACGATAGTACTGATCCTGCTGGTTCTGGTTGTTGCCAGTATTCCTGTCGCCGCCGTACTGGGTGTGCTGACATTCACGCTGGACGAGCTCTTTATGGCCGGACGCTTGAAAGGCGCGATCGGTGAGTTCGTCTGGGATAAAAGCAAAGAGTTTGTTCTTGTTGCAATCCCTATGTTTATCCTGCTTGGTGAAATCATGTTACGCGCTGGTATCGCGCAACGCATGTATAACGCCGTCGTGCAGTGGTTGTCATGGCTGCCAGGAGGACTGATGCATGCCAATATTGGTTCATGCGCTATTTTTGCTGCCTCCAGCGGATCGAGTGTGGCCACTGCCGCAACGGTTGGCACAGTTGCCGTACCGGAAATGGAAAAGCGTAAGTACAACCAGCGCCTTTTTCTCGGCTCCCTTGCAGCTGGCGGCACGCTTGGCATATTGATACCGCCTTCGATCAACCTGATTATCTACGGTCTGATAACCGACACATCCGTCCCCGAACTCTACCTTGCTGGTATCTTTCCGGGGTTGATACTCGCCGGCCTTTTTATGTTGATTATCATCGTCGCATGTTTGTTTCGTCGCGGATGGGACGGGGTGAAAGTGGAAACTACCTGGTCGGACCGTATCCGCACACTACCCGACCTGATCCCGCCGTTATTACTTTTTGGCGTGGTCGTCGGGTCTATTTACGCAGGTATAGCAACACCCACTGAAGCAGCATCCGTCGGTGTTGTGTTTGCGTTGATGCTGGCTGCCTGGCGGCGCATGTTGTCGTTCAAAATGCTGAAAGAAGCATTCGAGGGGACAATGCGAACCACGGCTATGATCATGTTGATCATACTTGCAGCCATATTCCTGAATTTCGTACTGGGTTTTATGGGTGTCACGCAAAGCATTCTTGATGCAATTGAAGCGTTCGGCCTGACCGCAGTACAAACCATGATCATCATCATCATATTTTATCTGATCCTGGGTATGTTCATGGAAACACTATCGATGTTACTGACAACAGTACCTATTGTATTTCCCATTATTGAACGACTCGGCTACGATCCGGTGTGGTTCGGTATACTCGTTACCGTGTTAATGGAGGCAGCGCTGATCACACCGCCCATCGGCGTCAATCTCTATGTGGTACAGGGTGTCAGGCGTGGTGGCGGCCCGTTTAACGATGTTGCTTATGGCGCAGTTCCATTTGTTTTTATGATGATTGTACTGCTTGCCCTTTTGATGATCTTTCCGCAAATGGCACTTTACCTACCTGAACTGTTCTATCGTTGAGTCGCACGGTGAGCGTTAAACAATCCCTGGTAAACGTTCGCGTCGCTGTCGATATTGGCGGCACATTTACCGACTTACACCTGCATGACGAGCGAAGTGGCAAAACGTGGGTCTGGAAAACACCCAGCACCCCTGATGATCCTTCACGTGGTCTAATCAATGGCCTGATCGGAATCACAAAGCTCGCTGGCATACCACTGTCAGATATCGACACGATCCTGCATGGATCAACAATCGCCACCAATGCGGTTCTGGAAAGAAAACTACCCAAGTGTGCGTTAATTACAACCGACGGGTTTCGTGATGTGCTTGAGATCGGCCGGCACATGCGTCGAGATGTGTACACACTAAAAGCAGAAAGACGTCCGTTGCTGGTTCCGCGTGAATACCGTTTCACAGTGGACGAACGTATCAAATCGGACGGCACAGTTCTTCGCGAACTTAAACCAGAGACAATAACTGCACTCGGCCAGCAATTACTGGCACTCGGTATAGAAACGGTTGCTGTCGTATTCCTGCATGGACACCTTAATCCTTCGCACGAGAAGCAAACAGCCGCGATACTGTCTGAAACAGCTCCCGCTATTACGGTATCAACCTCATTTGAAACCAGCCCGGAGGTGCGCGAATTCGAGCGCACGTCAACCACTGTTTTAAACGCATTGCTCAAACCAGTAATTTCGAAATACCTTGAACGCGTCGAAGAACGTCTCAAAGACGCTGGCGTTAAAGCTCAGCTCTATTTAGTGCAGTCAAATGGCGGACTGGCGTCACCTAAGGATGCAGCAACGCTACCCGTACGTCTTTTATTAAGCGGTCCAGCCGGCGGTGCAACGGCAATGGCCTCACTGGCACGCAAACATGCCATCAATAACCTGATCGGGCTCGATGTCGGTGGCACAAGCTCAGACATCTCGCTTGTTTCAGATGGCAACGTTGACGAGGCACAGGAATCGAGCATAGACGGATTACCGATACGCATGCCAATGATAGAAATACGCACTATCGGTGCAGGTGGTGGCAGTATAGCGAGCGTCGAAACCGGAGCGTTACGGGTTGGACCGCAGAGCGCCGGTGCTGAACCCGGACCCGTGTGTTACGGACGTGGCGGTACCAACATTACAGTCACTGACGCCAATGCGGTTATCGGTTTTATCAATGACGAAGCGTTTCGCACCGGCGATATAACACTCGATGTTCACGCAGCGCGACAAACGCTCAACGAAAAATTGTGCCAGCCATTACAGTTAACCGAAACCCGTGCTGCCAATGGTGTTCTGGATATCGCCAACTCGCATATGGCTGGTGCAATACGCTTAAGTCTGTTCGAAAAAGGTGCTGATCCAGCAGATTTTTCACTCGCGCCCTTTGGTGGTGCGGCAGGTTTACACGGATGTGCAGTAGCCGAAGAACTGGGTATCCAAAAAATCATATTCCCGGCTCATGCCTCAACACTATCTGCTTTAGGCATACTGATGGCTGACATTCGTCATGACCTGTCTATCTCAAAACTGCTACCAGCAGTTCCATCTTCACTCCCTGAGTTACAAACCGTGTTGTCTGAACTGACCGATCAGGCAACTGCTATCCAGCGGGACAATGGCTTGACAGAAAAAAACAGCGCAATCAATTTCAGCTGCGATATGCGTTACCGAGGCCAGGCATTTGAACTAACCACACCCTGGCCCGAGGCAGATAGTGTGACATCGGTTGACGATGCTTGTTTACAATCAGTGATCCGGAATTTTCATCGCATCCATGAAGAGCGCTTTACCTTCACCGCTATTAACGATCCGATCGAGATTGTCTCAATACGTGCACGTATCACAGGGAAACTTGAATCTAAAGGC
The DNA here is from genome assembly GCA_937951345.1 of uncultured Granulosicoccaceae bacterium. Taxonomy (GTDB): domain Bacteria; phylum Pseudomonadota; class Gammaproteobacteria; order Granulosicoccales; family Granulosicoccaceae; genus CALFCE01. Next base: position 7,286 of record CALFCF010000033.1, read on the forward strand.
GATACTACTGAATCAGACGATCAGCGCTCGCCAACTGCTTCTATAGATCCAGCAGCAACCACAAAAAAACTGGCTAGCGCGGGTGTTGAGCTAACGTTAAATGTCATCTCACGTAAAGACTTTCTCAATTCAGAAAAAGATCAAGCGGGTCCTTTTCTTATCCAGGAAGAGTACACCGTACTGTTGATTGCTGACGGCTGGTTCGCACGTCCTCTGGCCGGCGGAGACATCGAATGCATTTATAGGGGGGCTGCGACGTGAACGGTAAAAACGCATCGCTCGAATCACTGGCACCGATTGATCCGGTAAGGCTGGAAGTAATCAGAAACGCTCTACTTGCCGGTGCTGAAGAGATGAATCTTTCCATTTGGCGAACGGCGCGGTCCACGGTCGTGCGCGAAACGCTGGATTATTCGACCGCACTGTTCGATGGCAACGGTAATGCGGTAGCCCAGTCAACACGCATTCCGGTACACCTGAACAGCATGTCGACCTGCCTGGAAGATATTCTCACCAATCACATTCCGTTATCGCAATGGAACGACGGCGATATTGTGATGACCAATGACCCTTACTGCGGTGCTCAACATCTTCCCGACTTTGTGTTGTTTAAACCAGTCTTTGAAAACGTCGATCTGCAGTCGCAAACTGAAACTCCAAAAAACGCAAATAGTGCAGCAGGCAAAGATAAAAGCAACAGCCAAAGTGAAAACAGACGCTGTGTCGCGATCGCTGCAGCCATTGTGCATCACATTGATGTATCCGGCGGAGCTGCCGGTAGTTATTTTGCCGGCGCGACTGAAGTTTTTCATGAGGGATTGAGAATACCGCCGATAAAACTTTTCGAGCGTGGCGAAGAAAACAGCGCAGTCACAGCTATCATCCGCCAAAACAGCAGAGAGCCAGTAAAAATTTCCGGCGATCTTCAGGCCCAGATCGCTGCGCTCACCGTAGGAGCGATCGCGGTAGAACGATTAGTTACCCGATATGACTCCGACACGTTGATGCTGGCCATGCAGCATATTCTGAAACAATCGGAAGACGCGATGCGAGATACTATTTCCGATATACCGGATGGCGTCTACACATTCAAAGATTTCGTTGATGATGACGGGCAGGATGCCAAAGACATGGTGATTATCGCCAACGTCACAATAAAAGATGACCATTGCTCGGTCGATTTATCTGAATCTGCAGAGCAAACGCCCGGCCCCGTGAACTGCACACTGAATATGGCTCGCTCGGGTGTGTACTGTGCTTTGTTGTCAGTTGCCGAAGGTCGTGCCATGGCCAATTCAGGTGCTTACCGGCCAATTGAAGTTATATGTAAGGAAGGCACAATTGTTAATTGCACAGAGCCAGCACCGGTAGCCAATCGAATGGCAACTGGCCATCGCATCGTAACGACGGTACTGGGTGCACTGGCATCTGCAATACCCGACAAAATTCCTGCCGCCTACTACGGCGTATCCTACGTCGCAGCTCTGTCATCACCTGATCGTGTAGAGAAAGATGAACGACGCGTTTATTTTGAAATTGAAGTCGGTGGCTGGGGCGCATATCCGGGGGGTGATGGTGCTGACGGGTTTTCAGCAGGGTTTCATAACCTCGCCAATTCGCCGGTGGAAATGTGCGAATCAATCTTCCCGGTTATCTTCACTGAATACGGTTTTATACCGGATAGTGGTGGAGACGGAAAATTCCGGGGTGGTCTGGGTCTCGCGCGCGAATGGCAACTCGACGAAGAATGGGGTGTGTTGTCAGGAAACTTTGACCGTTTCCGTCATCCACCCTACGGCCTGCACGGGGGCGAACCCGGTTCAAAGGGCCGCTTTATCCATACGCGCGGTGATACCGTCACTGAACTGCCTTCAAAGATATCCGGCTTGAAACTGCAACGCGGCGACCGGGTCAGACTGGAGACTTCCGGTGGTGGCGGTTGGGGTCTTGCTGCTGAACGTGATCAGACGCTGTCTGAAAAAGACAAACGCGGCGGTTATCGGGTGATGTCAAAGAGGAAAAAATAATTCCAGGTAAACGGTGATAAATTTTCTCAACGTCGCTGAAAATCCATAGATCGCATCAGTACATTCAGCCGTTTCTTGTATACGTTGTTTCTTCTGCGTATTGAAAGTAAGCCCCCGAAAGCAAGCACACGCTTCCAGCGTAACAAACGTTGCATCCGAAGCTTCTGCACTCAAGTGGGATTTTATTTGACCCATTAGGGTAAACAGCAAATCTGCACCCGTCACTTAACTATCCGCTTGCCAAAACTCGATAGAAAATTTCCGCAAGTCGTCAATCTTCCTTCGCTTTTAGATTCTCCGATGATCAGCACACACTCGATCATCGATATCTCCATTTGCTCTAAAAACTCACACAGATGCTTTATATTGCATGTTTATTCAATGAAAACAGTACTCTCTTACTAATCGGTCATAAATTTTGCTTTGCCTCAAACTTTATTTGGGCATATTATCCCAAATACAAGTTAACGGCAGAGAAAAACCATGACACCAATTTTGAAAACATTCGATGGAGCCTCACCTCCTTTATTAAACGGCTTAAAGCATAGGCGACGAACCACCAAGTTATACGGCACTGCTATCAGCACGGCGATTTTACTGAGTGCCTGTGGTGGAGGCAGTAGTTCTCCATCTAATAACGATCCGGTTCTATTAGATGCAACGCCTTCTGCAACGGCATCGCAAGACGTGACGCTGGCTGCCGAAACGCTGGACCTTGGTGAACTCAACGTCTCCTTCACGTTGCCCCAGCGCTTACAGGTACTAGGCACGGCATTAACCGCAAGAGTCACCAGCGGTGGCGTTGACCAGACCATGCAGGCAGTAGGTCAGGGTTTTGAAACCAACTTGTTACTCAATCCGGAACAACAGCTAATCGTCTATGTAGCGGTTCGACGACTGGAAGATGGCCTGCTACTGGCAGCAGCAGAAACTACTGCATGGCTCGGTGATCAGGATGCGGCAGTTTCGCTACCGGAACAACAATTCGTCTATAACTTTGACCAGGATGGAGATGACGTATCGAACATTGTGGAAATCGAACGTGGTACATCTCCGCTGAGTGTTAGCCTGGATTTCGATGCTGACGGACAACCGGATGACATTGACAGTGACGACGACAATGACGGCGTCGCCGATACATTCGATGCGTTTCCTTTTAACGGACAGGAGTTTGAAGACACCGACGGCGATGGTATCGGCAACAATTCTGATACAGATGATGACGGTGACGGTGTGCTGGATACTGATGATGCATTTCCGGTAGACGCGACAGAAGTTGTTGACAGCGATCTAGATGGCATTGGCGATAATCAGGACACCGATGCTGACGGCAATGGTATTGACGACACACAGGAAGATTCAGACGGCGACGGCGTCCCTGATCCGATCGACTTGTTCCCGAATGACAGACACGAATCGGCTGATGCTGACGGCGACGGAATCGGCGATAACGCTGATCCGGATGATAATAACAACGGCATAGAAGATTTTCGTGAAGGCTCTCAAATAATCATCCCTTATGTTGACGATGCGACCATCGCTATCGACGGCCGCTGGAACACCGGTTATCGCAACGGCCGTTGGTTTGATGAATGGGGTAAGGCGGTCGATGATGATTCGTTTGGCAACTTCCTGGGTTTGCGTAACCTGCAGATTGACAACACTGGACGTTTCCACGACTACAGCTACAACGGCAATTACTTTGAAATGCTGCATGACGGAACCTACCTGTACCTACGGATTAATATCGACAACGAAGAGCTCGAAAACTGGTTCAATGACTCTGTCGACATGTGGCAGGACGACTCCGTCGAGATCTACATAGACGTGGGGTACGACCAGTTCGATGCTTACGGGGACAATGACTACCAGCGCATCTTTCGCTTCAGGGATGATACAGATGATCCAACACTCGATGGCTATCACTCGGCGTCAGGCATGATAACCGAACATGCCACGAGCTATCGATACGAAAACAATGCGGAATCAGTGTACCAACATATCTATGAGATTCGGATTGATCTTGCCTCCATCAATCTGAACCCCGGTGATACGTTTGGTCTTGAGATCGCAACCAACGATGATGATGACGGCGGCGATCGTGAAGCTAAATGGGGTTGGTGGGCGCCTTCAGGAATGGATGTCGCCTGGTTCATGCCCAGTGTTTTCGGCAGAGCCAAGTTACAGCCGACTGACTAGCCGGCAAATCATCATCGCTAAAAAGGAAAAATAAAAATAGAAAAGGAATTCAGAGCAACATACCTGTAACGGGTACCGTTGATACCGGTCTAGACACTTCGCAACGTAACAAATTGCGTTGTGTCGAAGCCGGTTTTTTATTTGGCAAACACAGTTTCCAATAGAAACAGTTAGTCGAAACGGTCAAACGCCATTCACTTTTTTTAGATGCGAGAGCGTCTGACTCACATTACTAAGCCCCCACAACCAGCGGCGAAACCTGGGCCCGCAGACTCGCGATCACACTCTGCGCAACAATGCGTCCGGTGGCGGGCTTCTCGGTTGTCGGTATCGAAAACATTTTCATCTCGAAGCTGGCGGAATCTGCAATAACTTCAATCAGGTGAGTATTTCGGTCAATCGTCGGATCTGCCCAGATTTGTAAATGGACATTGTCCGGGCCCGGACCGGCAAGCGATAGCGCTGCCGCTACATTGACGTTAGCCGGGAATCCACGTGCACCCTCTCGCGCTGTGCCTTCAAAAACCAGTTTTGGTTCAGTCAGATTTTGAATATCAATATTGTTATCAACAAGATGTGGCGCACCGGCAAGACCAGCCGGTGGTTTTCGCGTGACCATCGTGACCCGATCGAAATTACCCTCCTTTGCTGCTCTGACTGCATCGAGCCCAAGCAGCGCACCGGATGGAACCAGAATACGCGCACCTGTCTGTTCGGCCAGATCGACCAAATCCCAGTGTGACAGTAGAGCGCCCACACTTAACGGCATCAGAATTTTACCGGCCGCTATTGCAGGTTCAGCAATCTCACGAAAGATCGCAGCTGGCGCGCACTCGACAACGATATCAGCTTCGGCGGCAAGCGCTTTTGCAGACACTACTGATGGTTTGGATTTGAACGCCGCCACCTTGTCAATGGCCCTGTCCTTATTGTTTGCAGATACCGCGGCCAGGGATAGTCCCGGTATATCACCTTGATCAAGGCACCGGGCAACCCTGAATCCGATGGTACCGAGACTGCCGATGGCTACATTTTGCTTTAGCATAAAATTAAGCGATCACTAGTTGATGCTACCAACCGTTCCACCTCATAGAGGCATTTCTCGTTGGTAACGGTGTTATCAAGTCTGTATATTCACACACAGACCAGTATTATTGCAGTGCAGATGCATCGTCTGCTGTAACACCTGTTGACCCAATAGCCTACTAACCACGTTATCGACAAGCAACCATGAACGCGCCCAGCAATCAAAACCGCCGCATCGTTCTCGCCGAGCGCCCCAAAGGCCTGCCGGATGAGCATACCTTACGATTGGAAGAATCGGATATACCAAAACCTGCAGACGGTCAGATGTTGCTGCGAACGAAGTACCTGTCACTTGACCCGTACATGCGTGGTCGGATGAACGATGCGAAATCCTATGCAACGCCAGTAGCAATCGACGAAGTGATGACCGGTCAGGTCATTGCTGAAGTCGTTGAATCCAATCTGAGTGGTTACACACCCGGCGACACGGTTCTTGCCCGCAGCGGCTGGCAGGATTACGCAGTTAGTGATGGCGCCGGCGATGTTAATCTGGGTACTGACGTCGCCAACCCCAGTTGGTATCTGGGCATTCTCGGTATGCCGGGTTATACGGCTTACGCAGGTTTGCTCAAAATTGGCGAACCGAAAGAAGGCGAAACCGTGGTGGTTGCTGCAGCATCAGGACCGGTCGGCGCAACCGTTGGTCAAATTGCCAAGCTTAAAGGTTGCCATGTTGTGGGCGTTGCCGGTGGCACTGAGAAATGTGCGCATGTAAAAGATTATTTAGGGTTTGATCATTGCCTTGATCACAGGTCGGACACGTTTGCCGAAGAGCTTGCATCAGTCTGCCCGAATGGTATCGACGTATACTTTGAAAACGTCGGTGGCAAAGTGCTGTATTCAGTCCTGCCATTATTAAACGCGTTTGCACGTGTACCGGTTTGTGGTGTCGTGTCCTGGTACAACCTGCAGGGACTGCCTGAAGGCCCCGACTACAGCCCGGCTATCATGGGCACCATTTTACGCATGAAGGTAAAGATGCAAGGGTTTATCATCTTTGATAGTTTTGCCGACGATACACACAAGGAATTTGTCAGCGATATGACCGAATGGCTTAAAGCTGGAAAAATAAACTACAAAGAACAAATCGTTGCAGGCCTTGAGAATGCGCCATCAGCTTTGAACGATGTATTACTCGGAAAGAGTTTCGGTAAAATGGTTGTCGCTGTGTAGAAGCCGAACTACGTCGTGTCCAACAACACTCCTCGTCAATCTGAACCCAACCGTCAAAGGCGAAGAAAACGCTCAACACGCAGCCCTGCGGGACTCAATGCGCAAGACACTCCACGTGCACCTTATATACACCGCCGGCTAGGCACCTACAATGTTCTGAATGAAGAAGGGCTGTGCCTGATTGAAGAAAACGCTGATCGCATTCTTCAGGAAACCGGTATGGAATTTCATGACGACGATGAAATTCTGATCCTTTTCAAAGAAGCCGGTTGTGATGTGGACGGCACCCGCGTGCGCTTTGCTCCGGGTTTCTGCCGACAGACGATTCAACGTACAGCACCTGCCGTGTTTAAACAACACGCTCGTAATCCGGCACACACGGTTCAGCTCGGCGGTGAAGCAAGCGTACTCTGCCCATCCTGGGGACCACCTTTTGTTCACGACAACATCGATGGTCGCCGCTACGCGACGTACGATGACTTCACCAAACTAGTGAAGTTACACCACAGCATTCCCTCGTTACATCATTCCGGTGGAGTGGTTTGCGAACCGGTGGACCTGCCGGCCAACAAGCGTCATCTGGACATGCTGTATGCCCATATTCGCTGGTCTGATCGTGCGTTTATGGGCGCGTTTATTGGTAGCGAACGCGCATCACATGCGATAGACATGGCGCGTATAGTTTTTGGTGAGCAATACGTTGACGATCACGCTGTGTTGTATTGTGTTTCCAATACCAATGCACCACTGGTGATGGATGCCAACATGTCCGGCGCACTAAAAACTTACGCACAGGCAGGACAACCGGTCGCCTGCACACCGTGGGTGCTGACAGGTGCGATGAGCCCGTGCACTGTTGCGGGCACTCTTGCGCAAGTGCTGGCTGAGGCGCTTGCCACATTAACGCTGGTGCAACTGGTCAAACCAGGTGCTCCCTGTCTGATGGGCAGTTTTGCGTCAACCATGTCGATGCAATCCGGTGCGCCTACGTTTGGCTCACCCGAAGCCGGACAAATGGTTCTGGCAGCAGGTCAGCTCGCCAGACGACTCGGTGTACCGCTTCATACAGTTGGCACACTGTCAGCCAGCAAGGTAGCTGATGCACAGAGTCAACAGGAAGCTACCTGGGGATTATTAATGGCCATGTTTGCCGGAGCCAATTTAATCAACCATGCTACCGGCTGGCTGGAAGGTGGATTAGTGACCAGTTTTGAGAAGACCGTGATCGACGCAGACCTGTGCGGCAAGATAGGCCGTTTTTTTGAAGGTATTGATCTAACTGAAAACGCACAGGCAATGAGCGCTATTGCCGCCACCGGACCGGGCCAACACTTCCTTGGTTCAACACATACACAGGACAACTTTCTAACCGCCCTTTTCAGACCGGAGACGGCTGACAATAACTCGTACGAACAGTGGTCAGCTGACGGTGCGCTGGATGCAACGACTCGCTCTACTCCAATCTGGCAACAAAGACTGGATAATTACCGGGATCCGGGATTGGATCCGGCGATCGATGAAGCATTGCAGGATTATATCGCCCGACGAAAAGCCGAAAAGCCCGACGTCGATTACTACTGACAGCGCTTATGGCAAACACGATTATTATCGGCGGTGGCGTGATTGGTCTTAGCGTTGCGTACCACCTGGCAAAACGCGGACAGACACACATCACCCTGCTGGAACGCAACCAGCTGACATCCGGAACCAGCTGGCATGCGGCGGGTATCGTTGGCCCCCTGCGTGCCACGCCCAACATGACGCAAATTGCGCGCTACGCATTGGAGTTGTTTCCGCAACTTGAGCAAGAAAGCAAACTCTCGACAGGTTTTAAAACAACCGGTGGTTATTGGCTGGCGCAACAACCGGAACGACTCGACGAACTACACCGAATAGCTGCACTGGGACGGACGCAGCAGCTAACAGCATCAGTGATCGGTGCTGACGACATGCAAACAGAGCTACCTTTTCTGCAGTTATCTTCGCACTGCGGTGCGCTTAAAGTCGCCGAAGATGCGAACGTCAACCCGGTGGATTTATGTATGGCCTACGCGCAGGTTGCCAGACGACTGGGTGTCGACATACATGAAGGGATTGAAGTCACGAAAATTCGTACAACTAACAACAAGGTAACCGGTGTGTATCTGGCCGATGACTCGCAGCTGGATGCTGAACAGGTCGTTATCTGTTGTGGAGCCTGGTCAAAGCCGCTGGCAGCAACCGCCGGTCTGGCGCTGCCATTGCAAGCGGTCGAACACATGTACATTGTCACTGAACCGTTGACGGGTATTCCTGAACCGTTTCCAGTAATACGTGATCTGGATAACGGCATTTATATAAAAGGTGACACCGGTGGCAAAGTTGTCATGGGCGGGTTTGAAGCCAACGCAAAGTGCTGGAATGCGTTTTCAGAAGAAGGCGACCGTGCGTTTCTTGAACTACCGGAAGACTGGGAACAATTCAGCGGATTTATGGACGCAGCACTCCGTCTGATGCCGCAGCTGGAAAATGCCGGTGTACAGCGTTTTATGAATGGTCCGGAAAGTTTTACCGCTGATACGCGTCCGTTAATTGGTGAAGCACCAGCAACGCGCGGCCTGTACGTTGCCGCAGGAATGAATTCAGTCGGCGTGATGTCATCAGCCGGTGTCGGTCGGGTACTGGCGGACTGGATTGCCGACGATGCACCACCGATGGATCTTTGGGAAGTCGATATTTCGCGGTGCGACCCGCGCTGCGCTGAAGATGATCATATGCAGTCTCGTATGCAGGAATCCGTGCATGATCTGTTTGCCATGCACTGGCCGTTTAAGCAACCACAAGCCGGACGCAATTTACGTCAATCCTGTTTACACAACCGGTGGCAACAACAAGGTGCTGTATTCGGACTGACCGCCGGCTGGGAGCGCGGACTGTGGTACGCAAATCACGCAAACGAAAGGCAATTTCCCTACTCCGTGCTCGAACGCCCATGGCAGCAACAAGCACAACGAGAGGCTGCTTTTATGCAAACTGGAACTGTCCTCGTAGATCTGACACCGTTCAGCAAATTTGATGTTATAGGAGACGAATCGCTCAACCTACTGCAACAACTGGCGTGCTCATCAATTGATATCCGAACCGGGAAATGCGTGTACACCGTGTTCCTCAACAAGCGAGGTGGTATTGAAGCCGATGTAACCATCACACGATTGAGTGATCAACATTTTCGTGTCACAGCAAGCGCAGCAACGCGCTGGCGCGATCTGTCACTTTTAACAAGAGCGGCGGAATCGCTCTCGGTAACAGTGACCGATGTTACCGAAACCGAAGCAGTGATCGGTGTGATGGGTCAAGGTTCGCGTCAGCTATTGCAGTCATTAACAACCAACCATCCATTCAGTGAGGCTTACGGCTCTTCTGAATCAATCTCCCTGGATAACATACCCGTGCGCGCACAACGCACCAGCTTTAGCGGTGAGCTGGGTTGGGAACTCTATATTGCCAATACGGAGGCAGCGGCAATTTTTGATGCATTAATTGATCGTGGTGCCAAACCCATGGGCCACTATGCGCTCGAGAGTTGCCGGATTGAAAAAGGCTTTCGCCACTGGGGACATGATATCGGACCGGACACCCTGCTGCCCGAGACCGGTTTGCCGGTTCGTGTTGACTGGCAAAAGGACTTTAACGGTAAACAGGCACTTGAAAAGTTACAGGTGACCGGTGTCAACCAGAGACTCTGTTTATTGCAAGTCGACGGTCGCCCGTTAGTGCTGCACGATGAACCGGTGCACGAAGGCAACCAAGTCGTTGGTTTGACAACGTCCGGCACGCAGGGTGTACGCACAGACCAGACACTGGCATTTGCCTACATAGACATTGCAACCGATGAAACACCGGCGCAGACCGCCGAGCGCCAGCTTCAAATTGAGATCGGTGGTAACAACTACCCGGCCACCTGTTTGCTGCGACCGCCTTTTGACCCTGCTGGCAAAAGGATGCGCGCATGATCAATGCACAGGTAGTCATAGTCGGTGGCGGCATCATGGGCGTGTCACTGCTGTACCACTTAAGCAAAGCCGGTTGGACAGATGTCGTTCTACTTGAGAAAAACGACCTGACGCATGGTTCCACTTGGCACGCTGCCGGGCTGTGTACTCACTTCGCGCATAACGCCACTATTCAGGCTTTGCGTGCAACGTCAGTTCGTTTGTATCGTGATCAGTTACCGTTCGAGACCGGACAAAGTTGCGGCTTTCACAAATGTGGTGCCATGCGTGTAACACGCAACCCTGATCGTATGGATGAATTTGCCCACGTCGCCGGTCTGTCGCAATTTACCGGCTATGAACTTGAAGTATTAACACCGGAGCGTATTGCCGAATTACACCCGCTTGCAACACTCGATGGATTGCTCGGTGGTATCTATGAACCGGACGACGGGCACGTTGACCCATCGCTCGCAACACAGGCACTTGCGCAAGGTGCAACCGCAAACGGCGCTACGATCAGGCGGCATACCTGTGTACGCGCAATCCGTCGCGAAGATAACCACTGGCTGGTAACTACCGATAACGACACCTACCGTACGGTTCATGTGGTGAATGCAGCCGGCACATGGGGATGGGAAGTGGGGCAAATGATGGGTGTCAATGTTCCCTCCGTACCCATACTGCATCAATACCTGGTGACAGATACCGTACCTGAAATTGCCCGGCGTATTGACAACAATCTACCTGAACTACCGATCATCAGAGATCCCGAAGAAAGCTGGTATGTCCGGCAGGAACGTGACGGATTTATTCTCGGACCCTATGAACGTGATGCCGAACCCTGGTCTGTCGATGGTGTACCACCTGAGTTCGGAGCAGACTTATTGCCACCGGCGCTCGATCGTGTTGAACCGATTATCGAAGCGGCTATGGCACGCATACCGGCTATCGCATCAGCCGGAGTTAAAACGGTTATTAACGGACCGATAACATTCTCACCGGATGCTAACCCGTTAATTGGTCCTGCGCACGGTGTTGACAATGCATGGCTACTAACCGGCTCATCGATGGGTGTGATGGAAGGTGGTGGTGCAGGCTGGTTTTTAGCTCACTGGATGACACACGGTGCTCCACCGATGGATGCGCTCGCCGTTGATAGCCGCCGTTTCGGCGCATGGGCTGACCGCCAATACAGACTCAACAAAGCGGTCGAGTGTTTTGGTTTACAGTTCGGCGTGCACTACCCCTATGAGGAACGCCCGGCCGCACGAAACACTCGCCTCTCGCCATTGCACGACCTGATGCTTGAACGCGGTGCAGTGATGGGCGTTGCCTACGGACGTGAGAGACCGAACTGGTTTTCTGACAAGTCGGGGGATGTGGCTGAACACAGTTTCAGGCGTACGCATTGGTTTGATGCCGTAGCACATGAAGTAAACCACGTCAGTAAACGTGTTTCACTGGCTGATTTATCTGTGTTGTCCAAATTCAGTGTCGCAGGACCTGACGCGGATGCGTTTGTAAAGACTCTTGGCGCAAATACGGCACCTTCACCGGGACGCATCAATCTGACCTATGCATTAACACCTGCAGGTGGCGTCGCTTCAGAATTTTCAGTTGCACATATTTCTAATACTAAAGAGGTGCCGTTTTACTTTTTGACTTCCGCAGCGGCGGCTGAACAAATGGATTGGGATTTATTACAGGCACATGCCCAACAGCATGACGTGCAACTCGTCAACCATACGGATGACTGGGCGAGCATCGCGTTAATGGGGCCGCATGCAACCGATGCGATCGCGCAACTCGACGGCGCGGGCAGTTTGCTAGTCAGTGATTGGTTATCGGCACAGACCGTGACGTTAAACGGAATACCAACCGTTGCCTTACGCGTTTCGTACATCGGTGAAAACGGTTGGGAGTTACACGTGCCAGCCGATCAGGCAGTCGCGCTGTTCCAGATGCTTGAAACTGCAGGCAAGGCTTTTGATGTCGGTTACTACGGCGCGTTCGCCGCCAACAGTATGCGTCTCGAGAAAGGCTACCGGGCCTGGGGCATGGACTTAACCACAGAACGCTCACCGCTGGAGTCAGGCTTGAGTCGCTTTGTTAAGTTAGAAAAACATAAAGGTAAAAAACAAAAAGATGACACCCTCTCACCGGACATCCGCGACTTTACCGGCAATGTAAGCATGTTGGAGCGTCAGCGAACATCCGTCTGGTGTATGGTTTTACTGGAAATTAAAAATGACAGCACCGATCCGGTGGATCCGTTTTACGCCCATCCGGTTTTTTTCAACAACGACGTTGCAGGTATCGTGACCTCCGGCGCCTACGGACATCGCATCGGAAAAACACTGGCGCTAGCGTACCTTAACAATGCAGATATACATCAACAGGTTGTAAGCGGCAAACCGATAGACGGCAGGCTGGAAATCAGTATCCTCGGTACACGTCACGACGCCGTCATACTTGACAACGTGCCGTATGACCCTGACAACCGGTTAATGCAAACGCACACAAAAACGGAATCGATAAATGACGAATAAGCAGGAACATCCGCCTTTGCCTGTCGACTGGTCAGTCAATTCCACTGCCGACAGACGCGATAGATTCTATGCAGCGTCGCAAAGTAAATTTGTCCCGTTCAAAGAACCCATTGTTTTTAAGCGCGGTTCCATGCAATACCTGTGGGATGCAGAGGACAACAAGTACATTGATTTATTGGGTATGAACGTCTGTATTTCTGTCGGTCACTCACATCCGGTAGTTGTCGCTGCAGCAACTGAACAGGCACAGGCACTAACCCATTGCACCACCATGTTCTACCACCCGGTACCCGCACATCTGGCAGAAGAACTCGCCGCCACCATGCCCGAAGGACACGACTGGGTTGTGCACTTCACCAATTCCGGCGCCGAGGCGATTGACCTGGCGATGACCATGGCACGCACCTACACCGGCAACCTCGACATACTGGCATTACGTACCGCATACCACGGACCCACCGCAGCCGCGCAATCGATTACCGGCATTTCAACCTGGCGTCACCCCGGTATGCCGGGCAACGTTGCCTTTGTTGCGGAACCGAATCAGTATCGCGGCATCTTCGGCCCGGGTACGGAACCCTATCTGGATGAAATCGAACGAACTATCGCAACATCTACCAACGGGCAGATTGCCGGTATGTTTGTCGAGAGTGTACAAGGCTACGGTGGCATTATTGAAATGCCACCGGGGTACATGAAAGGCGCAGCCGAACGTGTGCGAGCCGCCGGTGGACTGTATGTCGCTGATGAAGTGCAATCCGGTTTTGGCAGAACCGGTGACAATATGTGGGGATTTGAGGCGGACGGTGTTGTCCCTGATATCGTCGTAATGGCAAAGGGTATTGGAAACGGTTTTCCACTCGGTGCGGTTGTTGCCAAAAAATCGGTTGCCGCACCCATGGCCGAACGCTTTCTCTTCCATACTTACGGCGCCAATCCGACCAGCTGCGCAGCCGGGCGCGCAGTACTGCAGGTTATACGTGAAGACAAGGTGCAGCAAAACGCAAAGGAAGTCGGTGCAGACTTACTTGCACGCTTGAACGAACTCAAAACCAAACATATGGCAATCGGTGATGTGCGCGGACGCGGGTTGATGCTCGCCATTGAGCTGGTCAAAGACAGAAAAAGCAAAGAACCCGATCGCGAAACCACTGCTGCCGTATTCGAACATTGCCGCACACAGGGTTTAATACTTTCCAAATCCGGCCCGACACAATCCTGTTTACGAATGGTGCCACCAATGTGCCTGTCACTGAAAGATGTCGAGCAGGTGGCCGAAGGCCTGGATGCCGCTTTCTCAAACCTCTAGCCAGGAAATGTACGTAAAGCAGACAATGTAGACAAGGCAGGCGGCGACAACAAACGTATGCACCCGATAATCGCTTTATGGTGTCACCCACGCTCCATGTCAACAACCATGGAACGTGTAATGCGCGAGCGTAGTGATGTGCACTGTCTGCATGAGCCCTTCATGTACGACTATTATTTAAATCCGAATCGCGTGCGTCCGACACGCGACATGCCCTACTTTGAGCCTGACCCTGGTCACCCTCAGGACTTCGCCAGCATTGCTAAAAAAATACTCACACTCGCCGAGACAACACCGGTATTTTTCAAAGATATGAGCTACTACATCACGCCTTATCTTGAAACGCAACCCGATTTCTTTACGCGAATCATCAATACTTTTCTGATTCGGGACCCGGCCGCCAGCATTGCCTCCTACTACGCTCTGGACAATGCGGTAACGCTGGAAGAAATCGGTTACGAAGCACAGTGGACACAGGTAGAGACACTCACCGCGAACAATATTAATTGCCAGGTATTGGAAACAGAAACAATACAGACCAACCCGGTTGAGGAAATTACAGCGTGGTGGAAGAGGCTTGGGTTATCAACAATAGAACAGGCCTTTAGCTGGAGTGACAAAACTCCCGGCGACTGGAAACAGGTAGAAACGTGGCACGAATCCACACTGTCTAATACGAGTATTCGTATTCGGCAAGCCTCGGACAGCGTAAGAGAAAAAGAAAAATACAGAAACGCAGCTTCAGAGGCTCCTCATCTGGATGAATTTCTTGCTCATCATACCCAGTACTATTGCAAACTGAAGCAACTAGCGATCTCGAATTGATCAGTCGGAAATAGTTAACGATAGCGAGATAATGTTTTCAGACCATCGCCGCCTGAATCTCTTCTATCAGTTCAAGCGCTTCTTCCTGCAACGGCCCTTTGTTTATCGCCATCGCTGCTGTTTGAAGTTCGTCAAGTGTTGCTATACCAATTTCTGTGGTCGGTAGTTGCGGATTGGATATGACGTAACGCATGGCGAGTTCGGCAAGACTGGTGGCGTGCCCAGCGTCAATCAGTGGTTGAAAACGCAAACCCAGCTTCACGTCGGTCGCGTAGTCTGTATCAGACCCGATAGGGTCGACGACCGGCATGCCGAGCGGATGACGGTTTACATTGCCTGACAATGCCCCGCCCGCCAATACGCGAACACCGATGGCACCGACGCCGTGTTTCGCTGATGTGGTCAGTAATTGTTGGTAATCGGTAGCGTGATGATTGTCAGACACTTGTTTACCGGCAGAAGGCACCAACAGATTGTAGAAGATTTGAGCGCTGTCAAAAACTTCCGACTCCACCCATTCAGTCAGCTTCTCAGGTGTTCCATTAGCCGTAAACCCAAAATAGCGCACTTTGCCGGCAGCCCTGACTTTATCGAATGCCGGTTGTATTTCAGCCAGTAACTGATCTGCATCGTTTTTACAAAAGCGATCAGGTAAACCAATCGAGTTGTGCAATTGCAACAGATCAACAGAATTCAGCTTCAGTCGTGTGAGACTCTCATTCAGCGAACGTTCAACCGCCCCGGTGACGTCATCCAGATCCTTGTCTGTCAACCAGACTTTAGTACTGACAGTAATGCCTTCCGTATTACCCGCCAGCGCGCGACCCAGATTTTCCTCTGAGGCACCGTTGCCATAAAGTGCAGCTGTGTCGAAGAAGTTAATACCGTTATCACGTGCCCAGGCAACGGCGTTGTCCTGATCAACGGGTCGGCCTTTCGTCATTAAGCCACCAACCGCGCCGCAACCCATGGTGAGACGGGATACCTTCAAATCAGTTCTGCCAAATGATAGGGTTTGCATGGTGTTTTTATCCCGGTTTAAAAATTGAACCAAAAAGGTTAAAAAAAACTCTGTTCAATTTTTGTGTGTTGCCTTGTTTGCGGCTAACCAACAGACAATGAACCGACAGATTATTCCGGTAGTTTTTTATTATCTGCTGCCCTGCTTGCATCGTACCAGCCACCCTTTTCAGCTAGCCCTTCTGACAGATCACAACACATCATGAATGCATTCCTGGCAGGCGTTATATTGGCCTTGTTTTCTCCTGCAATGTCGAATGCCGTGCCGTGAGCCGGCGTGGTCACCGGTACCGGCAAACCAGCGAGCAACGATACACCCTGATCAAAACCCAGTAGTTTTATCGCAATCTGTCCCTGGTCGTGATACATGGTCACCACGACATCATACTCACCATCACGCACCTTCAGCCACAAGGTGTCTGCCGGAAACGGTCCGGACACATGAACCTGCCGCTCCTGCATGCGTTGGACTGCAGGACGGATAATGTCAATTTCTTCACGCCCCATAATGCCGCCCTCGCCAGCGTGTGGATTATAGGCGGCGACAACAATTCGTGGACGTTCATACCCTGCCATGCGCAACGTGCTATCAGCAAGTTCTATGGATTGACAAATACGTTCTTCTGACAACATAGCCGGCACGTCTTTCATTGCAACGTGAGACGTGACTCGACCATTCCACATCCCTTTGGCAATATTGAATTCACTGGCAGCCGTATCAATGCCGAAGTAATCACGGGCAAAACCGATTTCATCCATATACGGGTTGCCGCCTAAATGCATGCTTTCTTTATTCAACGGCATAAAACAGATACCGTCTATGCGTTTTTTTTTGGATAATTCAAACGCAAGCTTCAGCCCGTTCAGCGAGGATTGACCACCGGCGGCACTTACCTGCGACAGCGGAACATCGGCAATACCATCAATCGCTAGATCAATGTGCTGCAGTGCGGCGTCGCACACCCGGCCAGCATCAAAAGCGGAAGTATGTTGTCGCTCGATGGTGTGGCCGGTAATATCTTCACCACGTTTAAAAACCGATGGCGCACCAATCACAACTATATCCGCGCGCTGACGCACTTCGTCATCAGCCAACAGCTTAACCATCAACTCTGAACCAATACCTGCCGGATCGCCTTGAACCATCCCAATGACAGGTTTCGTCGTAGACATTGTGTTGTTTCCTGTAAATAAAAGACCAGTAGGAATAGATACTTATTTATACTGATGTTGATCTGCCCCTGCGAGCAATTGTATGCGTCCACACCACCTGAACAAGATTCTTGAGCGCGAGTTTACCAGCGTCGAACAAGGTAATCATACGCCGGTGATGATATGGGGTCCGCCAGGTGTGGGTAAATCGCAAATGGTGGCACAGGTGGCAGAGCGCTACGCTGTACCACTACTCGATATCCGCTTATCGCAGATGGAACCGAGCGATCTACGCGGCATCCCATTCCGGGTTGGGGGTGGTTCTGGTGGTACAGATGCAGGTGTCGAATGGGCCGTACCGCGTATGTTGCCGGATGCTGATCGTCACGGACAATCAGGCATTCTGTTTCTGGATGAAATCACCTCGGCATCCCCTGCTGTGTCAGCTGCCGCCTATCAGTTAATACTGGACCGTTGCCTGGGTGACTATGTTATTCCGGGCGGTTGGGTTATTTTCGCTGCCGGTAACCGCCAGGGTGATCGCGGTGTGACCTATTCCATGCCAACACCCCTGGCTAATCGCTTCACCCACTTTGATATCGACGTCAACATGGATGACTGGGTACAGTGGGCACATCAGCATGCGATTGATGATCGTGTCATCGCGTTTTTGCGTTTCCGCCCGGAATTACTATTCGACTTTGATCCGTCACAACACCCGGTGGCTTTTCCGACACCGCGCTCGTGGGAGTTTGCACATCACGCACTGAAGAAGTTTGATGATCAACCGCAAATCAGAACGGCAGCACTACAAGCTTGCGTTGGCAAAGCAGCCGGTGTTGAGTTGAATGCATTTATAGATAATCTGCAGAATATGCCGGACATCAATGCCATACTGGCAGGAAACGACGTACCGGTTCCTGAATCCGTTGATCTGCAATACGCAGTTGCATCATCACTCGTCGGGCATGCCACTCGCGCCAAAGGTACCGATAACGCTGCCACCACGATTGGCAACATACTCGATTATGCGTCGCAATTCCCGCAAAAAGAGATGGGTGTCATGCTGGTCTCGGACATGCACCGTGCGGTCGGCAGTGAACTCTTTAACGTACCGCAGTTCAATGATTGGGCGACACGTATGGCTGATGTCATGTTGTATGAATAGCAGGAGGTCAACCAGGTGTTCGACTCGCATCGCTGCCAGCAATGAAACGATTAGGCTTCCAGCAGCGCTATGACAGATACCGACCTTGCTGATTCCAACGATCCGGTATTGAACAAGCTGGCTGCGGCGCGCACACGCCTGATTCTTGATAAACCGTTTCTGGGTGCGCTGGTGTTGCGCCTGCCGTTGCGTGAAGCAAGTGCTGAGTGGTGCTCGACCACGGCGACCGATGCGCGGGAAGTTTATTTTAACCGTAGCTATATCGAGCAACTTCGACTCGGCCAGGTGCAATACGTTCTTGCGCACGAAGCGCTGCATTGCGCACTGTCTCATTTTTCACGCCGTCAACACCGTCACCGGCAACGCTGGGATATAGCCTGCGATTATGCGGTGAATATGCTTCTGGCACCCGATGATCTGGACCTACCGGATGGTGTGTTAATCGACAATAAGTATGAAGGTATGACGGCGGAGGAAATTTACCCGTGCCTTGACGACGACGATGATCAGGAGCCTCTGGACCAACACATCTACGACGGCTTACCAAAAGATTCAAACGATGAAGATAAATCAGATGAAGACACAATAGAAACTGCATCAACGCAACGTTCAGCAAGCGCTAACGCATCACCATCACCGTCGCCACCACCATTAACCGATACCGAACGCGATGAATTGCAAACACGCTGGCAGCAATATCTGGCAAGCGCTGCGCAGCAAGCAACACAAGCGGGTAAGTTGAATAGTTCGGCAGCGCGCATCATTGAGCGTCTGTTACGACCGGCTCTACCATGGCGAACATTGCTCGCTCACTATATGAACAGCACAGCCCGCACAGATTACAATCTGATGCGTCCTTCGCAACGACGCACGGGTGAAGCAATCATGCCCAGCCTGCACACTCGCCAGATTGATGTGGTGGTCGCGATGGATACCAGCGGCTCGATCAAACAGGAAGAACTCAACAGCTTTGTTGCAGAAATCAACGCCATCAAGGGTTCGATTAATGCGCGCATCACATTGATCGCCTGTGATGCGGAAATCGATAGTAACGGACCGTGGGTATTTGAAACCTGGGAGTCGCTCCATCTGCCGGACAATCTGGCCGGTGGAGGCGGCACAAACTTCAGACCGGTATTTGACTGGCTGACCGACAATCACCAGCAACCGGATTTACTGATCTATTTCACCGACGCCAAAGGCATCTACCCTGAAACCGAACCTGTCGTGCAAACACTGTGGTTGGTTAAAGGCAAGGCCGATATACCCTGGGGTCAGCGTATTCAGCTCAACTAGAAAATGTGTGTAGTATTTATATGATACACTGATCGCAAATCAAGTAAAAACACAGATAGATCCGAAGCTGCTTGGATGATGCCAGATTGGCCCGCTAATTGGTCTCAAACATTGCAGGATCGCGGAAACGACTGTGGATAACTTCGACTCTTTCGCAATAGCCGTGCGCGGAACAACGGCAGCATCCACGCAGCTTATAGGGATATATAAAACTTGATTTGTCACACCGAAGCGCTGGCACTACCATCGCATCTATATTCAGTATTATATAAACCGGCAGGTATACAGATACGGTCGTATTTTTCAGCGATCCAAAACCCTGTTACACGCCTATATTCCCCAAGTGGTGAAAACCTGCAAAACAGGTATCACCCACACGAAACCCGGCACGTACCAGCCGATTGCAGCTGGTGGCGCAACGGGAGGAATTTTTATTCATGCTAATTAATAACCCGTTTGCAGCACTTTCGATACCGTCTGGCGTTATGCAGATGTACGTGGTGCTGATGATTCTGCTTGTCATCGGCGGAACGCTTCTCGATATCAAACACAAACGCAGTGCGGAATACTTTTTCCAGAATTCCAAAAAAGCACAGGCTAACGCTAAAAAGAAAGCCGGTAGCGGGAAAAAGGTGGGACTTGCAGTTAAGACGGTGGCTGGTGAAGTACTGACATCATCTGAGTTCTGCAATGTACGCCGCCGACAGTCGCACCTGCTGACCATGTACGGGTTTATTATCTTTGTCGTGACATCTGCGATTCTTATCTTTTCCTACACCGGCGGTGATGCAAGTTCACCGATTTTGCTCAACATGCTATGGCACATTGGTGCAATTATGTTGTGCGTCGGCGGATACTGGTTCTGGTTCAAGATCCGGGTTGACGTTGCTGCCGAAGGTGTAAAGTGGAACCAGTTCAACGGCCGCGGTGACTTCTTCATTCTCGGTTTGTTATCCATGGCAACGTTTGGTTTGATCTGGTCATTCTTCCAGGGAATCGGTGTGACCGTATTGTCAGTACTATTTTTTGCGCTCTTTATAGCCAGCACCACAATGCTGTTCGGCACGGTTTACTGGTCGAAGTTTGCCCACATGTTTTTCAAACCGGCTGCCGCGTATCAAAAGAAAGTCGCCATGGCTGATGGATCACGGGAAAACCTGCCTGACGACTATGACCTTTCCAGTCCGGAAGTGCAGGCCAAATTCCCGGATATCCCCGAATACCTCGGTGCTAATCCACCGAACATGGGACTCGGTATAAAACGCGAAGCCCCTCAACACTATTAATCGATTGCACAGTCCGGAGAGAACACTATGCCAACTTTCGTATATATGACCCGTTGTGACGGGTGCGGTCACTGCGTCGATATCTGCCCGTCAGACATCATGCATATCGATAAAGACACACGACGTGCCTATAACATCGAGCCCAACATGTGCTGGGAATGTTATTCATGCGTTAAAGCCTGCCCGCATCAGGCGATCGATGTGCGTGGCTACGCTGATTTTGCACCACTTGGCCATTCGGTCCGTGTAAAGCGTGACGAAGAAAAGGGCGTTATCGCGTGGCGCATCAAATTCCGTAACGGCAAAAAAGACATGGACCTGCTTGCCCCTATCACGACCAAACCCTGGGGAAGTGCCACTCCTCAACTGCGTGATGCAGAGCCTCCAACGCAGGAACAGCGTGACAGTCAGTTGCTGTTTAACGAGCCTAAGTACATTCGTTTTGATGAAGGCGATATACACACGTTCGAAAGCAATGGCCTGGAGATGAGACAAGGAGTCGATTACTGATGAAATTCGACACGATCGTTGAAGAAGACATAGACATCCTTGTCTGCGGTGCCGGATTAGGCGGTACCGGTGCAGCGTTTGAAGCGCGCTATTGGGGACAGGATAAGAAAATCGTTATTGCCGAGAAGGCAAACATTGACCGCTCGGGTGCTGTTGCGCAGGGCCTATATGCGATCAACTGTTACATGGGTACCCGCTTCGGCGAGAACAACCCGGAAGATCACGTGCGTTATGCACGTATTGATCTGATGGGCATGGTGCGCGAAGACCTGCTGTTTGACATGGCTCGCCATGTTGACTCCACAGTGCACCAGTTTGAAGAATGGGGTCTACCGCTAATGCGTAACCCCAAGACCGGCACCTATCAACGTGAAGGTCGCTGGCAGATCATGATTCACGGTGAATCCTATAAGCCGATTGTTGCTGACGCTGCGAAGAAATCTGCAGACAAGGTGTTCAACCGTATCTGTGTTACCCATCTGCTGATGGATGATGCAAAGGAAAACCGCGTTGCCGGAGCTGTCGGATTTAATGTCCGAACCGGTAACTATCACGTATTTAAATCGAAGGCTGTTATTGTTGCCGCCGGCGGCGCATCGAATATCTACAAGCCGCGTTCGGTCGGTGAAGGCGCAGGACGCGTATGGTACGCACCCTGGTCATCCGGCTCGGCTTATGGTCTGTTGATCGGCGCTGGCGCCAAGATGACGCAGATGGAAAACCGAATCGTTTTAGCGCGTTTTAAAGACGGCTACGGCCCGGTGGGTGCGTACTTCCTCCACCTGAAAACCTATACGCAAAACGGCTTGGGTGAAGAGTACGAATCGCGCTGGTGGCCATCGCTTCAGGAAATTGTCGGCAAAGAGTACCTTGATCCGGAACTTTCACACCGCACACACCGTCCGATCCCGACCTGCCTGCGTAACCACGCGTTTATTCAGGAAGTGAATGCCGGACGTGGTCCGATTCACATGGTTACTATGGAAGCATTCCAGGATCCGCACCTTGAGGAAATCGGCTGGCACAATTTCCTGGGTATGACTGTGGGTCAGGCGGTACTTTGGGCGGCAACTGATGTCGATCCGAAATATGAGAACCCCGAACTGACGACATCTGAACCCTATGTTATGGGCTCACACGCAACCGGTTGTGGTGCCTGGTGCTCAGGCCCGGAAGATCTGTCGCCTCCTGAGTACTATTGGGGATACAACCGGATGACTACAGTCGAAGGACTGTTCGGTGCTGGTGATGCTGTGGGTGGTACACCGCACGCGTTCTCATCTGGCTCGTTCACCGAAGGGAGACTTGCTGCGAAAGCTGCCTGTCGCTACATCGATGATGGTAAAGCCGACGGCATCAAAGTATCTGAAGAACAGATCAACCGTCGCAAAGAAGAAATCTACAAACCGATGGAGACCTACCGTGTGTTCCGAAACGAGATCACAGCCGGTTCGGTCAACCCGAACTATATCAACCCGCGTCAGGCCCTCGACCGTCTGCAAAAGTTGATGGATGAGTACGTCGGTGGTGTAACGGTCAACTACATGACCAATGAAAAGTTACTGAACATTGGCCTGAAGAAACTGAAGACCCTGCAAGAAGATCTCGAGAAGATCGCCGCTGACAACATTCACGAGTTGTTGCGTGCCTGGGAGGTCAAACACCGTACGATGACGTCTGAGTCGGTTATTCAGCACACCCTGTTCCGCAAGGAAACTCGTTGGCCCGGTTACTACTACCGCGGTGATTTCCTTAAAGTGGATGATGCGAACTGGCACGTACTAACGGTCTCACGCCGTGACCCGGAAACCGGTGAGTACACCATGGAAAAAGCACCTTGCTACCACCTTGTTGAAGTTGACAAGGATAAGGACAAGGAATCAGCCGTCGCCTAATATCCGGCAGCTCCTTCCATGCGTATAAACGGCCGCCGTGCATCTGCAATCAATGCAGCAGCACGGCGGCTTCTTTATTTGCGCGGATAGCAAACGCTACTACCGCTACACAACTCTGTTTAAGTAACGCTCTGCACAGGTAATGCATGAATATCATAGAGCAGTCTGACGACGACCTTCTGGCTATCGCCAATCCGATGTGGGACGACTTGATCCGTTATTCCAATGAAGGAGAATACGGCAAGTTTATCCGCCATTTCTCTTACGATCTGCTGTTCGGTTTAAATGAGGTGGAAATAGGCAAACAGTTCGCGAAAAGCGAGCTCACGCGCAACCTTGACCCCAATTACGATGTGCTTGGTCTTATTCGTCGCAATGAGCACGTGACCGTGCTCTATCGGGTACGCAGCACCCAAAGAGACGGTGAATGGCTCGGTCGCATGGTGTTGGGCTACGACAAAGAACAGGAAGTAAAGATATTCGGAGCTTCCATTTTCTAGTTCACCGAACTCAATATTCACGATCAAACGACAACGTCTACCCAACCCAACGCAAAATCTTCAGAGCCAGCCTATGAACGACCCTCAAATGGAAGATCCGATCGAAGACGGTAAGCTCGTAGAACTGACCTACAAAGTAATCGATGTCAAAACACGCAGCACGCTGACCGAGGTTGAATACCCGATTGGCTATGTGCACGGGGTTAACGAAATCCTTGCGCCTCAGGTCACAGCCGAGCTCGTTGGCAAACTACCGGGTGATGTAATAGAGGTGCCGATCGACTGTAATGAGTTGTTCGGGGAACGCGATGAATCGCTGGTGGTTACAGACCTGATCGAGAACGTACCTGAGGAATACCGTGAAGTCGGCACATCGATTCTGATGGAAAATGATCAGGGCGATACCAAAACGTTTCTGGTTACCAGGGTCGACGAAAAAACGGTCACTATTGATGGTAACAATCCGCTTTGCGGTCGTGAAGTTATCTTCAGGCTACAAATACTAACTGTCCGTGATGCAACACCGGAAGAGCTCGAGCACGGAGGGCCGATCGAAGCGAGCATCAGCGACGTGGTCGGATCTGATCAGACTGTACGACCGGTTTGACTGGCTGAAGAATCAAGCGCAACGAAAACCAAACAAAATTCTGACAAGGTCAAACGTGCTTCAACACCTCTACGCAGAAACGTTACTATGCCCGGGCCTTGACTTGTCGTTTCAATGGCGCTTCCAAAATAACGGATGGGGGCTGCTGGATGTTATTGACCCTGAATCACCAACCCGCGGGGCGTTTGAGCAAGCCCTCGAGCGATTTGAATACACCGTGTTCGAACTCGCTGCAAATAAACCCACCTTGATCGAGTGGGCGAACTCGCAACACACGCTGGAAGATCCGGCAGACCAGCGCGAGTTACGCCTGGCCAGTGCGCACGTAATGCAGCAATCCATCGAGATTTTGCAAGGCATGCAGATGATGACTGATAGGGCGGAGGACCCGGTTCGTTTGTCTGCCATTCATCATAATATCGGTGATGTAATGGGCTGTATCGGACAACGTAGCGGCAGTGTGCACTTTCTGGAACAGGCAGCGCTGTCCTACGAACAGGCCCTTGAACTGCGTGACGAAAACAGTACGCCCGAAACATGGACCCAAACCAACTTTAACGTGGCAGTTGTTATGCAAACTCTGGGGCAGCTTGAAGACGACATCGGGCTGATGAAGCAGGCGCTGCAACTTTTCAAGGAGGTTGTTAATCACATCCCGCGCGAGCACGCACCTGACGAATGGGCATCGGCGATGTGCCACGTAGCCACCCTGCTCTGTCAGCTCGGCACGCACAGACGCGGTGCACGAACGCTCGAACAGGCGTTGGTGGCATTTCAGAACGCTGCCGCTGAACGCTCCAAAGACAGGAATTTTACAGCCTGGATAACGCTACAAAACAATCTTGCTGTCACGTTACAGGCGCTGGGCGAGCACGAAGAAGATATCGGTTCGCTTGAAGCCTCACTGCCTGTTTATGACACACTGTTAAAGGCAATTGACGCGAATGACATGCCGCTGATTTTTTTACTGATCTCGGCGAACCGCGCATCGGCACAAATAGCACTAGCCGGTGAGTCAGATTTTCTCGATATGGCGGAAATGGCAGTCGCTGCGTTTGAGAACATCGCGCTGGAGCTCTCAAAAACTGAATACAAAAACTACCACGACAAGGCCGAGCAGCAAATGCAACGTGCGCGAGATCTGGTCGCATCACTACAAGTGTAGGTACCGGGTTTTGAGCCACATAGATAGTTACTCACAACACAAAAGATGATCACAGCTTTCTCAGAACGACTGATGCCACCTTTTTCCGGACAGGTGCAGATAGCACAAAGCGACACTTACCGGGCACTGACACTGGATGGCAAGGTCTGGGAAATCCAATATGTGAAACGAAGTCATGTCCGCGTCGCAACACTATCTGCAGATGAACTGAAGTCTCGAGCGACTCGTCAGGAGTTATTGGATGGTGACGACATCGCAGATGAAGAGCTCACTGAGCTGCTTGATTACCTGAGCCGGGTTGAACTGCCCTTTGCCGCGAACGATAATTATGAATACTGGTTACTGGAAGCGAAATCCGAGAAGCCGCTGGCTCTGATTTTCACCTGTACGGAAGCCGCTCAAATGGACAAGTTTCCGAACCGCGCTGAGTGGACTGCACTACCAGCGGCAGTGATGCCCATAGAAAAAACACAGGAAGAGATCGATCGCGACGCCCCGCCGATCAACTACCAGCTTGAGCGCCTGGTGGCGGAACGCGCCGGCAATAATGCCAAAGCCCGATGGTTTAACCGTACGCACGATTTGTCGCTTGATTTCCCGCCATTGATGGTGCGCGAGGATTGGGCAGATGCAGGTCACCAGGCAATCTGTCGACGTTATATCGAACGTCAGTCACCCCGATTACTCATGCTGCAAGGGCTTGATACCGAAACGCGCCAGCGCCTGGAATCATATTGTCGCCAGCAAGCCGTTGAAGTCGCACGTTTTTGTGAGATTTACCCTGAAATTTGCAATGAAGTTTTAATAAAATCTCTACGTGTCGAAGCCCGTTTACGCGGCTCGGCAGATGACAGTAACGGGAAAGGTGTGCAAAATCGACGTGACGGTGTGCTTTATATTTAATTTACGAAACACAGGAATATGTACGCAGAAGTCGACATCGGCGAACTGAAAATTTTAAAATCTGACAGGTTATTTACTGTCCTAATTAATCACAAGGTGATGAAATGAGCGAATCAACGAACGAACGCCCGGAAGTACCCGAAGGTGAATCCGCCTATCTGAAAACGCGCCAGATGAAGCCTAACGAAAAAGGCTTTGTTGGCTACGAAACGATCTGGGAAACCTTCCAAGAGGAAAAGGAATACGAAATACCCAAGAAACCATAAGCTGCCTCGCATTAACTTTTTGGTAATGTTTTTGTAATCTCGTGTTTTGACTATCTGAAACCAGGCTTTGCATATCAAGTTGTGCACTAGCTTGTGAAAGTAACACTGGTGAAAGGAATTCACTGTTTTTCCGGCGACCCAATGCTCAAATTGTCAGCCGTTTCTCAACCGGTCAACACTGAATCGATCATTGCAGATCAATCAGTTCGACCGGTTGAACCATTCCCACCCGACGTACATCTCATTTTTGCTGACGCCATTCAAAGCGTTGTTATAACTGCATCACGATTCCTTCTGGGTCCGCGCACACAATCGAAACCCCGGCGCCAACCATGCCGCCAAATACTCGACGCTCATCTTGTATAAGTTGCACTAATCGTTGTCTTCTTCATAAAGATAGTGAGCTTAATGTTTGCTGAATATGCAGTGCTACTTGCATATAGCGTTACTTCTTCTCGAAATTGCAATAATTTCTACTACACTCAGTTTACGAGTCAGAAACCTGTCAGGGTTTGTCATCGTTGAGCAAGCATCTATGTCGTATGTTTAGTGCGTACTCAAATTAATTTGTGTAGATATGAAACTGTTTCTGACTTCAGCCTATGATTCACACGAGTCACTCGACAGGCTGACAAAACTTGCATCACTGGATCGCGTTGGCAAACACGCGGTTTGTCATTCACCGCGTGAAGCTGACGCGATTCTGTTTGTCGAAGACGCACACTTCAACGACTACCTGTACCGACGCGTGCGAAAGCACACGCTTGTGAGTCAATACCGCGAAAAAACATTTATCTACACAGAGGCAGATAAACCGTTTCATGTGTTGCCCGGGTTGTATTGCAGTATGCCCAAAGGCCGGTTCCGGTACGACCAACATATCTCATTTCCTGTGATTCGCTCGATGAATAAATATGTGAAACACATAAGTTCCTGGAAAGTAGAGCAAGACTGGCCATTTTCTTTTGTCGGATCAATGAGTCACAAGCTAAGAAAATCCGTCTTGAAACTAGGGCATCTCAGTCCTGGCATTAGCGATACTTCAAATTTCGATTTCTGGCATGCGACACCACAGGAAAAAGCTGCACAAGGATTAATATTCGCAGAGAGTATGGCGCGAAGCCGTTTTATCCTATGCCCACGTGGAATAGGAACCACATCGCTTCGACCATATGAAGCCATGCAAGCGGCTCGGGCCCCTGTCATCATTTCAGATCAATGGGTGCCACCATCTCAGGTAAACTGGGATTTCGCAATATTCGTAAAAGAATCCGAAATCAGCAGGATTCCCGAAATATTGACAACGTTCCATGATGAAGCTGCTGAACGGGGTAAAGCAGCGCGAGCTGCATGGGAAAAGGTGTACGCGCCCGATGTTCTATTCGATACAACTGCAACATCAATTGGTGAATTGCTTAAAACCAGATCGAGCCGGAACCACTCTAATCTGACGCAATTCGCACAAGCAAGTGTTGAAAAAGTGGTTACTTCTGTCGAGATGAAGTTACGTAGTAAAGTTCAAATGTACAGAAATCTAACCACCAGCTAAGTGTCACAATAGATAATCACAATAGATTATCGTGCACATTGCAGCGTGCCGGGTGCCCGGTGCGTCTATATAAAAAAAGATAGCACCACGAAACCAACATAGCAACTGACCAAGCACACACCAGCAACTCGGTTGGCGAACCGAGTTGCTAACATAATTACCAAAGCAAGTGTGAACAATAAAACAGCTGTATTGGACAATTGTCCAATGTCAATGCTGGTCAACGGCCTTACCAAGGCGCTGAGACCAAGTACTAACGTCAGGTTCATAATATTAGAACCTACAATGTTGCCCACCGCCAATTCGAACTCACGCCGAACAGCTGCTATCGCTGTCGCAGTGACCTCGGGTATTCCTGTTCCAAAGGCAGTGAGCGTAAGTGATATAACTGCTTCTGACACGCCAAGTGCACTTGCTATATCAACTGCTGCGAAGACGAGTAACTCCGCTCCGCCAATTAACAAAGCAATACCGAGGATCAGCCACATCGCAGCCTTCCAATGCACAGACTTAACAGCATCGCCCGCCGGTTCTTTGGTGATAAGCTCCATCGACCCATCAGAACGATCAGAGAGGTTTCCATTTATGGAATCCCTGTAACCCAGCGCCGTAAACCCTACAGCCAGCAAAAATAAGAGTATCCCTTCAATTCGGCCGAGTGTGCCATCAAGTAGCAGTGCAACACTGGCTACAGTAACAAAAAGTAATATGGCGAGATCTCGCCGGTGTAAGGCAACTGATGACGGCATAGATGCAATCAGCAATGCGATCCCAAGCGCAAGGCCGATGTTCACTATATTGGAGCCAATCACGTTGCCGGCAACGAGGTTGCCGTGATCTGACAGCGCCGAGCCAATGCCGAAGGCTAGCTCAGGTGCACTAGTACCAATCCCCACTACAACCATCCCGACAAACATACGGGGCAGTCCCAGAAGTTCAGAGATTTTTCCAGCACCATGCACCAGTGCATGCCCGCCAAGAAAAAGTAACCCGAAGGCCAGTAACATCCAGACAATTGAGAGAGTCACGGTGAAAAAACGCTGATGATCAGAAGAGGTTTGAGAAAATTTTTACGAGCGGATGACCGATGGATTTTATACCGGATCGGATGAACCGTCGCTCGTATGCTCAAGCAAACCGAGACGCGTGGCGCGTTGTTCCCATTGTTTGCGGGCGAGTTTCTGCATATCTGTTGTACCGTCTACTTCATCCACTATTTCCATCCCCAGCAGGGTTTCAATGACATCTTCCATTGTGACAATTCCGGCCGATCCACCGAAATCATCAACCACTAAAGCGATGTGCGTACGATTTTCAGTGAAATGCGTGAACAAATTGGGGATTGGAAAAGCTTCTTCCACCGTCGTTAATTCACGTTTTAACGAGGAAAGCGCCTGTTCGCCTTTCTTGTCAATAAGTGCCGATAACAGGTCGTCCCGCATGATGTAGCCAGTAACATTATCGATCGATCCGGTGAACACTGGTATACGGGAAAATTGCAGATTGGGATGACTCTCATGAAACGAAGACAACGTCTCTTTCTCATCAGCAGCAACAACAACTGGACGCGGTGTCATGATATCTTTGGCTCTTACGCTGCGAAAACGCATAAGATTTTGCATCAAACTCGATTCGCGCTCGTCAAGCAGCCCTTCTCTCTGGCCCAGTTCCGCCATTGCTGTAAAGTCTGCACGGCTCAGTACACTCTTTCCTTTGTCTTTTTTTAACGACTTTGTGATGAGCTGACTTACTGCAACCAATGGCGCAAGCACAAAGATAATTAATTTAAGTGTTTTAACAGTAAAGCCTGCAAGTTCCTGCCAGTAGTTGGCTCCTAACGTTTTAGGAATAATTTCAGAAAGTATCAGAATCGCCAGTGTCATTACGACAGGGATGATCAAGCTCGACACCAGCGAATCACCCCAGATCTTGACCGCCTGACTGCCGACACCAATGGCACCTACCGTGTGGGCAATCGTGTTCAAGGTCAGGATTGCTGCGAGTGGTCGGTCAATATTCTTTTGAAAATCGGTCAGAGCCTGCCCGACGACCGGGTTTTCCGTCTGCTGACGTTCTGCAAACGCAGGTGTAATACTCAGCAATACGGCTTCAAGGACAGAACACAAAAAGGAGGCAACGATGGAGACCAGAAAAAATACAACCAGCAAAATGTACATAATCTCGAATGATTTCAGGTAGTCAAATGACCGATTACTATCAGTTTGTCGCGGACTCTATTTACAGAGTAGACGCGAATCATGCCAACCACCACTTAAATGGTGCAATATTAAGTGGCAAGTTGGACCAGCGAAGACTGTATGCATGATACCGCTAAAGCAACTGCCCCGAGTTTGAGCACTTGAAGGATCACTGGGCACAGCGTCGGGAGCTTGCCCGGCAATTGACCAGCAGATAAACCGCCAAGCGGATGGTTAATCGTTCGCACCAACCGAAAGGGACCTGCTGCGCTCGGCAGTGCGTCTCGCAAGCAGTACCCCAAGCAGCAGGAGAAACGTCAGCATCAACCCCATACCTTCACGGACCGGCTCGATATTCCACCAGACTTCCTGGCGCCACCATCCGGGCTCCCGTGGCCAGTAGTAGACCACGAGAAATCCGGCTATTACCAGGCTAAACATAAACAGGACACGTGCGGTCGAGCGAAGAAGTAGCCGTGGCCGTATCGCTGCTATCGCGCACCAGAGCATCGCGCCAGCGTACACCACTGCCCAGTACACGCCGTCCGGATCATTCATTTGAACACAGCAAAACCCCAGCAACATCAGTGCTGCGAAACCATTGAAAATGCGTGAAAACATCACAGTCGAATTCCCTTCAGGTGTTTGACCGTACAACCGGGCAGAAGCATAGAACTAACAACGACAGCATGTTCTTTGCCAGTGAGTACGCAGTGGCGAACTATACTCTGATGAATATCGGCAAAACCTGTAAATTACTGTCAATGGATCGTTGTTTATCCCAGTATCCCACTGCACCTGAGAGCTCCGATCAAGCGCTGAAGAATGACTTTCAGACCGCGATCAGTGCGCTTGACGGCTGGATAACCCAACGACTGACAGCGCAAGACAATCGCTGGCTACAGGCATCTATTGATGACCTGCTAACGGACTACTCCGACAAACAGTTATATATCGCACTCGGCAGGATTCCGCGTGTAATCGGTCGGCATGATTTTAATCTGTCAGCACAGGAAATTGAGCAGGCGGATTCACTTCGGCCGGGCTGGTACCCCGCACGCTGGACTTTAGCAGGTGCTGCACGGACCGTGTTACTTGCGAAACTCAGCCACGCTGATCGACACCGGATGGATGACATCTACCCATCGCTGTGCCGCACAGCGGACTACAACGAGTTAATCGATCTGTACTCGTCGTTGTCGGTTATTTCGCCCAGCGAAAAGTTAACAACGCAGGCAGCTGATGGCCTCCGAACCAACACCCGCGCCGTTTTTGAGTCAATAGCACACCACAACCCCTACCCTGCAGAAAATTTTGATGAGCAACGCTGGAACCATATGGTATTAAAAGCGCTGTTTATTGACAGCACGCTCGGCCCGATAATTGGTCTTGATTCGCGCAGGAATAAAAACCTGGCCGACATGCTTTACGACTACGCCAAAGAACGACGAGCCGCAGGACGCACAGTCAGTGCAGAGCTCTGGCGCTGTGTCGGTCCGTTTGCAACCGGTGAACTGTTGAGCGAACTTACCCGGGTGTTGCGATCTGATAACAACAACGAACAAATGGCAGCGGCACTTGCAGTATCAGAAAGCCCGGATCAGCATGCGTCCGAAATTTTGTCAAGCGCTCCCGAAATCGCCGAGTCGATTAGCTCCGGCAAACTGCAATGGCAATTTGATAAAGATTTGCCAGTACTTAACGAAACCACGATACAGGCAGGTTGTCAGTCATGATGTTTATAGACCCGCATGCGCATATGATCTCGCGCACCACAGATGATTATCAGGCAATGGCTGCAGCCGGTGTTGTTGCCGTTATTGAACCGGCATTCTGGGTGGGGCAACCACGAACGCATGTGGCTACCTACAGCGACTACCTCTCCGCGATCATCGGCTTCGAGAGATTTCGTGCCGGGCAGTTTGGTATCCGCCACTATTGCACTGTCGGTTTGAACTCCAAGGAATCCAACAATCAGGAGCTCGCCGAAGCCGTAATGGAAATTCTGCCACGCTTTGCATTAAAGGAAGGCGTAGTTGCGATTGGCGAAATTGGTTACGACGAACAATCGGATCTGGAGGATCATTACTTTCGCGCGCAGCTGGAACTCGCGAAAGAACTCGCACTACCCGTTATGATTCACACGCCACATCGGGATAAAAAACGCGGCACCACCCGATCCATGGATGTATGCGAAGAGCACGGTATGGATCCAACAAAAATCATAGTCGACCACAATAATGAAGAGACCGTCCGTGAAGTTCTCGATCGAGGTTACTGGGCTGCTTTTTCGATCTATCCGTCTACCAAAATGGGCAACGAACGCATGGTTGAAATTCTGAAAGCCTATGGTGGTGATCGAATCATGGTGGATTCTGCATGTGACTGGGGAATTTCAGAACCGCTGGGTGTTGCCAAAACAGCAAAGCTTGCTTTACAACAGGGCATTACCGATTCAATCGTCAAAAAAGTCTGTTATCAAAACGCCCTTGATGCCTATGGCCAAAGCGGACAAATGCGCGAAAGTGACTGGCTCAACCCAACCCCCATTGATCAGCGTACGCTTTACGAGGGCAACTCCATTCTGCGTGGTGGACGGGAAGCGTTGGTGGAATCAGATCTGGCAACACCAGCAGTCGAACGAAACGCTGATAACCTAATTATCAAATAGCGATCAGTGAAACCGGTACTTGTCATCCTTGTCGTCGGGCTAAGTCCTTCACTACTCGGTGCACATACCCCGCATCTGAATCAATTGATTCGCCGTGGCGGCATGCGTCCGATGAAAACAGTACTGCCAGCGGTGACTTGCACTGTGCAATCGACGTTGTTGACGGGTGAAACTCCCGCTGTCCATGGCGCTGTTGCAAATGGCTGGTATTTTCGTGACCTGTCTGAAGTCTGGTTATGGCGTCAGTCCAATCAATTGATTGGCGGCGAAAAGATCTGGCATGCCGCGCGCAGGATAAACCCTTCGTACACCACTGCAAAGATGTTCTGGTGGTACAACATGTACGCCGATGTCGAATGGAGCGCCACACCACGCCCGATGTACCCGGCCGACGGACGCAAGATTCCTGATCACTATGCCTGGCCTAAAGAACTACACGATGAGCTGGACAGCGCTTTCGGCCAGTTCCCACTTTTCAACTTCTGGGGCCCAACTGCAAATATAACCTCCAGTGAATGGATTAAGAATGCAACGTTGCACGTTATGCAGACACGCAACCCGACACTGACACTAACGTATTTACCGCACCTGGATTACAACTTACAACGCCTCGGGCCGGATTTATCTCATCCCGACGTACAGCGTGACATTACCCAGGTTGATGCCTTGTGTGGTGAGCTGATTGCAGAGGCAGATAAAACGGGGCGGGAAATTGTTGTCGTATCTGAATACGGTATTACACCGGTCACCGATGCCATTCATATTAATCGCGAGCTACGACGCCACCAATTGCTTGAAGTGCGCGATGAAAACGGACACGAGCAGCTGGACGCAGGAGCATCCCGAGCGTTCGCTATTGCTGACCATCAACTCGCACATGTCTACGTGAAAAATTCAGACGACGTGAGTGTTGTAAAAGCGCAGCTGCAATCTATTGAAGGTATCGAACATGTGTATCAGGGTTCAGAACTTGCCGATGTCGGCCTCGATCATGCGCGTTCAGGAGAGTTAATAGCAGTGGCACACGCCAACCGCTGGTTCAGTTACTATTACTGGCTGGACGAAAATCGTGCACCTGACTACGCACGCACCGTCGACATTCATCGTAAACCCGGATACGACCCGGTTGAACTGTTTTTAGATCCGGCACTAGCACTACCAAAGGTACGTATTGCGCGTAAACTTCTGGCGCGCAAACTCGGATTTAGAAATTTACTGGATGTAATCTCACCGTCAGCAACCCATCTTGTCAAAGGTTCGCATGGCAGACCCACAGACGACCCGGCCGACGGACCGTTGGTTATAAGTTCGCGGCAAGAGCTGCTGCCCGAATCAGAAAGTAGCGCCGTTGATGCAACACAATTCAAGTCACTGGTGCTCAAACACAGTTTTGAATAACCCGCATCGCACGTCATTTTTATGACGTGACTTTAACTCTATTGCGTGACAATCGCGTCAGACTTCATTACAGAGTTTGAGAAGTTACTGTGTCACCAATGAGTTTGCCTCATAATGCCCGCCGCAAACGCCGTAAAAGATTTGTCGCTTATAAATACTAATAACGGCTTTGCTGCATTGACAGCAGGAAGACTGTCAAAACGCACATCAATGGATCCGGAAATCAGTGGTGAGACACATGTATAACAATAAGCTTGGCCTGCTGGTTCGAGTAACTGAAAGTCCTTTGTTCGATACAGAACAAATTTCACGATTCCTATCCGCACTTTGCAAAAAACGCTACCGGCTAAAGGTATTGCTTGTGTGCCTGATGCTGGTTTCTTCGCAAGCGTATGCAACACCAGCGCAACCCACCGGTCTTGATGGTGAAATTCTCAACGACCGGGTGCAACTCTCATGGGATGAAGATCCAACGGGTGAAACTGCAGGCTACAACGTCTACGTCAACAATAATTACCTGGACACGGTCTTTGATACCACTTACAGCCGTGATGTAGAAAGCGAGCAGTTATTGTCTTTTACTGTTGTTGGCTTCAGCGAAGCGCCCGTGGAATTTTCTGTCAGCTCCGAGTCAATTGAATTACCTGAATCGCTGATACCGGATGATCTGACAATACCGCCGTCTGAGCCCGGTGACTTATCCGGAAATATCGTTGACGATCGCGTGTCGTTGAGTTGGCAGGCGTCAACAGACGACGAAGCTGTACAGGGTTACAACGTGTATCAGGATGACGCCTATCTGACGACCGTGTTTGAGACCCGCTACAGCGGTACTGTTACACCGGGTACGTCGCACAGTTGGTATGTTGTTGCGTTCGACATACGAAACAACTTCTCCGAGCGTTCAAACCGATTACGATTACCGGATACAGGACCGGTGGATACAACCATCCCACCAACCGTACCCGCCGCACTGAACGGTTCCGCAGTATCACTGGGCGATGGACAACTATCAGCGTCGA
Source organism: uncultured Granulosicoccaceae bacterium (assembly GCA_937951345.1). Taxonomy (GTDB): domain Bacteria; phylum Pseudomonadota; class Gammaproteobacteria; order Granulosicoccales; family Granulosicoccaceae; genus CALFCE01. Next base: position 43,034 of record CALFCF010000033.1, read on the forward strand.
TTACCTGGACACCCTCAGAAGATGATCAGCAGGTGGCCGGGTACAATATTTATATTAACGGCGATTATGAAACCACCGTCTTCGAGAATTCGTTTGCCACAACCATCTCGGTTGACGCTTTCACCAGCTTCAGTGTGGTAGCGTTTGACTTTGACGATAATTTCTCTGCGCAATCGGAGTCATTAATACTCCCTGCTCTGTCAAATCCAGCTGCACTCACGGAACCACCAACGCAACCCGCAGGACTCAACGGTGTCATCAGTGGCAATCAGGCAACGCTATCCTGGCAAGCGTCGACCGATAATATCGGTATCGGTGGCTACAACGTTTATCAAGACGGCGCTTATCTGACGACCGTTTTCGATACGCAACACACAACCCCCATTGACACTTCTGCGATAACCACGTTCTACGTGGTTGCATTTGATCAGAACGGTAACTTTTCCACCCAGTCTGACGAGATATTTCTACCCGACACCGGAACGGACAGTTTTCCACCCCCAACAGCGCCTGCCAATCTGACAGGTAGCATAGATGAATCGACCAATGGTTATCAGGTTGAACTCGCTTGGTCAGCACCGGAAAGCGAGCTGGGTATCACCGGCTACAACGTGTATCGAAACAACCAGTATCTGACAACAGTATTTAATGCGACCCATACTGAAGTTGTACCCACGCTGGGACCATGGACCTATCACGTTGTCGCGTTTGATCGACTGGGTCAATTTTCACCTGACTCAAACCGTGTTTCACTGCCCGACAATCAAAATCAACTGCCGTTTCTTGCGGGCTTTGACGATCGCACCATCGATGCCGGCCAGTTGTGGGAATTTATTGTCAGACCCGTTGATAACGATGGTGGTGCACCCGGCTTGTTCGGCGGGCGATTACCTGAAGGCATGCGCTCCACAGACAACTTCGATGGCACGCGTACACTCAGCTGGCAGCCACTGCAACCGGCAGTTGGTGACCATCAAATAACATTCACAGTATTCGATACTACGGACCCGACACTGTCTGTTACAGAGTCGATGATCGTTACCGTCAAACTGCCTGATGACCTATCGACGATTCCAAACCCTGGACCAACCATTGATGCAATTTCCGATTACAATGTCAGAACAGGTGACACAGTTGTGATGCTGGTAAAGGCAGTCGATGCGAACGGCACAGTACCCGAACTCGAAATTCTGAATCCGCCGGATGATTCAACGTTCGACGTGTTTCCGACCGACCCGCGTGTGCGAGTGCTGCGATGGACGACAACCGCTGAAGATCTTGGTACGACAACATTTAACTTTCGCGCAACTGATGCAGATGATGACTCACTGACTTTCGAGTCATCGGCCGAACTTACAATCGTCGACCCATCGGTTTATGTGCGATCCGGCGAACGCTTGCGTGATCTCGCAGACGATCGCGATTTCCTGTTCGGTTACGCGCACTTGCTCGAGTGGTACCAGCAACCGGATGCAGATCTATACGCAGATACAGCAGCTGAAGAATTCAATCTGCTCAGCACTGAAAATTCGATGAAGATGGGTTATATGTGGCCCGAACCCGATCGTTTTCGATGGGAAGGCGCTGATCGCGAAATTGCATTTGCGCGTGAAAACAATATCAAGGTTCACGGCCACCCATTGCTGTGGTACACCGTGTTACCCCCCTGGATTATCAATTCACCGGTTGATCAACGCGAATCAATCATGAATACGTTTATTGACACAGTGGTAACACGCTACCGGGACGACGTCGAAATATGGGATGTGGTCAACGAAGCGCTTGAAGACGATGGCAGCTTCCGCCAGTCTGTCTGGTTTGAAGCGATGGGCGAAGACTATATCGCAGATGCCTTTCGTCGCACTGATGCAATCGCGCCCGACGCTGAATTGCTCTACAACGATTATGACGTGTCTTTCAATGGCCCGAAGTCAGATGCGATGTATGCACTTCTCCAGAACATGCTGGACGACAACGTGCCGGTAGACGGTGTTGGATTTCAGATGCATCTGACAACATCCTTTGATCGGTTTGATGAGGTGGCAGCCAACTTTCAACGTTTCGCAGACTTAGGTCTTGATATCTACGTCACCGAGCTGGATGTGGCAATGGAACCCAGTGCCAGCAACGACGAACAAGCCGTGGTTTTCGAAAACGCTGTGGCCACCTGCCTGGCACAGCCAGCCTGCAAGGCTGCACAAATCTGGGGTTTCACCGATCGTTATTCATGGCTGGGGGATCGCAATGCACTGATTCTTGATCGCAATTACCAGCCTAAAGCGGCCTATCAATCACTGCAAAATGTCCTGGAACAATGAAGCATTTGGATACCATTTATAGCGCCGGACTCTAAAAGAGCGGCGCACTTTTTTTAATCCGCTTGTTTCATGCCAGGATGTATGGTTCAGCATGAATCCTGTAACTCAGGTTCCAGCTTAAACGCACATTAAACTGGCTATTGCACCTGCTGCAGACCTTGATGCCGGTCACAATGTACTAGCAGTGCCTGTGCTCAAGACCGTTATCGACAGTCAGACGGGCCAAAACGGTCGTTCCCCCCTTTAAACCGGATTCCACCTGCAGCGAAACCTGCCTGAACGCAGCTAATTCAGGCTCATTTTTGCAGTCGATACTGGTATCATTTCGCCTGTCTGCGGCGCACATGCTGGCACCCTCAACTCGACGATCGGATAAATACCCATGAAACACTACGGCCACTTTGTAAACGGTTCTTCAATTGAAGGTAACAGCGGGCGTCAGGCCGATGTCTTCAAGCCCATGACCGGAGAGGTTCAGGCGAAGGTTGATTTAGCCAGCGCTACAGAAATCAACCAGGCAGTACAAGCGGCCAAAGCGGCTCAAACTGCATGGGCCGCGGTCAATCCACAACGTCGCGCTCGGGTTCTTATTAAATTTCTCGAGTTGGCACACCAGCACTACGACGAGCTTGCAACACTGCTGTCGGAGGAACATGGTAAAACTATTCCGGACGCCAAGGGTGATATTCAGCGCGGGCTTGAGGTTGTTGAATTTTGTATCGGTATTCCACATCTTCTGAAAAGTGAATTCACAGAAGGTGCAGGTCCTGATATCGATCTGTTCTCGGTTCGCCAGCCTTTGGGTGTTGTTGCCGGGATTACACCGTTTAACTTTCCCGCCATGATCCCACTATGGAAAGCGGCTCCGGCCATCGCCTGCGGCAACGCCATGATCATGAAACCGTCCGAGCGTGACCCAGGTGTCCCACTGCGCCTCGCGGAATTATTCAAAGAAGCCGGTTTACCCGACGGTATCTTCAACGTCGTCAATGGCGACAAGGAAGCCGTTGATGCGTTGCTTGATCACCCGGACATTGCGGCCATCGGTTTTGTCGGTTCTACACCGATTGCCGAGTATATTTACGGCAGAGGCTGCAGCAACGGAAAACGAGTGCAGTGTTTCGGTGGCGCAAAAAACCACATGATTATCATGCCGGATGCTGATCTTGATCAGGCGACAGATGCACTAATAGGAGCCGGCTACGGTTCAGCCGGTGAACGTTGCATGGCGGTATCTGTTGCAGTACCGGTGGGTGAAGATACGGCCGACCGGTTGATGGAAAAACTTATACCTCGTGTTGAATCGCTAAAAATTGGCCCGTCAACCGATCCGGATGCCGACTTTGGCCCTGTAGTTACAAAAGAAGCTCTTGATCGCATCCATAATTACATTGACATCGGTGTGGGTGAAGGGGCAAAACTGGCTGTCGATGGTCGTGGCATCAAGCTGCAAGGTTATGAAAATGGTTTTTACATCGGTGGATGTCTGTTTGATAACGTCACCAATGACATGCGCATTTATAAGGAAGAAATCTTCGGCCCGGTATTATCAGTTGTACGTGCTAAAACTTATGAAGAAGCACTGGACCTACCCAGTTCGCATGAATACGGCAACGGCGTTGCCATCTTCACCCGTGACGGAGACACTGCCCGGGATTTCACTTCACGTGTGCAAGTAGGCATGGTAGGGGTCAATGTACCAATACCGGTACCACTCGCTTATCACACATTCGGTGGCTGGAAACGCTCGGTTTTTGGTGACCTCAACCAACATGGTCCGGATTCTATTCGTTTCTACACTAAAACCAAAACGATTACCTCACGCTGGCCGTCAGGCATAAAGGAAGGGGCGGACTTCTCAATACCTACAATGAAATAATTCTGGTAAATCTGCGCAAAAAATTATAAACGCATATGAAAAAAATCGCTTTTATCGGTCTTGGCAACATGGGTTTACCAATGGCTGTCAACCTGAAAGCAAGCGGTTATCAGGTAATCGGATCTGATGTTGTGGACACTGCGTGTCAAGCAGCTGAAGCCGCTGGCATAACATTAGCTGGAGATGCACAAGCAGTCGTTCAGGATTGTGATGCCGCGATTCTGATGTTACCCAATGGTGAAATTGCATCCAATGTAGCCGCTGGTGTGTTACCCGATATGCCGGCGGCCAGTCTGTTAATTGATTGCTCAACTATTGACGTAAAAACAGCAAAGCAAATTCACAAGCAGGCTGCCAAGCATAAAAAGAAGTGCCTGGATGCACCGGTTTCCGGAGGCGTGGTTGGCGCCGAGAACGGTACGCTCACATTTATGGTTGGCGGAGATGACGCCGCATTTGAAAGCGGCAGACCGCTACTCGACGTAATGGGCGGTAAAGTTGTGCATTGCGGCGACGGTGGTGCAGGACAGGCTGCAAAAATTTGCAACAACATGTTGCTCGCTATATCCATGATTGGTACAGGTGAAGCATTTGCTCTAGCAGAAAAACTCGGACTCGATCAAAACCGCTTGTTTGATGTCGTCTCTACATCATCCGGTAGCTGTTGGTCCGTTAACACCTATTGCCCCGTTCCCGGCGTCGGTCCAACGAGCCCTTCAGACAACGACTATAAACCGGGTTTTGCCGTATCGCTCATGCTGAAAGACCTGAAGCTTGCGATGGCGGCTTCCGATGAAGTCGGTGCCCATGTGCATATGGGTAAAGAAGCCACACAAATCTATGACCGTATGAGTGAGCTTGGATATGGCGACGACGATTTTTCATCGATCATCAAGCAACTCGGTTTGCTGTAGGCTCTAACTGCCGGCAACCTATATCCTCAACGTTTACAATATTCATTAGCTTTTACTTTTTACCTTCACGATCCAGATGTACGCAGCACATAAGTGACGGGCAATAACGAAATTGTCGGGATAGGTAAGACGTACCGTCACCACGCAACAATCTGAGAGCGCACCTTTAAATAACCCCTTCAGCAGATCACCAGCATATAGAAACTATATTGCAGCAGATACTTTTACCTGTTTTTCTATAGCTTGATAAATTTTCTTACATTTTCTTAAATTTACATTAAGAAATACTATGCATGCGGATATATGGCATGCAACCTGAATCATGAACGCGGTCACAGAAACATATGCCACCGCTAAATGCGCATCAACTTCAAACGAACTTTATCGCCAGCTTGCACGTTTATCACGTGCTCGTTGCCATTATTTGCTCTGCCTACAAACACGCTGGCGGATCAGCAGCAGGCACTGAGCTATCATGCAGACGGCGCGTGTTATTGCACAACTCACGTTCCCTCATCGGAGCAGGCAAATACAATCCTTCCAACACCGATCGGTGGCCAAAGCGTTACTCAGATATGCGAACGTGTTGGTAACGGCCCCGGCCTACAAGTCGCCAACGGATTGTACAACCACCCGGCTTACAGCGATTTGCAATGTGGAAATCCGGTAGGTAATCCGCCTGCAAATAATGCAGTCAGCGCAGAAAGTTGCACCGGGTTGTCAGCACCGGGAGCCCATGAATGCCTTGAAGCCGGCCCCACATGGGATCTCGTCTCGGCTTATGCGCGCCCGGTAAAAGTACAATCCACAGAAATTGCTGCAGCTGATACTGAAACAACCAAAATTAATAAAACAACTGCAGCAGTAACTATTGCCGAGTTACAGCATTCGGATACAAAACATTCCGCTGAGAACGTTGCACAGACACAACTGACCGGCCAAACCAATAACGATAGTGCTGACGTGGAAAATAAAGCGATCACGCTTGTTGAGTCGGCTTATCAGCATGGTCATACCAACGAACTGGCCGAGTTGGAAACCGTCGAATCAGAGCCTATACCTGCTGCAGCGCTCAACGATATCACTGAAACAACACAAGCCAGAAAGATTGCGCCATCAACGCAAGCCTTTGTACCCACTGCCGGGGACATAGGGCCAAACAATTTGCCAGAACAATTGACGCAGGCTCAAATCCGCAATCTACCTGAAATATTTACTGAAGAAATACCCAAGCCAGTTACGTTAAGCGACGGAACAGTCACAGTTATCACAGACACGGCCACTCTCAATGACAAGGGTACGACGGTTATTGTCATCGAAGCCGACGGAACACCGCGTGTGATGACACAGGAAGAGATTGAGCGCTTGCCTCTGG
>CALFCF010000034.1 GCA_937951345.1 uncultured Granulosicoccaceae bacterium
CTAAGAAGCGTGCAACTAAGAAGCGTGCAACTAAGAAGCGTGCTACTAAGAAGCGTGCAACTAAGAAGCGTGCAACTAAGAAGCGTGCTACTAAGAAGCGTGCAATTAAGAAGCGTGCAACTAAGAAGCGTGCAACTAAGAAGCGTGCTACTAAGAAGCGTGCAACTAAGAAGCGACGTTAAGTTGTGTCTTAGTTAGGGATTTGATTCCCTGCATAAAAAAGGCGACCCAAGGGTCGCCTTTTTTGTTTCTGGAGATACAGTAGCTGTCCTCTACAGCATCAAATCCTGTATACGTACGATATTTACCGGTTCCCCCGTCTTCGCACCGTTCGATTCCAGAGGTAGTCGGATAAGGCAGTCTGCAAGCGCCAGTGATGTCAGTATATGAGAATCCTGTAGTCCAGTGGTGGCAACACAAAGTCGACCATCTGGCGAATGTGATAAGACGCCACGCTGGAATTCCATCCGTCCGGGGTCCTTTGTCAGCCTATCGAGACTCATTGCAGTTTCCCACCTGAGTTCGCGCTGCGCCATTCCAAGTAACTTACGTATTGCTGGTACGACAAACAAAGCGTAAGTAACCATTGATGATACTGGGTTGCCGGGTAGCCCGAAAAGCAAAGTACCGCTAGCTAACTCGCCAAATGTTAGTGGCTTCCCCGGCTTCATCAGAATTTTCCATATGTGCATTTTGCCTGATTCAGACAGAACATTTCTGACAAGATCTGCCTCTCCAACTGACACACCTCCACTTGTAATCAGAATATCGGCTGACTCTGCTGTGGCGAGTGCTCGTTGCAGAGCTGGCTTTGAATCCTGTGCAATCCCGATATCGAGTATTTCAGTGTTAGGGCTTTTTAACAATGAACCAAGAAGAAATCTGTTCGCGTCGTATATCTGTCCAGGTTCAAGCGGATTGCCGGGTTCAACGAGTTCATCACCTGTCGATAGGATTGCTACCGTGACAGGCTTCGCCACTTCGATTGAACTCATACCGGCCGATGCCAACAAGCCCGCTTGTGCATGGCCGATTTTTTGGCCTGCTGAACAAAGCACCTGACCCTGTTTTATATTCGAACCGGGATGTCGAACATGCTCATTCGCTATCGGATACCGGGTCAGACGCAAGTAGCCGGGTTCATTGGGTATCTTCTCTGAATTCTCAACGATAGCGACTCTATCCGTATTGTCCGGCATCATGGCACCGGTTGTAATTCGAACGCATTCACCCTGGGTTACTGATCCTTGAAACGGGTGGCCAGCGAGCGATACACCAATTTCACAAACGCGCAAATCGTGTGCGTCTGTAGATTGTTCACTCGAGTCGTCGATACCCAGGGCGTAACCATCCATCGCCGAGCTGTGAAAGGGTGGTACGTTAACTGGCGATAGGATATCGGTTGCAGCTATGCGCCCGGCCGATTCGGCAACTGGCACAGTGTGCGTACGAGACGACGCTTGAATCCGTTGCAAGATTCTGGAGAGCGCAGTGTCTGCAGTAATCGCTGCACTTGTGGTGTTTTCCATCGACGATGATCAATCTGACAAACTTCCTGTCATTTTACCCTCTATCCCGTGTGACCAGACCAGTCGATTCAGATAGTCGGGGCTTGAGCCTCACCGGGTACTGTGGAAAGTAGTGGAGCTGGCATAGTCGACACTGTCAATATTGACCAGTTGGGCTATGCTTTTTCACATCGTGTCGCTAAATTCCGCCTCTCCTGATTTGCCTGTAGATACGCTGGCAGTCCGTTTTCGGGACTCGATGCTGCTTGAGCGTGGGCTTAGCAAACACACACTGTCTGCCTACATGTCTGATATTCGAAAATTCTCAGGCTGGCTTTCAGCGCAGGATTTGCGTCTGTTGGAGACACAGCGAGAGCACGTTCTCGGGTATCTGGCTTATTTGAGTGAGCAGCAGTTGTCTTCGCGAACGTTGGCGCGTGTTTTGTCTACGCTGCGTCGTTTCTTCGCGTTTCTTGTCCGTGAGGGATTCATGGTACAGGACCCATCCGCGTTGATAGACAGCCCTAAAATTGGCAGATCACTACCACACTCACTGTCAGAAGCCGATGTCGAAAAACTTCTGCAATCACCCGATACCCAGACAACACTCGGTTTGCGAGACCGAACTATGCTGGAAATTCTTTATGCCTGTGGACTCAGAGTTTCCGAGCTAATTGATTTGCGTATAGAGCAAATTAACCGAAATCAAGGGGTGGTTCGCGTTTGGGGTAAGGGTAGTAAAGAGCGAATGGTGCCCGTAGGTGAAGAGGCGCTGTGGTGGCTTGAGCACTACTATAAAGTAGCGCGTCCTGACTTAATGCCAGCAACAAGCACTACTGCCAGCGCTCACGTCTTTCTGTCGAACAGAGGTCGCATGATGACGCGTCAAACATTCTGGTACGCGATAAAACGTCACTCGCGGCAAGCTGGGATTCGCACACAAATATCACCGCACACGTTGAGACATGCCTTCGCTACGCATCTGGTTAACAACGATGCTGATCTCAGGGTTGTCCAACTGTTGCTGGGCCACAGCGATTTATCAACGACTCAAATCTATACTCACGTCGCACGGGAACGTATGAAGGAATTGCATAGCAAGCATCATCCGAGGGGCTAGCGCTAATGGACTCATGCTGCAGGCTACCGTCGAGTAGCTGTGCTGCGCGTTAATATGCAGTACTCGGCAATCTCAAGAATATGCGCGTTCTCACACACTGTTGGAATTTTTTGCAAACATCTTTAATTTGCTGCAGCTATTGCAACTTTCTAATCGTAACTGCGTTGGTGGACAGGTAATCGCGCTAAATCGTACGGCCCTATCTTGCAACGTGAGTATTGGCACATTGGATGCGTTATATGTAAGATAATCTGATGTTGCTACAAAAACCTATTTTTTTCTGACAAGTAAAGAAACTACTCGTGTTATTTGTACAACTAGGTTAACAATGGTCGATACAATAGGTAGTATTATATCGAATGAGTCTCGGAGACGCTGTAAGCGTTAGTGGATAGAACTAAACCATTTGAGACAGCTGGTTGAGTGATAGTCGCCTGTAGTGTTAATCGCAGATTAGCGGTTTGTAAGAAGTGAGCATGTAACAGGATGGGCCTGTAAGATTCAACGTTTACGCTGAATCGCAATAACGGTAAGAAGATGATGAACGTTAACGAAAATTCGATACAAGCGTTTTTTAAACAACTCGCGGGTCACACTGCCGCTGCCTTATTGTTGTCCTTTTGCTGCTTATCTTTAGTCTCGGCAGAGTCACTTGATCAATTGGAGTCTGAGATCAAGAAGCGTTTACCTGATATTGATATTTCCAGTATTTCAGAGACGCCGATAGAAGGGGTGTACGAGCTAATCAGTGGCGGCCAGATTTACTATGTCGGTGCCAATGGTAAACATATCATCGACGGTGATCTGATTGATCTGGATACACGTGCCAACCTCACAGCCGACCGCCTGGGTGGCATACATATTGGCCTCATTAATAATATAAAAGAGGAAGATATGCTGGTTTATCAGTCTCCTAAAGATACCGGTCGTTCGATCACGGTGTTCACTGATACCAGTTGCGGGTTCTGTCGTCGCTTGCATCAGGAACTTGATGTCTTACTCGATGCGGGTATTTCAGTTCGCTATTTGCTTTTTCCTCGCGCGGGTCTTGGATCACCGGCGCACAAGAATCTTGAAAGCGTGTGGTGTGCCGATAATCCGCAGGCTGCTATGACTATTGCAAAAGCCGGTGGTGAGGTAGCACAAAAGGCATGTTCGAACCCAATCGAATCGCACATGGCAATGGCCGAACAAGTGGGTTTGCGCGGAACCCCGCTTATCTATCTTGATACGGGGCAGCAAATACCGGGTTACCGGGCAGCCGCTGACCTTGTGCAACTGGTAAATGCAGGCGAACCTGCGAAAGTACAGTAAGGTAACAAAACTATTCTTAGCGCTGTGCCTGAACAAAACACACACACCGCAAACCGCTCGACCACAAACTGCTCGCTTTGCGAAGTGCAGGTTTCATGAAATCCAGGCTTACCTGATTAGCCCTTGCAAATCAGCCAGTTGTACCGGTCTATCGGGAGTTTTATCTGATCCAGTGGGTACATACCATGGTATAAATACTGTCCTGCCGAGAAATCAACTATGTGTGCTCGAACTGAAACATCCTTTGGTTTGCCATTCCTGACACGTAAATCTATTGCCTCGATATCGCGATCCCTTTCTCTGGGTCTATTGTTACTGGCTGCAGTGTTCGCCCCACAGACTCATGCAGATCAAAACTCAGACGAGTTGCCAGCATTGTTTTCGGCATTGAAATCAGCAATTTCGGCTTCTAAAGCACGCCACGTGGAATCCGAGATCTGGTTGAAATGGGAGGACACCAATAACGAAAAAACGGCCGAGCTGCTGCAGCGGGTTGTTAAGTCCATGTCTACTGGTGAGCTTGACGATGCACTGACTGCAAGCACGGAGCTGGTCGGTTCCGACCCCGGATTTGCAGAAGGATGGAACAAGCGGGCTACGATCTATTACCTGATGGGGCGTTACGATGAGTCGGTCAGGGATATCCATCGAACGCTACAGCTTGAACCACGACATTTCGGTGCGATATCCGGCTTGGGTTTAATTTTTCTGAGAACTGGTGATCTGCACTCCGCGCTGGATGCTTTTCGAAAGGTTCTTGATATCTCACCACAGTCAGCCAATGCCCGGCGCAGTGTTGCGCAGGTTGAGTCTGAGTTGGGTGATAGAATCTGATCGTATGTGATGTGGCGTTCTGCTTTAACACCGATTCTAGCGTTGCTGGTATCGCTTTCTCCGCTGTCGTTTTCTGCTGCTTCGGGTTTTTCTGCAACACCCGGTTTTATCGAGGCAAACGGATATCATCCGATAAAAGCATTGTTTGGTTTTCCGATCACGCGACTGGCACCCTCCGGTCAATTTTCTGAGTCTTCTAAATCCGGCACAGTCGCGCGATCTAATTGGCGTATTTCGCTACAGACTGACCATTCGAATATTTTTTCAGGTGGTGTCTCGCCAACACAAGCGCTGGTGTTGGACGGTGAATCCACTCGTGTCAATCTGGCACTCAGCTATCGTCATTCTGCATGCACTGCGTTCGGTGTTAGCGTACCGTTCGTGGCGCATCATCCGGGGTCATTTGATCAATTTATTGAAAACTGGCATGACGCCTTTGGATTGCCCAATGGACGACGGGATCTGAGCCCGCAGGATCGCTTGCGTTTTGACTTTCGCTCAGGCTCTAATCGATTGCAGTTGGACTCCTCAAGCGCACGTATAGGGGACATGCAGTTACAAGTGGCCGTTTCACTCTCATGTTTAACGAATTCATTACCACGCTGGTTCAGTAGTCAGGCATCGATCAGAGTGGGTGCGAAGTTGCCAACTGGTAGCCTGCAGCAATTGACAGGCAGTGAATCGTTGGACGGGTTTCTTGAGATAACACCACCGGTTTTTCAATTACCCAGAAACCTCCAACTCAGGAACAGTCTGGGTTTGTTATTAACGGGTGATGTGGAGAGTTTTGAGCAATTGCGGTCCCATGTATTCTTCGGAACAGCTGCATTAACCTGGCAACCTGAATGGCTTCAAAGCCGTGGATTAAGCGTAACTACGCAGTTGGATTTTCATTCGCCTGTATTTGACAGCGGACTTCGTGAGTTGGGCGCTAACGCTGTGCAATTGGGTTGGGCAGCGCAGTGGCGCATCGCAGCTACGCGCGAACTGGTTTTCGGGTTTCTGGAGGATGCTGCCATTGATACTGCCCCGGATTTCGTGATCCACGTGGGATTGCGACAGTACTTCTAAAACCGGTAGAGGATGAGTGGCTAAAGGATTGACGCGAAATCTGCGCCACGCGATCAACAAAAACAACGCGTCAAGCTAAAAGCGTTGACCCAAACCCGGTAATAGAAAACGGCAATCAAATCTTGGTAAACCGCCTATCGGCGGTTTGCAAGCCACTAAAGATAGCAAGTGAGCATAACCTGCTTGCGTGTTGTTGGAAAATCAACGGCTAGCACGTTTCCTGGATTTCTTTTTTGTGCGATTGCCTGCTGGCTGAAATAACACATCATAAACTTGTTGAAACGATGCCGCGAAATGCACCTTGATTCCTTTGACAATGTGTCGGGGTAGTTCTTCGAAATCGCGTCTGTTGGGTTCGGGTAGAATAATCTCGTCGATACCCGTACGTCGCGCAGCAATAACCTTTTCACGTATGCCTCCCACAGCCAATACCGCTCCGGTGAGTGTTAGTTCACCTGTCATTGCAACATCTTTTTTAGGCGCTGTTTTTGTCGCCAACGAAATCAAGGCACTCGCGAGACTAATGCCGGCGCTCGGACCGTCTTTCGGTGTAGCGCCTTCGGGTACGTGAACATGGATGGAATGTGAGTTGAAGTATTGCTCCTCAATGCCAAACTTCCTGCTGTTGTTTGTCACATAGCTGTGCGCTATCTGGGCGGACTCATTCATCACTTTGCCGAGTTGTCCGGTTAGCGTGATACCACGGTTTTTTTCATGCACCGTGAGTGCTTCGATTGGCAACGTTGTGCCCCCCAGTGATGTCCAGGCAAGACCTGTGACGATACCTACTCCGGAGAGTTTGCTGTCATCCCGGAAGTAGGGCTGGCCCACGAAGTCCTCCAGATTTCTGGCGCTGATGCTTATGCGTTTCTCCTTACCCAGTAGCTTTACAATAGATTTACGCAATATTTTATGCAGCAGCTTCTCGAGGTTGCGCACACCGGCCTCGCGCGCATACCCTTCGATCAGCTCGGCCAGAGCGGAATCCGTTATGTTGACTTGTGATTTGGTTACGTTATTACGCTCCAGCAAGCGTGGCCATAAATGTTTCTTCGCAATTTCCAGTTTTTCTGAAGCTATATACCCACCCAACCGGATAACGTCCATACGGTCAAGTAACGCTCTTGGAATCGTGTCGAGTTGGTTAGCCGTACAGACAAACAACACTTTGGATAGATCTACACGAACATCCAGATAGTGATCCAGAAATTCCGAGTTCTGTTCCGGGTCGAGAACCTCGAGCAGTGCTGATGCCGGGTCGCCTTGATAGGAGGCGCCTATTTTGTCTATCTCATCCAGCATAATGACCGGATTGCTTACTTTGACATGCTTCAGCGCTTGCACAAGTTTGCCGGGCATGGCACCAATGTAGGTTCGCCGGTGACCTTTAATCTCCGCTTCATCACGCATGCCACCCAGACTGAAACGGTAGAACTTGCGACCGAGACATTCAGCTATGGATTTACCGATTGAGGTTTTGCCAACACCGGGTGGGCCGACAAACAGCAGAATGGACCCGCTGATTTCACCCCTGAATGACCCCATTGCTAAAAATTCCACAATACGATCTTTGATGTCTTTCAAACCTGCATGATCTCGATTCAGAACAGTTCTGGCATTACGTACACTGAGTTTGTCTTTAGAGGTGATGCCCCACGGAACCGAGCTCACCCAGTCCAGATAATTACGTGTGACACCATATTCGGGCGAACCGGTTTCAAGTATCGACAATTTGTTGGCTTCTTCGTCGAAGCGTTCAGTAACGTGCTCCGGAGGATCGAGTTTGGTCATCCGCTCCCGGAACTGCTCAAGATCTGCCGTTTTGTCATCTTTGGCAATACCCAGCTCGCGCTGAATGATTTTGAGTTCTTCGCGCAGAAAGAATTCGCGTTGGTGGCGGGACATCTTCTGTTCGACTTCTGAGCGAATTTCGCTTTGAAGTTTGGCAACTTCAAGTTCCTTATGAAGTAGTAACAACACCCGCTCCATGCGCTTTTGCAAGCCTACTGTCGCCAGAATTTTCTGTAACTCCGGTCCGGGCGCTGTCGTTATCGCTGCTGCGAAATCAGCCAGAGGAGAAGGTTCGTTGAGATTGAAATGATTAAGAAAGTTTTTTAATTCCTCGTTGTACAAAGGATTCAGTGGTATCAGTTCCTTGATTGCCTGAATCAGCGCCATTGCATAGGCTTTTATTTCGGGGGTGTTACCGCTTTCTTCTTCCGGGTAGCTGACGTTCACTGCATACGGCTGGGACTCGCTTATCCAGTCCTTGATACGAAACCGCTGTAAACCTTGCGCAATAAATTGAATTTTACCGTTACTGACAACCACGTTATGCAGGCGTACAACGCAGCCGATGGGGGAAAATTGCTCAATGTTGGCAGTCGCTCCTTCCGTGTCGCCAGCATAGCTAAGACCCAGTAGGTGCGCATTCATTTTGGAAAGCTGTTCGAATGTTTCGCTCCAGGGTTCAGCATCAACAACAAGCGGTTGTACCTGTGCCGGGAAAAAAGGGCGCTCAAAAATAGGCAACAGCAGCAAGCTGTCGGGCAGCGTCTGGTCGGCTACGACGAGGCTTGAATCGCTGCCGGATTGCGAAAAGACCGTATCGTTGGAGTCGAGATCATTGTCATTGACCGTGTCTTCGCCGTCGATACTGTTGTCGTCTGTTTTCATTGCGATTCAGGAGTCCTGGTCAGACTGGTTTGCTCGGCTTCAAGTGGCGCGGGCGGGATTTCATTGTTCGCTGAAACTGCCTGCTACCGATAGAGTTTATAGTTGTCGGGGCGCTGGCGAAGTTTTCGATCCCGATCTATCCAAGATATAACCCGTTGGCGTTAAATCAAGGGTTTGTTGGCGAGTATCAACCCTAACCAGAGCGCAGCAAATTTGACGCCACGCGATGGTCCTGGAACAGGGAAAGTAAAACAACAGAATAATGCGTTAGTCTGTACCTTCCTGCAGCATCGACTTCAACGATGCCAGTGTGGCGCGGCCGGTGTCGAGCGTGCGTTGAACATCAGCTTCACCGGGTTCCTCCCCAAGTTTCTCGATATCGTCAGGCGGTATTTCGTTTAAAAAGCGGCTGGGTTCGGTATGAGATATTTCCCCGAAACGGCTGCGCGTTCTTGCGGTGGTGAATGTCAGCCTGAATTTCGCCCTGGTCATGCCGACGTAGGCCAGACGGCGCTCTTCTTCTATTCTTCCGTCTTCGTCGGCGGAGTGGTGGGGTAATATACCTTCCTCTGCGCCGATCAGATAGACATGCGGAAACTCAAGGCCCTTTGCCGCATGCAAGGTCATCATCTGTATGCCTCCGCCGTCTGAATCTGCAGAGTTGTCGGCGGGACCCGCATCCTGGCGGGACAGTGTGTCCATTAACGACATGTGTGTGACCAATGATGCGAATTCCTTACCAGTGGCCGTACTGTCGTCACTGTCGTTTTGTTCCAGGCGGGAAATCCAGTTAAGAATTTCTGCAACGTTGTCGCGCGCGCGCTGCAGTGACTGCGGCGTGCTTGCCTGGTCTTGCAACCAGGCGTCGTAATCGATCTGTTCAAGTAGCTCGCCTACCACAGCTGGCGTGTCTCCCCGTTGTGCATTGTCAGCCATCAACACCAGCATGTTGGCGAAGTCACTAACACGCTGAGCACTGCGCGCAGTGGCAATAGTAGCCAGCTCAGGGTGAAGACAGGCATCAAACAGACTGCAGCCCAACTGGTTTGCGAGTTGCCCGATATGCTCAACTGTCCGGGAACCAATTTCGCGGCGAGGCCGGTTAATGATGCGAAGCAGTGCTGAATTGTCATCCGGATTTGCCATCACCCGCAGGTAGGCCATCAGATCTCTTACCTCTGCCGTATCGAAAAACGACGATCCACCACTGATCTCGTAATTGATACCGCGATCACGCAACGCCTGCTCAAGCGCTCGTGATTGAAAGTTGCTTCGGTAGAGCACTGCGATACTGCCGGGCTTGATCTGGTGCCTGAATTGCTGCGTCAGAATATCAGCTGCAACCCACTCGGCTTCGTCTGTGCCATCACGACAATGACAGAGTCTGAGTTTTTCACCCAGACCCATATCGCTCCACAATTGTTTTTCGTGCAAGTGAGGGTTTTCCCTGATGACGGCATTCGCACATCGCAGTACACGCTGACAAGAGCGGTAATTCTGCTCCAGTTTGATCACTGCCAGATCAGGAAAGTCGCGCGATAGCGCTGGCAGGTTATCAGGATTGGCGCCACGCCATGCGTAAATACTTTGGTCATCATCACCTACGGCAGTCAAAATGCCTTGATCGCCCAGCAGTAGTTTGACGAGTTCATATTGACAACTATTGGTATCCTGATATTCATCGACCAACAGGTAGCGAATACCGCTCTGGACGCTCTCTCGAAACGCAGCGTTTGTTTTCAGGATGTGGACAGGCAAACGGATGAGATCATCGAAATCAACAGCATTACAGCTGCTGATTATTGACTGGTAGCGTGCGTAAAAGCGTGCCAGCAGTGCCTGACGTGGATCAGTGCCTGCAAGCTTCACAGCGGATTCAGGATCTACCAGTTCATTCTTCCATTGGCTGATAGCTGCGAGCACCTGTTTTTCGTCGAGTTGCACAGGCGTATCTTCGAACAGATCGCGAACTATCCGGCTGCTGTCGCTTTGATCAAAAATAGAGAATCCGCGCCGCAACTGCACTGTGGTCGGGGCGTCAACATTTGTCTGCTCGTTGTGGCAATACCTGTGCAACAGCTGTAGCCCCAGCCGGTGAAAGGTAGATACGCGAATTTGCTTGGCAATCTGCTTGGACAGTAGACCTTGCAGTCGCGATTTCATTTCAGTCGCTGCTTTATTGGTAAATGTGACAGCGACGACATGCTGTGCCGGACAATCATGGTGTTCGACCAGCCAGGCGATTTTGCGTGTGATAACGCCGGTTTTACCGGTGCCCGCACCGGCCAGGACCAATACGTTGTGATCAACCGTGGTAACGGCCAACCGTTGTTGCCCGTTAAGTTGTGAAATTCCGATAGACATGATTGATCTGTATGATGGCTGTTGCCAGTTTAGTCGAGCTGATAGAAAATAATCAGGCTTGACAGCTAACTTTTTTTACCTTCAGACCTTTCTGATATCGATGTCGACAACTCCTGATTACGCCAAACAACTCGATGCTGCGGTGGTCGCCGTTAATGCCGCTGGGGCAAAAATACGAGAGTACTTTGCGGGGTCGTTCGGTATCGAGATCAAAGCGGATAATTCGCCGGTAACTGAGGCTGATATCGAGGCTGAAAAAATCATTCGAAGCACGTTGTTGGAAGTGTTTCCGGACTATGGTTTTTATGGAGAGGAAACCGGTAAGTCTGAATCCTCTAACGGTATGGTGTGGTTGGTTGATCCAATTGATGGTACGAAGAGCTTTGTCAGACGGTCGCCGTTTTTTTCTACTCAAATCGCATTGATGTCACCAGACGGTCTGGTAGTTGGTGTTTCGGACGCACCTTGTCTTCCGAGAGAAAGGCTGGGCAATATCGACAGTGTCAGCGAAACGGAGCGAGTTATTGCCGTTGCGGCTGGTGGATGTCGCCGCAACACAAAGATCGTTACCACATCGAAGACCGAGAATCTTTCGGATGCCTACTTATCCAGTGGTAATCTTAAATCGCTGGCAGGTGATCCCGCAGCCTGGTCGCGTTACGCAACTCTGGTGTCATCTGTAGCACGTGTTCGCGGTTACGGAGACTTTTATCATTATCACCAGCTGGTCAGTGGACAAGCTGATCTGGTGATCGAATCAGATGTCAATATCCTTGATATAGCAGCACTGGTTGTCGCAGTGCGCGAGGCTGGCGGTGTTTTTACTGATCTGCAGGGATATGACATCACGCTTGAGACTACTTCGGTACTAGCTGCTGCGACACCCGCTTTACATGCTGAAGCTTTGGCAGTGCTGGGTAGCGCCGGCTTCAGTGCATGAACACACCACCGTTTACGGGCAAGTTGATGCCGGTAATGTAATCACTGGCGGCGTCTGCCAGAAACGCAACAGCGTGTGCTATATCTGCCGGTTGCCCGATACGTTGGATAGGGATGGAAGCGATGATCGCTTCGCGTTGGGCATCGGGTATGGTTTTAACCATGTCCGTGTCGATAAAACCCGGTGATATTGTGTTGACTGTTACGCCCTTGCCAGCAGTCTCCTGGGCCAAAGCCATTGTGAATCCATGGACACCTGCCTTGGCTGCGGAGTAATTGGTTTGTCCGAATTGCCCACGCTGTCCGTTGACGGATGAAATGTTGACAATCCTGCCGGTACCGGCTTCGGTCATCGCAGCGACAAATTGCCGCGAGACGTTGTAGAGGCTACCCAGATTGGTATCAATAACGCTCTGCCAGTGATGAGGTTCGAGTTTTTTTAGCGTCGCATCACGCACGATGCCGGCATTGTTAACAAGAAGATACAAGCCGCCTTCCTGATTGATCCGTTGTGCCATCGTCTGGCAATCGTTGTAGTCAGAGACGTCGGCGGATAGCGTTTCAACGCTGATGCCGTTTGCGCACATTTGTTCCTGCCAGCTGACAACCTTTTCAGTATCTGCAGGGTGGTGATTGGCGATCACGTGGTAACCGGAGCGAGCGAGTTTGCTGCAGATGGCTTCGCCGATGCCTCCCGTTCCCCCGGTAACCAAAGCTCGTGGCATATTGAGAGTTTTTGTTTCAGCCATAATCCTGCGCGTTGTTGTTATTAATTTACTTTATGTTTGAGGTGTTCTTGCTGTGTAGCGGTTTTAATTAACTGCCCAACGGGTGTTTATTGGCGTATCAGGCTCATGATAGTTTAACGCAGTCGAGGCGGCGATATGTTCACAGGAGCCAACATTGGCGACCGAGGCTCGATTCGCGGATTCGCCGGTTAAAAGTGCCGACAAGCCGAATCGCCCGGTGCAACAGGGAATCTTGATCGGGATACATTGCCCGGCTCGCTGCAGGTATACTCTGACATGGTGGGAATAATGCATAGCAAATGTGTGTCGGTCATTCGAAGACAAATCGGAGTGATTGGTTTTGCCGGGGCCGGCATGATGTTACTGAGCCTGCTTGAGCTTTGAAGGCGAAAACAGTGATGATAAAAATCAGTAAACCGCTCAATAATAAGCTGTTTTTTAGCAGGGTAGGGGGTTGCACCGTGCCTGGGGTTCGCCGGTGACACCCGTCTTCTCAAAGCTTCGAACCGATTACCGCCGGGTACGATCTTTCGCACACATAACAAGCTAGTAATAGGCTAATTCCTCAAATTTCAGTGGCCCTTCCATTCTTCAATCCAAGCCGCCGCAGTGTGACTCATTCACTCTTGTTGCTGCTGGCCTTTGTCGTTTTGTTGTTGACCGGCCTGGGCGTTTTCCGTCTTTACTTTGATTTCGACTGGAATGCGAGCGGCGTTGAGGGGCAATTGTTTTCATTGAAAATTCGTGGCGGCAATTCCTATAACCTTTTCATGTCAGAGCGTCTTGGTGCGACGTTCTGGTTTACGCAAATGATCATTTTGGCGCTAGTGTGTGTGATGCCGTTATTCCGGCCGGCCGGCGCAGCGCTAATCTCGCTAGCCGCCGCAGCCGGTATTTTCTTTCTCAACTACGAAAGCGGTCTTGCAGCGCCGGTAGTGCCGGTCGAATTTTCGTTTATGACGGTACTGGTGCTTTTTTTAATTTACCTGGTGACGTCCTATCACGCCGAAATGCGTGATCGCAGGCGACTTACATCGTTGATGAGTCAATACGTTCCACCGGAGCTAGCTGCACAATACAGCCGTAATCCGGATAGTATGGGTTTGCAGGGTGAGCAGCGCGAAATCAGCGTACTGTTTTGCGATGTGATCGGGTTCAGTGCATTGTCCGAGAACATGGCACCTCCTGAAATTGCGCGTTGGCTGAACCGTTACTTTTCGGCGGTCAGTAAAATTATTGTCCGTCATTCCGGCACCATCGATAAATATATCGGTGACAGTGTGATGGCGTTCTGGGGAGCACCGGCGACTAGCTCAACGCATGCGCATGATGCACTTTCAGCCGCACTGGAAATACAGCAGGAAATATTTGCTTTGAACGCGCAGTATGAGGATGACGGGTTGCCTTCCATTGAAGTGGGTATCGGTATCAGTACCGGGCCGGCCAATGTAGGTAATCTGGGTTCGTCATTTCGCATGACTTATACGGTTGTTGGAGATGCCGTTAATGTAGCGCAGCACGTGGAAGAACAAACGCGTCTTTATGGCGTGCCCATAGTGGTCGCAGAGGAAACAGCCGAGATTCTGCCCGATGTTCTGTTTCGCGAGCTTGATACGGTTCAAATCAAGGGACGTTCGAAACCCGTCAAGATGTTTGAGCCGTTGGGACATTTGTCGGATGTTGATGATGAGACACGGCAATATTTGCGTGACCATCGCAAAGCCATGCGGGCCAGTAAAGCCGGTAATCTTTCAGAGGCAAAAACGTTGTTTATGCAGCTGAAAGAGCAGTGGGGTCCCGCGAAAATGTATGACCGTTACCTCAGAGGTATCGAACTGCTCAACACAAAGGATAAGGAAAAAAGTGTGTCAACGAGTGGTGTTCGAACCGGTCGTACCAGTGCCTCCAGCGCAAGTGCGCCTGACAGGCCTTCCGCTGAGCAGAGAATAGCCGCTTCGAGTAAAGATTAGAAACAGTGCGATCCAGCAGAGATGTAAATAATTTCAGGGTCTGCTTGCAGCGCTGAGATTGTTGATCAGTCGTGTAGTGTTAGCAGTGAGTATCGGCAGACACCGCAACAACTACCGGACAATT
The DNA here is from genome assembly GCA_937951345.1 of uncultured Granulosicoccaceae bacterium. GTDB lineage: Bacteria > Pseudomonadota > Gammaproteobacteria > Granulosicoccales > Granulosicoccaceae > CALFCE01. Next base: position 14,670 of record CALFCF010000034.1, read on the forward strand.
ATCATCAGCCACTTTCTGCCATCTTCAGATAATTGAAAACGTTGACACGACTAGCCGTGTCATAGCAATTTTTTATAGACCGGGTGCTGCGGTTTATTCGACGCGTACCCACTGCTGTCCATCAAATCGCTCTTGTGGTCTGAAGTCAGACTTGTATTCCATCTTTTTGCACCCCTCCACCCAGTAACCGAGATAGAGATAGGGCAGTGACATATCTCGGCACAGTTGCACTTGCTGCAGAATAGAAAAGCGGCCCAAGCCGCGTTTCTCCAGCGTCGGATCAAAAAATGTATACACTGCAGACAGACCACTGCCTGTTACGTCAGTAACCGCTACGGCGATGCAGACATCCTCCAGGCGCATCTCAACGAAAAGTGCGTGGCCCCACGGATTGAGTAAGAATCTTTCGTAGTCTTCGGGGGTTGGGTTGTCCATGCCCTCACCGGAATGGCGATGTGCCAAATAGCGCTTGTACAGGTTGAAGTACTCATCGGAGTATCGGGCTTTGCAGTAGCGGACAAGCACATCCTGGTTGAAATTCAGGTTCCGTTTGTCTGTGCGGCGCGGTTTGAATTCAGTCGACAGAATACGTACCGGGACGCATGCAGAACAGCTATCGCACCCGGGTCGATAGACAAACTCACCTGAACGTCGGAAGCCGCGTGTTATCAGACGGTTATATACGTCGCCCGGATCCGGATGGTGCGGATCGGCGTATATGTTCACCGCGGTTCGGTCAGCGAGGTAACCACAAACATTTTCGCTTCCCTGGAATAGCTTTATGCGTGAGTGAGACATGGGGGGCAGGTATAGCGTACCAGTATTAAGCTGAAACCACAGTCCACAAAGCGATGACAGCAGTTCAGATTTTTAGTTAAATTATCAACAACTTGCTGCTGGCTGAGCAATCTGTGAATACTACCGGGTATTCAATAACCGTTATAAACGACAATTTCTCATGCGTCAGGGTCACGATCTTTTAATAATTGTTACGTAACCCCTGATTCGGCCAGCGGTAGGGTTGTTTGGGAGATTCGACTGATATACTAATGTAATCAGCTGGATCGAACAGGTAAAAAGTCGATTCGATCTGTCGAAAGCGACGATCTGTCGAAGGTGACGATCTGTCGAATGTGACCTGTTGGAAGTAAATTGGAACTACCAATTGCTACAATACTCCCAGTTGAAGCGATCTCCCAGATTAAGAGATAAAGTTAACATACCAAACACAGAGCGCTGACGAGTACCGGTGTACTTGTTACCTGCGGTGTAATTCGATGGTTACAGAAAAACAAAACAAAATGCCGATGCAGGACCGGATCGTCAGCTGGACGACTGGCTCTGCTGGCGATATGACGGTCTACAGCGCTGATGACTCCATCCTGCGTCAGCTGCGTACGGCGGCCGGGCGCACACTAGTGCGGCAGTTTCGGTTTCCTCCACTATTGCGTGGATTCGCAGAAGCATTGATATTCGCGGGTGTCTATCTCTGCGCCGGGATCATCAGTCTTGGTGTGGGTATTGAGCAAATGCTCGCTCCAATGGTACCTGTCGTATTGGTCATGATGTTCTGCATGGTCGCCAGTGGTGTCTATCGCGAAGAGATCACCACCAACATTGTCAATCTTTACATACACTCTGTGTACGGTTTTTTTCTGGCGAGTTTTGCATTCATTTCGCTTACACAACTTTTACCGCCAGACTATTCCCGCCCCAAGTTTATTTTCTTTTTTCTGTTCTTCGCTTTTTTTGTGATGAACACCTTACGCCCCATGCTAAGTGGCACGGATTTTATGGACGGCGGCGGCAGGCGCAAGAACTAAGGCTGTTACCTCAGTAGCGTGAGTAGTTCCCTAGCCTGCTCTATTCATGAAGGCGAAAACAGTGACATTGAAAACTAAGCAATTTCCAGTTAGAAAAGCAGTTTAAGCGTCGCTGCGGGTATTCGCACACTGTTTTCTATTCACCCCCAATGCCCGTCTGCCGTCGCAGCTCACTCGATTGAGCTCAACCCGTAGATTTCTACGAATTTCGCTCAATCGAGCGACCTGCTTAGGTAGCCAGACTCTGGTG
>CALFCF010000035.1 GCA_937951345.1 uncultured Granulosicoccaceae bacterium
GGATGAGCCTGAAAAAGTGATGCTGGCGTTGTCCTTCATCCGGGCACTGTATGCGGTGGAAGAACAGATCAGGAACGATAACCTCACGGGTGCTGATAAACTGAACCAGCGTGTGGAAAACAGCAAGGCGACGGTAGATACCTTTTTTACCTGGGTCGAGCGCGAATTGGAAAACGCAGATTTACTGCCACGCAGCCCCTTTGCCAAGGCGCTGAACTATGTGTACACCCGTCGGAGTGCGTTGCAGGTATTCCTGGGTGACCCGGACGTGCCCTTGGATACCAATCATATCGAACGACGAATCCGCTCGATTGCCATGGGCAGGCGTAATTGGTTGTTCTGCTACACAGAGCTAGGCGCGCAACAGGTGGGAATCATCCAGAGTTTGATATCCACCTGCATTCTGCATGACATCCATCCCTACGATTATCTGGTTGATGTCTTGCAGCGTGTGCAAATCCACCCCAACCATTGTATACAGCAACTCACACCACGCGAGTGGAAAATGAATTTTATGGACAATCCACTCAGATCAGATATTCATCCTGCTGTCTAGCAGGCCAAATGAACGCTAACATATGTTCACTGCTGGCAATCAGCAGCTCGACACTGAGATTTCAGAAAATGTTCGCGAACAATTTGTTTGTCCGAGTGGTGCTACCTTGCTGGTAGAAACAGGGCGGAGTGATACTTTTCTGACTAGTGATGAAATTCTTGGATATAGCTTTGATCAATGCGTAGTTTCAACCGCCTCTCCACCGCTGAATGTGGGTACTTATGAACTCACGGGTAGCCTGCAAACAGGTGGTTTCGATTTAACTGGGTCTCGGCATTCAGATCAGACACAGTCAGTACAATGGCATGACTTCCAGTTACGGGGGCCAGAAGGTCTTGTTTACGAACTTACAGGTTCTGCTCGTTCCAACGTCGTACTGGGTGCTGCAAACTTTTTCAGGAGAGAGCGTAAAGTTAGTATCGAGAACTACACCAAAATAGAAGCTGGTATCACTGAGTCGCTTGAGCAGATTGAGTTTGAGCTGAATAGAATGGGGTTTAGCGGTACTGTGTTCGAGGACTCACTTTTAATATCAGGAAACTATGCAGGTGAACTGAGTGGTGGCAATCGTATTTCAATTAGAATGATTCAACCGTTTGAACGCACTCACACTAAAGCCGGTGAGGTAACATTAAAGACCCAAATTACGCACACAAACCTTTGAGATAGCCATTATCGAGCGGTACAAACGACGCGAAGCATCCGTTGAAGAATCACTGATTGAGATGTACCTTGCAGGAATATCGGTGCGCCGCGTTGAGGATATAACCGAAGCGTTATGGGGCACGCGCGTTTCGCCGAGCACCGTAAGCAAGTTAAACCAGAAAATCTATAAAAAGCTTGAAGCCTGGCGGATGCAACCCATCGAAGGCGAATTTCCCTATGTGTACCTCGATGGTATTGTACTCAAGCGCACGTGGGCTGGGGAAGTGAAAAGCGTGTCCGTGTTGGTTGCCATTGGCGTTGACAGTGAAGGCTATCGTCGCATCCTGGGCGTTCAGGAGGGCCACAAAGAAGATAAAAGCGGCTGGTCGGAATTTCTACGCTACTTAAAGGAACATGGCCTGACCGGAGTCAAGTTAATCATCTCAGATGCCTGCATGGGGTTGTATGAATCGGTTGGCGACTATTACCCGGAAGCTGATTGGCAACATTGCATGGTGCACTTCCATCGCAATGTGGCGAACCGTGTGCCCAGTACCAAAGTAAAGGAAGTGGCTCGAATGCTCAAAGCGATTTACGCACAAGAAAGCCGTGATGCTGCGATGGACAAAGTGGCGGATATTTGTGAGAAGCTGCAACAAATGAAATTACCAAAAGCGGCTGAGTTAATCGAAGAAAAAATAGAAGAGACCCTGACGTACTATAGCTATCCTGATAACCATTGGGTCCGCATAAGAACAAACAATGCGCTAGAAAGAATCATGCGGGAAATACGGCGCCGAACTCGAGTGGTCGGAGCCTTCCCGGACGGCAACTCTGCATTGATGTTGGTAGCGGCACGGTTACGTCATGTATCAGGAACAAAATGGGGTGCAAAACGCTACCTATCCATGGATGAACTATACAAGCAAAACTTCACTGAGCAACAGAGCGCCTGAGATTGCTGCTGAAAAAAGTGGGAAAGATTGTTGACGTTATCGCAAATTGAGTCTAACGAGACGCTTAACTGTGGGAGCGCACCTTGTGGTGCTTATTTGACAGAATTTCGAATTCATTTCTCGAAATCAACTTCAATATCTGGGGCAGGATCGTATTACAATGGGCCATGACTAGATTGCTCTTTGCTACAGGATTTATCCTATCGATTTTATTGTAGCAATTTTAGGGTTATCCAGCCTTATATAACTTCCTGTTAATGGGACAGCGATGAATATGTGTAACAAATTAGCAATACTTGGATTTGGTGGACACGCAAAAGTCGTGGGTGATGCCGCTGGTAATTTTTATGAAAAAATAATTTATGTAGATGATCTGTACAAGGAACATTCTTGCGTTGATAGTAATCTGTATTCTGGGACTGTTTCTGAGTATCTATCCACCGCTTGTAGTTCAACGCAAATTATTGTTGGCATAGGGGATAATAGAATACGTAGCAATATGAGTTCGCGAATAAACGCCAGGCAACTCACAACAGCAACTATTGTCCATAAAGCTGCAGTAATAAGCAGTAGATCAAAAATAGGCATTGGTACGGTTGTTCTAGCTGGTGCAATTATAAATACAGATTCGGTCATTGAAGCTGGTTGTATTGTGAATACAGCCTCGTCGATTGATCATCATTGTAGAATAGGAGAGTTTACCCATATTGGTCCAGGTGCGCGATTGTGTGGCAGCGTTTCTGTCGGTAGTCACTCGCTAATTGGTGCGGGATCTATATTGGTTCCGGGAATAAAAGTGGGTGATAAGGTCACTGTGGGTGCAGGTAGTGTAATAATTAAAGACATCCCAAACTATGCGACGGTAGTTGGCAGTCCCGGTCGAGTAATTTCCGTAAACAAAATGTAGAAAGCATTATAAGAACGTTATCGATGGAAAAATTACTTCCTTAATTGTCCAGTATGCCTGTAATCAAGATTTTATGATCTGAGAACTTTAAATTGTGAGAATTGTACCTTGTCACAGCTATCTTTTTGCTGGTAAATATGTAATCCAACCTAAGTGATAACAAATATTTTGTAAAAGTACCTCCCCATCCGTATCCGGCCTTAGTGAAAGAGTCATTAAATTCACTATTCAATACATGGTAAATATTCGATGACGGTGTATCGTTCAAGTCACCAGCTATTATTACTCTTTTTTTTGTTTGGAAAGTAGTGCTTTTAATTTTATGTAATAAAGATTCGATTTTATGACTTCTTTTTTCAGAGGCTGCACCGAAATTTAAAAAAATATCAAATATAGTTGGCGTGTTGTTTTGTTTAAAGACTCCGTTAACATTTTTTGTTACTTTGATGTTGTTTGATGGTAAATGTAAATTTAGAACCAGATAACAATTGTGCGGCGATACCAGTATGGCCGATAGTGCGCCATTAACAGAATTTTCGTATTTATCTAAAGAGCAATTGCGAAGAGGGAATTTGCTAAATATAGCTAATGAGCTCTCCTGTATGTTGCACAAATATTTAAGTGGTGTGTTTCGCAATATAGCGTCTGTTTCAGTATTTCTTCTAGTATGTTCTTGGATTAGCAAAACATCTATTTTGTGGTCGTTTGCAAAATGTGCTAGGTGAAGTGCGTACTCAGTTTTAACTTCTTTAACAGCATCCGCGATATTTAAGTATTTGCTTGCATTAAATGATGCTACAGTTAAGTTGGGTTCTTCGATAATTTTGCGAATATTTATCTTGCTCCACTGAAAATAATTCGGACTATGAATAAGAGATACAGCGACTAGAAGAATTGTGATTGTCAGGTGCCTTGATTTACGTTTGAATGTGTATAAATAAAATATCCAAAAAATACCAATAAGTAATAACGGTAAATAAAATAGTCCAAAATACGAAAAGAGAGTAGTGTTTATTGGTTTGATAAATGGTGAGAATAACGAAAGTAAAAGCCCTGACCATATTAAGCTGCTCAGCGTTAAAGTATAATAATATGTTAGTGACTTTGCTGAACAACCCATGTTCGAAGAATAGCTTCCTTGTTAGTTTCTTTTATTGGTTTCCGGTAAATTTACTTTTGGTAGATTGCTTGGTTTCAGTTATGCCTTCTCTTCGTAGTACAATCCAAAGTGTTTGGATTAAAATTTTTAGATCTAACTTTATTGATTGGTTATAAACGTACCAATTGTCATAAGTAAATCGTTCGTTCCAGCTTTGGAGATTGCGACCATTGATCTGAGCCCAGCCTGTGATGCCAGGTTTTACTCTATGTCTAATGCGCTGTTCTTCGTTATATAATGCTAGATATTCCATCAGCAAAGGTCTTGGCCCCACTAAGCTCATGTCGCCAGCGAGTACGTTATAAAAGCTGGGAAACTCATCTAAGCTAGTTGATCTTAGGAAATGTCCCAATCGTGTGACTCGGTTGTTGTCTGGGCTCGTATCTAGTGCACTTCCGATGCTATTGGACATTGTTCTGAATTTGATTAGCTTGAACGGAATTTCATTCAGGCCGGGTCTTTTTTGAATAAAAAATATTGGTCTGCCCATTACAATAAGTATTAAGGTTGCTATAATTAAAATTATAGGTGCTGTTATTACTAATATAATTGCAGAAATGCAAATATCTATAGCGCGTTTCGTCGTTGCGCTGCTTTCATAACGTTCTAAAAATCTTAACTTTACGGTCATATTTCTATAAAACTGCTTTTAGACATTTTTATTGATCTATCTGAAAGATCAATGATTGCACGTGCAAATACGTTTGTATAAAAATTACGATAGTTAATAACAATTCTTATTTGATTGCTAATTCCACTAATTATTATATTCGGTTTGGCCAGCAGCAATATTAGTTTGATCTGCTGTTTAAAAAAAAGATACACTTTTTCGGCAGCTAGGTGATCTTATAGTAAAGGCGAATTCAAATAGTAAGAGTAAACCAGCGCTAGTGAATGATTGCGTTAACTTGGCTTGTGTTAGTGGCATAAGTTACTGTATTCGTGAGGGGCAAATTGGAAAGCTACGCACCGCTAACCAGTGATTATGGATACCCGGCTGTGTATCCTGCTGCAATGACATTTTACGCAAAAAGCGATAGTAACGGTAGTTTGCCTGCATAATCTGCGATATTCCTACCTTTAGACAGTAGATCAAGGAAGCGGGATCGATTCTGTCCCAGTTTAACGCACTCTTAACTCATGAGAATGAAATTTCCCCGGTATGGTAGACACTTTCTGGCTATGATTGAGCATAGGAGAAAGTATCATGAGCAAGCAGAGATATACACCTGAATTTAAAGACCAGGCTGTTCGGCAGGTCGTGGATCGGGATCAACCGGTAGCTTAAGTTGCTGATCGTCTTGGTGTATCAACACACAGCTTATACAAGTGGGTCAAAGCAGCAAAGCCAAACCAGAGTGATCGTCAACAATTAGAACTCGTTGCTGCCAAAAGCGAAATACTTAAATTGAAAGCGGAACTTCGAAGGACTGAAGAAGAGCGTGACATATTAAAAAAGGTCGCGCGATACTTTGCAAAAGACCCAGAGTAAAGTATCGCTTTGTCAACGAACATAGAAACCAGTATGGGGTCCAAACGATGTGCCGGGTGCTGGGAGTATTTCGATCAGGCTTCTACCAGTGGCTGATACTCCGTTGAGCAAACTGGCTATTGACTTTGAGATTGCTGGAACTGATCAAGGATTCGCATCAAGCAAGCCAGGGTGTCTATGGTGCACCACGGGTCTTTCTAGACTTGCGCGAAATTGGTGAGCGATGCGGAAAAAATCGTGTGGCCAAGATCATGCGTAAGCACAAAATAAGGGGTTCTATTGGCTATAAATCGCATCTTTACGTGCAAGGCCGACCCGCACTGGTATCATCCAATAAATTAAATCGAGAATTTTCGGTTGACGCTCCAAACAAGGTCTGGGTGACGGATATCACCTATATACGACCCTGGCGAGGCTGGTTGTATTTGGCGGTGGTTATGGACTTGTATTCGCGTCGTATTGTCGGTTGGTCGATGAAGCCGACCATGGGTAAAGAAATTGTGCTCGATGCTTTGTGTATGTCGGTAATTCGTCGCCAACCAACGCAGCGAGTGCTTGTTCATTCTGATCAGGGTTCCCAGTACGGTAGCGGCGATTGGCTGCATTTCTGCCGCTCACACAACCTTGAACCGAGTATGAGCCGTAGAGGAAACTTTTGGGACAACGCTGCCATGGAATCATTTTTTGGCACGTTGAAGAAGGAACGAATCAAGAAGCGTGTCTACAAGATCCCGAATCTATCAAGGGCAGATATCTTCGATTACATTGAATCGTTTTACAATCGAACCAGACGCCATCGACATATCGGTGGTGTCTGCCCAGCGGAGTTCGAAGCCGCTTCATTTTGAGGCTGGATCGTGTCTATGGAACTGGGGTACTTCCAGCCGAATGTATGAAGGGCGGCGACTAACGCTACTGAATTGAGAGGTGACACGATGAAGTGCTGTACATGGAGCGATTCAAGAGTGATTTGAGATCTTTTAGAAATAAAGGTTCTAGTTTGGCGCAGCTGGGATGTGCCTGGAAGAAAGTGAAGTATTCAGCTCCAGTGACAAGTGTATTCATCATTGTATCTATCAAGAAAATCAGTCAGATGGCAAGCTGTGCACTCATTCACGATGTCGCTATAAGAGTAGGTGGCGCTAGAGTGTCATGACAATCGAAGGAATTCACGATTAATTTTCCGAAAAAGCGAGCCGACCAAAGTCGATGATGAATACGAACGGTTGCTGGAACTTCTTGGCCCGGCAGAAAACGTGTAGAGCCGGTCACCATGCCAAATTAAAGAAATCATCTCCTAGTGAGATCTGTTATCGGAGGAAGAATGCGTTTATTCAATTCAACGTGGCCGTCTTATAGTGATGAGGAGTGTAAGGTTGTTAGCGATGTTCTGGGATCAAATAGGGTGAACTACTGGACTGGTGATTTGGGTGAACAATTTGAATCTGAATTTGCTAATTTTGTAGGTGTGAAAAATGCTGTTGCATTATCAAATGGCACTCTAGCGCTAGAGCTTGCATTGAAAGCCTTGCGCGTCGGGCAGGGTGATGAGGTAATAGTAAGCCCACGTTCTTTTTACGCTTCAGCCGCATCTGTATGTGCTGTTGGGGCTGTTCCAGTCTTCGCTGATGTAGACATCGATCTTCAGAGCATTTCAGCTACGACAGTCGAGCCTCTCATAACTGCTAATACGCGGGCTATTTTGGTCGTGCATTTAGCTGGAATACCTGCTGATATGGACGATCTTATGTCGTTGGCTCAGATTCATGGTTTGCATGTAATTGAAGATTGCGCTCAAGCCCATGGTGCCACATATAAAAATCAGTCTTTAGGGTCAATAGGATCAATTGGAGCATGGTCTTTTTGTCAGGATAAAATTATGACTACCGGTGGCGAAGGTGGGATGATAACTACAAATAGCGACGAATTGTGGGAAAAGGTATGGTCTTTAAAAGATCATGGTAAAAGTTATAAGAAAACACAAATTCCCTCGGATAATTTCGGTTTTAAATGGTTGCACGATTCATTCGGAACCAATGCGCGTATGTTGGAGTTGCAGGCTGCCATCGGACTCATACAACTGAAAAAATTAGAAAGCTGGTTAACTAAACGTAGAGCGAATTGTAGTTCCATTTGGAGTACTTGCGAGAAACTAGCAGCTTTACGAGTTCCTGTTATTCCAGGTCATATGGAACATGCAGGGTATAAATGCTACGTTTTTGTGAAACCAGAATTGCTTAAATCTGGGTGGACGCGAGATCGTATAATTGCCGGGATCAACGAATTAGGGGTTCCGGCGTTTTCTGGAAGTTGCCCGGAAATATATCTTGAGAAAGCCTTTGAAGGTATGAACTGCGTACCCAAAGAGCGCCTGCCGGTTGCGCGTGAACTGGGGGAAACTAGCCTGATGTTCTTGGTTCATCCGACATTAACTGATTACGAGTTGTCACGCACATGCTCGGCCATAGAGGAGGTGGTTGGACGTGCGACAAAGGGTTCGTAAATACTATTATGCGCTTATATGTGTGTGACTGCCTACCACAATACAAAGCCATTCGGGATGTTAGTATCCTCACATTTAGAGGTAGTTTGCAAACTGGATAACTTACCGCCCTCCAATTTGAAAATCTGTGTAAATTACTGATTAGTAGTCATTTGTTCGCAAATTTGCGTCTAATATGACACGTGTGCATCGGTTTCATCCAAGCTAAGTTGCAGGCAAAATTCTTTTTAAATGATTCGTAAATTCTCAATAACCATAGACCGAATGCTGTCTAACCTTGCCAATACTGGTCGGGGTAAAAAACAGCTTTTGTCTGTTATTGTTGACTGTTGTCTGGTCTGGATTGCCCTGTGGTGTGCCTATCGGTTGCGCGTTGGTGCGGGGTTTCACACGCTGGATGTGACTTGGTACTATTATTTGATCCTCCCTATATTCACAGTGCCCACGTTGGCCGGATTGGGCGTGTATCGATGGGTGGTTCGTTCTTCGAACCTGGCCCTTGCCAAACAAATGATCAAGGGCGGAATTATTTCCGCGATGGTTTTAATGGTTCTTTTGTTCATGTTGCCATCGGAACATGGGGCGCCTCGGTCTCTTGCGGGAATCTACGCAGTTCTATTTATTGGGCTGACCTTAACGGTTAGGGGTGGTTGGCGGCTACTGCTGGCTAACGGTATAGAGCAATTGGTCAATCCTGTCGGCGAACCTACGGCTATATTCGGGAGTGGGCCAGCGGGGCAGGAACTGGCGTCTGTGATGGCAATCTCTCGGGAAGCCCGTCCGGTGCTTTTTCTGGAAGGGAATGATTCATTGCATGGCAGCATGGTTTCCGGTCTGCCGGTTTTTAATCCTTCTCGTGATGGCCTGTCGTCAGTACTTGCCAATCACGAGATTAAACGCATTGTTGTTGCTGATCCCACATTGAGCCGTGAAGACTACCTGCCACTGCTTGAATCTGCTGATTTGGATGCGATTAGAATCCAGCGAGTACCTTCGGTTAATCAACTGGTGTCAGGTCAGGTCTCGCTAAAAGGCTTGCGTGAATTCTCTATCGATGATTTGTTGGGTAGGGATGTTATACCCCCCAATATCACGCTTCTGAATGCAGCCATCACTGGTAAATCAATTATGGTCACTGGCGGGGGTGGGTCTATTGGTTCTGAACTTTGTCGGCAAATTATCAAGTTACAACCCGCACTGCTTTTGATAGTTGATCATTCCGAAGAAAATCTTTACACGGTTAGTGAAGACCTTAACAAACTTAAGGTCGAGTTGAATGCCACAAATCGATCAATCAATGAGCCTGATTCTGCCGCTGGTCACGGTTTATCATCAGTTGTAACTTCATTGTGCTCGGTGACTGACGCGAAAAAAATAGGTTCGTTGCTGAATACTCATCGCATTCAGTCAGTTTTTCATGCAGCTGCATATAAACATGTACCAATAATTGAAGATGAACCCATCGCGGGTTACATCAATAACGTCCGTGGCACTCAATGTGTACTGGATGCCGCTATTGAAGCGGGGGTGCAAAATTTCACGCTGGTCTCGACGGACAAGGCTGTTCGCCCAACCAGTGTGATGGGCGCGACCAAGCGGGTAGCCGAGCTCGTGTTGCAGGGGCGAGCGGCACAACCGCATGGTATGGTTATCAGTATGGTGCGCTTTGGAAATGTGTTGGGGTCATCAGGTTCGGTTGTACCGAAATTTCAGCAGCAAATTGAAGCCGGTGGGCCAGTTACGTTAACGCACCCCAAAATCACACGCTTTTTTATGACAGTTGAAGAAGCGGCGCAGTTGGTGTTGCAGTCGAGTGGCCTGGCAAGCAGCGGTTCTGTATTCGTTCTGGATATGGGTAAACCGGTGAAAATCATCAATCTTGCCACGGACATGATTCGTCTGGCTGGTCACCGTGCGCGGCTACCGTCAAACACAGACGCTGTCACTCTGTCTGATACTGCTTCGCGCAGTCACAGTCCTGATTACATCGATATTGTATACACCGGCCTGCGCCCGGGGGAAAAGCTGTATGAAGAGCTTTTTATAGATGAAGATGCCAAACCAACTGAGATCGGCAAGCTCTGGGTGGTACAGGAGCCGTTTCTGTCATGGTCTGATCTTGGGGTAGCGCTCAATCGATGCGACAAAGCCTGCGACGATGGCGATGGCGAGTTGCTTAAGCGACAGCTGTTTTCTTTGGTCAGCCGGCTTGATAAAGATGCGGATACCCCGGCAATGGTGCAAGCCGATGATGCACAGCCTGTAACTAGTCCCTTGGCGTCGTCAGGGGCGTCGGCTGTTAGTGAGTTAGTAGACAAACTCGTCGAAAAATAGGGCTATTACTGCCCGCAGGCGAATACGACCTCACCGGTACCATTCAAGCCTGTGAAATTGACGTGCAATTTCTATACTCCCATCAGAATTTTGTTCTGCGTGCTCCCCTCGCGTTTTTGCCTGTTATCGGTGTAGGTATTCCGATGAATTTTCCACATGTTGCCGTGTAGTAAAAGCCTTATCAGTAAATTTTTGCTCTTTCTTTGTAAGCGGTTTCAAGCTGCCTTGCATTGTGCAGGTTGCAAGTTAAAAGGCAACAACGCTTCCACGTCTTCCAGTGTCGTTGCTGCAGGTAAATGTGTCAACACGTGTTTAATATACGCATAAGGCTCATGACCGTTAGCCT
>CALFCF010000036.1 GCA_937951345.1 uncultured Granulosicoccaceae bacterium
ACCAGAGTCTGGCTACCTAAGCAGGTCGCTCGATTGAGCGAAATTCGTAGAAATCTACGGGTTGAGCTCAATCGAGTGAGCTGCGACGGCAGACGGGCACTGGTGGTGAATAGAAAACAGTGTGCGAATACCCGCAGCGACACTAAAACTGCTTATCTAACTGGAAATGGCTTAGTGTTCATTGTCACTGTTTTCGCCTTCGTGAATAGAGCAGGCTAGGCAGTGCTTGCTTGCAGTCCTGTCGATCGGACTCCCGAGGCAATCGCTGTTGTGATGGGGTACTGCGTCACGGGAATCTTTTGGAATACTTTACCCATCCTCACCCGTGGGCCACGTCCCTTTCATAATGAAAATCGATACGAGAATCGCAACTTTGAATAGTGGTTAACACCTTTTTCTTGCTGTAGTCCCTAACATTAAGCCTCGTGAAAAAAATGCAGCCGCTTGTGCGGTTTGGGATTACGTTTTGTCTTTGTCAACTTTATTCAAAAATGCCTGGTCGGATACTGACATCAGCCGAACTCTGGTACCGCTTGAAATTTTCGATCTACAGATAGAAGCACCTGTGGTTGACTGTGGCAGTACGCATTCGCAATTACGGGTTTTGGGTAAAGATACAGATACTGTTATCAGAGGTCAGGAGTTGGACTACCAATGTCAAATTGGTAAGTGTTTTCTGTTACTGACGAATCTCAACAGTGGTTACGATGCCAGTATTGAAATAACACTACTCGATAGTCGGTACACTTTGGTGTCTCATCGTACTCTCGATCAATTATCTTCATCGATTCGTTTGCTTGAAGTTGAAGCTGTCGATCGGAACTGCTGCGATATACTATTGAGTGATGGCAGCATCTATCGAATATTCGTGCGACACAGGATCAGCACGATCTTGTTACCGTTTCTTCCACGATTGCGTGTAATTCGTCGCTAACCTCTTATAATTAGATCAGCAGTTTACCTTTGTAGCGCTCTTAAAAGGCTTTGCGGCCAAAGAGTCAGTTGCAATGCCAGAGATTCACCCTTGAAATTGCATCTGATCTAATGCGTGCTTTATCCGATACTCCTTCTACTCCAATAACTCGCCAGGCGTTCTATCGATTTGGACAAGCAACGGTCCAATATCCTATTCTTTTCATCACGTTGTCGTTTGTGCTGGTACTGATTGCAACGGCTGGAATAGTTAATCTGGGTTCTACACCTGATAGTCGAATCTTTTTTAGTGCCGATAATCCCCATCTGCAGTCGTTGCAGTATCTGGAGGAAACGTTTTCCCGAAGCGATAACGTTTATATAGCGATACACAATCGCGATGGCACACTTTTTCAACCGGAAATTCTTAGCCTGATACTGGAGGTTACAGAGGCAAGCTGGCAGGTTCCATTCTCGAATCGGGTTTCGTCGTTAGCCAATTTTCAATATGTAAGTGCTGATGATGACACGATCATTGTTCGTGATCTTATAGAGTCAGACGTACTGCTGACCGATGCATATGCACAAAGGATTGAGCAGTATGTGATGAACAAGCCTTCGATTCTTGGGCAGATGGTATCGCGTGATGGGACTGTCACAGGGGTTAATATCACCTTACAGAAACCTGATAACAATCCACATGCTGTGTTTGAAGTGATGGATTACATCAATGAGTTAATCGCTGAATTCTCTACCCGTTACCCGCAAACTGAGTTTTATGTGACTGGTGGTGCGGCGTTCGATGTCGCGTTTACCAATATCCCCGCACAGGAAAACCTCTTTCTTGGGCCTTTGATGGTCTTTTTTATACTAGTTATCCTCTATCTGACGCTCCGCTCAGTCTGGTTTGTTTTCGGTACTGTTTTGCTAATCGGTATGTCCGTCGGTGTAATGCTTGGAGTAACTGGATGGGTCGGAGCGAAAATGAATGCCGGAACGGCAGGCGCACCGGTGATCGTATTGACTTTGGCTGTCGCTTATTGCGTTCATGTTCTGGTGAGCGTTCGTCAGCAGTTATTGTCTGGCGTAGAGTTTCACAGCGCTCTTGTTGAATCAATACGAATTAATTTTGCACCCGTAGCGATCACAGGTATCACAACAGCAATTGGTTTTTTGACTCTTAATTTCTCGGACGCGCCACCGTTCAGACAGCTTGGCAATATGGTGGCAGTTGGTGTTCTAACAACTTTCATATTAAGTGTCACATTTCTACCTGCTTTTCTTTCAATTAGAAAAATCAGACTTCAACCCGGTCCTTCGACGGTGTCAGATCTATTTCGAGCGCTGGCTAATGTAGTGACGCGATTTCACTACTACTTTTTAGTATTGGGAATACTGCTGATCACTGCGATTGGCTTTGGTGCTTTTCGTATTGTATTAGACGATAACTTTATTGAATATTTTGATAAGCGTTATGCGTTAAGAGAGGCGACCGATTTCGTCGAGGAGAATCTGACAGGCATTAATGCGCTTGAATATGCTGTCAAGGGTGGTGAATCAGGCAGTGTGATGGATCCGGCGTATTTACAAACGGTCGAGCGCTTTGAGTCATGGTTGCTTGCTCAGCCTAAAGTCACTAGTACAGTTTCTATCGTAGAGGTGCTTCGTGATTTAAACAGAAGCATGCACAATGACAATGCAGACTACTACCGAATTCCGGAAACGCGGGAACTGGCTGCGCAGCTAATATTGCTTTACGAAATGTCATTGCCTATCGGACAGGATATGACACATCAAATGGATATTGATAAGTCAGTGAGTAAAGTCGTTGCATTGGTACGCGGAGCGTCCTCAGCTGATTTACGTCATTTAAACGCGAAAGCAGAAAAGTGGTTGGCGGAGAACACGGCTTTACCTGCTATTGAAGGTTCCGGTTTGTCATTGATATTTGCACATATATCCGGTCGCAATATTGAGGCAATGTTGTTTGGATCTCTGTTCGCCTTGGTACTGATTTCAATGATTCTGGTTATTGCTCTAAAAAGTATCCGATTCGGGCTGCTGAGTCTGGTGCCGAATCTCGTTCCTGCAGTGGTGGGTCTTGGAATATGGGGTTACTGGCAAGGTACTGCCGGCTTATCGGTCGCAGTGGTTGTCGCGATTACGTTAGGTATTGTAGTTGATGATACTGTGCATTTTCTTAGCAAGTATCTGCGTGCAAGGCGAGAGCTTGCGCTGGATGCTCAGCAAGCTGTGCACTACGCATTTGGAACAGTGGGGGTGGCTGTATGGATAACGTCAGTGACACTGGTGATTGGGTTTCTGGTGCTGTCCTTATCAGGTTTCAAAGTGACTGCCGAAATGGGTTTACTTAGCGCTGTCACAATTGCGTCAGCATTGATTGTTGATCTTCTTCTACTGCCACCACTATTACTGATATTTGACAGGTAGTTGGACGGAGTATATTTTTTACTTTAACCCCGTTAAACATATTCTGTTGGGAATGATTGACATGAATAGGATCACCTGCCGGGTTTTACATTCGAAATCCAACCAAGAAAAAGCCAACCTAGACTATTTGTCGTCCGTTCGGTTTTCATCTTTCTGATCGGTGGCGATCATTTCGTCCAGCGTTAATCCTGTTAGCCGATTGGCTGTTCGCCAGATGTAGAAGAAAATACCAACCATCATGATCATCGATGGTATTGCGATCATCGGGTAGCTAAGTAGCGTCATCTTGCCCAGTTCTTCATTGAAGGCAGGCGTGCCGCTGTCGCTTGTGACCAGCCATTTTGCCAATACGAAATTCATCACGGATGAGAATGCGAAGGTGCCGGCAAAAAAGTAGTTGGCCTTATCAAGTTTGTTTTCAAATTTATCTTCGTTACCTGATGCTTTGAGGGCTTGCGAAATTTTCTCAGTATCCATAACTGCCGGATTAAAGAGCAGTTTCCTGACGATCGGAAAACCCATTTTGCTGGCGATCAGTATGCCGATACCTATAATCGCTGGTATGGCGGCTTCTTTGATCGCGAGCCACTTTGTATCGATTTGCAGAAGCCCGATACCACCAGTTAATAAAACGCTCACCACACCCAACACCGCAATCCAGTTTGTCTTTTTGTTGGCTATCAGTTCCCACACGCCGTAAATAATCGGAAACGAAAGAGCAACGATCAAACCCCAGGTTGCACCGAGTTTGTCGGGATCTGAGAACTTCATCAATACAACGGAGGGTATGATGATGCTGACTAGTAAATCGATCAGCGGGCGTGATTGTGGCGACTTTTTTTCTTGCAAATCTGATTGGCTATTACTGTCTGTCACTGACTTAGAAGAAGCTCTAGGGGAAAATGGAAGTTTGAGTAAGATGCTAAAGCATCTTGGTAAATCGCTATCGTGTCCTGATACGTATGTTGCTTGGTAGTTAAATTCAGTTGTTAGGTTACTCAACAGTGAGCGTAGACATTATTTGCTTGAATTTTGATTCAAATTCAGCATGCTCTTGATCATTGCCTATGCCCACGCGCAGGTATCTGTCGAGTGGTGGTACGCCCGGCATACGAACAAAAACCCCTAGCTGACCGAGTTGCCCTAATACGCTACGAGTCCTTTCGCCATCACCCAGGTCGACGGCAACAAAATTTGTTGCAGAGGGTAAATAATTGAGTTGCATCTCATCCGCTAATTGGTAAATGCGTTGACGACTACGCTCTGCTTGCTCCTGAACCAGACGCAGAAAAGTCTTATCCTTTAGAGATGCAACGGCTGCAATTTGAGCAAGTCGGTTGACACCGAAGTGATTGCGAATCTTATCGAACCCGGTAATTAATTCGCGGTGCGCTATCGCGTAGCCAATTCGCATTCCAGCCATGCCATAGGCTTTGGAGAATGTTCTGAAGCGCATGACCTGCTGGTTCTCGACATCAATATCCGGCTCGACAGTATCCGGGGCAAATTCACAGTACGCTTCGTCTAAAAGCAATATGCAGTGTCCGGGTACTGTGTCGATCATTTTCTGGACCTTGTCTGCCGTATGACAGGTGCCCATCGGATTATCCGGGTTGGAGAAGTAGATCAGACGCGCGTTTGTGTCGTGTGCTTTCTGTATCAGGGCTTCAGGGTCTTCATGGAAATTTCTGTATGGCACTTTGTGCAATTTCCCGTCAAAGCCGGTGACATGGTAGTTGAACGTCGGATAGGCGCCGTCAGACGTCACTACAGAAGTACCTTTGTCGACAAACAGACGCACGGTAAGACCCAACAATGAATCAATCCCGGCATCGACGCAGATGTTCTCGGGACTAACGCCATGTTTTTCGGCCAGTAAATCCCGCAACTCATAATTTGTCGGGTCGCAATACCAACTACAATCGCTATCCGTTACTGCCTGCTGCAAGGCTTGTGCTGCCAATGGTGATATGCCAAAAGCACTTTCGTTTGCACCTATACGAGCGCTGAACTTACGTCCATGCTGACGTTCGAGGGTTTCCGGCCCGACAAACGGTGTGCTGGATGGAAGATTTTTGATGAGTGATAAAAACGGAATCGACATGGGTTAATGATAACCCAGCTGGTTGTGGTCAGATGTACGTAAAGTGGGTTTCAACTTTGATCTGGGTCACACCAGGCTTTGCAAGATTGTAAAAATCATGTTCAGTCAGATGCAATCGATACAATGAGCAGTGCAGAACAGCGCACAACGCAGAATCAGCGTGCAGGACTCGGCGTCCCCGGTCAATTTTGAGATGGCTTCTGGTAATCCTCGGTGGGAACTTAATGAAGTTACCAGGCCAACGGACTAGCGTCAGGTTGGTACAAAAGACGGCTTGGTAAACAGGGCGGGTTCGGAAATTATTCCGATTTCAGAAACAGCTGGCAGCCGCTGTCGAATCTGGCAGAGCACTCGATTACAAAACCTTGCTCTAGCAGCTTCCAGGCATCCGTTGATCTATTGGGGTCATTGATCACGCTGTCTATGCCGACGCTTTGCCCCTGACGCGCGCTTTCATTCTGGTCGTTTTTCGTGTCCGCTGCTGTAACTCCGGTACCCAGAAGGCCGGCCAGCATCAGGACTGGTAAAACGTTTTTCAGCGACAGTGTCATGTGTTGTCAGACAGTGTGTATTTTTTAGTTGTTTCGTTAGTTTTGTTATGCAATCGAGGCAAGTTACTTACGATTGCGATGCAGGTATTACAGTTCAGAATACTGATTAATGATGAACCGGCCCTGAATCCCCTAACACTCTCGATCTATTGGGAATAATATACCAAAATGCCGGGCAATGTGTAGGAATTATGTGTTAATTTGTGACATCAGGTCAGGTGACAGGCGCTCAATAGACGATGAAGCGTGCCCCGTCAGTCGATCTCTTCCTAACAGATCGGTAATTATAGAGGTTTGTTATTGGTTTGTGGAAGAATCGTAACAAAAAACTACTGTACAATCTTAGCCATCCAGAACTACGTCGAACCCACCGAAAATAATACGTTTACTATCAAATGGTAGCGGGTGGATTGACGGGTCGACGCGCGGGTCCTGCATAGCAGCCTTGATGCCGGTGTCGCGGACTTCTCGTGATGGCCAGACGATCCAAGAAAACACGATAGTTTCATCGGCACGGCATTTGACCGCCTTGGGCATGCTCGTAATTTCCCCGTCAGGCACATCGTCACCCCAGCACTCAACCAGCTCGATAGCACCGTTTTCTTTAAGGACAGTCGCTGCTGTCCGGGCGTGCTCGATATAGGCCACCTTGTTTGCAGTGGGTACGGCTGCGACAAAGCCATCAATGTATGTCATGGCAATTCGCTGTGAGTTCGATTGCAGAGATAACGCGAAGGCAACTATAGCTTGCCGGCTTCTGACAGAACTTTGCGGGCTGCTCGCATGCATTCAAGTGATTGTGGTACACCGCAGTAAATTGCAATAACGTGGATGATCGCGCGTATTTCTTCGACACTGACGCCGTTGGTCAGCGCACCTCGACAATGAATTTCCCATTCGTTCATTTTACCCAGCGCCCCGATCATGGTGAGGTTCATCATTGAGCGTGTCTTGGCATCAATTGCATCGTCGCCCCAGCCGAAACCCCAGCACCACGCAGTCATGGCTTCCTGAAACGGTCGCGAGAATTCATCTGCATTATCAAGTGCTGCCGTAACGTATTCATCACCCAATGTTGCCTTTCGTTGTTGCAGGCCTTTTTCAAATAAATCGTTGTCCATATCTTTTCCTGTTTAGATTTTATGAGTTAGACGATGCCATAGCCGACCATCGGTAACGAGTAGTCCGACAGCGATAATAGCCATGCCTGTGTACTCGATCGCACCGATGCGCTCATCCAGAAACAATCGGCCCAGTATTACAGCAGTGACGGGTATCAGCAGCGTCACAAGGGACAAGTTGACCGCTCCGGCAGATGACAGAATCCGAAAATATAGCAAATAGGCGAATGCAGTAGAAAAAATTGCAAGGACAAGTATCGACAGGATGGTGGCTGAGGAGATTGACGCCGAGCTGCCTGCTCCCCAAAAGGGTGTATCGATCAACAGCGCAAGAGGAATCATAATCAGTGTTGATACGGTCAGCTGCCCCGTGACGACATGCGTAGTCGGTAGCTCCAGAGTTTTGAACCGCCTTCCCCATACGGTGGCAAATGCATAACAGATAGCCGCCCCCGCGATTGCCAGACGTGCCAACCAGTTATTGTCGTTGTTACCTGCTGTAGCTTCGACAATTTCCGGTGCATTACTTGTTGAAAATACCATCATCACTGCGACGCCTGTTAAGCCTGTTAAAGCGCCGCATAAACGTGAACCTGTCAGTCGTTCATCTCTAAGCAGCATGCCGGCAACAAGTACTGTAAACAGTGGGGTGGAAGCATTGATGATTGCTGCCAGTCCACCTGTGATTGTCTGTTGCCCCCAGACGATCAATGAAAACGGAATAACATTGTTGAGAACACTCATAACCGCACAACAAAACCAGCCCTCTTTGCCGAGTGATTGGATCTGACCGGAAATAGCAAGGTAGACCCACAATACCAGCGCCGCTATCGATACGCGCAGTGCGACTATGCTCAATGGCTGCAGTTCGGTGATGGCAATTTCAACAACGAAAAACGACAAACCCCATAGAAGCGCAAGCGACAGCAGGTCACGCCACTCGATAAAGCCCATTCGGGTATTTATTGTCATGGGCTACTCTTTTGGACTATCTGGCTAACGGTTTACTGTAGCGAATCAGTTCGCTATCAAAGCCTGTTTTCTCATAGAGTCTGCGAGCTTTCTCATTTAGGCTGAACACATGCAATGTCATAGTCTTTGCGTTATTGTCGATTGCATATTGCTCCGCTGAGCGTAACAGGCGTGTACCTAAGCCGGTGCCTTCAGCTGATTTCGCGACTGCCAGTACTTCAAGATGCGAGGATGGTTGACCGGACAACATTTCCGGTTTTAGTGACACGATTGCGACGCCGGTAATCTGCCCGGTACTGACAGTCGCCACATAAACACCGACATCCGGACGTTCTTGGCGTGACCAGGCCAGAACCAGATCGCGATCACCTGACCACAATTCGTCAGAAGTTCGGCCAACGGGTAAATCAAAATCTGCCAGGCGGGGTAGCAATACTACTATTGCATCCAGATCATCGGGTGTTGCTACCCTGATAGTGGTGTCGCCGGGTTCGGTGTGCATGTAATATCCTCGGTGGTCAAACAGATTCTCGACAACGATATCTCCAGACGAAAATCCTAACAGTGAACTCCACAAACAAAAATGCCAAAAGCGGTATAAAAAGCGACGCCGGTACTAACAATGGTGCAACACGTTTCTCGGCAGCCGCCGAACGCAATCGTGAAGCGATTCTCGCCGGACTTGTACAACTCTTGCCCCGCGGACGTGTTGATGGTGAGAAGATAGAGGTGCTTGAAGTGGGTTCGGGTACAGGGCAGCATGCCTGTTTTTTCGCAGCTCAGCTGCCCGACGTTGTTTGGCAGCCCAGTGAAGTCGAATCATTGCAATCCAGCTTGATGGCGCGCATTCAGGACGAGGGATCAGAGAATCTAAGAGCTCCATTGGTGATAGACGTATTTTCATCACCCTGGCCGGTCGTCACGGCTGATGTTGTCTACACTGCCAACACCTTTCACATTGTATCTGAGCCCGGGGTTGAATGTATTTTCGAGGGTGCTTCGCGTGTGCTGGTGCCACAAGGTAGTTTAATAGTCTACGGGCCGTTCTCCCGGGATGGCAGACATAATTCCGAAGGCAATACCGAATTCGATAAATTCCTCAGACTGGAAAACCCGGAGCAGGGTATACGTGATATCAACTGGTTGAACCAGCTGGCGGCTAAACACGGATTTCGTCAAGCGGAATTAACACCAATGCCTGCTAATAATTTTATTGCTCAGTGGGGTCTGTCGAGCCAACGCTAACAGGCGTCGTTTCCCGGTGCTTTACTAAGTGTCCGTTGAACAGCTTGCTGCCAACCAGCTAGCAGTTGTTGTCGATCACTATCGGCAAGTGCAGGGTTAAATTCGTTTTCGATCTGCCAATTACCAACAACATCATCAAGCGAGGTGTAAATTCCACACTTTAGTCCGGCCAGATAAGCGGCACCGAGCGCAGTTGTTTCCGTTTGTACCGGGCGTTGAACTGTTATGTTCAATGTGTCTGCCAGAAACTGCGCCATCCAGTTGTTTTTAACCATGCCTCCATCGACCCGTATCTGTGATAGGGCAGCGCCATCGTCCTGCATCGCACGGAACAGATCAGCTGTCTGATAACAGACGGATTCCAGCGCTGCACGTACAAATGTTGCGGCACTGGAGTCACGAGTAAGACCGAAAATGGCTCCTCTTGCATCCGGGTCCCAATAAGGTGCACCCATGCCGGTAAAAGACGGTACCAGATAGACGCCTTGATTATTTTCAAGGCCAGCGGCGAGTTTTTCAGTTTCTTCGGCTGTAGCAATAATACCCAAACCATCACGCAGCCATTGCACTGCTGCGCCTGCAACAAAAATTGAGCCCTCGATTGCGTAAGTTGGTTTGCCGTCCAGTTGATAGGCGATGGTTGACAGTAACTTGTTGCCGGAATCAATAATCTTGTCGCCGGTATTTAGCACCACAAAACAACCGGTGCCGTACGTGCTCTTCACCATCCCCGGTTCAAAGCATGCCTGTCCAATTGTTGCGGCATGCTGATCCCCGGCCATTCCACAAACGGGTATTGCGGCACCGATTATTTCTTTATCTGTGACACCGAAACTGCTGGCGCTGTCATGCACTGTTGGTAGCACAGACTGCGGAATTTCAAACAGGTCCAGCAACGAATCATCCCAGCTGCTTTTTCTAATGTTGTAGAGTAGCGTACGGCTGGCATTTGTTGCGTCAGTCGCGTGAGATTTACCGCCGGTTAAGCGCCAGAGTAGAAAACTATCTATCGTGCCAAATGCCAACTCGCCGCGCTCAGCTCGCTCACGTGTTCCAGTGTGGTTGAGTATCCAACGTAGCTTGGTACCGGAAAAGTAGGGGTCGAGTAGCAAACCGGTCTTTTGCGTTAGCTCCGCTTCGTGTCCCGCTTCTTTGAGTTCTCTGCAATAGTCTGCGGTACGTCTGTCTTGCCAGACAATGGCGTTGTATACAGGCTTTCCTGTGCTCCGCTCCCAGACGACGGTCGTTTCCCGTTGATTGGTGATACCGATACCGGCGATTTGTCGTTTTGTGTTTGATGCGTGATCGATCGCTTCCCGGGTTACCTTGAGGACTGTCTCCCATATAATCTCAGGATCATGCTCGACCCAACCGGAATCCGGGTAGATCTGTGCAAACTCGTATTGCGATGTAAACAGTGATTTTCCGTCCTTCTCGAACAACATCGCGCGTGAACTGGTTGTGCCCTGATCAATACTCAGTAGTACAGGTTTGTCAGTCATAAGTACCCCATGCGCAAACGGTCATAATCGAAAGTTACATCTGTAAGATAGCAGTGTGTTGAGCAGACCGATTGATTTCGTTGATTGTACTCTGCGCTCAGCTTGTTTTGTGTCAATCGTACCGCCTGTCTCAATATGATTCCTACTGTGTTGTATGGATGGCTGGCTTGAAAATCAGTATATTAGAAGCTATCTCAAAATTGATCGGGGACGCCGAGTCCTGCCGCTGATGCTTCGTTGTGTACCGCTCTGCGCTGCTCGAGCGACACACGCCTTGCCTAAGCGCACATCTCAATTTTGAGATGGCTTCTAGTTAACAAGCTCTGTACGTCGTGTTAGCAATTACTGCTTTATCGTATATCAACTACTGCTCTATCAAGTGCCAATGCATTGCGTAAAACCTGTTGTTCTTTGTTTGCTCCTGTCATGCTCATTAATAGTGGGCGCCAAGCTGCCAGCTGATGTCAATGGACAGCCATTGCCGAGCCTCGCGCCCATGCTGGAGACGGTCACGCCGGCCGTGGTTAATATATCCACGCGTTCACGCGTCGCCCGTGACAGCTCACTGGAAGAATTCTATCGCTATTTCTATGGTACCGAACCGCCGCGTCAGCAACGTTCTGAACCGCAAAGTCTCGGATCGGGCGTCATCGTTGATGCAAACGAAGGCCTTGTCGTCACCAACAACCATGTTATCGACGGTGCAGATGAGGTTATCGTTACATTGCGTGATAGTCGCGAATTGAAAGCCGAAATTATAGGCACTGACCCGCGTGCGGACATTGCTTTGTTACGGGTCGAAGCCGCCGGTTTAACGGCGATTAACTGGGCTGATTCAGATAGTCTCAGAGTGGGTGATTTTTGTGTAGCGATCGGGAATCCATTCGGTCTCGGGCAAACCGTTACTTCCGGTATCGTCAGTGCGCTCCGCCGAAGTGGTCTGGGTATTGAGGATTTCGAAGATTTCATTCAGACCGATGCGTCGATTAATCCCGGTAACTCGGGGGGTGCACTGGTTAATCTTCGTGGTGAACTGATCGGAATAAATACAGCCATCGTGGGTCCGTCCGGTGGCAATGTCGGGATTGGATTTGCCATTCCATCGAATATGGCGCAGGACATCATCGATCAATTGCTGCAATTTGGTGAAGTGCGCCGGGGCAAGCTCGGTATCTCTGCTGCAGCTATCACGCCCGAGTTGGTTGATGAGTTCGGGCTGACAAGAAGTCGCGGTGTTTTAATCATCGACGTGGAAGAGAATTCACCGGCACAAGATGCGACTTTACTGGCTGGCGATATTATCACTGCTATTGACGGTGTTCGTGTCAGAACCGTTGAGTCAGTTATCAATCGACTCGGGTTGGTGCGTCTGGGTGAGGCGATCGATTTGCAGGTTGTCAGAGGGAATCAGGAACTGGCATTAACTGCCAGCGTCGGCAGACTTGCATCAGATAACATTCTGAATGGTGTTGTTTTAAATAACCGCGAAACCGGCCAGGGGCGCAAATACGTCGAGATTCTTTCTCTCGAACGCGATAGTTCTTTGGCAAGAAAAGGTCTGCGTGCCGGTGATATTATTTTGTCAGTCAATCGCGAAGCGATAGAGACAGACAAGGACGTAAGACGATTGATTCCTCCAGACGGCAGCGAAGCACTGTTATATGTTCAACGTGGAAACGAAACAAGTTACATTCGGGTGCCCTGACAACGATCTTCGATAATATTTTTTATCAGCTCTTCTCATTTTAAGAGTTGTTTTTTCTTAACAGTTACCAGTGACTCAATCCAAACGGCAGACAGCATTGAATATTCGATTGTTCAAGGCATCGGATCAGGAAGCAGTGTTGGCTTTGTGGCAACGTTGTGACTTGCTGCGTCCGTGGAACGATCCGGTCAAAGATGTATTACGCAAGGTAGCAGATAGCCCGGACGGTTTCTTTGTGGGGCAGCTCGACGACGCAACAGATGACAATATTATTGCTGTAGCAATGGCCGGGTACGATGGTCATCGAGGTTGGGTCAACTATCTTGCTGTGGATCCTGACCACAATAGGCGGGGCTACGGCAAGGAAATGATGGAACACGTAGAAGCCTATCTTGTGTCTTTACACTGTCCGAAAATCAATCTTCAAGTTAGAAGTTCAAACACGGGTGTTATCAGGTTTTACGAACGCCTCGGTTATTCTGAGGATGCAGCTGTAAGCCTTGGCAAACGCCTGATACCGGATGATTAGATTATCGTTTTCCACCGGTAGTGAAAAAACGGCAGCGAACGATAGTTCCTGAGCACTGCTTTATACAGCAGCTGCCAACCGGATTAATAAACAATTCGCATAATCCGCCGTTGACTACATATATCGATTTAGTCCGTAGATTGGTGCGTTTATGCTTGAATTAATGGGACTGACGTTTACAGTCATCCTGTTCTGTGCATTGTTGGGTGGTGTATTCGGCGTTTTCTGGATGCGAGGGCAATTACACACCACTTCAGTAGTGGGTGTACTGCAGCGTACGCTTGAGAATGTTGATGCAGCTACCATCGAAGCCTCACCTGATTGCGAGTGGTATCACGCACAGGAGGCTGATCTTTTGTGCGCAGAATACCTTTCATTGGGTGCTGAACCGATTGGACGTTACAGTATTGAGGACATTGACGGCATCTGTCTTCAGGCGTTCATTCACGGTGATGCCAGTGCTTACATCACTGTAAACGATCATCCGCAGTACGGGTGCTGGAGCGATATTGTCATGTTGCCGGAGGCAGGCGGCAGCCTGACGTTTACTACTGTTCGTTCGGCATCCAATAATACAAGTCGCCCGCTGCGCCACCGCATTGAACGGTGCCATGAATCGAGTCATCCTCAGACGTTGCTGGGTTTTGCGCGTAGCCGACTGCTTGATGAATCATTTCAACCTGTGACCGCTGAACATTTCGTTGCAATTTTCAACGCCATCATGGCTGATTGTCAGCAAGCGCTTGAGGATCAGGACGTTGACCAATCCATGCTCGAGACGCTGGTTAAAGACAGCGGGATTGTACTCAATGGTGACGAGGCCGAAACAATTAATGCTGAGCGCCAACTCAAAAGGCATGACGATACGCTGCGTCAGTGTATGCAAAACTATGCGCTGACCAGTGGCTTAACTGCCCAGGATTGGGAGTCACAGCGTGATTCTATCGTTGTAGTTTACGAAAATTATCCATTGTCGCTATTGCTCGAGACACTGTTCGAACGTTTTACAATACCGGAATCACTTGAAGAGGAACTCGCTGCACTAGAGCTTGAGCAATCTTCCGCGCGCAACATTGCCAGTCGCATCATTGCTGCATTGCCTTCAGAATACAGCGCTACGCGGGTGGCAACATTGTCTGAGCCGGTTCTTGCAGATGTCTATAAAGTAGTGGACT
Organism: uncultured Granulosicoccaceae bacterium; assembly: GCA_937951345.1. Lineage (GTDB taxonomy): Bacteria > Pseudomonadota > Gammaproteobacteria > Granulosicoccales > Granulosicoccaceae > CALFCE01. Next base: position 14,268 of record CALFCF010000036.1, read on the forward strand.
CGCAAGAGAGCTGGCAGGAAGCAGCCTGAATCTTTCATTCCGCAGCACAATGTTTGTGTTGCAATAGTTCGCAGTGCCAGTTGCATTGATACTATCAGTCTCAACCGGTTCGCTGTAATGCATCGTCCAGCGCTTGTATATCTTCTACTACCGGGTTGTCGCTCGTTGCTTCTCTTATCGCTATTTCCTTGTACGACGTTTTATACAGCGTTGCGTTTGGACAAGCTGAACAGTTCGAAATAATTATCAGTGGTCGCCTGTGCCAGATCTGGCAACGGTATTCCGCGAAGTTCAGCGACATGCTCCGCTGTATGGCGCACGTAAGCTGGCTGATTTTGTTTTCCGCGAAAAGGCACAGGGGCGAGAAATGGTGCATCGGTTTCCACCAGTATGCGATCCAGTGGCGCTTTGCTTGCGACTTCCTGGACTGCTTTGGCGCTTTTAAAGGTAACGATGCCGGAAAACGAAATATAAAAACCGATATCCAATGCACGCTTGGCGATTGCCCAATCTTCTGCAAAGCAATGCATTACGCCACCGGCTTCCCCGGCATCCAGGGATTCGAGTTTTTGCATCGTATCTTCGGCCGCTGATCGCGTGTGAATGATCAGAGGTTTTTGAACAGTTTTCGCTGCAGTGATGTGACGCTCGAAACGTTCATGCTGCCATCTCAGGTCTCCCTCATTCCAATGGTAGTCAAGCCCTGTTTCACCGACGGCGACAATTTCCGCATCGGATGCCTTCTCAACTATTTCCTCAAGATCAGGTTCGTGGCCATCTTTGGTGTTGGGGTGAATGCCAAACGAGGCGGATATCGCATCATGCTCGAGTGACAACTGTCTGACTTCTGCGGCGTTCTCCCAACTGGTTGATATACAAAGCATGTGATGAACGTCATTATCACGTGCCTGCTGCAGCAACTCATCTAAACGGTTGTCGAAATCAGGGAAATTAATATGACAGTGTGAGTCGACGATAAACATATACAGGTCCGATGGTTTGGTAGCGCCAGGTGAAATGCTTTGATGAGAGCAGGTGGTAACACGAACACTACACAATTTCTGCTGATTTTTGGTCGTTGGTTTCGCCTTGAACGTCGATGCAGAGTACACTAGAGCGTGTGTTTTGCGAAACCCGTTACAGGTAGTGTGAGTCTGAGAGATGAAAGACGAAATCAAACACATTGTTGATCAGGCAGGTCAAAAGGCGCGCCGGGCTGCCAGAGTTATCGCAGCGGCTGACTCACGGCAAAAGAATGACGCGTTGCTTGCCATTGCTGAACGGATTGATGCCGCCGCTGATGCTATTCTCGCGGCCAACGCGGTTGATCTGCAACATGCGCGTGACAAGGGCATTGCCGATGCGTTGTACGACCGACTTGAACTAACGCCGGCGCGTATGCAGGGAATGACCGAGGGGTTGCGCCAAATCGTGAAACTGCCCGATCCGGTAGGCGCGTTAGGTGCGCAAACTATTCAGCCATCGGGATTGCGTATCGGTAAAATGCGCGTGCCCTTGGGTGTGATCGGTATCATTTACGAATCGCGGCCGAATGTTACTGCAGATACTGCCGCGTTGTGTATCAAATCAGGGAACGCTGCGATTTTGCGTGGTGGCTCAGAAGCAATCGAGTCCAACAAGGCGATTGCGGATTGTATTGGTCAAGGATTAAAAGACGCGGGGCTTGATACTTCAGTAGTACAACTGATCCCTGTAACAGATCGTAACGTGGTCGGTTGTCTTATCCAGTCGACCGAGTATGTGGATGTGATTGTGCCGCGTGGGGGGAAAAGTCTGGTGGCACGCATTGCCGCTGAGGCACGCGTACCTGTGATCAAACACCTCGAAGGTGTTTGTCATGTGTTTGTTGATGAAGCAGCGGATCTCAACAAAGCTGTGGCAGTTGCCGTTAATTCAAAAACGTTTCGCTACGGAATCTGTGGTGCTATGGAGACGCTGCTAGTTGCTGAACCGGTCGCTGTACGTTTTCTGCCCCTGGTAAAGTCGCAGCTTGATAAGCATGAGGTTGAGTTGCGTGGGTGTGAACAAACGTGTTCGATCCTGAACGGTATCGCAAAAGCTGATGAAGATGACTGGACAGCGGAATATCTGGCCCCGATTCTGTCTATACGTGTAGTCGATGGGCTGAACCAGGCGATCGATCACATAGCTGAATATGGTTCCGGCCATACGGACGCTATTGTGACTGAAAGTCTACAGGCTGCTGATAAATTTCAACGCCTCGTGGATTCGAGTTCCGTTATGTTAAACGCGGCAACTTGTTTTGCCGATGGATTCCAGTATGGTTTGGGCGCGGAAATCGGAATAAGTACCGATAAGCTGCACGTTCGAGGACCAGTTGGGCTGGAAGGACTGACGACCGAGAAATATCTGGTGACAGGCGACGGTACAATTCGCAACTAATCACGTTTTCCACTATCTAAACTATTTGAAAGTAAAGGAAAAGTAAGCTGTAAAAAAACAGGAGCCTATTATGAAATCAAAACAAACCGGCAAAACTCTGCACAAGCAGCGTAATCCGGTCGCACTGAATCCGTTGATGCAGCGTTCTTCAGCACATACTCATCCTAAAAATGAGCGGCGCAAAGAAAGAACACGTATCAAGCGCGATTTAAAGAAAGGTACGCATGAGTTTAATCATGCGCGCGGTGGTAGCGATGATAAATCGAGCCACTGGCAAAACACTGTGATGCAGCTTAAATCCATGCTGACTCTGCAGAGTGTTTTGCCAGTGGCTCGGCTAACGATTGTTGTTCAAGGTAGCCAGACCCTGGTGGCGAACCCGTCATGAATAGAGCAGGCTAGAAGCACCGGATGAGCGATTCTTCGCGCCTATCGAGCAAACTAGCTGATCTGCCAACATCCGGTTCTGACGTCCACCAATTCAGCAGCAGAATTGGCTTGATGGGCGGTACCTTCGATCCTGTACACATCGGTCATTTGCGTACCGCAGTAGAGTTATGTGATTCGCTATCACTTGATCACATTAAATTGATTCCCTGCCATGTGCCCTCGCATCGAGCAAGCCCGGGTGCGTCGACTACACACCGTATAAATATGCTGCGCGAAGCTATCGATGGCGTCGATCGTTTGTCACTGGATACGCGGGAAGCCGAGCATGACAGACCCTCCTACACCATCGACACGCTAACCTCTTTTCGTCAGGAACTCCCTCAAGCGACGTTATTGTTTTGCATGGGAATGGATGCATTCAACCTGTTTACCACCTGGCACAGATGGGAAGACATTTTGAACCTGGCGCATCTGGTTGTGGTGGAGCGCCCGGGGGCAGTGCTGGAGGGCATTGAAGCCGATCTATTTGCGAAATACCGATGCGAAACACCGGAAGCTCTTGATGACGGGGCGGGTAGTATTTTGTTGCAGTCAGTCACACAATTTGATGTTTCGGCTACCCGAATACGTGAACTTGTCGGGCTGAACAGGGATATCAGCTACTTGGTGTCGCCGGCTGTCAGTCGCTATATTAAGGGTCACAACCTGTATCAGGATTAATCTGATCGACTCGAACTGCAAAACCCCGACAGAGCGAGCCTGCTCGTGTCTCAACATTTGCCATCCTGCGCAACCACCGCTGTCTTTTGTCTCGTATATAATGGCTGCCTGAATTGCGCTCCCGAAATCTATCCAGTCAGTGAGGGGAAACCCTGGAGAAAACAACCGTTATATGAAGAGTCATGAACTTGCGTCGCTGGCTACAGCGGCACTTGAAGATCTCAAGGGGCATGATATCGTCGAAATCGATATCACCTCGAAATCCAATATAGCTGATGCCATGTTACTGGCGACAGGCACGTCGAGGCGACATGTTAAATCGCTTGCAGATGAAGTTAAAACCAAAGCAAAAAAAGCCGGTGAGGCACCACTCGGTGTTGAAGGCGAAGATTCCGGTGAATGGGTGCTTGTGGATTTGGGCGACGTAATCGTTCACGTTATGACACAAGAGATGCGTGAATTTTACGAGCTGGAAAAGCTTTGGGCTGTTGGCGCTATCGAAAACGAAACAGCAACTGTCAGTTTGTAATTCATACATATTTGTGTTTAAAGCGTCGTTTGATTGCACAACCGCTTTTCAATAGTTGTATGGTTCCCATCTGTCGCGCATCTGTCGCGATTAAACAGTAGCCGGATTCATCAGATTGCACATTACTCTTCGAGCAATCGGCCGGAATATGCCAGCCTGGGTAAAGGAAGCCTGTGCTGATTACCGTAAACGCCTGCCGCCACAATACCGCTTCGAGTTGCGTGAACACGCGCAGTCAAAGAATACGCGTGACAAACGCTGTACCCCGTCTGATAAAAATCGCACCACTGACAACATTGCTACTCAATCAGTAGCTGTGGAAAACGAGGGCGAGTCACTGCTCGCGGGCCTTGGCACAAACGACTTTGTGGTGGTCCTCGATAGTCGAGGTCGCTCGTTGAGTACCCGTCAGCTGGCGGATCGACTGGAACGCTGGCAACTGGATGGTCGCGATGTCGTGCTGTTAGTGGGTGGCCCGGATGGGCTCTCGCAAGCCGTCAAAGCGCGGGCAGATTTTATCTGGTCGCTGTCAGAATTAACGTTGCCGCACCCGTTGGTCCGAGTCATTTTGCTCGAGCAGATCTACCGGGCGCATTCGATATTGGTTAATCATCCTTATCACAGGGAATAGATTCCTGCGATAATCACCGGGATGATCCCGACGTCAACGGATACAGCCCAGGTCACTCTCGCATCGTCTTCCCCGCGGCGTGCTCAACTCCTCGATCAGCTGTGTATTTCCTATAGCGTTTGCCCTGCTGATATCGATGAATCATCACTTCAACAGGAGTCACCCGAAGCTTATGTCGAACGTTTGGCACGATGCAAAGCCATACATGTCCGGAAGCATGCATCGCCTAGTCAAAATGTTAACGTCGAGAACCATCCGGTTCTGGCAGCCGACACTTGTGTGGCGCTGCAAGGTCGGATTTACGGTAAACCGCAAGATCGTGATGATGCTGTTGAATTTCTTCTCGAACTATCTGATCGTACACACTCGGTTTACACTGGAACTGCTATAGTCTCGGGCGCAAGTTGCGTCTCGTGCACGGCGAAAACAGATGTCACCTTCAGAGCGATATCTGAGGATGAAGCTGCTCGTTACTGGGCAACACGAGAACCTGAAGGCAAGGCTGGCGGTTACGCAATTCAGGGTATGGGAGCTGTATTCGTGCAACACCTGGACGGCAGTTACAGCAATGTAATGGGCTTGCCGTTGCTTGAGACTACTCGACTATTGAAGCTCTCAGGCATTCACATTTTTTGACAGTTCAAGCACATTTGCCAGTATTGGCAGTGTCAAAGTCATCACAGGCTACGGATAGGCTGTGTTGTAAAGTATGGTGCCTATCCAGTTACTGTTCAGCGAGTGGTTTATACAATAGAGGCGATAGTTATGGGTTCGCCGGATATCTGCTGTGCAGTCAGCCTAATCTAGATTTGTCTAATGAGTGAAGAATTACTGATCAATGTCACGCCGCAAGAGACCCGAGTAGCCCGGGTTGAGAACGGAGTATTGACAGAAATCTTCATTGAACGAATTCAGAAGTCAGGCATGATCGGCAATATCTACAAAGGCGTAGTACAGCGCGTGTTGCCGGGAATGGAAGCAGCTTTTGTTGAAATTGGTCTGGCGCGCGCCGCGTTCCTCCATGCGTCTGATATTGCCGGTGCTATTGTTTCCGATGAATCCGGAGAGCGCTCACAGAAGTCTATCCGTCAGTTGGTATCAGAAAACGAAGAGGTTGCTGTTCAAATTGTTAAAGATCCGCTCGGATCTAAAGGCGCGAGGATCACGTCCAACCTGACCGCCCCCGCCAGACTGCTGGTATTGATGCCTTACGATCCTAGTATCGGTGTGTCAACTCGTATTGAATGCGAGCAAGAACGGGAGAGGTTACGCGCTATGGTTGAGGAATTGCGCGTTGACAAATCTCATGGATTTATCGTGCGCACTGCTGCTGAGGGTTGTTCACTTGAGCAGCTTAAGCGGGATCATGATTTTCTGTTGAAAGTATGGCAATCCATTCAAGATCGCCTGAAATCTGCATCTTCCGGTGACTTGATTTTTACCGATCTCAATCTGGTGCTACGTACAATCCGTGACCTTGACAGAACAGTAGTTGAACGCATCCGTATTGATTCGCGCGAAACCTACCAATTGTGTATGGAATTTTCAGAAAAATATTTGCCTGAAGTAAAACCGCTGTTAGAGCACTATCCGGGGGAGCGCCCAATATTTGATCTATATGGCGTAGAGGATGAAATCGATCGTGCTCTCGGTAAAAAAGTAATGCTTAAATCCGGTGGACATCTTGTCATCGATCAAACCGAATCGATGACTACTATTGATGTCAATACCGGTGCATATGTAGGGCATCGGAATTTGGAAGAGACTGTCTTTAAAACCAATCTTGAGGCAGCTCAGGCAATCGCCAGGCAATTAAGGTTGCGCAACCTTGGCGGTATTGTGATCCTTGATTTTATTGATATGACTGTTGACGAACATAAAAGACAGGTCATGCGCATGTTGGAAAAATCCCTGGAGCGTGATGCTGCGAAAACGCAGGTTTGTGATGTTTCACCGCTCGGGTTGGTTGAAATGACACGTAAGCGGACGCGTGAGAGTCTCGAACAATTGTTGTGTTCACCTTGTACGACTTGTGATGGGCGCGGGACGACCAAAACGGCTGAGACTGTTTGTTTTGAAATCACCAGAGAAATTATCCGGCAGGTACGTCAGTTTGAGATCAACTCGCTGACTGTCTTGGCGTCTCCCGAAGTGGTTGAATTATTCAACGAAGACCGCTCGGCAGATCTTGCTGAACTTGAAGAGTTTGTGGGTTTACCCATTCGCCTACAGGGTGAGCAGGTATACACACGGGAGCAGTTCGATGTTGTACTGCTCTAGTGGTGTGATTAAGGTCTGTAGGGATGCTGATCTATGATAAGTGTCCAGCCTGCTGCCAACAAGGAAAGATCGATTCAAACGGATTCATCAAGGGCGAACACGTCAGCACCTGCAAAGGTTGCACGCGGACGCTATCGATGGCTGCGTTTGCTTCTAAGATTTCTCCTCGTTGTTGTAGTTTTCATATTTCTTCTGATTGCGTTGGTATCTGCGTTGTTGGCGTTTGGTTCACCATACATCGGACGCTATCACGCTGAGATTCAAGCCAGAGTCAGCGATTACCTTGGTGTACCGGTTGCGTTTAACAATATGCAGTTGGATTGGAATGTCACTGGTCCTCGTCTCGAAATTGATGACGTATCGGTTCTTGCTGCCAATAACGCTGATCAATCCATAGTTCAGTTTGATCAGATTTGGATCGATCTGAGTTTGGTTAAAACTTTTTTTACGGGCGGTTTGTATTTTAATCAGTTGGCGGTAGTTGGTGCAGATTTAGAAATTGAATATCACGGTAATCGAGACATACAAATTAAAGGTTCTAATGGATTTGCACGTACAAAGCGGCAAAACAGTAGTTCCGGAAACAACACTCGGCTTGCAGGTCAGACATCTCTTGATTGGCTCCTTCGGTTAGATAACGCAGCATTGCTCGATTCTGCTGTGACCATTATTGATACAACGAAAGGACAAAGCTATCGTTTCGAATCTATTGATGTAGAAGCAGAAAATAATGGTAACAGCCATGTTCTGGTTGCCAATATCTCATTGCCTGACTCGTTGGGCGAGTCGCTCGAGTTGACTGCCAATATTGAAGAAGCGTTGGACGGGCGACGTGTGAATATGGAGCATGCTTCAGGTAGTGTTGTGCTTGAAGGTAAACGCGTTGTCCTTGAAAACTGGTTGGATCTGTTGCCTCAACAGCGGCTGACCTTGTCTGGTGATGCAGATATTCGTTTGGCAGGACAGTGGAGTGGAGACAAGGTCAACAAAGTAGATCTTGAGCTAAGTTCCTCCAGTATAAATGCCCAGTCTGTTGATACCTCAGCTGACCCGATTCAGCTTGACCGCTTGTCCTCCCGTTTAAGTTGGTCGCGTACAGATGTTGGATGGGTAAGCGATCTTGATAGTCTTTTATTCACCTATCAAGGCACCACAACTGATATGCGGGATGGTGAGTTTCGCGTTGATAAGTTGGATCGCGGTGTAAAGAAAGACCTGCGTTCGCGAACGTGGCAGGCAAAACTCTCAGGCGGTCAGGTAGATATATCCGCCTTATCGTTAATTAGCGTGCATGTGGCATCGCTTCTGCCAATGGGTGAATTCCCTTCCGTATTAATCGATGCGCAGCCAGGTGGATTGCTAACCGACTGGCAGCTTGATGTTGATCGCAGCTCGCCTGCTAGCGACAAACTGTCAAACGTATTTGCTAATGTAACTGTTGTCGGCGAGCTGAATGATTTCTCGATGAAGCAAAGTGGATCATTGCCGGAAATTTCTGGGCTGGATGCCGGACTCAAGATACGCGATAACTTCGGTAAGGTGGAAGTACGCGGTAGTGACTTTAGTTTTAGTCACATCGCAAGTTTCTCTCAACCACTTCAGCTTGAATCATTGCAAGCAACCCTTGATGTCGACTTTCGGGGTGATGCACGCAGAATGGCAACTGATGATCTGAATATAAAAGACGACGGCTTGTCAGCACGCCTTACTGTCGAGCTCGATGCGGCAAACCCCTCAGAGCCGCTATTGGATATTAATGCCAGTTACTCGCTCGATGATGTAACTAAAGTTTCAAAATATTTACCACGAGGCAAGCTGCGTCCTCGATTAACCAGTTGGCTCGACAGATCAATAAAGGGTGGTAGTGCGACGGATGGTTTTCTGAAACTGAAAGGTAACCCGCGCAATTTTCCCTTTCACCGTAACCCGGGTGTTTTTGCGGCCACACTTAAGCTCAAAAATGCTGAATTGGAATTCCTGAATAATTGGCCTAGGATGAACCGGGTTGATGGTGGTCTGACTTTTTCAAAAAAGGCATTGGTATTTGAGCTTGAAAAAGGCCGATTTGGATCGCTACCGTTGCAATCTGGTACAGGTACTATTGAAACGTTGTTTCGCCCCGTCGTTCGTGTATCAGCTGCTGCTCGCGAAGAGGTAGACGATTTGCTGAATGTGGTGCAGCAGTCACCGTTGCAGCAAGTAAAGAATGCAATTGCCGATACGGTAGGAACGGGTCAAGCCGATGCACATATCGAATTGCAGATTCCTCTGCGAGGAAAAGCTTTCAGAGAGCCAGACGAAGTTTTTGATGTTTCAGGGTATGTGCAATTCGATGATAACGTACTGTCATCTGAAAACTACCGCACACAGTTTGATCAGGTAAACGGACGTCTTGGTTTTACCCATAAAGGTCTGAAACGAAGTACCTTAAGAGGGCGCTATGAGGGACAACCAGTAGTCGTTGCAACAGAGAGTGTGGGTGTTGGTCAGGCCAGGCGCACAGAAATGGTTGTAACCGGCAGCGTGGAAAGCGTGAACCTTGCCCGGCAGAATAATATTCCGCTTATGGCTGGACTCAGTGGCAGCAGCCCCTGGAAAGTGGAAGTTGGTGTGCCCCATGATCCTGAACAACTACGTCGCTCGGGGGTGTCGCTGGATATCTCATCTGATCTTGTCGGTACAACATTGAACTGGCCCGCCCCGCTGGGTAAAGCATCGTCTTCCAGATTGCCCTTACGCGTCGCGACACGTTTTGGCAGTAGTCGACCGGGGGATTGGTCAATACAACTCGGTGACAGACTGCAGGGTTTACTGCGATTGAATAAGGACACGGGTGGTCTTGATGGTCTGACACTGAAGCTCGGCAGTGAATCTGTGCTGGCTAGCGACCTTCAAAAGGGCATTCATTTATCCGGTCGTGTGGAATCACTGGCTTTTGATCGTTGGTTCCGTGCTGTCAGTGATCTGATCGCTGATATTGATGAGCTCTCGGATGATTCATCTGACGGCCTTCTACCCAGAGTGAGTGCTCAGCTGGCCACTGACCGTCTTACCACAGGCAGTTCATCAAATGGTCGCGCGTCGCTGCGTATCAACAGCGATGGCAAGTTCATCAATGCTGCGTTATCTAATCAGCGCATCCGTGGCAGCGTACGCATACCGCGTCAGAAAGGAACGGTTCTACTTCGAGTAGACGAAGCGGATATTGATTTATTGCGTGAGTTGCAAACAAATGACGGCACAACACAAAGCGCAGCGATCGATCCACGCAACATTCCACCGCTAGAGGTTCGTCTCGGAAGTTTTAAATGGGGTGAAGTGACGTTGAGCAACCTGGTGGTGCGGACCGAACCTGATAGTGCAGGTATGAAAATTAAAACGTTTGGGTTCGCAGAAGAGACTGCACAGCTTACCGGCGATGGGTTTTGGCGCTGGCAGGATCCGCAAAATGTTAATCCGGCACTTGCCGGACAGCAAGTCACAGGTCTGGACTTGCAGGTTCGATCGAACAACGTCGGCTCGGCGTTGGACAGCCTGGGGTTCAGTCAGGCAATGGCTGAGGGTAGAGGGTCTATAGAATTGTTGATCGGCTGGTCCGGTCCGTTGTATCAACCACAATTGGATAAGCTCAACGGTTCGATTGATCTGGACTTGCGTGACGGACGCATCCTGCGTGTTGATCCGGGGATCGGACGCGTACTTGGTTTGTTTGCATTGCAGTCGATACCTCGTCGACTTTCGCTCGACTTTAAAGATTTTCTGTTGGAAGGCCTGGAATACACGACGATTGATGGCCGTGTGTCATTTAACAATGGAATTGCGAACTCTGATCTGGTGCAGTTACGTGGACCGGTGGGCGTAATTGATGTCACAGGTTCATCCAATCTGATTGACCGTAGTTATGATCAGACAATCACTGTGTTACCGCATCTTTCCGGTGCGCTGCCGCTGATCGGGATTGTTACAGGCGGTGCAACGGCAGGTATAGGTGCTTTGCTGGCAGGGCCAGTGCTAAAAGCATTAGGTATTGATGTTGATCAGATTGGATTATCCGTATTCACGTTGAAAGGGAGCTGGGACAGTCCAAACATACAACGAGCAGATATATCTTCAATACCCGAGTTGCCGGAATTTGATCGCCGATAGGTGCACAAGCGTAAAGTTTGTTGGATTAGAGTAATTTAGTTTGGATTTGGCATCCAACGACGGGTTCAGAAAGAGCTTGTAGATTTGCTTTGGACCAATTTTAGGTTATCCAATGTTTATTCAATCCTGGCGCCATCTTTAAGTCAATTCCAGGTTCCGACATTTAAGCGCAGCCTGTTTTTTTGGTCACTCTATTTTCAACAAAGGCGGACGTGAGCCTTCGCTAGTGATGTAAACCGTTCGCTCGTTTGGCGAGAACGCCATCGCTTCGGCCTGACCCAAATTATGCCCGACAATGCGCTGCGGTATTCCTGTTAAAACATCCTGCCATTTTCCTGATTCTGTTGATGGCAACTTGTAGATACTCCGGTAGGTTAATATCCACGCTTCTCCCGTATCGTTGTCTACATCAAAAGCGGTTACTGATCCGAGATCAACGCCAGTGAGAGTTTCAATTAAGGCAAATGCGGAAGGAAGTGCTGGTCTGCGATATTCGCCTGTAAATTCGGCTTGCAGTGGCCGTGTCGTTGCTGGTGCGTTAGCACTCGTTGTTGTTTGTGTGTTGAGCCATTGACTAAAAATCTGAAACAGTGGCGCACGATAGACGTGTGGCTCTTTTGCTTTAGTAATGAGGTATAGATAACCGTCGTTGGCAACTGCTGCAGCCTCGATATTGTGTGATCCATCGGGTAATGTCAGGTTAAACGACACCAGAGGCGTTAGTGGCTCTGACAAGTTTGCGTCAGTGCGTGTACCAAGCACCGGTTCGTTTAGAACGTGAAACTTGTATTCACTTTGATTGCGTTGATTATCACCCGTATCTGCAATCAACAGAAAAGACTCACCATTGAAGTTGAATTGAGACAAATCTTCCCAGTCGCGATTACGTGTATTCACCGCTATTGTGGCCAGAGCTCTACCTTCTGTATCAATGGCGAACAATTCCGGTGCATTGCCGCTGTCATTGAGCAGCCAGATTACCCGGGGTTCATTGCCTGAGAAAGCCATTCCACTGGCTTCCCGTAGACGCTTGGTTTGTATAACTCCGGCTCTGGTTAAAGCAAGCCCGGGTGTTGAATCAAGTGGCTCGCTCTCAGTGGGATTGTTGGGTTCACGTGATGTTGTGTCGGTGCCGGTCTGCCCCGGTGTAATTGTTTCGTTGTCAGCGACTGGAACATGAGTCCTGCCCGCAGAAACGGCGCATCCTGCTGTTGTTAACAACGTTAATAGCAACGCCGGGTAGTGGAGTCGTAATTTGAAATCGCAGAACAGTTTCATGTCTCCGCAATGTTCTGGCGTAGCCAAACGAACAGTAGTCGTGTCTGCTGGTTGCCAATGAACTGACCGCTCTTTTCATCGAATTCGGTATGCTTTCTACAGGCGCGTACCATTTGCCGAAGTGTCTGAATATCTGTGTCAGGGTGAAGCTCGGCAAATTCGGTTACAGCATTTCGAGCCACCTGATCCGACCTGTCGAGTAACCGGTCACGCCAAACCTCGATGGTGTGAAACTGACGGTTTTGTGTCTGGCTATTGGCAGATTGCAGATCTAGCGCCTGTAATATCGCACTTGTTGTCTCCGGCTCATGCCGGAGTAATTTCGCGAGATAGTGTCGTTGGCGCTTACGCGCTCCGTGGGACTTTATGCTGCGAAGGTCGTTGACGGCTTTGCGCAGGTTATCCGGGAGAGGCATTGCATCGATAACGCTTTCGCTGCTCGACCCGAGCCGTTCAGCGACATCCAGATGCGCCCTAGCATCGCGTTTACGCTGGGATTTACTCGGTTGATCGTCGTCCGACCACTCGCTCGCATTATCGTCGGGCAGATCAGTAGGCATTTTATGGCAGCCCTTTCAGGTAAGTTCTGGTACAGCTGGTAGCGATACAGGCTAGAAACCTTTTCAATAGAGGACGCTAAAAGACTGTAAAAAATGAAAAAAATCACGAATTTAATCAAATTTTAATTGTGTTCCTGTCACAGGTGAAGTTAAATTGTGGGTCGGTCCAAGGTGTGGATAAGCCAAGGGCGGGTTGATGCACCGCGATTGTAAGGTGCTTAGACGGTGCTGAATAGCCGAAGCACCGGCGTAATATCAGATGTCGAACGGGATGCGGGTGATCGCCTCCAGTCACTTTATAGGTTTTAGGGGTTCTGGCGGAAAGAAAAAAGCCGAGAGATAACCCGGCAGTTGAAACGGGCTGTGACCGCGAAAGTGATAGGGAATAAAAGAGTATTATCTAATTAATACAAAGTAAACGATCTACGAGTACAAAAGTAAATAGCAAAAGTAAATAGCAAAAGTAAAACTGCTTTGATCAGGAAATGAGCTTACGGAACCTACAACCAGTCGAGTCGCTGCCATCATTCGAAAATGATGACAGCGTTTCTGGTGTGCGTTTCACCCGATTGCATAGAGCCGCATTGATTTTTTCGGTGCTGGGTGTGATTACAACAGCATCGGTTTCTGCTCAAGCACAAGACGAGAGTAACGGGATCTTTTTGCCAAGTGCTAACCAGCCGGCTGACGGCAAGAGCGGTGGCATCGGTGGTACCGGAACAGGCTCCGGTTCCAGTGGTCGGCAATCGCTGATCGACACTGATCAGGCAGTGTTTAGTCTCAATGCCGGAAAGTATCAACTACGAGAGAGCACAGCCGAACTTCATACCGAGGTTGAGTTTCGGCTACGCCCGGGTAAATTTGATTTTAGTGCTGCCGGTGGTTTTGGGTTGGGGGGTGTCTTCTCGAATCCTGAATTTGAGTTACGTAGTTTACGGACAGACAAGTACGAACTCGAATACACCATGCCGGAATTACATGACGGCCTGTCGTACTCCGCCGGTTTTAATATTGAACATGAGAATGTACACATAACAGACACAGCCTATGTCAGCAGCGGTCAGTTGGGTGTTTCTTACGGGCGTATGGGGCGAGTCTGGTATTCGGGTGTTGATTTAAGTATCCAGCAAAGTTCTGTAGCGGCAGATGACTCTATAAAGAGTGAAAGTTTTTCTTTTGATCTAACAACTGGAAGACGTCTTGGCTGGACCGGGCTTGGTGCTGGTAACCCTTTATGGTTGCTGTCACTGCGTGGCGATTTCGATTTGCAAAATGAAGAATTTCTGGCCGACGGTCTAACAGCTGACAGTTCCGCTTGGTATCTCAACCCCAGTCTGTTCTGGGACAGTCATGATTTCCGTTTCGCGGCTCAGCTCGAGGTGCCATTGGATCGTGATGTCATTCGTGACTTTGACCCGCCAAGCTATAAGCTGCGCGCTGTAATTGAGAAGAGCTTCTAAACTGTTTCGCTGCCCGCGGTTTTTGACTGCCGTTGCAATTCTGCCATCCACGTTTAATGATAGAAAACTCACGTGAGTTTTTTCTTATGTAAAACCAATGTCCGGAGTTTCATAGGCCGTTTTTTGTGACATCATCGGCAGTTAGCTGGTGAATTGCTTTCAACTGCTTCCATTAACTTATCTCTAAGCACTACCTTGGTCACCATGCGTGACCGTGGTTACAGCTTTATCCGTCTACAAGGTTCCAGCCGTACTTCCAGCTGTACGGCTGTGCCTCCGCTCGGTAACAGGATTTGCTATCCACTGGCAGTGATGCTGATGTGTTTAGCACAATGGGTTTTATCTCCACCGGCACTTGCCAATACGGCCAGCTCCTGCGGCAGTGACGTCACTGTCAATCAATGCCCCGCGAATGGAGCGGGTGCTGAGGAATCAACACCCGACCCGGCTAGCTCCAATACAGTACGACAAGCTCCGGCGGGCGCCGGTAACCCGATTAACCTGATCACAGGTAACAAGTATCAAAAACATACTGACTATCAAAGCCCGTCCAGCCGCCTGAGCTGGCAACGCCACTACAACAGCTCAAACTCTGCTTATGACTTTGGTATGGGACGCGGTTGGGCAGCAACCTTTCTAGCAAGCCTGCAGTTCCGCAACCGTCAGGGTGCTGCACTGGTTCAAGGCAATGGCCGACGCATCAACTTCCGCGAACCTTCTAAGGTCATTGATCCTGATGGCACTGAACGTTTGTTGTGGCAGGCATTCGCCCCGAGTGACGGTACCTTGCATTTTGAAGGTGACTACACCCTGTGGTCCCTGCCCACCGACAGACACCCGTTATACCTACAACGATCAATTCCAGTTAACCAATGCGACGCGTGATGATGGCAGTGGTTTACGTTGGGAATACGATGCACAGGGGCGAACCACTGCTAGTTACCGTATCGGTAACGATGGCTCAGAGCGTTTAATCAAAGAACAAGTCTACGAACCAGATACAACACAGGCCAGCACATACAACGCGCAACCCCTAATCGTGCGATATCCAAGCGTAAATAATACCGGCTGGCAACACCATGAGGTGCTCATCGACTACAACGATGACGGGTTGCCCACTCAAATCACCGAACGTAGTTTTGCACCAACAACACAAACGACTGCTGCTACGGGTAATTCTCAACAAGCGCAGGGACCACCACCAATCATCGGTTACGAACCGATTGAACGTAGTACCTCACTTACCTACGAGAACGGACGCATCACCCAAATCGATGGCCACGCACTGATGTGGCAGATACTGTGTCTTTTCGTTATGCAACACCCGATGAAGAAAAAGATTCAACAAATCAGTCACACCAAGCTGATAAGAGCAACGAGATTGGCCATTTAATCGAAGTAACTCTGCCAAGTAGTGAACAGCTTCATCTAACGAACTACAACGCCGATGGTCAACCAACAGAAATAAGACACAACACCAGCAGCCCTTATCAGTTGACCTACGATGACAATCGACGACTGATCGCCGTAACACACAGAGGCAATACCCAGCAATTTCACTACAATGCCGAAGGCCACACCATAGGTATCACTGATGCTGATGGAAGACACACACGAATAGACTATGACGCCGCCGGGCGCATGAACCGTATAACCGATGATATCGGCCGGGAACTGCACTGGGTTCATAACAGTGAAAGCCGCCGTACCGAAGAACGAACCTTAGGGTTTAATGGCGAAGAGATCCAGAACCTGAAACTCTTCTATGATGCTTTCGGTCATCTCGCCAGCCGTACCGAAGAACGTACCAACTATTCCACCGGATCGTCGGTGTCGCAAACCACCGAGTTCACCCATGATGCCGCAGGCAGGCTCACTGGCGCTGCCGATAGCGACACCTCTCGACAAGTTGACTACAGCTGGAACCCCTTTGGTGAACTGCTGGCCGTGGCCACACCGTTTACCGAAGTGATTGACTCTGGTTACAACGAAATACAAAGTAACACCGGCTTTACCTATGACATCAAAGGACGGTTAACCTCCGTCACCGATGCCAGAGACAACACGACCACCTATGTGCTTGATGACTTCGGCAGACGCGTTGCCGAGCACAACCCCGACACCGGTACTACGCGTTTAAAGCACGATGCCAGTGGCAACATCATCGGGAAAACAACGGCAACGGGTGATACCACAACCTACACCTATGATGCCGCCAACCGGTTACTGACCCAATCAAGCCGTGACGGCACTACGACATTCACCTATCACCCGACTAACGGACGATTGATTGCAACAACCAACCCAGCCACCACAGAGACGTTTGACTACAACACCGAAGGTCAGTTAACCGTGCACACAAGAGTGATCGAAGGCAACACGTTTACCACGACGTATGACTACGACGAGCGTGGACGCCTAAGTGACAAAGGCTTGCCAGATGGTACCCAGCTAAACTACCACTATCATGCAAGTTCTAGCGTCAATGCAGGTCAACTAAGAGCAATCACACGCAGCTCCTGGTTAGGGTTTGTACAGGAAACACTCATTGGCGAGATCGATCAAGACGCACGCGACGGCGTGACCCGCCACATCAATCACAACGGCAGTGTCACTGAAAAACGTTTTCATCCCGATGGTAGTTTGCAAAGCATCATCATCAGTGACGGCTTGCAACTCGCTTATGAGTTTGATGATAATGGCCAGATCATACAAATTGATAAAAACGGCACGCTGTCTAACTTCAACTACCTGAACGGATACCTGACAGGAGCGATTACAGCACAGGGTAAGTACAGCTATCGCTACGATACTCTGGGAAACCGCACACACGAGATAAGCAAAGAGACAAACGGCGAACGCGAACAACAGGATTACACCTATCCTAACCTCGGTAATGGTAATCGCCTACTAGCAAAAAACGAATCTACCTACACCTACAACGCAAGTGGCGCACCGGAACAGACTGATCGCTACCGGTACGACTACAACGCTGACCAGCGCCCCATCAGCGTTTATGAAGGTGACACACTCCTCGCCACCTACGATTACAACAGCTTTGGTGAACGCATAAAAAAAGTGGTTTATGCCGGTAGCGGCAATCGCGTTACCTATTTTCTGTATGAAGGTCACCAGCTGGTTGCTGAAATAAACGCAACTGAAGGCACACCCAACCGTGAGAACTACCGACAAACAATCTACCTAGGTCACGCACCTGTTGTTTACCTACACGGTAGAAAAACCTTCGCTGTACAGAGCGATCACCTGGGTACGCCGCATCGGGTAACAAATAGCAGTCAAGAAACCGTCTGGGCTGCAGATTACACACCGTTTGGTGAAGCGACCATGTCTACTGAGCGCATTGCGTTCAAACATCGTTTTCCTGGGCAATACTATGACGCCGAGACTGAGACGCATTACAACTACTTTCGGGATTATGATCCTGTCACTGGACGCTATCAAACAAGTGATCCTATAGGTTTGTACGGTGGGCAAAATACGTACGCTTACGTATTTGCATCTCCGTTACAGGCAATTGATCCGCTAGGCTTAGACGTAGAAGTACTAATCGGCGGACCATACGGTGATACTCCTTATGGTCACGTTGCATTGAGGGTTACAGGGCCTGGCTACGACTACGTGTATGACTATGGGCGATATGGCAGAACGTGGGGTATTGGCGGTAGCGAAGGAGAGGGCCAATTAAGGGTTTGGACAGATTTCTCACGTTACATAGCTGGACAAAATGCCACAGGTAGGACAACGTACGCGTATAGCTATGAAACTACACCAGAACAGGATCAGCAGGCTATAGCGCACTTTAACGCAGCAATACTTGGCATAGAGTCAAATCTTAGTCGAGGCGACTACATGAATCAGTATCTAATCGACAACTATCATGCAGCAAACAACAATTGCACGACGGTGACTCTCAGTGGCTTGCAACAGGCGTTACCAGCAGAGCTATACACAGCAATTAATGATGTTTCCCAGGCTGAAGGGCGGGGTTTATCTGGCTTTCAATGGATCGCATTTCAAGTAGCACACGATGGAAGCGACGTTTCGTTACCACTTGATCTGCGAGCTACAATTCTGAACAACGGTGGCTTTCAGTCATCTCGTGAGTATCAACGTGACTAATGCAATGATCAATAAACGGAAAAATACATTGTCCCTAACTCTGTTATTAGTAATTTTTGTCTCATTTCTTGTAGGTTTTCTGACTGGTTTTGGGGTTTTCTTAGTCGGCAACGGCAAAAAGGCCAACTACCAAGTAGTGTCGGAATTAACAATCCAAGCCGGTTTTGAAAGAGGGTTTCTACCAATAGGTACGATACTAGTGCTGGACGAGGAACTCCCTGAGTTAACGCGTTATAAAACATACGTTAATATTACCGGCACAGAAGGCATAGAAAAAATTGAAGCCGACAAATCATTCCTAATATCGCCGTTAGATGGCTATGTTTCGGAATAAATTTGCTGCGTTGAACTAAAAAACTAGGGTGGGTTCTTCCCCGACTTTACGGGCGTATCTGAAAAGACAAAGAATTCCGATTTGACACAATCGTTTATCGGAATAGGGCAGATTTAGCTTTCCAAGATTACCTTCCGATAAACCCACTTTAATCCAATATTAAAGCAGATATATTCAACCGGCTTACTGTCCTGCGATACCGGGGGACTATCAGCTAAATATTCCGGGTAAGCACCATGGTGGATTGGAGATGTCGTACTTTGGGTGGTGTGATATGTATGAGTTGGTTTGATAGCGTGTGGAACCGACTCAGTTGTATTTGGTGAGTCACCGATTGCGTCAAGTAGGACTGCGAATACCTTTGCACGTCGGGTAGCGTTCGCAGCCCCAAAACGTATTTCCGGCATGCTTTCCGCGTTTGGCGGTTCGTTGGACCATATCACTTCCGCACAGTGGGCATTTGACAGCGTCAACAATTGGGTTGTCGATTAGTTGGCTTTCCTGCACCTCACCAATCAGTTGGGCGAGCTCATTGCCCGTAACTAACTCAATACCGTTTTCCTGAGCAAACGTCTTTGCCGGCGGGGTGAATTTTCCTGAGCAGATCACAATGCCATAGTCGGCCTTTTTAGCAGTGATGGCACCTAAGAATTCTCTAACAACCGGTGCACCGACTTTTGATGACTTCCAGTTCTTGCACTGAACCAGTGTCGTAAGTCCATTCTTTTTTAGCACAAGATCAACGCCATCGTCTGCGCCCGCGCCAACGTTCTCGGTAACAGAAAATCCCTGTCGTGCGTAGGCTTCAGCAACAAGGCGCTCAAACTGATGCCATTTCAGGTTTTGAATAGAATTAATATCACGCTGCTTCTCCAGTAATCGCTTGCGTGAAAATGATCGTAAGGCGGAGACGACTGCGAGAAACACCAACAGAAGTGAGGCAGGTAAAGCTAATGTTGTTGAGAGGCTTTGGAAAACGGGCTGAAGATAGATGTTGGAGAATTTAATTGTTGCGAGAAATTTAAGTGCAATATAGGTAACGACTGCAAGGCATAACAGTACCCACCAAGGTAGTGCGATCAAATCATCGGCAGTATTTCGGCGCGGCATATCAATCCCTATAACAAAACATCTCCAAGTATTAGTATACCAGCGTCGATGGATGCTGGGCGCTTGTTATTATTCGAATACATGTTAATGAAACTAGGCGGCTTTTCCCATCTGATTACTAAACTCACGGGCCGTTTGTCCAAGGTTACGCCAGTAGTCGTTGGTGATGCCCCATCCGCCACCGGGGTGATAGCCGGTGAAAACTGTGGTGTTGCCGATTCTTGCGAAGCATGATTCTGATTTTTTGGCGTTTCCCCAATCAATGGATTGTGGTGTTACATCAATGCTTTGACTCCCATTCAATAAACTACTGAATTCTGTCTGACTGGCGAGATACACATAGTCGGGTTGATGGGCTGCGATCAGATCGACCAGCTTTGGCCATTGGATTTGTTTTTGTGTCTGCCGGTAAGTCTTTGCAGAACTCAAGTATTCCAGACCACCGATACGGGGTAGGACAGAGTAGGGCCACGTGTTGCGGTGTCTTTTACAAGGAAGGGGATAAAGCTCGAGCAACGCAGATTGCTTTTCTATTGGCGTATTATCAGTATCGGCGAGATGGAATTTCTGATACCGCTTGACCTGATTTAATGTGTAATCACCGTCTGTAATGGACAACAGAATTTTGATGTACCCTTCCCAAGTACTCTGACAGAGTGCATCGTAGTCATTGCCTGATAGGAGACACGGTGTGTAGCCGCTCGCTGCTTCTCCGACAGTGTATTCGCAATTCTCTGGACACTTGCTCTCGTGACACGGGTGATGTCGAAGTGGTCTGGCACCGTTTTGAAGAAAGTCTTGCAGTGAGCCGTGAAGGCTGTTGATCAGGCCTTCAGCCTCGTCTTCTGTATCACCAAGTGCTTCTTCAAGGCCGACAAACCAGAAGGGTGCGTCGGGGGAGCCATACATCAGTTTGTTGTCGTGTAGGGCGACAACAGCCTTGCGTAGTTTCTTATCGTCCACTTTTTTACCTCTATACCACTCGTGAATCTAATTGAGCTATCGACGGGCTAAAGCGCGGCTAAAGGCGAGACGCGACACATTGTGGGAAAAACCACAATGGAGTGTCCGGGTGACTAAGCGAAGGGTTAGTTTGTCTCGGAAAAACTATAACTTTCGATTATTTATTCGACGAAAGCTTAGATGTTATGAATCATCTACACCCGAAAAGCGTGAAAAAAAAGCGTGGTCTGTAACCAGAAATGTATTGCCTGTTAAAATAGTCCTGCGGTTTGGAGCTTGTTGAGAGTCGGGAGGTTTGATTAGATAGCCGATAGGCACACACTGCAATGCAAAATAGTACTTTTCCCTGTCGGGCGAGTAATCATCTCTCGCAGTGACCTGGTCGTAACCTCTTTATACGATTCTTTCGTTACACCTCATGGTTTTCAATCGCGTTCCGTTTATACCCATAGATCGAATTTGCAGGTGTGGCCTGTGTCGATTAAAACCGATCTGTGGAAAGTGGGCGAATCGCCGTTACGGCTGAGTGAATCTGTTCTGGATTCGGAGCTTCAGCTGGAGGAAATGATTGTTGAGGATCCGAGGATTTTATCCAGCGAGTGGTTATTGATTGGGGACAGGTTAAGACTGAATCGGGTGGGTTTATTGATCTGCTCGCACTCGCACCTGACGGGTCGGTTGTTCTGATTGAGTTAAAGCGTTACAGAACACCGAGCGCATTGTGAAGTATTGAAATGACCGAGATATCTGGATCAATGTGTTCTGTTTTCAGGTGTTCAGTGATGCTAATTGGACTGGGTTTTTGGCGGCCATGATACAGAGAGTTCAACCGGGAGCAGAAGTATGAGCTCAAGAGTTCCGATGTCCAATGTGCTCAAATCATGGTTGGCTGAGTTCCTGTTCATCCGCGGGTTGTTTAGTGGACCTGAAGGTAAGCCCCTTTATAGTTACCAGGTAACCGCTGAAGAATTCAGCAGTCTCAAGGATCTGCTCAAAATCCACAAAGGTTTAGCTTCTCACCCAGTCTTCAGAAATTGGTGGGCTGCCGGTTATTGTCTTTATGTTGCCGAACGGTTCAGGCGCTATTACGACGCTGGAGCGGGAGGCTGGTCTTGGTCTGAATTCGATGAAGAATTGGGCCTTGTTGTCTCTCACCAGGATAAAAGCAAACTGGTCGAACTAGGTCTTGTTAACTACTGGCGAAGAAGTCTTCGAATGTCGAGTACGGGTCGAGATCTCCTTGGGTCGCTATTTCTGGAGGGAGGTCTGCCCTGGCCGCTTGTACAAAGCGAACATCACGGTTTTGGACGCGCTGTAAGACGAGGGCTGAAACACGCTTACAGTGTGCACAACAGTCAACACACAGTGGCTGACATCATGGCGCTCCATGAAGCCGAGTTACCACAGGCGTTCCAGAATTTGAACACCCAGCGGCTGTTAGCTGGCATCGTCGAGCAACTGGTGGAACTAGTGAAACATCCGGGCCTGGAGTCATGCAAGGATCCTGCGGCTTACCTTGATGAAACCGATTCTGACTGGCGCAAGGAATTTCCAATTCCGCTAGATGAAGCGAATGCTAGAACACTCATCAACGATTGGTTGCTACTTGCTGGGAATCAACGAAAAGAGCAGAAACGCGAAATCGAGCGAGCGTTGTGGTTTACATGTGAACATATTCTCGAAGGATCCTGCAACGAGTGGTCACTACGTGTTGACATCACGTTGCCAAAGTCACATCACTTTTCCATTCATCGCGAGCTCTTGAGTACGACCCGCTTACAGTTGGGCTTTTATGAAGGCGATACGCTGCTGGTGCTAAGTGGATTTGTTTACGGAAAGATGGACAAAGAGGGCATCACTGTTCGATTTCCTCGAACGAAAATAGCCATAGTCAGAAAAGAGCTGGATGCCCAGATCATACTCAAATTGATGGCCAACGGCCAAAGCGTGATCTCTCGACCGATCATAGATAGTGAAGTTGATATAACTGCGCCTCTAACTTTTGTTGATATCGATGATGCGCACACTTTAGTCGCTAATGAGAGTTGTGTGCTCACGCAATCCGTCGCTCGAATACGGCTCCCCAGAGAGGCCACCTACGAAGGCGAAAAGGTGACGACCTTGTCGCAGGACACGACGGGCGCTCAGTGGGTGGAAACGCAAGATGATGTAAATGTGGCGATCGCATCTGAGCAATTTCTCATCGAACTAGGGGGAACACAAGCGTCTGGCCGCAAGCCGTTCCTGAACGGAGTCTTCAGTGGCATCGAACATTGCCTGCCCAAAACCGTCTATCTGGGCTGGCCACGTCTGCAGAACCCGGATAAAGCGCCTTATAGCGTAGCCGAGCTGAAACAATATTTTAATGACAAGTTGCATTCCGAGTTCGATAGCAACGCCATGGTCGGAAAGATCCAATTTCGAGCGCGAGACAAACGAGGGAGTGTCGTTTTAAAACGCACCTTTGGTGTTCTGCCACACGATTTTTCAATGGTGCTCATCGCTGGTTATCTGGACAAACCGGCACGACTGATAGTGCGCACTCAAACACCCCTAAACATCACGGTCACCAGTGAAGAACTGACTTCAGAGCAGTTACCGCACCGAGATGGGACAGAAGTAAATCTGAATATTTCTGGGCAGGTGATTCCGAAATCGTTTGGACTTGAATTGTCTGGCGTTGACAACCTGGATCCAATTCGATTCAAAATTCCGTTCCCGACGTTGAGCGCCAGGCTGATTGATGAGAAAGACGATCAGATCGTATCCCGTGATCTACTTATCGACGAAATGCTTGGGAAACGTATCGTGTTGTGCGCGGGCCGACCAGGTCGGCAACGGTTTAACCTGCGGCTTCGCCTGCAGGGTTCGGTCAACCCACAGCCGATCAAGGATTTTACAATCGTCATAGGCGAAATGCCTGTCGAGCTCAATCTTTACAATTACCGTCAGGAGGTTGAGCAGATGTTAGCGGCCACGACAGATCATGATGCGGTGATACACGTGGCGATCTCTTCGGTCTCACAGCTTCTTGATTTTAATATCAGTCGATATAAGGGTGTTTTGAAAAAAACCAATAATCGGTTTACCGTCACCACAGAATCTTTCGCAAAAGATACAGGGCATGTAGTGGCGGAAGCGATGTTGTTATCCGATCCTCGAAAAACTCCTGTCACATTGCCAGCACTTAAATCAGAAGGTGTGTTCACAGGACAGTTTGAAGTCCCGTCGAGTATGGAGAAATACAGTCCGTGGATTATCTATCCTGCAGAGACGTCATCGGTTAAATTCAGGCCTCGCTTGTTCTTTGGCTCAGAAGCCGCTCCGGTAACGGATACAACCCCCCATTCACTACATCTCGCCTGTCAAACCTATCACCCAGAACACTCTCCGGATGCAATAGACCAACAGATTCGAACCATGGCTGATGAACTGGATCATAGCGGATGGCAATACCTGGCGGATCTGAAACTCAGGTACTCCCATTTGCCAATGTCTACCTTTGAAGCTTGGATTGCATTGGCAAAAGAACCCAGCGCGCTGGCGGTAGCGATTTATCGACTCGAGCTCGATGAGCTCTTTTGTGACCGAGTCAGAGACGAACTCTCGACGCTGTGGGAATGTATCACTCTGGATACTTGGCGTCTCGCCCACAAACGGTTCGAAGCATGGATTAGGCAACAAGCGCTCCCGCAGTCCTACGCGGCAAGCGTGGTGAGCAATCGGATGATGGTTTTGTCGGAGGTTGTGCCTGGATTTAGAGAATTTCGAAATTACATAGAGACCGGTGATCGCGAAGAATTACCCCGCATTCCTCCCCTTGGTTCTTTACTTCCGGGTTGGTACCAGTCGTTGCGCAGAAATCACGAATCGGATAACCAATGGCCGACCGATTTGGGGCAAGAACTTCTCAGATGGGTGAAAGTACAGCCGTTACCCAGAGAAGTTCAGATGCTCTCATCAATCGGGTTTTCCAACGCCGTCACTTACCTGCCGATTTTCATGGCACATGTCACTGTCGGTCTTGTCAAGCTCGAAGAGCTACACGCCTCTGAACCCTATCTAAAACATGCTATTCGCCAACTGTCTGAGTTCGAAAGACTGGATTGGTACAACCCCGTGCACGGGGTCATGGTTACATACCTGTTAAAACAAAAGAGTAAATAGATTAAGAACAGTGATGAATTTTTTTAACGAATTGGTCGATCAAAGCCTCAGTCGAACACGAGAGTCAACACTAAGCGTTCTGAGCCTTACGGATAGAGGTCTTCGAGAGCACCTGTCTGAACAGTTTCAGGACGAGCTTGGCGCTGATGGGTGTTTTCTCGCGCCCCCGGTTTTCGAACATACCTTCGGATGGGAGGCTAGCGATAAAACACTTGGAGATCTTGAGGGTACTGTTCTTTGTCGAGAGCTTCTGGCAGTACTGGAAAAAGCACCGGCCTATCAATTCAGTCGTGACCTGCAACCCTATGCCCATCAATTACGGGCTTGGGAAGCGCTCTCGCAGCCTCAACCCCAATCAGCCGTCATTACCAGTGGCACCGGTTCTGGTAAGACGGAGTGTTTCATGTTACCGATTCTGGATGACTTGATCCGTGAGGCCGAGAGTACCAATACCTCCTTGATCGGTGTTCGAGCACTCTTTCTGTACCCGCTTAACGCCCTGATCAATTCGCAGCAAGAACGACTTGATGCGTGGACACAGTCTTATGATGACCGCGTTAGGTTCTGTCTCTATAACGGTATGACAGAGGAATCAGCTAGCCGTGTTCGTAAGGAGCAGCGTCTCAAGCCGAATCAGATCATGTCACGTGAACTGTTGCGCAGTGAACCCGCACCCATACTGATGACAAATTCGACCATGCTCGAATACATGCTGGTTCGTCAGGTGGATCGCCCCATCCTGGATATCTCCCGTGAATATCAGTCACTGCGCTGGATCGTACTCGATGAAGCGCACACGTACATTGGTTCCAACGCCGCTGAAATGTCACTCCTACTTAGACGTGTTGTTCAGGCGTTTGGTAAAAGGGCTTCGGAAATTCGCTTTGTGGCTACCTCTGCCACTATTTCAGGTGAGGACTCTCAGGCCCGTTTGGCGCGGTACCTTGCTGATCTTGCCGGAGTCTCGATTGAGCAGATTAGTGTTATTGGTGGTAATCGCGTGTGGCCGACGATGGAGCAACCTGTTACACCGACGTCACTCTCTGTCGAGGAGATCGCCACGATAGACTCAGGTACGGATATCTCCGAGAAGCGTCATGCGGCTCTAGCCACGGCACTTGTGCCGATGACATTACGTGACGCCATAGTGACCAACCGGTTTCCGCTTAATCTCAATGAACTCGTCGACAGTGTGAGTTCTCATTTGTCCACAATAAAAAAAGCCGATCAGCAACGTGAAGTGCTGGAATGGATAAACCTCATGACTGGCACATGGCCAAACGATACTGAACAGCCATTTCTGAAAGTTCGATGTCATCTATTTCAACGGATGTTGCATGGCCTATGGGCCTGTGTCGACCCCGCTTGCTCTGCAAAAACGGAGCACCTGATTTCATGGCCGTTTGGAGCTGTATATGTCGATCAGCGAACACGCTGCGATTGTGGAGCGCCGGTGTATGAGCTGTCTTTCTGTCGAGATTGCTCGAGTCCGCACCTGCTTGCAGAGGACAGGGCAGGGGAGCTCTGCCAGTTGAGCCCGTATGCCGGTGACGAATTCTCGTTGATATACGACAATCCAGAGGAAGACGAAGAAGCGATCGAAGGACGGGAGATCGTCGCTCAGGGACAAAAGTTAATCATCGCTCCGTCGCGAACCGAATCGGAACCCTACTTCGAGCAAAATGTAAACATCAAAACAAGCCAGTTTGGTGCACTTGCAAGTGCCGACACGATACAGGTTGTTGCAGCTAGTACAGAGGGAGCTTGCTGTGCAAACTGCAAGATGAACAAACCGTCTTTTGCTGAATTTTATCGTCGTGCCCATCTGGGTGCACCGTTCTATGTGGCCAACGCCGTGCCGACGGTCCTCGAATTCTGTCCGGATCCGACCAAGGACAGCACGGATAACAAATCACCCGAAGAACTACCGGGGCGGGGCCGTAAGCTCATCACCTTTACGGACAGTCGTCAGGGCACTGCTCGCATGGCCGTGCGTATGCAGCAGGAAGCCGAGCGCTCTCGTTTACGGGGGTTGGTATTTGAAGCGTTGCGGAATGAGCAATCCGTGAGTGATCAAAAACCCGTTGACATTCCAACCGTGAGTGCGGAGGAGTTGTTGCAACAGGCACAGAAGATGGAGCAAATGGGGATGTCTGCGATTGCAGAGGACCTGCGTTCACAAGCTAAGCAGCTGGACAGTGGTCAAAAAGTGACTTCGCCGGTGATTGAACTCGACTGGGAATCCGTAGTTGAAAACATCGGCTCCACGTTCGATATTTCTCAGTCAATTCTCGATTACAACCGATACGCTAACCCAGCCCTGTTCGGTGGGTCTCAAAGCAGCAAAACAATGGCACGTATGCTTCTGGCTCGCGAATTCTCCAGACGCCCGAAAACACAAAACAGTCTGGAAACGCTAGGGCTGATAAAGGTGGGTTATCAGGGCATCGATACAATAAGCAAGACGCCACCTCTTTGGGCAGAGAGTAGGGCACTACCGAGCGGGAGAGGAAATCAGGATGACGGAGGGTGTTTAACGCTGGACGACTGGAAACACTTCCTTACGGTCGCGCTCGATTTCCACGTTCGTGAGAACACGATACTAAGACTCGACAGAGACATGCAGCTGTGGATGGGCGGACGTTTTGTCCCCAAAGTCCTGTTTCCACCACAATCAGATATCCAGGAGAGTTCAACGCAAAAGAGATGGCCATATCTGCGTAAGAGCGTCGCAAGCCGGCTACCCAAATTACTTCAACTCGCAAGTATCGCCGACCTTTCCAATACGGCAGATCGGGACAAGATCAATGGCTGGTTGGAGTCCGCCTGGCAGGCCCTGGTCAAAGCATCTATTCTGGAACCCGCCGAGAACGGCCACCGTTTGAATTTAAGAACACTTACGTTCTCGCTGCCTACGTCGAGCTGGGTGTGTCCTGTGACGCAAAAGCTTATCCCGACCACGTTCAGAAGCCTCACGCCATATTTGCCTCGGACACTCCATAAAGTGGACTATCGGTGCGAGCACCGCGCTCTGCCACCATTGGCGAGCCTAAAACCCGACGGGGGCGTTGAATCAAAGATCCGGCAAATCCGCAAGCTCGTGGCTAGCGATTCAGTCATCGCATCGTTACGCGCTGAAAACCTGTGGACCGATTTATCAGACAGAACGGTTGAGGGCGGATTCTATTACCGGACAGCCGAGCACTCTGCACAACAGTCCTCTAAAAAACTGGAACACTATGAGGAGCTGTTCAAAAAAGGAAAGATAAACGTTCTCAATTGTTCAACTACGATGGAGATGGGGGTTGATATCGGTGGTATTTCTGCGGTGGTGATGAACAACCTTCCACCTCATCCGGCGAACTACCTGCAGCGCTCAGGTCGAGCTGGACGGCGCAACGAATCGCGCTCCATCAGCTACACACTCTGCAAAGCTGACCCTCACAACCAGCGGGCGTTCCGTCAACCACAATGGCCTTTTAAAACAGCGATTCCAGCGCCTCACATAACCCTCAGTTCAGATCGAATCGTACAACGTCATGTCAATTCTTTTCTGTTGTCAACGCACTTGTGTTCCCTGACTACCGACGATGGGGATCGTACCAAACTCTCGGTGCAATGGTTCTTTGCCGGTGAGCACTCGCCCTGTCATCAGTTTATCGATTGGTTAAGAACCGGCGCTGATGATATGCGGCCTGCACTCGATGAGCTGGTTCGCGGAACAGCGCTAGAGAGCATGCCCCTTAGTGACATCTTTTTACGCTGTATTGAGACGATGTCAGACATCGAACAGCGCTGGACTTTGGAACACCAGCAAATAGAGTCAAAACTTGAGCACGCCAGCGATGAGGCATATAAAAAAGCGCTACACCTTGAGCTGAAACGGCATGAATCAGAGTACCTGTTACGTGATCTTTCAGCCAAAACCTTCTTGCCGGGTCACGGCTTTCCGACAGACGTTGTCAGTCTGAATACCTACAACATTGAAGACTTCATACAGGCATCGAACGTAAAATACGACGAATCCCGTGAAGACAATATTTTCAATCTCAAAGAGCAGCCTACGCGCGAATTGAGCGTGGCCATACGGGAGTATGCACCCGGAGCGCAGGTGGTCATCGATGGCCGCGTGTTTATCTGCGCCGGCGTCAGTCTGCAGTGGCAACCGAGCGGATTTGGCAACGAGGCCCAGAAATTTGATATTGCTTGGCGCTGTCACAAGTGTGGATCGACGGGTCTGGTAGGGAATGCCTACGCCAACAGTGACGATGTGAGCTGTCATCAGTGTCAGGAACCCATTTCACTGGCGCATCAGCGCACGATACTAAAACCCAAAGGGTTTTTGACTGACTTTTATGACCCAACCAGTAATGACATCACTTCCCAAAAATTCATTCGTATTGAAAAACCACGGGTTCAGCT
The DNA here is from genome assembly GCA_937951345.1 of uncultured Granulosicoccaceae bacterium. Taxonomy (GTDB): domain Bacteria; phylum Pseudomonadota; class Gammaproteobacteria; order Granulosicoccales; family Granulosicoccaceae; genus CALFCE01. Next base: position 43,822 of record CALFCF010000036.1, read on the forward strand.
AGCATCAAGTGAGATCCTGTCTCTTCCCACGCCCGACTGCGGACATGTGAGTTATGGTCATCAAGGTAGCGTTTTTTACCATTCATCCGGTGATAACGAGAAGGGCTATGCTGTCTGTTTAACCTGTGGTAAGGCCGTTTCCATGACGAAAACGGGTGAAATACCAGCCAATACGGGCATGCTCCCTGATGAGGGCCACCGGCCTGTCGGGGGGCTGATGGGTAGCCACAAGGCCAGAGACTGCTCAGGCTCTGCGGTCAAGAAAGATCTCTATTTGGGGTATCAAGTACAAACTGATGTTATTGAAGTGTTTCTTCGAAATCCCATCACCGGACAATGGTTGAGTGATTCCGAACACGACCGCATCATTGCCAACACCCTGGCTGTGGCAATTCGGGATGTGATTGCTGATCGACTGGGCATCGTCAGTACGGAGATGGGTTTTAGTACTCGGCCCGATAAGGACATTGAGACCGGTGCTGGCCGCTCAGTGATTCAGCTCTATGATCAAGTTAGTGGTGGTGCTGGATTTGTGTTATCAGAACTGTCAAGTATTGTCGCCATAATAGAAACCGTTGCAGACAAACTAATCTGTCCCCGACAGTGTGAGAATGTCTGTTCGCACTGTCTGGCCAGTCAGGATAGTCGAGTTGAGAGAGAGCCTCTTGATCGCCATAAGGCACGGGAGTGGCTCACGGAGGCTAAGTACCTTGAACACCTGATCGTTCCCGATACTTTGTCATCGATTCCCGGTGCTCAATACAACTCCCTCGGAGCACTGCAGTCTCTAGAGCGCGCTTTACGCAAATATAATAACTCAGGTGCAACAACGCTCATGTTTGCACTCAACAATGACCCAGCAGAATGGGATCTGGATGACGCACAATTCCGATCGCGGATTCTCAACTGGATACTGACCAATCAATACGACGTTTGGTTAGGCGTTCCAAACCTTTCGACGCTAGCGGAAGATCTTCAGCGAAGTCTGGCTATTCTGGTGTCGATGGGTGTCAAACTGTTTATCGCAGACGCTGCCTGGAACAATCCGAATGGCCTGGCGCATTGCGTCGTTCAGGTGAAAATCGGCGATTACTGTCAAACTCTTTTTAGCACTGGACAACAGTCAAGCACTCCGGGCCGACATTGGCTTCGAGCTGAACCGAGGGAGACATGGGTGAGCTCAGAAGAGGTTGCCTGCTCAAGCCCACTAGCTGTTGAGATATCCAGTGTTGATGCAACCCGATCAGGCGACAGTTTGGTTGAAATTACTGGTGAGTTTGACGGCCGAGTCGATGATCTCCATTCACGCATTCGCGCCCATCTGGCGATTCACACACCGCAGTTGATATCTATTCTGAATGAGGAATCCCCCGTGGCTATTCGCTACAGTGATCGCTACCTTAAATCGCCATGGACAGCTCTGATCTTGGGCGAATTCTTTAAAGTGTTTAGCTCACCGGCATTAAAGGAAATATCCATTGAAACAATGGCGCCTTCAAAACACGGTCAGTATAGAGTCAGCACGAATATCGACCATGATTGGGCTATCGCGAGAGTACAAAAGGAAGTTTTATCTCAATGGATCGTTGATTCAACAGGCGTGACTCCCAGGATTAATCTCCACACTCACACTGGAAAAATTCAACACGGTAGAACAATGACACTCGAGTTTCCTTCCGGAAAAGAGTGCAGGCTTTTTTTGGATCAAGGAATGGGCTATTGGGCGCCTCGTGCAACCCACAGAGATCATTTAGCATTTAATTTCGGAACGAAAGTAGAGCATCAACCAGCGAAAATGGCTAAATTCAAAAAAACAGCAATCTGCCAGGCACGAAATAAATGGCCAACCTATCTGGCTGTACGCGTCGATGAGTCAATTCGTACTCGATCGTAATATCAAAATGTAAAGACAAATGCTCGCAAAAATCGGCAACTAGCAGAATTTTTTCATAAAGCCTAGATCAAAATACTAGCGTGAGGATGGTCCTATCTCCTTCAGTGGCAAATGCCATCGTAGGAATAAATGGCAGTATATAAAATAATGTGCAAAAACCTCGTTGTCTTACAGTCACCCGCCAAGAGCAAGACCATTGATGAGGCAGTTACTCTGGGGTTCGAGACATAGTTTATATGATTCGTAAATAGCACAATGCCAATAAAAACTGATCTGTGGAAAGTGGGTGAATCGCCGTTACGGCTGAATGAATCGGTTCTTGATTCGGAGCTTCAGCTAGAGGAAATGGTTGTTGAGGATCCGCGGATTTTATCCAGCGAGTGGTTATTGATTGGGCGACAAGTTAAGACTGAATCGGGTGGGTTTATTGATCTGCTCGCACTCGCGCCTGACGGGTCGGTTGTTCTGATTGAGTTAAAGCGTGACAGAACTCCACGCGAAGTCGTAGCGCAGGCGCTTGATTATGCGTCCTGGGTAGAAGGACTCTCCGCTGAGAACCTTGTTTCCATTTATGCTCGCTTTGCACCTGATCAGGAATTATCTGATTCGTTTGTCGAGAAATTTAATCAACCGCTCGATGAAGACCAACTGAATCAAAGCCATCAGATTATTATCGTCGCATCGGCTTTGGATGCGAGTACCGAGCGCATTGTGAACTACTTGAATGACCGAGATATCTGGATCAATGTACTCTGTTTCCAAGTGTTCAGTGATGGCGACTCACAATACTTGTCGCGCACGTGGTTACTTGATCCAGTAGAAACACAATCCACGGGTCTTACACCACGAAAGAAAAAGTCAGAGCCTTGGAACGGGGAGTTCTATTGCTCCTACGGCGACAGCTTAAACCGATCTTGGCACGAGGCGGTCACATATGGTTTTATTTGTGGTGGGGGAGGGGCCTGGTTCTCTCGAACACTTCAATTACTCAGCCCCGGAGATCGTGTGTGGGTCAATATTCCGGGAACGGGGTATGTTGGTGTTGGTCGGGTGAGGGATCATGCTGCAGCGGCACAAGAATTTCAAATTACTGTTGACGGTAAAGCGGTGTTGGCGATGGATGTCTTAAGTGAAGCGGCCTACCATCGTGATCATATTGATGATGAAGAGAAGTGTGAGTACTTTGTGGCGATTGACTGGCTGGATACAAAAACGCTGGATGATGCCGTGCAGGAAGTAGGGCTATTTGGTAATCAGAATACTGTTTGTAAGCCCACTGCGCCGAAATGGAGGACGACGGTTGAGCGGTTGAAGGTGCGGTTTTCTGGGTTTGATGGGTGGTTGGGTGGGGCTGAGAACATCGGTCAGGATACAAGGAACGTGGCGTTATAATGATGTTATGGTGTGCAATCTATATATAGTAGGCGAAAACTGTAAGTGGCCCAATCCTGCACCCGCTTGGTCCAGGAATATATAGTTGAATAAGGTGATCTAATTATGAACAACTCAGAAAAAGAAGAGATTAAAAATAGAGCGCTTAGAATCGTTTCTTTGGTTGAGCCGGAAGATTCGTTCGTGATCGAAGATGGGTATGAATCAATAGTCGATAATTGGGACAGAGCAGTTGCACAAGACGAAGGAAGGTTTTCAGCTGGCGAACTGGCAGCAACGTTCTCTGGATTGATCGTTCCTTTTTTGCTTGCTTTGTCAAACGAAGCAGTGAAAGCGGTCGTAAAAGACCAAGCAAAGAAACTCATTGGAAAGAGGATCGACGATTATTTAGATAAGCCGAAATCATCAATCGATGAGAAAGAATTAAAATCTGAAATTGAATCCTCTATTGCAAGAAGCGATTTTAATTCGGCCCAAAAAGAAGTGTTAAAAAACGGGTTTGAAACTCTGTTTCAGCGGGCGAAGAATGCGGGATAAATCAACATTTTTGCCGCACCCAGCTAAGCTACTAAATAAAATCGGAATTACAGATCGTCTATCTGGAATAGCTATAGTATGTATCGCGGTTCTACAGTATCTATTCTTAGCCAAGCTATGGGAAGGATATTTGATTCGCTATATGGGCGATTTTGTTCATCCATATGTCGTTTGGACTGGGATGATTGTCTCATGTATTGGCGTAGCCGTAATCGCTTACAGTTCGCTAACAAAGTGGAGTGTTGGAAATAAGTCAGCAATCAAACTTGAAAAACCTGCCACCCATGAGTCATTCCAAGCCATACAGAAAAAGGTCACAAAAATAGGGTTGCGGGCAGAACTAGAAGAGCTGCCAGTACTGTACTACACACCCAAAAATTCAGACGCTCTGCAAGTTCGCGATAGCATCAAACAGCCAAGTCGATTAATCGTGGGATTGAATCAACGAAGAGCAAATGCAATTCATCCGGATGCTTTTGAAGCACAAATTGGTCACGAAATCTCACATCTGGAGCTGGGAGAAACAAAGAAGGAAGTTAGAACACGCCTTCTTCTCTCTTTACACATTAAATCTCTAAGCCTACTGGTAATTATCTATTTGGTGGCTCTAGGATTTATAGATACTTTGGGGGTTGACTATAACGGTAAATTGGGTGGACTGGCACCAACATTTACATATGAGGTGTACAGACCGTTTCAGATGCATGCGATTCCGCTAGCTCTTTCCACAATAGTTATTTATGTTTATACAGTATTCTTTCTTGTCAGACGCGAACATGCCCACGACATTCGTGGCTCTATGCTAGCTGGAAACAATGTGCTTGCAGATAGCGTTTTTGAACCAAATTCTCGAAAAGAAACGTTTTTTTCAAAAATAAATGACTTCTTTGGTTTACATCCTAGCTACTCGTCAAGGGCACAGATAGTTTTAAATAAGGATTACATTCTTTTGTCAATTGTTTTATACCCGCTTATTGTTGCTGGTATACAGCCACTTGTCCTTCTTCTCACTGCAGGATGGGATAATATTTTTGATATAGAAACCAACTGGTGGAATTTGAAGATTACGACAATTTCAGCATTATTTCTTTTTATGATACTTAGAGCCGATGTGGTCAGGATAGGCTTAGATTGGTTGATCAACAGGCCGTCACCCAATAAAATACTTTTCTATGTGTTTTCTGCCGGATTAGCTACTCAACTCCCAAGATTAATCATGCAAATAGTTCATGGTATGCGGCATGAAATTCCAGTTAGTGGTATAGCGTTTCGATTTGTTGATGGCTTGGTACATGGTGGTGGCAAGGTAATCCTACTCTTAGCGTGTGTTCTCGTACTCTGCAGCTACCTGTGCTCAGTCAGGCTGGCGGCATTTGGAGAGCAAACATCGTATTTTGTCCGATCGTTCGAAAGTATATTCGTGGCACTGATAATTGTTGTTGGGTATATGATCAGTAGTTTGACAAGCATCAGTTTCCTGGGGATGCTAATTTTTCTGTTGTGCCTCCTCTCTGTTGTTTATTTGGTGGTTCTGATAATTTTTTCAGACTGCAAGGGGTGCGGGAAAAAAAGAAAGAACAGCGTATTCTTACATAGTCGATGTAGTTGCGGATTATCTAGTCATGGCATCGAGTTCGCCGATCTTAACAACGATGGAAAGCTTGATTTGATCATCTCTCATCTCTGGCCGATATGCACAGGCGAGTATGAACTAACGCAAAGATATATTGAATGTGATTCTGATGAACTATCAACACCTGGTGTCGAGTATCGACTGAATGAAGGAGTTGAAAACGGCGTTGTACGGTGGGGTTCACTACAGACAGTTCCCGGGGCTGGTTTACCCAACGTGATAAATATTGAACCGTTCGATTTCGATAATGATGGTGATATAGATATTTATGCAGCGGTAAGTAGAGATCGCGATATCTTGCTTCGGAACAACCTCATCCCCGATGGAGCGTCAGGCAGCAGCGTGCCCTTTGATTCCCCTAGTACAGCACAACCTGAAACAACGGCACGTCGTACGATGCCAAAGCGGCTGATTTAGATGCCGATGGGAATATTGATATAGTGGTTACCGATGCGGATGGAAATCCACCGAATTTCACAAACCGGATATTCAGGAACAATGACGGTATGGGATTTCAATCGATCAATGTAGATCAAATTAACAACAACAATGTTGTTGACAATTATTTCTCGCTAACGACTGGTATAGCTGACTTCAACAATGACGGTCGGCTCGATATGGTTTTTGGCACTGACAAACAAGATTTTGACGGACGACGCGATCGAACAGTCGCAGCATTTCTTAATCAGACACAAGGTATTTCAGACGATATAGGACCACGAATTGAAACGCCGGCAGCATTTTTACAATCAAAAGAAGGCGTGCCCACGATCGCGTTTCGCGTGCGAATTACTGATCGCGCAGCTGATCTCGATGAAATCAGAGGCACTAGCAATAGCTCTTTTCCTCGCTTCGAATGGCGATCTGAAAGCAGTGGTCTTATAGTAAATAGTGGCGGAGCGAATCTTAATTGGGTTGGCAAGCTCACTTATCAGGCAGACATTAGTTGTTCAGCCCTAACGCGTAATTTTGCTGACGGAGATGCCTTGGTGTCATTGGGTGGTCGAATTATAGCTCATGACGCTAGCGACAATGTCGGCGAAATAGTAGAAGAAATAGTAGGAGAAAGCGGCGATACGTTTTCTGACACAAGCGCTACCACGATTGCAACTAATTTAAACAGCGACATTAACAATGCTATTTCAATTGGGTCGATTACAATGGATGCAGGCCCGGTCAGCTCTACAGTTGGTAGTGGCGACAAACTTATCATCCGTATTTCTATGTCGCCTGATGGCCTTGAACTCGACGAAAATTTGATCGAGGTTCGCATTGGCGGCGAAAATGCTGATGTCCTAGAGAGCTTAGCGGTAGGCAAGGAAAATTGGCTGCTCGTCCATTGGGAACGCGTTGGATCATAGTCATACAGAATCACCGGCGAATCGGGTGGGCCACCGCGTTGAACCCAGATATAGGATTGGCTTTGTGGCGTTTTCCCGTCTTCTTTCAATACCTGATAGCGTGACTCATCCATCGCGATGATGTCGTAGTTCAATAACCTGTCTCGCATCAGGTTAATCAAAGGCTGTATCAGCTGACCACACTGGATCATCCAGCTTGCCTGCGTTGATCGGGTTAAGGGCATACCATAGCGCGTGAGCTTTCGCTCGATTCTGTATAACGGCATCCCGTCCAGATACTTTGCGATAATCAACCAGGCCAACAAACTCGGTGTGGCGTTACTCTTTGGTATCGGCTGTGGTGGTAGCGGTGCTGTTTTTAAACGGTTTTTGCATCCCGGGCAGTGATACGTCGTACGGTGATGCCGAAGCACGCGCACTTTGGCCGGAATAATATCGAGCTGTTCTGTGATTTTCTCACTCAGTGGCACCATGCGCTCATTGCAGTGCTCGCACTGGCAACGCTCATCATCGAGCGTGTGATTAATCTCGATACGGGGTAAGTGTGCCGGTAGTGCACGGCGTCCACGCTTGGCTTTAGCAGTCGGGGCTTGTAGGGCTGGCGCAACAGGATGGTCTGCCTCATCATCAGCAATGGGTTCTGCAACTAGCTTCTCGTCGAGCAGCAGTCGTAGTTGATCGGGCGATATCGCCTCACTCTTGACACCGAACCGGTTGTGCTGCGCTAGCTTGATTTGTTCGAGCAGTTGTTCAATAAACAACGATTGATGATCGAGCTTTTTCTGTTGTTCGATGACCAATGCCGTTAAGTCATCAACAGAAACCGGCAATGTCGTTGCGCTACTCATGGGCGATTATTATAGCGCGTAAACACCGTACACTCACTATAAAACCGTGTGATGTGGCAACGATGCATGACCTTGCATCAACGTTAAATCATAACCGTCAAACAACCAGTTCACTTGTTGTGCATTCAGGTCGATCACGTCCAGGTGTAACTGGTGAGGCCACTGGAAACGGCTTTTCTCCATGCGCTTCATCCACAGTGCAAAACCATTACCTTCCCAGTACACCATCTTGACCAGTGTGCGTTGACGATTACAAAACACGAACAACTGTGCACTGAACGGGTCGAGCTTCATCTCCGCTTCGACGATGGTGACCAGACCGTTGATGGCCTTCCTCATGTCCACAGGCTTTCTGTACAAGTAGATCGTGCCGGAATCACTCTGGGGCCGAAGCATATTTAGGATCGAAGTCCAGCAAGCAACTGAGCGATGTATTCTGGATCAACTGGGTTAAAATACTCCAGGACCGAGCCGCAGGGTAGTGTCAGGCGACACTGCACGCAAGATTTAACGACTATTGAACTCTGTGGCGGCGTGGCAGTAAGTTTAACCTCTGCAAAGTCAGTTGCCGGTTCGGCTTTTTCCAAAGGAAGAAACCCACGCTTGGTCAGCGCGGTTTTCCACTGATAAAGATCTTTGGTTTTAAGGTTGTTTTCGGCAGCGTACTCGACAATCGAGCCGTCATAAGCGGCTGCGGCTAATACATGATCACGCCAGTATTGTTGACGTTCAGTGATCAGGGCGTGGGGCATGAGCTCTCTCCGTTGCGACTGGAGACAAGCATGATGAATTGACGGGCAATGCGCTAGATGCCGTTAAAAAGCCGGTTACTGTCCTGCAGCGAAGCCCCCAGAGAAGGATTCACGGCGTCCGCTGCAGGGCAGTAAGCCGGTTTAAGACACCGACATCTAGACGCACTGGTGCAGGGAAAATATTAAAAAAGAAAAATGAACGGTTAAATCAGAGGAAGAAATAACGTCAGTACGTCTCAACGTGAAAACGACCGTCTGCGTTCGCAGCCCTAAATACACCTGGTTGTTTGGGTGTAGATTTGTAAAATCAAGTGTAGTAAGAGATCACGCATATCGCTGCAATAACGACAACAAGCATCCAGATACCTAACGAACCACTAATTGGTCTTGGTTTGTTTTCTACGGTAGCTGGTTCATTTTTATCATCTGCTTCGACGAACGCAGTGCCGCCACAGTTAAGGCAACGAGCGAAGCCGTCTCCGCGACCATGGCCAATACGGCCTAATCCCAAACAAACTGGGCATTTTATTTTGTTAACCATATCGAGCCACTTTTACTTCAACTCCCCTGTTGCGGTATTCGTGTTAAACAGAGTTGGTCATCAACATTCGTTTTAGGATCACCGGTATTTATGGACATTACTGTACGGTCGGTCAGTGCCTGTCAATAGTGTTTAGCCTACAGCCAGAAGGCGCCCAAAGTCGACGCTCGTCAGCTAGAGAAGAAGATCTTCTTTAGGCTCACGGCCAATATTTATTTGGTTCTATTTACAGAAGGAGAAGGAGTGACTCCACCGCACAAAGCATAATATGACAAACAGTTAAATGTTTTGGCCGTTGTTTGATTAGGATTACAAAAACGCGTAAAGGAAAATTGACTGTCGGCTCTTGGCCGCGCTTCCCCGTTCCCTCCTAGTGTGTTATCAGTCCGCTAAGTAGAAGCAGACTCTCAATAATTCGAATCGTATGCTCGCACGATGCTTATTATTGCTGATGGTCGGCATAAAGGACGGAACTGTCCACTATGCATTGAACCGTTTCAAAAGTGGACGTTAAAACTTTTGCAGCTCTGAGTCGCACATGCTTTTTGAATTCGCCATTCTTTACCGAAAATGAATTAGATACTTTCAATTCACTTTAGGTGAGCATTCAGCTCTGAAATGACATTCTTCAGTGCATCAGTATCGAACACCAGCCCTTTTTTGGTTCTACGCCATAAAATATCATCTGCTTCGTTTGCCCATTCATACTGTTTTAGATAATCAACTTCTACCTGATACAAATTGCCTCCGAAATCCTTTCCCAGATCTGATTGTCCGTTGCAGTTTGCAAGAATAGTGTCTATCCGGGTGCCGTAGTTTCGGCAATAGTCCCTGCACAGATCCGGGTTCAGCCATTCATACTGCTGGCGTTTCTCATTGTAGAAAGATTCAAAATCAGCATTGGTTATATCGCCACCGGGTAACGGGGTCGAAGCTGTCCAGTCACTTTTTTCAATGGGTAAATAATCCGACAACATGTCTACGGCTTGATCTGCCAGTTTTCGATAGGTTGTTATTTTTCCGCCGTAGACTGAAAGCACGGGTGCCTGCATACGGTTGTCGAGGTCAAGTTTGTAGTCGCGCGTCACCTTTGACGCATTCGATGAAGCGTCGTCATAGAGTGGGCGCACGCCGGAATATGTCCAAACGACGTGCTGAGGATTCACTTCCTGCTGGAAATACTCGCTGACGGCTTGGCATATGTATGCTGTTTCATCTGCGTCTATCGCAACTTTAGCGGGATCACATTCTATTTCTTTGTCGGTTGTGCCAAGCAGTGTGTAGTTGTTTTCGTAGGGAACAGCGAATAAAACGCGATTGTCAGTATGTTGAAAAATGTATGTGTATGGATGTTCAAACATTTTAGGCACAACGATATGACTACCCTTGACCAATCTTGTCGAATAACGAGCATCATGTGCCTCGTCGAGTGCGAGTGTGCGATCAACCCAGGGTCCTGATGCATTTACTATCGTCTTTGCAGTAATAGTTTTACGGTTATCAGTTGTTCTGTCGTGCAGATGGACCTGCCAATAGCCATCGCATCGTGTCAGGTCAGTCACTTCAGTGCGTACACGTACATCGCATCCACGCTCTGCTGCGTCAATCAAATTTAACACTACCAGTCGTGAATCCTGTACCCAGCAATCAGAGTACTCGAATCCGTGTTTGTACTCTGTTTTCAGTGCTTCACCAGCGGAGTGACGTTTAAGATCTATGCCGTGTGATCCCGGCAGCAGTTTACGACCCCCAATATGGTCATAAAGAAATAGTCCGAGTCGTATCAGCCAACGAGGTCTGAGGGATTTGTGGTGCGGTAAGACAAAACGAAGCGGCCAGATAATATGTGGTGCCATTCGCAACAATACTTCGCGCTCCTGTAGCGCATGACGAACCAGCTTGAAGTCATAGTGTTCAAGATAACGCAGACCGCCGTGAATCAATTTCGTACTGGAGGAGGAGGTGTGCTGTGCGATGTCATCTTGTTCGCACAACATGACTGACAAGCCGCGTCCTGCTGCGTCACGAGCGATGCCAGCTCCGTTTATACCGCCGCCGATGACAACGATATCAACGTCTTTACTGTTTGCTGATTCTTTCTTGCGCATTCTGTTGTGTCGATAAGCGAATTAATGGAGAAAGCGGTTAATAACAATACGGCTTAAAATGAAAACGCCGACAGGATGGTAAAACATCGTGCCGGCGCCTTGCTCTCTAACAGCTGGTTTTAACCCTTAGGCTTTAGTCCCGAGGTTTTAAGTGCTGACCACTCTCAGTTTTGGTCAAAACTCCAAAATACACAGCTGTATTTGTGCCTGTCTTACTGTGCCCACTGCTGTATTAGCTCGTCATACGCGATGGTTTCTCCCTGTGGCTTCTCGTTATCGAGTTTGGCCTTAGCGCCGCCTTTACCCAGCCATTCAGAAGGATCCTTTTTTTCGTTGAGGCGCGGGCCACAACCACCATAGACGTTTGCACCTTCATCGGCAGCCTGCATACGCGACATAACCAGATCCATTTCTTCAGCCAAACGATCCATTGCCTGCTGTGGCGAAAATGCACCTGAATTCACATCACCAATTTGCTGCCACCAGATTTGTGCCAGTTTTGGATAGTCAGGGACATTGATACCTGTGGGCGACCAGCGAACACGATCGGGTGATCGGTAGAATTCGACAAGTCCACCCAGTTTAGCGGCTCGTTCGGTAAATGATTCGTGGCGAACCGACGAATCTCTGATAAACGTCAAACCAACATGGCTTTTACGCACATCGACTGTTTTGGATACTGCAAATTGTGCATACAACCAGGCAGCTTTCGCGCGATCTGTCGGTGTTGATTTGAGAATAGTCCATGAACCCACATCCTGATAGCCGACTTTCTGTCCTTTCTGCCAGTAGGGTCCGTGGGGTGATGGTGCCATACGCCACAATGGGTTACCTTCGTCATCAACGGTGTTGTTGCCTTCCGATTTTGGTGCAACCATGGATGCCGTGAATGCCGTGTACCAGAAAATCTGTTGCGCTACATTGCCTTGACTTAGTGCAGGTAGTGACTGGTAAAAGTCATAGCTTGCTGCTCCCGGCGGAGCGTATTGACGCAACCACTCGTCCCACTTACGGATTGCATAAACAGCAGCGGGTCCATTTGCACCGCCGCCTCTGGCTACAGAAGCACCAGCAGGGTTGCATGAGCCAGCTTCCATTCGAATACCCCATTCATCGATTGGGATTCCGTTAGGTTCCCCGGGACTGCCGGCGCCTGCCATGGATAACCAGGCATCGGTCATTCGCCATCCTAAGTCCGGTGCACGTTTGCCGTAATCCATGTGCCCGTAGATATCCACACCATCAATATTTTTGACATCTTCAGAAAAAAATTGCGCAATGTCTTCATAGGCTGACCAGTTAACAGGTACACCCAGTTCATATCCGTACTTTTCTTTGAAAGCAGTCTTCAGATCATCACGGTCAAACCAGTCTTTGCGAAACCAGTACAGATTGGCAAATTGCTGATCCGGTAGTTGATAAAGATCACCATCGGGTCCGGTAGTAAACTGCGTCCCCATAAAATCATCTAGATCAAGGGTTGGGAGTGTTACGTCCTTGCCTTCACCCGCCATCCAGTCTGTAAGATTTACAGCTAACTGTAATCGAGAATGTGTACCGATCAGATCAGAGTCGTTAACGTAAGCATCGTAAAGATTTCGGCCTGTCTGCATTTGAGTTTGCACAGCCTGAACCACTTCACCCTCGCCAAGTATCTGATGGTTAACCTTAATGCCTGTAATTTCCTCGAAAGCTTTACTTAGCGTTTTCGACTCGTAATCGTGAGTGGGTATGCCTTCGGATAGCACGTTTATTTCCATGCCTTTAAACGGCTCAGCAGCTTTTATAAACCACTCCATTTCGGCCATTTGTTCATCTTTATTCAGCACCGATGGCTGAAACTCATCGTTTACCCATTTCTCTGCAGCCGCTGTATCAGCTAGAGCCTGGCCTGTTACAGTTGTTAGTCCGATTGCGACTAACTGAACCAGTAGTTTTTTGTTCATTCGTGTAGTCCTCCGATTAATTGTACTTCGTCATCTAAAAAGTGTTAGCTGTTAATTCACCAATTGATAAATCAATCGAATATGCGCACTATGTGGTACACGTCGAATCTCAGACTAAAACACTTTTATTGCACTCAAACCCATGTAAAAACTGAAAGTGCAAATACTGCAGCTAACACAGATCCCCACCATAACGGGAGATTTGTTAAGCCAAGCCAGGCGATGTGAATATATGCACTGCCTAGCAAAGAAATAAAAAGACGGTCTCCGCGGGTAGTATCCAGACGCAATATCCCTGAGCGTGGTCCACCGCCGGGTTTTATGATTTCCCAGAAAAACATGGTTATCAAACACAAAGCTATAAATATGAAAAATGCCCCTGTTTGCCACGTCCATGCCATCCACGCTAACGGTTTCATTTACTTATACTCTCCCCAGCGCAAAGCCTTTGGCTATGTATTTACGCACGAACCAGATAACAATCGCCCCGGGGATAATGGTTAGTACTCCGGCGGCTGCCAACAACCCTAGCTCATAACCCGATGTCGAAGCGGTTCGCGTCATAACAGCGACTATAGGTTTTGCAGAAACAGACGTCAGATTCTTAGCCAGTAACATCTCTACCCAACTGAACATAAAGCAGAAAAACGCGGTAACTCCGATTCCTGCTGCTATTAATGGCATAAATATACGTACAAAAAAGTGTGGAAAGGAGTAACCATCTATATAGGCAGTTTCGTCGATTTCTCTGGGCACGTTAGACATGAATCCTTCCAGGATCCATACAGCGAGAGGAACGTTAAACAGGCAATGTGCTAGCGCGACTGCTAACGGTGTGTCAAACAACTGCATCGCTGAATACAATTCAACAAAGGGCAGAACAAACACCGCTGGAGGTGCCATGCGATTCGACAGTAACCAAAAAAACAAATGTTTATCACCCATAAAGCGATAACGGGAAAAGGCATAGGCCGCAGGGAGTGCAAATGAGACAGAGATGATGGTATTGAGAACAACGTAGGTGAGGGAGTTGATATAACCGTTGTACCATGTTGGATCCGTGAAAATTGTTATATAACTTTCCAATGTAAAATTCTTTGGATACCAGCTGAAACCTCCGAGTATTTCATTGGTTGTTTTGAAGCTCATATTGAGCAACCAATAAATAGGGAGCATTAAAAAAAGGATGTATACAAAAACTACACTTAGTTTTACGCCTTTCATGTTTCTTCCTCACGCATCATTACTGTGTAGAACACCCAGCAAATCAATAATGTCATCAGGAAATACAGAATACTCATTGCGGCAGCGAGGCCTAAATTAAATTCACCTATTGCTGCTTTGACTAAATCAATGGAAAGGAATGTTGTCGTGCTTCCCGGACCGCCACCGGTCAGCACAAAAGGCTCCGTATAAATCATGAAAGAATCCATGAAACGCAATAGCAAGGCAATGATCAAAACATGTTTCATTTTGGGAAGTTGTATATGGCGGAACACCGCCCAACGATTAGCGCCATCGATCCGTGCAGCCTGATAGTAAGCATCCGGAATTGAAGATAATCCGGCATAGGCGAGCAAGACAACCAATGATGTCCAATGCCAAACATCCATTAATACAACAGTGAACCAGGCAGCAAGTGGCTGTTGTGTGTAGTTGTAATCAAAACCGATGTAATTCAGGCCAAATCCAAGCAGGCCGATATCCGGTAGTGCGAAGATATTCCACATTGCACCCACAACGTTCCATGGTATAAGTAAAGGTATTGCCATCAATACCAGGCAGACAGAGACCCATGGGCCTGAACGTGGCATTGCCAGTGCGATCATCACGCCTAGGGGGATTTCAATTGCCAGAATGATCGCTGTGAATGTCAGTTGTCGTCCCAAAGCACCATGAAAGCGTGGCGATGTTAATACTTCCTTGTACCATTTTGTACCTTCATAGAAAAACACGCCGGGACTGAAAGTGTCCTGCACCGAATAATTCACGACAGTCATCAGTGGGATGACTGCATTCATTGCTACGATCAGCAGCACGGGTAGAACGAGAAACCATGCGCGTTGATTGACGGTTTTTGCAATCATGAAGAAGACGCTACAGATAGTCGACGATCGTTAGCAAATATACTGATACGTTCCGTATCGAAAGTTATAAATGCGTGCTTTTCCGGTACGGAAGTTCCCTCTGGTACTATCAGATTGATGGTGTGATTGCCCAGCGTTACCGCAATGACTATTTGACGACCTATATCACTTACCCGTTTAACACGTACCGGTAGTTCATTGTAATCAGGGGAACGTGTTCCATTGGTTGCTTTTATCGATATATGTTCAGGACGAATTCCAAGCTCAGTCCGCGCGTCCTTTGATGGTGTGTAAAATCCGTTGATTGATACGGGAAAGCCGTCGATTGTTGCGTGGCTTCCGTCTACTGTAACAGGAAGGATATTCATCCCGGGAGAGCCGATGAAATATCCAACAAAAGTATGCTCAGGTTCGTTAAATAATTCTTCGGGTGTGCCTACCTGCACCACTGAACCTTCATGCATCACCACAACTTTTTCAGCAAATGTGAGTGCCTCAGTCTGATCGTGTGTTACGTAGATCATTGTGTGCCGCAACTGTTGATGAATTTCTTTTAACTGTGTCCGTAGTTCCCATTTCATAAGCGGATCGATGACTGTTAAGGGCTCATCGAACAAAATAGCGTTGACATCATGCCTGACAAGGCCGCGGCCTAAAGATATTTTTTGTTTTTCATCTGCAGTGAGTTTGTTTGCCCGTTTACCTGCTTTCGTTGAAAGATCGAGTGTCTCCAGCATTTGACTGACACGAGTTGTAATTTCAGTTTTATCGAGACCTCGATTCGCCAAAGGAAAAGCAAGATTTTCCGCAACCGTCATCGTGTCGTAAATGACAGGGAACTGGAATACTTGTGCAATGTTGCGCTCTTCTGGAGGCAGTGAGGTCACATTCCTGTTATTAAATTGGATGGTGCCTTGGCTGGGCGTTAATAGGCCCGAGATGACATTAAGCAGAGTGGTTTTACCACAACCTGAGGGGCCCAGAAGTGCATATGCTCCGCCGTCAGTCCATTCGTAATTAATCGACTTTAACGCATAGTCTGCGTCACGAACCGGGTTTTCAATATAGGAATGAGCCAGATTCTCTATAGCTATCGAGGCCACGTTATGCTCCAGCGGCTATCTTTGCTGGTTCATGTGCCAGCTTTTGTTGTTTGTCAAACAGGTACAGGCGATCAGGATCTATAAAAAGATCGATATTGTCGCCGTTTGCAACTCGACAAACTCCCGGTGCCAGAACTACCCATCGATGTTCACCGGATTGCACATGTATAAATGTTTCGGATCCTGTAATCTCAGAGCCACTTACAATGGCATTGAAGCTAAGTTTGGACTGGTTGTCGGGTGAAAGTAAGACATGGTGGGCTCTCACAGCAAGAATGTATTTGTCATCGGGTAGTTCGCTGGCGCGGTCATTTAAACTAACCGACTTGATGCGGCCATTTGATTTGATCTGAAGTTCACGGCCGCGTTTTATAACGTTCATCGTGTTCAGCGGTGGATCTGCAAAAGTTCGGGCAGTTACCAGATCAGCCGGTTTGTTATAAATTTCTATTGTGCTGTTAAATTGGGTGACACGTCCTTCAGATAAAGTCGCGGTGTTTCCTCCAAGCAATAATGCCTCCTGTGGTTCTGTAGTTGCGTAGACAAAAACAGCGCCAGATTCAGCAAATATTTTGGGTAATTCAAGGCGCAATTCTTCGCGAAGTTTGTAGTCGAGATTTGCCAGAGGTTCATCGAGCAACACTAATTCGGCATCTTTGACTAATGCGCGTGCTATCGCAGTGCGTTGTTGTTGTCCACCGGACAGATTCAACGGTGTTCGGTCGAGATAAGGCTCTAGCCGTAGAAGTGACGCTGCTTCGCGTACTCTCCTGTCGATATCCGACTTGGTATTACCGGCAAGTCGCATCGGCGATGCAATGTTTTCATACACAGTCAGGCCGGGGTAGTTGATGAATTGTTGATAGACCATTGCGACGTTGCGCTTACGCACAGGTACATCAAGCACACTTTTTCCATTGATCAAAATATCGCCACTGGTCGGCTTATCGAGGCCAGCCATCAGGCGCATTAACGTAGTTTTACCAGAGAGAGTGGGGCCTAGCAGAACGTTAAGCGAAGATCGTTCAAGTAATAACGAAACATTCGATATATGAGAATCGCGTCGAACTACCTTGTTAACCAACTTGAGTTCCAGCATTTTTAACGTCTACTGGTTAAAGTTGTACTTCAGTAATTTAGTGGTTTTCATTATCTGAAACAGTAACATCCATCTATTTGAGTAATATAGAAACTATTCGTTAGACAATAATTATGTTGAACGCGAGCCAAGTTGGCTGTTGATAGAAGATTTTAGGTAGGTCTTCCTGGTGCTAATTATCTCGGGTTACTGGCTATGCTTATAGTGAGCTTAACTTTTAATCTTTGCAATAGCAGGTGCTGACACAGTTTTCAGTTGACGCTTGTCGTGTGTGTTGTGACGTGAGATTTTTGGCGATGGTTGGCGGCCGCAACCAGTAGGGTCTGCACCTTCGCCTTTATCGCTGTCAGAGCCTTCGGCCTGTGTGTCTTTTTCCTGACCTCTGTATTGATCGCAGTCGTCAGCAAAACTTTCTTTGCTACTTGCGAGTGTGCTGCCAACAACGAGCATTGCTGCGCCCTGGCGAATAAATTGACGTCGACCGGTTCGATCGTGAATGGTGAGCGTAGGGCTACATTGAGTGTTTGCAGATGATTCCTGAGTTGATTCAGGCTTGCTTTCTCCGCGTATTAGCTTGTTCGCTACTTCGCGTTTACCTGTTTCGCTCATGATTTGCTCCTCCGTCCGTTGCGTTCACGCTAGCAACTGAATCGGTCAAAGTCAATTGTGAGTAGCATTTCTGCAGTTTCTAATACTACTGCCGTAGCATTTGTGCCGACGTGACTGCGTCTATATTAAAGGTCCGGTATCAGAGAACAAATTCAACTACCCCATACTGCCTCAGTTGGGACAGTACGGATAGAACAGCCTCTTGCTGGTTCGGTTGAATGTCAGTCTTGTTGAATTCATTTTGCGATAACACCCATTTAATTTCGGCCGACAGAGCGGGTTCGAATTCGATAACAGCGCCAAACAAGCGCATTTTTGTTGTTGAGTCATCATTCTCAACATGCATTATACGATCGTGTCGAACCTGAAAATGAGTGGCAAGCTCGATGCCCTGTCCGTCAAACATTTTGGATATGTTGGGCAAGGTGTCCAGCGCTATTCTGTCACGGATTTTATCGAGCGCATGGTGTAAGTGGTCGGCATTGAAGCAACGACCAAATAATGTGTGAATCGACTCATACCTATCAGGGCTTTGATCATGTCCCGTCCACAGCAACTGCGGTATCGCCTGTCGCAGTTGGTGGTCGTTTTCACTCGCGATATCGATCAATTCATGCAGTAGATCCCGATTTAGGATCGGGTATACACCAAGTGTTATATGTAACGATGGGTGATTGGAATCTGCTACTGCGTCGTGAACGATGCCTCTGGGTATATAAAGCAGGTCGCCGGGTGATAGGCTGATAGTTTCTGTCTCGCGTCCTACTGCGTGAACCTCTTTATTAAACTGATGATGCGTCGTAGGAAAAAGAGTGCGCTCCGAGTAGAAACGAAAACATTTCTTCCCACTAACTTGTAGTATGAATACATCGTGAGTGTCGTAGTGAGGGTTGAATCCTTGCTTGCCGGCGGGCGAATAATAGATATTTGTTTGGCACGGCATAAACAGAAGCTTTTGCATGCGACGGCATAAATCCAGCAATGGCGGGTGTAGGTGCTGGGCGTGAGATAAGATTATCGTAGCGCCGTCGTTGTAGTAGTCTGCGATACGCGCCGGGGCAATTACACCGTTTTCATCGGTATAGAGGTTTGATGGCAGTGACGATCCGGTTTTGCTGAGTTGTACCTGTGGATATTGAAGTGGGTGTGTGGATAGTATGTTTTGTAGTGCCTCCGCACTTATGCAGTGTACGTATGGGTTTGTGGTTTTTCGATTAATATGAAGTGGGCTTTTCTCCCAGTACTCAGAGAAAAATTCGTCCAGGCTTAAAGGGCTAAGTTCATGTTCTGTGGAGTCCATACCCTGTTCGATATTGTATTTTAACGGATAATGTTCAGGCGGTTATTTTAACGGTGAATTTAAGGCTGGTTTTTAATGCTGACTACTTGGAAGCCAATCTTAAAATCGGTCCTGCCCGCTGATCCTGCGTTGTGTGCCGTTCTGCGCTGCTCGAGCGCCAGAGGCCCTGCCTGAGCGCACAATCTCAATCTTGAGCAGGCTAGTTAACAAGGCGTGTAATTGTCAGGCGTGCTACCAGTGTGCCATCTTTATGTTGTTCTATTTTAACGGGTATGTAGTCGAGATCAGGGGCAAACCAGGTTGTTGTTGCGCGACGTTTCGAGCCACCTT
The DNA here is from genome assembly GCA_937951345.1 of uncultured Granulosicoccaceae bacterium. Taxonomy (GTDB): domain Bacteria; phylum Pseudomonadota; class Gammaproteobacteria; order Granulosicoccales; family Granulosicoccaceae; genus CALFCE01. The sequence continues at coordinate 63,362 of CALFCF010000036.1, forward strand.
CATGCAGACTTTTTATTCGGATGGTTTCTGTCTCGCCCAGTTTGGTAGATAAGGTTTCAGCACCTTCATTATTGAATACCATGGACTTAATGCGACCGGTATCAAACACGGCCATCGCTAGTTGATCGAATCCTAAGCGCAGTTGTTCCCGTACCGCCAGCGTAACAGACAAGCGATCGAGTATGGGGCTGGTTAAGTCTTCTACTCCATCAGTGCCACGGCTGGTGTACTTGAGTTGTTTTTCTTCCCAGTCAAACCATGCATCTACGTTGCGACTGGTTTCTGCGTCCTGCCGATAGCTGTAGCGCTGTGGCTTCAGATTATCGTCGTCCATTAGCAGCACGCTGATTTCTTCTATCTTGCCTTTACCTGCCAATTTGAAAATGCCGGTAGGCAGAGTCGTCAGGCGATAAATCCATACCGCACCTTCTTTTTTTAGTGAGAGGTTCGCGTTGCCTGCGGTCACATAGTTGTTTCCAACGCTGTATTCAACCTCGAACGTGGAATACGGACTATCAGATTGTACATAACCGATGCCTGTCAACAAGTTGCATAGTGCAATTAGCATCAATGCAGTCAAACGATTGTTGCGAAAACGTTTTGTGTCATCAACCGAATATCGATGTAATTGTTTTATACGTAGTGCGCATGACAATTTTTCATGCATGCGTTGAATATTCAGATGTTCAGGTATATTCATAAAGAGTTACATAGTGTATTTATCAAGCCAGAGTTCCTGGTTACTTCCCTGTTCAATTCGTGTTGTCGTGCTCGTTCGTCCTGTTCGCTCGGCTTTTAGTTAGTCTGAATATGCCCGATCATTGTTCCGTTAACACTCTGTTATCTATCAGAAACGCTGCCTATTATCGCGTTAATTATTTGCCTGTGTTGCGTTTTATTCGAGTTATCACGGTTGAAGATTTTGAGGAAATTCATTATTTAGCACATTGTCCAACTGTAATGGCTCGGTTAGTCGTTGATCGTGAAACAAGCAAAAGTGGGTGCCGTCCGTTGCCTCATCCAGCTGAATCGTCCCATCCAGAAGCCAGCGTAACGCCATTGGGTAAATGATATGCTCTTTATCAAGCACACGAACTGCCAAGGTTGTTGAGTCATCTCCTTGTTGTACGGGAACCTGTGCTTGAATGATGACCGGCCCTGCATCGAGCGCCGGGATGACAAAATGTACACTGGCGCCGGCATTGCTGTCATGCGCGTTTATTGCACGTTGATGTGTGTCCAGACCAGGATAGGCTGGTAACAGTGAAGGGTGAATATTTAAGAGTCGCCCTTTGTATCGCTCTACAAAAAGTTTGCTCAGAATCCGCATATATCCAGCCAGCAAAACGATATCTGCATTTGAATCAATAATATCGATTAACGCTTGTTCGTGAGCTTCTCGCTCCGGAAATTTTCGATGATCTACAGCATGAGTGGCGATCCCTGCAGATTCGGCGAAAGCCAGCCCTGCAGCGTCAGGTTCGTTGCTGATAACTACGGAAACGCAGGCACCCTTGTAGGTATTGTTAAAGTCCGTTGCCACTGCACGGACCAGGCTTTGCATATTGCTGCCACGCCCGGAAATAAGAATAGCAATGCGGTTCATCGTTTGATCAGACCGGAGGATCGTTTTAAAGGTCGAAACAGTAACCGTAAAATCCTTATTGGGCGTACTGAGCCCGGCTACCAGAAGCTCTGGACAGTCGTCTCAAAACGCGTCCAGATGGTGAAGTACCACGCGGGCTGTATCTGCTTCGTTTTCGGGGTGCGCGACTATGTCTCCAATGTGTCTGGCCGTCTCATCTCTTTCGTTAAGTAACGTTAGCAGTGCATTGACATCTTGCTGGTCGACTACCATTACCATGCCGATACCACAGTTGAACACCCGGTACATCTCAGCGGGTGAGACGTTTCCTGTGGTCTGTATCCACTGGAATTCCGGCGAGCGCTGCCATTGTGTCGTGTCAATACTGGCTGCCAAATGCGCAGGTAGGATGCGGGGCACATTCTCTGGTAGCCCGCCGCCGGTGATGTGGGCAATGCCTTTGATATCAAGGCTGGCAGTGGCTGCCAGTACCGAACGCGTGTAGATTCGCGTCGGCTTCAATAGCCCTTTCGTTATGTCTTCAGGTACGCGCTTGTTTTCTATCGCGAGGTCATCGCGAATACGATTAATCAGCGAGAATCCGTTTGAGTGCACGCCGTCGGATGCCAGTCCCACAATTGCATCTCCGGCCCGGATAGCAGAGCCATCGATTACAGCATCCTTTTCGACGATACCAACAGCAAATCCGGCAAGATCGAAGTCGCCGGGCTTGTACAGCCCGGGCATTTCAGCTGTTTCGCCACCGCTTAGCGAGCAGTCGGCAAGTTTGCAACCCTCAGCAATGCCGCGTATCACGCGCGTTGCTGAATCAACATCCAGCGAGGAAGTAGCGTAATAGTCCAGGAAAAATAATACCTCCGCACCTGTTACGGCGATGTCGTTGACACACATAGCAACAAGGTCAATGCCGAGCCCGTCCAGCTCGTCGTGTTCAATGGCAAATCGTAATTTGGTGCCGACACCGTCCGTTCCGGACACCAGCAAGGGATTACGATAACGATCCAGGGGCAGCTCGAAAAGCGCACCAAATCCGCCCAGAGTCCCCAAAGCACCCTTTCCCTGCGTTGCAGCGGCCAGCGGTTTGATATTTTCTACCAGTGCATTACCGGCATCGATATCGACACCACTATCGCGGTAGGTGAGGTTTTGGGTCAATGCATGTCTCCAGTAACGCTGCGGACCCGATGGCAGGTTGGCTGCCTCCGATACACAGTTGCATAATCCGCGACAGCAGGTGTTCGGGAGCTGTCAGAGCAGCCACTGTCACGTTAAACTATCGTTTGCTACGGGCGTGTCTGAGGTTCAGGCCTGCATATACGGCTGCACGCTCGCCGCGCTCGCTATTGACAGATGATACTTGAGATCCACATGCAGAGCGATATGGTCACAGAAAACTTTTGCAGCGGGGCACGATTTCCTGCACTGCTCTCTGTGCTCGTGGTTTTCTTACTATTTTTGTCTATCGCGCATGCCCAAAACGATGGTTCGTCTGTCAGATTTCGTGGTGGTGGTGAAATCCAGGTTGTCGTAAACGGTCAAGGTGAAGCCGAACGTGCTGACGCTTATCGTATCGGTTTACGCTGGCTGTTGCAGGACTACGCGATTTCAGCTGGCGAACGGCAAATTATTAACCACGAGGCAACCCGGCAAGCCCTGTCGGAACCTGAAAAATTTGTTGACGCGTTTGAATACACTCGAATACCCGAAGGGCAACCAATCGGTTCTCTGCCAATGAGTCCCTCGGTCCGGGACAGTGGTGCTGCTACCCATTGGATTACGTTGCAATACTCCGTGCCAGCACTAAATCAGCTGGTCGCAGCTGCAAATGAAGAGCCGTCTGACGCAGACGATACACCGGCCACGGCCGACAATCAGACTGGCCGACAAGCGGTATCGTCCCGCCAGGCGCTGTTGTGGTTGCTGATAGAGGATCAGAATTTACAGTTATGGGTTGCGCCTGACACCGCGGCAAATGTTGTCGCTCGCCTTACCGAGCTCGCTGGCAGTCACGGCTATCGCCTGGAATTCCCTTTGTTTGACGTCACAGAACTGGCTCTTGTTGGTCCGGAAACCCTGGATAATCCCGGTGTTGAGGAAGAGACCAGGTTGAGGGAGTCAGCGACCCGTTACCGTTTTAATCAACTGATAGCCGGTACGATAAAGAGTAAGACCGCGGGTGGTTGGCAGGTAGATCTTCTTCGTTTGTTTATTGGCCTTGAGGATCAGGTGACTCAAAAATTTAAAACAGATGCCGCCACACTCGACGCGGCTTTGCAGGCAGTTGTTGGCTGGCTGGCCGGGTCGCTTGATCAAAATGGCCGCTTGTTGCCGTCATCCACACCTGATCAATCTCAGTCGCAAAGTTTTGCTGTAACTTCGGGCAATTCAGCTCGAATCTGGATCGGTGGTTCAATAGACAGCACCGCGATCACGCGATTGAAGCAATACTTTTCACAAAATGAAGCAGTTGAACACGCAAGCCTTTCTGAAATTCGCGCTAATGGCGTGTTGTACCAAATAGCCCCACGTAGCAGTCTCGCGTCGGTCAGTAGTGACCTTCAGGCGCAAACCTGGTTAGAGCTTGGGTCTCGTGAAGACGGTGGGTTTACCGATATTGAACCTCCCGCCAGTGACCAAAACTCAACCGGACCCACCATTGCAGATGCCAGCAATACCGGAGGTGCTGTAACAACACCGGTACCGGAACCTCGCTCACCTCAGGCGGATCTGTATCTACGCTATGTATTCTGAATCGCTTCAGGTTGATTCATAAAATGCACCCGCAACTGCCGCTGACCTTCGAACATTCGGATTCAAAGACATTCGAGACGTTCTTTGTCGGCAAAAATTCGCTGTTGCTGGATCGACTGCAGCTGTTCGCTAATGATGCCGATCACGATCAGCAATTGATGGTGTGGGGTTCGCAGCGCGCAGGTAAAACACACTTACTTAATGCGTGTTGTCACGCGGCCGCGGGCGTTGGTTTTCGAGTTGCTTTTCTGCCTGCTGAATTCATCAACTCGCCACAGGTGTTCGACGGTCTCGAGGGTTGCAATATGGTTTGCGTTGACGATGTTGATCGTATTCCGCGTAGTCGCGAATTGGAAATTGGTCTTTTTAGCCTGATTAACGCGATGCGGCAAAATGGCCAGCGCTTGATATTTTCGTCGGGCTGTGGACCAACGGATCTGACTACGTTGTTACCTGATTTGCGCACACGTCTGGGTTGGGGTGCAACCTATAGTGTACAACCACTGGATGTTTCCGAAGTACGCGCAGCTTTAGATGCAGCAGCTACCCGTGCGGGGTTGTCGATCGATGATACGGTGATTGACTATCTACTAAATAATTTCGCACGTGATGTCGAAACGCAGCTTGATAATCTGAAAAAGCTGGATACTGCCAGCATGCAAACACAAAGGCGAATCACCATTCCGTTAGTACGTGATGTATTGCTTACGCCAACGACACAATCGGTAGAATCTGTTTAGAAAAACGCTGTCACTGTAGTGGTGAGTGTTTCTTTCTATTTCCGGGTACTCAATTTCCCGCTTTATGAGTTTGTTGTTCGTGGTTTTGTTTTGCGCGAATTTGTTTTTTCTGCAGATAGTTATGGGTTACTGTACCCGCAAACAGCATAAGGCTGAAGCCTGTAAGTGCTAAGCCTAACAAGCGTAAATCAGTTCTGTTGAACGCTACGTCCACACCAATTGCAAAATAAAGAAGGCTAAGCAGACTGACCCATGCATGCGTATACATACGGCCGTCCAGAATGCCACGTACAGCGAACATTAGCGGTACAACCAGCACTATCATAGGCAACGCACGTGGTACGTTTTTCGGTGGTGCAATCCAGCTAAACCAATTGAGCAATAAAGCCAGCAGGCAAAAAAAACCTCCGAGTGTCATAACTCGTGCGATGACTGGCAACTTGCCGAACGAATTGTATATTGTCATTGATTATCAGTTGTTGCGCGGATAGTTCGCTTTTCGAGTTGCGTCCGAACAATTATAAAATTATTCAGTAGCTGTTTTTTTTAGTTGTAACGCTATAGTCGCGACCCGGGTGCCCAGTGCGCGACACAGCTGCTTCTCTGCATCGTCGAGTGGTACGTCGCCAGCAGCGCCGGCGACATGACTTGCGCCATAGGGTGTTCCGCCACGTGAAGTTGTCACTAGCTGTGGTTCAGAGTACGGAATGCCCACGATTAACATACCGTGATGAAGTAAAGGTAGCATCATCGAGAGCAGTGTGGATTCCTGGCCACCGTGCATACTTCCACTGGATGTAAACACACCGGCTGGTTTGCCACTTAATGTGCCACTAAACCATGCGCTGGTAGTTGAGTCGAGGAAGGCTTTCAGCGGAGCTGACATATTGCCGAACCGCGTCGGGCTACCGAGCAGCAGGCCATCGGCATTAGCTAGATCATCCAGTGTCGCATAGGGTGCACCACTGTCCGGTACCGGGTTGTCCACAGCTTGGGTTGTGGGGCTTACCGCAGGTACTGTTTTTATAATCGCTTCACACTGCGGGACGTTGTCAACACCACGGGCGATTTGTGTCGCCATTGATTGCAGGTTGCCGGATTCGCTGTGGTACAGGACCAGAATCTTTATCATTTCGTTAGTAGACTTCTTCGTGACCCTATCTTGGCTGTATTTGAGGTAATAGTATTAAGCGTGGCCGCATTCGGTACATTCAAAAACAATAATCACTATAGGCTCTACGACGATCGCACGTTAAGTTTTTTATTCATCTTCTTGTTTCGCCTTGCCCTGCCCAAGCTCGGCCTGCGCAGGTTTCTGCCATAGCAGTTTTGCCAGATGAAAGGCAGATTGTTCCACTTGAGCACACAAAACACCACTCAGGCTTGCAAATTGGTTGGTGGGTAGCTGCATAATCCCTGGTTGGAAGAAAAATATCCCACTGAGTTGATTCGGAATACCAGTTTTTCAGTGACTAACGTTTTTAACAGGTGGGTTATTGTGGATTGCCGGGCGTTGGCTGTCGGTTGCATGTGAGTTTCAGTGCATAAAAAAACCTCTGCTGGCTATGGCCGGCAGAGGCTTCGTGAAAAACGATTTGATTCAGGGTTTGTATCGCCGGGCTGCATCGTCGGAGCGATGCAGCCGGGTTTCCACCCGGAAACGTTCTGTTAGTTAATTTTTGACAGCAGCGCAGGGTTTACAACCAGATTACGGACTGCGTGTGCTTTTTTCTCGTCAAAAATATTGTCGTTAAACCAGGCGGCAACACTGTCTATGCTCACTTTGGCAACCTTTGGTCGCACACTCCATGTCACCTGGAAAGGCGAGCCTGTCTCGTTATAGCTGGGCCCTGTGGTTGATCCTGCGTACGTAATCGGGCTACCGGTGTCCGAGGGTATGTTGGGTGCCTGGTGATAGCCGTTAACTTCACTGACTTCAGTGTATTTCACAAAGTCGGCTGCACTATCGTCGTTTACCAATACATAAACCTGGGTTTCAACACGTAGCTGAGGGTTTTTAATCGCCTCGCTGAGACATGCCCCGAGTGTGGGTCCGGGTGTTATTTGTGCAGTGGTGTGTACGTAGTGAACCTCTATCGTGTCGCCCGGTTTCAAGCCACCGGCTTTCGCATCAGATGCCGCCAGTTCTGCATCGGTTAACTTGCCGGAATACAAAAAACCTGTGTTGTAGCCTTTGCCATCACCATTGCCAGCGTACGTGGAGAAATCACCACCCTTGTGCTCAGCGCCGGCATGAAAATGTATGTTGCAGAGGTTCATCGCAGTATGTGCTGGCGCAGCCTGGAATGCCCTCGTGTTGGTGCCAGTGGCGGAATCTATGTCTCGAGGTGCCTGGGGTCCAAAACCGGCGCCTTTAGTATTGCTTGCCAGTGCAGCACGTTGTTCCGCTATCACGCTATCGTCGACAGATACTTTGCTTGCACCTGCATAGGCCATTCCGCCGATAACAGCGATCGATGCAAGGCCTGCAACTGAACGGTACATCTTTTTCATAATTTCTCCATCACTATAAGATTGTAAAAATCACTGGCTGATTCAGCGAATCTAATACCTTGCTAAACAACCAAATAAATACTTGATCCGGTATTCCTCTGAATCAAGCGGCACTGAAAATTTTGCCCAATAGTCGTCAGAAGACTTCGGGATGCGTTTTAAGTTCAGTACATGAATGTCCAGTATATGAAATTTCAGTGCATGTATTGCAGCTGAGGAAAACACGTTCGGGCCGCATGCTTACTCATTGAATTTCAGAGTTTGCCCGCTAAATTACGCAATTTATCATGTGATGGATGATGATCAATACGTCGTCTTTTGTCCTCATTGATACCGTTATGTTTTATTTAACGAGTCATACGAATTGGTGCCCGACACTTGATCCGTTAAAGGGTGTTCTGAAGTAATCTGATACAGCAACCGGCCGGGCAAATCGTGGCTGGGTCTATTGATCTTGGTTTGCAGCCACACCCTGCTGGCGTCGTTGGCGCTTGATGTGGTGATACGGTCCATGGGCACCGTAAGCAGCGACAAACAGCAAAGTGACTGCATAGACTGTTGCATTTACTCTATTAATACATTGATTTAACTGGAAAGGGCGAGTTTGCGCTCAGGCAGCCGCTTGAGTTGATCAGATTTCAGGTAAAGACTGGCATTCTGTAGAGGGATTCCATCGCCGTCGCAAACGCGGTGCAACAGTCTATGCACCCACTTTGGAGACATAGAGGCAATCGAGAAATGCCACGGGTATCACGTTTGTCTGTGAAATCGGTGATGCGTCTCACGCTTTCAAGTCTGATGCGAAACCAGGATGGGGTGGTTTTGCTGCACGAAGCTTGTTTTAAGCATTTTTGTGCAGGTCGTGATTAAAACTGCCGATAGGAAATGTGTCCCGACAATAATAATAATAAGTGGATACCTAAGTGCTGACAGATAATCCCGGCCGGTTTGCAGATGAGTCAACCGGTAAGCTCAAACTTGAATACGTGCTCGACGGACTGCTTTCTGATGGTCTGGTAGAGCAGGTTAACGCCGATCTGCTGATGTCGCTATCAGCGGGCAAATCTACTTCAAAAAGCGCTCTACAGCGCATAGCCGAGAGTGGCTGGGTAACCGCCAAGGCACCGGAGCGAGCAATCGATCTGGATTTTCTGTCCCGTTGGCTTGCCGAAAAGATCGATAAAGAATGGTTGCATATCGATCCGCTAAACATTGACGTACCGGAAGTCACATCTGTTACATCGCTCGCCTACTCACAGCGTTTCAATATTATTTGTGTTGAAGTCGGCCCCGACTTCGTTGTGTTCGGCACAGCTGAGCCATTTTTTGACGAATGGCAGCGTGAGATGGAGCAGATGCTCAAGAAAGAGATTCGGCTGGTCATTTGTAACCCGGCTGATATAGAGCGTTATCTGGCTGAGTTCTATTCGCTTTCCAAATCCGTTCTGGGTGCGAAGAAAGACAAAGCTGTGCAGGGACAGGGCAGCGCTGTTCAGAATCTTGAACAGATGATGGAACTGGGTCGTAATGGCAAACTCGATGCCAATGACTCTCACGTGGTATCGATTGTTGACTGGTTATTGCAATACGCTTATGAGCAGCGTGCCAGTGATATTCATCTCGAGCCCAGGCGCACTGATGGCATTGTTCGTTTTCGTATTGATGGTGTTATGCAGCAGGTCTACGAAATGCCGGCAGCTGTAATGACGGCTGTCACCAGTCGATTGAAAATTGTTGGTCGCATGGATGTTGCCGAGAAGCGCCGTCCGCAGGATGGTCGTTTAAAAACGCGTAATGCTGAGGGCAAAGAAGTCGAACTGCGTATGTCTACTATGCCAATCGCCTTTGGTGAGAAGATGGTTATGCGTATCTTTAATCCTGATGTGCTGGTTAAAGATCAAAAAGCACTTGGCTTTGACCAGCGGGAGGCTGATATCTGGAACGGCATGATTCGCCAGCCGAACGGTATCATTCTGGTAACCGGCCCAACCGGATCCGGTAAAACAACCACGTTGTACAGTTCATTGCAGATGCTTGCTACCCCGGATGTCAACGTTTGTACGATCGAGGACCCTATTGAGCTGGTGGTGCCGGCTTTCAATCAGATGCAGGTTCAGCACAACATCGATCTTGATTTCGCATCGGGCGTACGCACGTTGCTCAGGCAGGATCCGGACATCATTATGATTGGTGAGATTCGTGATACTGAAACTGCGCAGATGGCTGTGCAGGCTGCATTAACTGGTCATCTGGTGTTGTCGACATTGCATACCAACGACGCGCCTTCAGCGGTAAGTCGTCTGCTGGAGTTGGGTATTCCTTATTATCTTATTCGCTCTACGCTGATTGGTGTAATTGCGCAGCGCCTGATCCGAACATTTTGCCCTCAATGCTCAGTCGACGCTGATATCGATCAGGAAAGATGGTCTGATCTGATAAAGCCCTGGAAATCTGAAGCACCCGGAAAAATTAAGGAGGCTGTTGGATGCCTGCATTGCCGCGACTCCGGATTCTACGGCCGCGCGGGTATCTATGAGTTATTACAGGCAACGCCGGCGTTCAAGCAGAAAATTGTTGCCAATGCTGACGTCGAAGAACTGAAAAAGCAGGCCTATCTCGACGGTATGCGACCACTGCGGGTGAGTGGATTAAAAAAGGTTGCCCAGGGTTTGACAGATTTCGAAGAAATACTGAAAGTATCTCCTTCCCCACTAGCTGACTGATTAACAGCTGATCGACAAGCTGATTAGTCTGAAAAACGCCGATTTACGATCGGCGTTTTTCTTTTGTTCAGGACCATTTGTTTCGGTTCTTAACCTCGCATCAGCTGCTTCACGCACCCTGACTGCTATATTCCTAAGAACAAGGATTCTCATCTGGTTATACCTGGCTGAGCGGCAGTCTCTGCTTTGTTTGCCTGTATTGCCTGTATTGCCTTATTAGGCAGGGGCTTAGCTTGTCCAATATTTTGTGAAGTTTGATCCGGCCGGACTGAATCTTGCGAAATATATGCAGGATACCCGGCTACCAACCACTCAATCTGTTACCTGATCGTGAACGTCCAACTTCAGTTTATGTTGTTGTTCAGAGCCTGCTTGCTGGTCATTCTGACAGTTGTTGCGTCGACTGTTATAACACCCGAGGCACTGGCTCAGACGGACAGCGAGCGTAAAAAAATCGGCCTGGTTTTAAGTGGTGGCGGTGCGCGCGGTGCGGCTCACGTAGGCGTCATAAAATTGCTTGAGGAGCTGGAAATACCCGTTGACTATATCGTCGGTACCAGTTTGGGCTCTGTTGTCGGTGCGCTTTACTCGTTGGGTAAATCGCCGATTGAATTGGAATCGACACTCGCGACACTGGATTGGAACCGGGGGTTTATTGATGATCTACCCCGCACCAGTCTGCCCATGCGTCGTAAGGATGAGGAAGATCAATTTCTGATTAATTTTGAACTGGGTGTTAGCGGTAGGTCACTGACGTTGCCAGTCGGTGTGATCCAGGGTCACAGTCTGCATCTCCTGCTTAAAAATCTGATCGGTGGTGCTGCCCTTGAGCGCGACTTTAATCGTTTTCCTATTCCCTTTCGCGCTGTAACAACAGATATTGAAACTGCGGAAACGGTAGTGCTGGACTCTGGTGATCTCGCCAAAGCGCTACAGGCCAGCATGGCGATACCCGCCATATTTGCACCGGTGGAAATTGGTGGGAGATTATTGGTAGACGGTGGTGTATCCAACAATCTGGCGATAGACGTTGTTCGGGAGATGGGAGCGGATATCGTTATTGCTGTAGATATCAGTACACCACTTTCGGAGCGTAATCAGCTCAATTCCATTATTCGTATCGTTGATCAACTCACTAATTTACTTACGCGTGGAAATGTTGAGCAGCAGATACAAACCCTGAAAGGTGCGGATATCTATATACAACCGGACTTGGGCTCTTTTACATCCGCTGATTTTGGTTTTGTTACCGATATTTCCAGGCTTGGAGAAAAAGCAGCCCGAGCACAGGCAACTGAGCTTGCGTCCCTGTCCGTATCAAGTGCAGCATATACCCGTTATAAGCAAGAGCTAAATAGAAATCGACCGGGTGGATTGCCTAATCGCATCGGTGATATTTCGTTTACTAATAATTCATCTCTTGATACGAAACGTCTGATGCAACGTTCGTCGCTAAAAGAGAATACGACGTTTCTAACGACTGAATTACACGATGCGATTGATCTCATCTACTCAACTGATGTTTTCGAGCACGTTGACTATGAATTACAACCCAGTCCTGATACACCAGCGACCGCAGATCTTTTTATCAATGCGAAGCGAAAGTCCTGGGGTACGGATACCATCAAGTTTGGTTTTCAATTGGAAGATAATTTCGAAGGGGACAATAATTTTAATCTGTCAGCGGGCTATACACGTCGAACGTTAAATCGGTTTGGCGGGGATTTGCGTGTGATAGGGCAGCTTGGTGAATTGCCGCGTGTGTTGGTTGAATACTTTCAACCGTTTGATACACGAAGCAACTTTTTTACATTGATGCAGTTGGATCATCAGCAGTTTTCTCGTGGCACGTTTAGTGAGAATGTGCAAACTGAATCGTTTCGTCTGCGACGGAATCAGCTGGGGGTCTTCGCTGGTTGGCAGGATCGTGACAGAATCGATTTCAGGTTAGGTGTTGTTACCGGTAGTGGGCTGATACGGCGAATAATTGGAGATGACACTGTTTCCGTAAACGATGCTTTCAGAGAGGGTTCATTGCAGATTAGTGCCCGATACGATTCACTCAATAGCATTACATTTCCATCGGGTGGTCAACGGCTATCCTTTTTTTACGAGCAGGCATTTGATGCGCTGAATGCAGATACCGAATTTGAGGCGCTTTCGCTTAATGCAGCCATCGCGCGCAAAAGCGGTAGAAACCGCTGGCTGCTTTCGGGGCAGCTCAGCAGTAGTCTTAAAGGTACTGTCCCTCCGCAGAGTCGCTTTGAACGTGGAAGCATATTGTCCACAGCGGGGTTACGAGGAAACACAGAAGTGGGCGAGCGCGCTGGACGACTTGGATTGCTTGGTTACAGGCCTTTGACTGCAGAGCGGGTAGAAGCACTTGAATATCCGTTCTTTATTGGAGCTTCCATTGAAGCCAGTCAGGTTGTTCAGGAGGACGAGCAATTCAGTGTCGATGAATTTCAATTCGGTGGTAGCCTGTTCGCTGCAGCAGATACACCGGTTGGTCCGCTGTTTCTTGGTTTGGGTTGGGTGCAGGGCGAGGCGGTATCGGCATTGTTATCATTAGGGCTGACATTTTAAACCTGGAAGCCATCTCAAAATCGATCGGGGATGCTGAGTCCTGCGCGCTGATGCTTTGTTGTGTGCCGTTCTGTGCTGCTCATTAACTGCGCGTGTAAACTGCCTGCTCGAGCGTCAGACACCTTGCCTACTCGCATAATCTCAATTTTGAGATAGCTTCTAATAAAAAAATGATGGTCTTGTAGACGAGCTTGTTATAGTTTGTTGGTTAAGTTCAGGGCGGAATTGAACCTGAGCATTAACAATACTAAAACTATTTCTACGTATCTCAACCTGCTACCTGCTACCTGCTACCTGCTACCTGCAATGGGTTTTTCAGTTGGCTATAAACTGAGCGCCAGTCGTCCCTTGATGAATTCCAGAGCTTCGTTGCACCCAATCATCTGTGACGACTCATCGGTGCGTCCTTTGTATTCAAATTTTTGATCTTTTAACCCTTTCTCGCTGACTACCAGTCGATGCGGTATTCCCAGTAATTCCATTTCTGCAAACATGACACCCGGGCGTGCCACTCTGTTGTCGAAGAGAACGTCGATGCCGGCGTCGAGCAAAGATTCATAGAGTTCAGTGGCAGCTTTCTCTACAAGCTCGCTCTTGTGCATGTGTATCGGTGCTATTACCACTTCAAATGGCGCTAACGAAAGTGGCCAGATGATGCCATTGTCATCATGATTTTGTTCAATCGCCGCAGCCACTATTCGCGTTATTCCGATCCCGTAGCAACCCATGTGCATCGCATTGTTGCTGCCTTGTTCATCGAGAATGTTAGCCTGCATGGGTTCGCTGTAAGTGGTTCCAAGCTGAAAAATATGTCCGACTTCTATGCCGCGCTGAATCTGTAACGTTCCCTCGCCACCTGGATCCGGATCACCATCTACCACGTTTCGAATATCGGCTAGTTGCTCGGGTTCGGGCAGATCGCGTCCCCAGTTAACACCAATGTAGTGGAACCCGTCCTCGTTCGCACCGGATGAAAAATCTGACAATGCGGCAGCCGCGTGGTCGACAATCGCAGGAATTTTTAATTCAACCGGCCCAATCGAACCAGGCCCACAGCCGATTGCCTGACGAATAGATGCTTCATCAGCAAATTCCAATGGCGCTTGTACTCCATCGAGTTTTTCTGCTTTTATTGCGTTGAGTTCATGGTCACCACGCAGCACCAATGCAATCACCGGGTGCTTGTCGCTTTTGACTACTAGCGTCTTGACCCCTTCACAGGTTTTCATGCCGAGAAGATCAGAAATTTCCTTCATTGTGTGAACATTGGGTGTGGCGACTTTCTCAAGCGCTTTGGCTGCTGCTTTACGTGTCTCGTTGCAGACTGCGGTGGCTTTTTCAACGTTAGCTGCATAAGTGCCAGTGGTTGAGAAAGCAATGGCATCTTCACCGCTGTCGGCCATAACCATAAATTCTCGTGATCTTGCACCACCGATACTGCCTGAGTCCGCCTCTACCGGTCGGTATTGCAGGCCAATACGGTCGAAAATCCTGCAGTAGGTGTTGTGCATGTGCTCAAACATCTCGACCAGTGAGGCCTCATCGAGATGAAAAGAGTAAGCATCCTTCATGATAAATTCCCGCGCACGCATAACGCCGAATCGAGGTCTGATCTCATCACGGAATTTGGTCTGGATCTGGTAGAAGTTAACCGGTAGCTGGCGATAGCTGCGTAGTTCTTTTCGAGCGATGTCAGTGATGACCTCTTCGTGGGTTGGTCCCACACAAAACGGTCGTTCGTGTCTGTCGGATAAGCGCAACAGCTCCGGTCCATACTTTTCCCAACGTCCTGATTCCTGCCACAGTTCCGCCGGTTGAATAGCAGGCATCAGCAGCTCCACTGCGCCTGAACGATCCATTTCCTCCCGCACGATACGCTCAACTTTTCGTGCTACACGCAGCCCGACTGGCATCCAGTTGTATAAGCCGGAGGCAAGGCGCCGGATCAGGCCGGCTCGAAGCATCAGCTGATGACTGATGACTTCTGCGTCTGATGGGGTTTCCTTACTGGTCGATATGTGAAAGTTGGTTGCTCGCATTCGATTAATTAATTAGTTTGTTGCACGTGTCCGTTGCGTAAGTTTGCCTTAACATAAAGAAAAAATGTAAGGTTTCCACTCAGGCTGGCTCCTGAAACATCGCCTGAGGCATCGAATCGGTGGAAAATCCCGTAAAAAAATACGTCGGTAAGCAGCCAGAACGAACAAGCAAACTTCCCGCGATACCATTCGATTGTGATTCACAGTACAGCGCATAATTACTTGAATTTTTCTTTAACTGTCCAAGGAGCATTCTGAATGTCTGATCGCCGATTACAGGTGTTTCACACAGTTGCCGGAGTATTGAGCTTCACTAAAGCTGCTGAAATCTTGAATATGACGCAGCCAGCTGTAACATTTCAGGTGCGTCAGCTGGAAGAAGATTTCAACACCCGCCTTTTTGATCGATCGCATAACCGTATCAGCCTGACTCAGGCCGGAGAGTTAGTGCTTGGTTATGCGAACCAGATCGTCGAGTTATACGGCGAGATGCACGAATCAGTAAAAGTCATGACCGGTAATAATAGCGGTTTGATTACGTTGGGTGCGAGTACGACGATTGCCGAATACATGCTGCCCGGACTTCTGGGTGATTTTCGTCGGAAGTTTCCGGAAATTATGGTGCGTCTCAGGGTAGCGAATACTGATGCAGTCGTGGCCTGGGTTGAAGACAATACGATAGATTTAGGAGTGGTTGAAGGCGAAGTGAGCAACCAGTTGTTGCGAGTTGAAAATTGCCTGGTGGATGAACTCGTTGCGATTGTGGGCCCTGATCATGAGCTTGTTGGCAAAGCAGCTCTTTCACCTGATGAACTGCTCGACTATCCGTTTATTTGCAGGGAGGATGGTTCGGGAACGCGTAGCGTTATTGCTGATTACCTGAAACGTCAGGGTGTCGAGGAAAGCCAGTTGAATGTAGCCTTTGAGCTGGGAAGTACTGAAGCGATAAAGGGTGCTGTTGAGGCTGGTATGGGAATCTCGGTTGTCTCCGAGGCGACTCTGGCAAAGGAGCGCAGATTGGAAACGTTGACACCGATAGCCCTGAATCCGCCTATCCACCGACAGCTCTATTTCGTCAGGCAAAGACAGAAATTTCGCACGCATCTGATGGAGGAGCTTTACCAATTTTCGCGCCAATATTGCGACGCGCGCTCCCGCTCCTGACACGGAATTGGCACTCGTCAACCTAGGCTTGAGGGTTTGTCAGTGTTTACCTGCGGTAGCTATCCATTGCAGACCCGGATTAAGATATTTAATGCAATCTGCGACGAGCCACCCGATTGTATAAACGGGTCCAAACATTGCCGCATGTTAAGTGACAAAGCGGTCTCTCAATTACAAGTACAATGTGGGTTGAGATAAATGGTTATTACCGGTAACCGTTACGCTCCGCAGACATAGATAAACCTAAAATCCGGATATCTTCCAACTAGTGCCCATCAATCATGTTAGATGTAATTAAAGATTGGTACAGGCGAAACTTCACCGATCCGCAGGCCGTAATTCTGGCACTACTGCTACTCGGTATGTTCGGCTTGATCTGGTTGCTGGGCGACGTCCTTGCGCCTGTTCTTGTTGCGCTGGTGCTGGCCTATCTGCTGGAAGGTGTTGTCGGTACTCTGGTTAAACTCGGTGTTAACCGGACGCTTGGTGCAGTATTCGTACTGGTTGTATTTCTTGCGCTTTCATTCATCGTGTTTTTTGTCCTGGTACCGATTCTGTCCAAACAGGTGACCGAGGTTGTGCGCGCATTGCCGGAAATGATCGCTGCTGGGCAAGAGCAAATGTTGCAGTTACCTGAGCTGTATCCGGACGTATTCACGCAAGAACAGATTGATACACTGATCGCAAATGTTCGCTCTGAGGTTGGTCAGGCGGGACAGAAAATACTGTCGTTCTCCATTGCGCGGGTTAAAACGTTTATTACAATCGTAATATACGCAGTACTGGTTCCATTAATTGTTTTTTTCGTACTCAAGGACAAGCAACAGCTACTCGATTGGGCGGGCAAGTTTATGCCGCGCCGCAGTGAGCTATCGGTAAGAGTATGGAAGGAAGTAGATCAAAAGATCGCCAATTACATACGTGGCAAGTTCGTCGAAATATCCATCGTCTGGGTGGTAACTTATGTGATTTTCGAGCTGATGGGGCTGAATTTCGCGTTGTTGCTTAGTTTTATGGTTGGTCTGTCAGTACTCATACCGTACGTGGGTGCTCTGGTTGCCACTATTCCAATAGCGGTGATCGCTTATTTTCAATGGGGCTTATCGGCTAACTTCTGGTGGGTGCTTGTCATTTATCAGGTTATTCAGTTGCTTGACGGCAACGTACTGGTGCCGCTGTTGTTTTCCGAGATGGTCAATCTGCATCCGCTGGCAATCATTGTGGCTGTCGTGTTTTTCGGCGGTATATGGGGTCTGTGGGGCGTATTTTTCGCGATACCACTGGCAACGCTGGTTCATGCAGTACTCAATGCCTGGCCGAAAGCCAAGAGTGACCTGGAGCTCCAAGAGACCGCTACTGAGGGTAGTTAATGTCCGGTCTGTCAGCCGGTGACGCCGGTCACGTTGCCGGAATACAGTAGTATTGGTTTTATGGGTTGCCGGTAATGCTCGCAACGTTCAACATTGTGCTAAAAGCAGACTAAAATGTTTAGCACGATGAATATTTATCTCCTTTCAAGACCATTGTCCCGATTATCCTTACTGCCTGTGTGTCTGCTGTTGGGTGCCTGCCAGTCTTTGGCATTTGGACCCCGTCCGCATTCCCCTGACGTGGTGTACACCAGTAACGTCGCTGAATCGCGCAAGATACAAGTTCCCCCTGATCTGACCAGCCTGGCGTCGGGAGAGCAGTTCGTTGTCCCCGGGGATCGCGGTGGCACGATATCACGCGATACATTGCTGCCTGTTGCCGAGACTGCGCGCCTTGAACGCGAAGGCGGCCTGGCCTGGTTGGCAGTGGACGCGCCTCCCGAGCAACTGTGGCCGAAATTGCTGTCGTTTGTACGCGAAGAAGGTTTTGAGATCAGCAGTACGCTACCTCCTGTTGGACAAATCGCCACCCAGTGGCGCGGTCGCAGCGGATCGTCGGGTTCCTTTGCCTCGGGTTCAGGAACTGCGCAGGTCAGAATCGGCCTGAGACTGGAGCGGGTCAGCGACAGTGGCACGCGCGTTTTTGCGCGCTTGCAGTCCAGCAGCAGTCGTAGTAACGACGATCAGGTCGATTGGGATCAACCAGCCGCGAACCCCGAAAGAAGCAGTATCGTACTGCAGCGCCTGCTGGTATTTCTGGGGCTTGACGAGCAGCGTGCACGTGGCCTGATCGGTCAGCAGGCGGGCACCGATATCTTCAAGCCAAGTCAGGTTACAGACAGTGGCGGCAGCTCAACGCTGGTTATTCATCAGGCTTTAACGCCCAGCATCCGTGTCGTCTCCGGTGCACTACAGCAGTTGGGTGTACCGGTTAATCGTCGTCGCTCTACACGCACTTCGCTTGCAGTCCGCAATACCGATGGAGCGCTTGGCACGGATGATTCATCCGCGCAGTATGTGTTGCTGTTTAATTCAACCCACGAGAGCCGGGTTAGTGTCAGCGTTGCCAACCCCCAGGGCGCACGCATAGAACAAGATGCTGAGCGCACGATACTAACAACACTGCAGCAGGCGCTAACGGGTTAGAACGCGCTGAAAATCTACCGGGTATTTGCAGTGCACTACCTCCCCGCAAAGAGCTGCATTGTGATAGTGTGAAGCGCTTCGAAAGTGTGGATATTCGAGCAATTTTCTTCGGAAAAAAACTGTTAATCATCTGATCCTGATTACCTGCGACAAAGCCATTCATCGTCATCTCCCCAATGAAAAATACCGGGCTCAAGATCGCTTCCCTCGGTAGCGGAAGTTCAGGCAATGCGACGTTAATCAGTTCCGGTAAAACACTGTTATTACTGGATTGCGGATTTGCGCTCAAGGAAATCGTCGCCCGTTGTGCCGAGCTCAGTGTGTCGCTGCAACGGCTGGATGGTGTACTTGTGACGCACGAACACAGTGATCATGTGCGCGGCCTGGGGCCGTTAGTAAGAAAGTATGCGATACCGCTCTGGATAACCCACGGTACTTACAGATCATTGCGCGACAGCAAAATCGGCCCGGTCAATTTGATCAATGCGCATGAGTCGTTTGATATCGGCGATATACACATTGTTCCATTCCCGACACCTCATGATGCAGCCGAATCATGCCAGTTTGTTTTTAGTACACCCAATGCAAGATTTGCCTGTGTTACGGACCTTGGTGTACCTACGGCGCACATAACGTCGACAATTGCCGACTGCGATGCGCTGTTGGTCGAAAGCAACTACGATGAAAAAATGTTGCGTCAGGGGCCCTATCCACCATCTTTGCAGGCGCGCATTCGTTCTGATTTCGGGCATCTTGGCAATGAACAGGCTGGCGATCTGGTGCGAAGAGTCGATAGCAGCAGGCTTGAAACTGTCCTGCTTGGGCATCTAAGCGAAAAAAACAATGCGCCTGATGTGGCTCGAGATACTGTTGCCCGTTACATCGAGAGGTCGGAGCGTTTAACCGTCCTTGAGCAACATAGCGTGAGCGAATGGTTTAGCGTGTCGCGTGATGATCGGTTGCACGTTCCTGATACAGATCATGAATCGCTGATCACCACCGCGTAAGCCGAATGATTATGAATGGACTCAAAGTTTTCAACTTCTAGCCGGTACCGTTCAATACGGGTTTCCTTGTTCAGCCTGATAGCAATGTCTCTTATCAGGTCTTCGACAAACTTCGGATTATCGTAAGCCCTTTCTGTCACATGCTTCTCGTCGCTACGCTTTAACTGACTGTAAAGTTCGCTTGATGCTTCTGCTTCGGCAATGTCTATCAATTCTTCCCAGAGTAAATCTGACCCGGGTACGACTGTCGCTTCTATCGTAACGTGCGATCGTTGGTTGTGTGCACCGTACGCAGAGATTTCTTTAGAGCATGGGCATAGAGTTGTAACAGGGACAACCACGGTGACAGTGCTTGAGATATCAGACTCATCTGTAATTTCAGAGCAAAGCGTTACGCTGTAGTCGAGCTTACCCGGAACAGAACTTACCGGTGCGAGTTTGTCAACGAACCAGCTGAACGAGACTGACAAAGTACCTGCACTGCTGTCAAGAATCTGAATCATCTCAGAACATAAGTTGTGGAAGTTACTCAGCGAAAAAACAGTGCTCTGACTGTCTGTTAGTAACTGTGTAAAGCGAGACATGTGGGTGCCTTTCTGTTGCGCTGGCAATGCAACTGTCATCAGCCAGGTGCCCACAGTGTGTTGCGGATTTCCACCGCGATCGCTGACTGAAACGGGGTGTCTGATGTCTCTGATACCCACACGGTGAATCGGCGTGTCACGCCGATCACGGTAGGACTGAACATCCGGTATGTCGTGGTTTTTATCGGCTGTCATGCCGGTGGTACCTGAGATTGTATTTTCGGTTGATCGGTTGGCGCGGGAACGGCGCAGTTTACATGACTCTGCTGGTTAATACGTCCGTTCGATGATGAAGGTTGATATTTGTCTCAGTTCGTCAAACTCATGGCCCAGGCCATCCAGGTGCTGCTGCGCTTGCTGGTAGGTTTCGACGGCATGTTTACGTGCACCCGCAAGGCCCAGTAACGCCGGATAGGTCGGCTTGTTCAGCATGTTATCCGCTCCCTGGGTTTTGCCCAGCGTTTCAGTGTCCGAGATAACATCCAGTATGTCGTCCACGATCTGAAACAGCAGCCCTATATCGTCGGCAAAGTTGTCAAGCCGTTGAACCAGCTGGCTCTCGATTGTGCGGTCGGCCAGAGTTGCGATTTTGATGCTGGCGCGGATTAGTTTGCCGGTTTTGTGACGGTGCATATTCTGCAGCTCTTCAAGCGATAGCGCTTTTCCAACTGCCGCAAGGTCTATTGCCTGACCAGCTGCCATCCCGCTGGCACCGCTGGCAAGGCCCAGCAAGGTGACCATATCGTTACGGGTTTGTGCATCGAGCGTCGGATCCTGATTGTTGGCTAAGGCGGTGAATGAAAGCGCTTGTAGTGCGTCACCGGCAAGTATCGCTGTCGCTTCACCGTAACGTTTGTGGCAGGTTGGCAGCCCACGTCGTAAATCATCGTCGTCCATGGCGGGCAGGTCATCGTGAACCAGCGAATAGGCATGCATGATTTCAATCGCTGCTGCCGGCACATCCAGCGTTTGCTGCGGGATGCCTAAAGCGCGGGCGGTGGCATAGCACAATGTTGGTCGCACCCGTTTCCCACCATTGATCACTGCATAACGCATGGCATCATGCAATTCCTGCAGAGTGTGGTCGCTGGAACAGAGATTTTCATCGAGCACGCGCGCAAGCACCTCATCGGCGCGATGTTTGTAGATAGTCAGAAAATTATTTTGTACGGCGCTGTCCATTGGATGTTGGATTGGACTGGTGGGGGTACTTCAGGTCTCTCAAAACGCAGCTTGCTGCGCTGAACAACGATCAGTGTATCAAATCAAGTGCCTGCGGTAGCCGATCAATACCGTGTACCACAAAATCTTTTATTGGTTTTCTCGGGACATTCGATGCGGGCACAATGGCTTGCTTGAAACCCTGCTTTGCGGCGGCCAGCAGGCGCTCTTCTCCATTGGAAACCGGTCGGACTTCTCCAGCAAGTCCAACCTCACCGAACACCACTAGATCGACCGGCAACGGTTTGTTTCGAAGCGAGGAAATAGCGGCCAGCAAAATGGCCAGATCGACAGCAGTTTCGGTAATTCGCACGCCACCGACAACGTTGATGAACACATCCTGATCGAACATCGCAATTCCTGCATGTCGGTGTAGCACAGCAAGCAGCATCGACAGCCGGTTCTGCTCAAGCCCCAGCGCAATGCGGCGGGGATTTCCGAGCTGGCTTTCGTCAACCAGAGCCTGAGCTTCAATCAATAACGGACGCGAGCCTTCACGAGTCACCATGATCACGCTGCCGCTGACAGGCTCTGGATGGCGCGATAGAAAAATAGCTGAAGGATTCTTCACAACTTTCAGCCCGCGATCACTCATGAAGAACACGCCGATCTCGTTGACCGCACCGAAGCGGTTTTTGACGGCTCGTATCACACGGTAGCGCTCTGATGTGTCACTTTCGAAGTAGAGTACTGTGTCCACCATGTGTTCAAGCACCCGCGGGCCTGCCAGTGCACCTTCTTTAGTGACGTGACCGACCAAAAAAATCGCTGTGCCGGTTTGTTTTGCGAAGCGTACAAGACGCGCGGCACTCTCCCTTACCTGTGCTACGGAACCAGGTGCTGAATTCAGCGCATCTGTGAAAATTGTCTGGATCGAATCCACAACAACCACGCGCGGACGTTCCCGCTGCAGGGTCTCAATGATGGATTCGACACGTGTTTCGGCATAGAGACGCAGCTTGTCAGTCGGCAAACCAATGCGATGAGCGCGCATGCTGACCTGTTGCAGCGATTCCTCACCGGTCGCGTAGAGCGTTGCTTTATCACCGGGTAATTGTTGTGATAAACAGGCCATGGATTGAATCAACAGCGTGGATTTGCCAACGCCGGGATCGCCACCTATCAGTGTGACAGAGCCAGGTACAAGACCCCCGCCAAGCACCCGGTCGAGTTCAGTCAGTCCGCTATCAAGGCGTTCCAGTTCACTTTGTTGGACCTCGCTCGCAACAGTGACGGTTGCGTTGCCGGCGTAACCTTCATAGCGTGACTGGTTGGTTGTCGAGGCAGGTGTGACAACTGATTCTTCGAGTGTGTTCCAGGCTTTGCAGTCGGCACACTGACCGTTCCACTGACCGGACTCTGCGCCACAGGCATTACACTGATAACGTGTGCGGGTTTTCGCCATGAAACCAAACGCTAACGGTGATTGCCGAGGCGCCTATGCTCACGCGGGCCCGTCTCGTCGTTAGTGTATTCGCCTTCTTGAGCTTGTGTTTGGCGGGTTTCGCTGGATGTTTCTTGGTCCTGATTGTTGCGCCCTGAGAGTTGCGCGAGACGATGATCAGGTGATTCCTGTATTCGAGTTTCATCGTTGTCTGCACCGGCTTGTTCCAACCTCTTATCCGCAGGAGATTGCGAACCGTGTTCCCCGGTTGCTCCCGATTTACCGGTTTCGATTGACGTTTGGTCTGATGTCTGTAGCGGTGAAATGCGAACAGTGCTGACTCGATTGTCATCAAGTTCGATGACTTCGATTTGATGTTCGTTGAGACTGAATACCGCGCCTGCTGACGGAAAATTTTCCAGATGCTCGAGAATTATTCCGTTCAGTGTTTTAGGACCGTCTGCTGAAAGTTCCCAGTTAAGTGAGCGATTCAAATTTCTTATTTGGGCGCCGCCATCAACGAGAAAACTACCGTCGGGTTGTGGTTGTATTTCCTGAGGCGCCTGCTGTGGGTCATAGTTGAACTCGCCCACTATTTCTTCCAGAATATCTTCAAGTGTCAGTAGTCCGAGTATGTCGCCGTACTCATCCACTACCAATCCTATGCGCCGTTGCTCGCGCTGAAAGTTCAGCAGTTGCACTGTCAGGGATGTGCCTTCGGGTATGAAGTAGGCATCGCGGATCCTCTCTTCAAGTGTGTTCCGATTAAAATCACCGGAACGCATCGTATCAAGCATCTTGCGCAGATAGATGAATCCGATGACGTTGTCGATGTTCTCCCGGTATACAATCATTCGTCCGTGTTCGCTACTGGATATTTGTGCCAGTATCTCGTCCCAGCTGTCTTCAAGATCAATAGCATCGATGTCATTTCGTGGCACCATGATGTCATCAACAGAGAT
Source organism: uncultured Granulosicoccaceae bacterium (assembly GCA_937951345.1). Classification (GTDB taxonomy): domain Bacteria; phylum Pseudomonadota; class Gammaproteobacteria; order Granulosicoccales; family Granulosicoccaceae; genus CALFCE01. Next base: position 87,159 of record CALFCF010000036.1, read on the forward strand.
CTCTTCAAGGTCAAGTATATTGATGAGCATGTCGCGGTGACGCTTGGGAATCAAACCGGCAGATTCATTTACCACTGTTGCAAGCTCAGCACTGGTTAATTCCTCATGGCTGTTGTTATCCGTTGACACATTAAGTAGAGCCAGTAATCGCCCGGCGGTCCAGTTAACAACACGAACAACAGGCCATGCCACTTTCAACAGCGGCAAGTATATCGCCGACGCGAAGAACGCGATTTGTTCGGTTTTTTGTGTGGCAAGTGTCTTGGGTGTAACTTCAGCAAATACAAGAATCACAATGGTTAGCAGGCCGGTTGCCAGTGCGATACCGGGTTCCCCAAACAATCGCAGCGCGATAACTGTAGCGATCGCCGAGGCCAGGATATTCACAAAATTATTGCCCAGTAAAATCAGGCTGATTAGACGATCAGGGCGTTGCAGGAGTTTCGCAGTGCGGATAGCGCCTTTGTGTCCGCCATTAGCAAGGTGACGCAACCGGTAACGATTGAGGGACATAAGTGCTGTTTCGGAGCCGGAAAAAAAACCGGACATCAAAATCAGCAGAATCAGCAAGCCGAACAGGATGCTGAGTGAAAATATGTTCAAGAAAGGTCAGGGCCTCGTGTTGCCAGTATGCCACCACTTAATAGGGAGTCGCCGATGCTGTCAAGCGTTTTTTACCTATCCGTGCGTGCGCTGTGACTGCATCCGAACGGACCGGCCGTTGATGCAGCTCCGGCGCTTGAAACGACGCCAGCGCCGCGGTTTATATCGCGCGGTTCCCCTCCTATAATGCTGTAGTAGTCAATCGATTCCACGATCCCGGGCGAGGCTTAAAGCTGGCATCTATCGCTGATTAATAGATGCAGGCATCAGGCCTGATTCAGTAAAAGCAACGCCAACAAAGGAAACTATTTCGCATGTTCAACTCTTTATCTGACCGCCTCGGCCGCACGATCAAGAACCTCAGCGGTCAAGGTCGCCTGACTGAGAGCAACATCAAGGATACGTTGCGTGAAGTACGCATGGCTCTGCTTGAGGCTGATGTGGCTCTACCAGTGGTCAAGCAGTTCACTGACAGTGTGCGTAACAAGGCGCTTGGAAAAGAAGTCATGCAAAGCCTGTCACCCGGACAGGCGCTGGTGAAAGTTGTGCACGACGAGCTCGTCGTGCTGATGGGTGAGGAAAACAGTGCGCTTGATCTATCGAGTCAGCCCCCTGCGATCGTATTAATGGCGGGTCTCCAGGGTGCGGGTAAAACCACCACTGTCGGTAAGCTCGCGACATTTCTCAAAGAACGTCACAAGAAAAAAGTCATGGTGGTTAGTTGTGACATCTATCGACCGGCTGCTATCAAGCAGCTCCAGACTGTTGCTGAAACTGCAGGTGCCGCGTTTCACCCCAGTGACGCGGAACAGCAGCCTGTGAGTATTGCGCGCGAAGCCGTGCAAGCAGCAAAGCGCGAATTTGCAGATGTGTTACTGGTCGATACCGCTGGCCGGCTCGCCGTAGACGAGCAAATGATGGCTGAGATAAAGGAATTGCACGATGAACTAAAACCGATAGAGACATTATTCGTCGTGGATAGCATGACCGGCCAGGATGCCGCCAACACCGCCAAGGTGTTTGGTGAGGCGCTGCCATTAACTGGCGTTGTGCTTACCAAGACCGATGGTGATGCGCGCGGTGGCGCTGCTTTGTCGGTACGAATGATCACCGGCAAACCGATTAAGTTCTTGGGTTCCGGTGAAAAACTCGATGCGCTGGAACCCTTTCATCCAGAGCGTGTTGCATCACGCATTCTTGACATGGGGGATGTGGTCAGCCTGGTCGAAGAAGTCGAGGCCAAAGTTGACAAGACCAAAGCCGAGCGCCTGGCGAAGAAATTTAAAAAAGGCAAAGCCTTCGACCTCTATGATCTGCGAGATCAACTGGAGCAGGTGGAAAAAATGGGTGGAATGCAGTCTTTGATGGAAAAAATGCCTGGAGCCGGCAAGATGGCAGATGCCATGAAATCGGGCGCAAACGACAAGGAAATGGCACACATGATTGCAATCATTAACTCCATGACGCCACAGGAGCGGCGTTACCCCGCAATTCTAAAAGGATCACGCAAAAAACGTGTGGCTGCGGGTAGTGGTTTACAGGTACAGGATGTCAATCGGCTGCTCAAGCAGCATGCTCAGATGAGCAAGATGATGAAGCGCGCCTCAAAAATGGGTATGAACAAGATGCTGCGCGGTATGCAGGGCAAACTCCCACCGGGGATGGGTTTCTAGAGCGCGTTGGGCTGATTTCCAGCTGATTGGCGTTGCAACACAGTCAGCCTTATGTATCACCGGGTACAATAGCCGCGATTCAGGCGCACCACGCGCGCTCATGCGAGGACTCGGCTGACTGGCGTAGTCCGGGTGCGTGTGAATACCCTTTGTGTTGCCGTTGTTCCTTCCGCTCTTTATTTTCCTGATTAATCAGGTACAATTACTGGTTCCCTTGGGTTTAATCCACAGGATATCTGAAAGGGACAGACGCCTGACGGGCGCTGTATCGTCCGTTCTTGAAGGGCGTACAAGGCGTTCCCGGAATTGACACCCCGCGTTTTTTAATCGAGGTATATGCCACCGAGGCAGATAGAGGGCGGCAGACGACGGCGCAAACCGATTACAGAAATTGGCGGCAGCTGGCCCGGAGCCGGATTGGGCGCTGAATATACAAGTACCAATACGTTAATAACTTTCGACTAGTAAGTCGACGATTACTGAGTAATCCTGAGTACACATGGTCACCATACGATTATCTCGAGGCGGGGCAAAGAAGAAGCCCTACTACCACATTGTTGCCACTGATAGCCGGTCACGACGTGATGGGCGGTACATTGAACGGCTGGGGTTTTTCAACCCGGTAGCGCGTAGCAGTGCAGAGCCCGTGCGTATCGACCTCGATAGAGTCGATTATTGGGTCAGTCACGGTGCGCTGCTGAGCGAACGTGTTGAAAAGCTCGTTAAGAGCTACCGCAAATACGGTAGTGAGCAAGATCCGGCTGATGCAAAACGCGACGCGAAAAAAGCGGCACGCAAGGCCAAGCTAAAAGCCGCCAATGCTGCGCCCGTTGAAGAAGCAACTGAAGACGCTGTTGAGGATACTGCCGCAGAGAGCACGGCGGATGCGGCACCTGCAGAAGAAGCTGCAGACAATGCTGAGCAGGGTGCCGAGGAATAACCTGTTCGTCACCCGGAGTGTCGGCAAATCAACATAATCAATTTGTACTGCTCGGTAGAATAAATGCTGCGTTCGGCCTGAAAGGCTGGGTAAAGGTGTTCTCGGATTCACGGCCGCGGGAAAGCATATTCGATTACCGGCAATGGTGGCTGGATCATCGTAATACCGACAAAGCTGGCTCAGGCCGACCCCACGAACTTGAAAAAGGGCAGCGAAGCGGGAAACATCTGGTTGCCAAACTAGCGGGTATTGATGACATCGATGCGGCCGAACAATTGATCGGCTGCACGATCAGCGTCGCTCAGTCAGAGTTGCCTGCATTGCCGAAGGATGAATTTTACTGGCGCGATTTAATCGGCAAAAGTGTTGTCAATCGAACGGGTGAGCAGTTCGGCGAGATAGACAGAATTATTGAAACCGGTGCACATGATGTGCTGGCCGTCAGGGACGGTTCCGGTAACGAGACGTTAATCCCTTGGGTTATGCGACACTATGTTCAGAGTGTTGATATGGACAGGGGTCTCATCGTTGTCGACTGGGAAGTTGATTGGAACGACTGACAAACAAGCACGCGGAAGATCGCGCAAGAGCAACAGGGCAGAATAGAAAAAACTGGAATACCGGGACGATGCACATAGCTATAGTGACATTGTTTCCAGAGATGATTGATGGATTTATCAATCATGGCGTGCTCTCTCGAGCAATTGCGGATGGATTACTCGACGTTTCACTGCATAACCCGCGTGACTTCGCCGCCGATCGACACCGTCGCGTTGACGATCGACCCTACGGGGGTGGTCCAGGCATGGTGATGCGACCGGAGCCCCTGGTGAAAGCAATACACGCGGCCAGGCAGGCTGCGGTAAGTCCGCCGATCGTTGATACCGGCAAGCCGGCAACAGACGAATCGTTGGGGCAGTGTGAAGCCGGTGCGTTGACTGTGTTCCTCACGCCGCAAGGACAGCCATTCGAACAGCAAACTGCTGTGCAATGGGCAACTGAATTACGCCCGCTTGTATTGGTGGCTGGTCGCTATGAAGGTGTTGATCAGCGCGTGATAGACAGCGTGATTGATTGTGAATTGTCACTGGGTGATTTTGTACTCAGTGGCGGTGAGGTGTGTGCCATGGCGATAGTAGATACTGTCGCCCGCTTGTTGCCCGGGACATTGGGTAATGATCAATCGGCGAAGACAGATTCGTTCGGTGATGATGGATTGTTGGAACACCCGCAATACACGCGACCGGAAGTCTTTGATGGCAGAGCAGTTCCATCAGTGTTGATGCAGGGTGATCACGAACAGATAGCAGCGTGGCGACGCCGGCAATCGCTTCTGAGTACTGCTCAAAAGCGCCCGGACCTGATTCAAAGCGCGTCTAAGCGCGGTGAAATCAGCGCAGCTGAAGTCGAACAGCTACAGGCGCAAATCAGAAGGAATTGAACGGCAACAATTGAACCGTAGGGTCGATAGGGTTCACAGGAGCGATAGGATTGCGATCGCTGTCAAACGACAGCATCGAACACGACGTACAGATAATTTTTGAACCTGCAGAATAATTGATTACACACCGGCTGGTGCCGGTTAAGAACGGCGACGAGAATGAACAAGTTAATAGAAGAAATAAACGCTGAACAAATGAACAAGGATGTACCTGATTTTGCTCCCGGGGATTCGGTAGTTGTGCAGGTACGGGTCAAGGAAGGAAACCGCGAGCGTCTTCAGGCATTTGAAGGCGTCGTTATCGCGAAACGAAACCGAGGCATGAACTCAGCCTTCACGGTGCGTAAAATTTCGCATGGCGAAGGTGTTGAGCGTGTATTTCTAACTTACAGCCCGACGGTTTCCTCGATAGAGGTCAAACGTAAAGGTGATGTTCGGCGGGCTAAATTGTATTACCTGCGTGGACTCACAGGTCGCGCTGCAAGAATCAAAGAAAAGCTTTCTTGATTCTGTTTGCTGAGGCTTGTCAGAACTATCTGCCAGCCTGATTACGACGGACGTAAGAGCGTGTTCTATCGTGCATGCGCGTTGTAATAGTCACAGAATCACCGATGTTGAAACAAGCGGTATTCAACCAGCCGCAAGCGCCTGTTGCTGCCGATAGCGGTGCTGAATCGATAGCTGCACGAAGTTGCTTTCGTACTTTTCGTACTTTCCGTGCTTTTCATGCGGCCCGGCTGAAGGCACTCGAAGGCACTCGAAGGTATCTGAAGGTACTCAACGGGCCTTCCCGCAATCAAAATCTGACAGCTACTGATCTGCTCGGGTTCGTTTGTCCCTGTAAAAATCGCGTGAACCCGTACCTTTGCATCTGAACAAGCTTGTATTTTCGCTCTGAGTCCTCATTTACTAAAAAGGTTTGCCACAGTGGACTCACACGAAACGCTGTCCCTGAACAGCAGAGAGCTATCAGCCGGGGTTCAACGTCTCATTGGAGCTGTAGGGTGTGTGGCACGTACCGCTTTCGATTTAAATATTTTACGCGTTAAACGTCTTAGCGATCCAGGGCGCGGGACTGATATCCGGGGAATTAAATGAGTACTGTAAGTCAGACAGAAAACAGAGTGTTCGAAGCCGAAGTCAATCAGCTGTTACAGCTGATGATTCATTCGCTTTACTCCAATCAGGAAATATTCCTGCGTGAATTGATCAGCAATGCGTCTGACGCTTGCGACAAATTGCGTTTTGCTGCCCTGTCAGACGATAGCCTGCAGGCGCAACAAGGTGCATTGCAAATATCCGTTTCAGTGGACGAAGAAGCCGGTACTGTGACCGTATCCGATAACGGAATCGGTATGAGTAAGGATGAAGTGGTTACCAATATCGGTACTATCGCGAAAAGCGGTACGCGGCAGTTTCTGGAATCTTTAACAGGTGATCAGCAGACTGATGCGCGCATGATTGGTCAGTTTGGCGTGGGTTTTTATTCTGCATTTGTTGTCGCTGACAAAGTGACTTTGCGCACGCGGCGTGCCGGAGATGCTGTGGGCGATGGTGTGCAATGGGAATCCGATGGCAGTAGTGGCTACACACTGGATGCGATGGACCGAAGCGAGCCCGGTACTGAAGTTATCTTAACGCTCAAGGACGAGAGCAAGGAATTTTTAAGTGCCTGGCGTTTGCGTTCGATCATAAAGAAATACTCTGATCACATCACGTTCCCGATAATGATGCTCGAAGAAGTATCGCCACCAGCTGAGGGGGAAGAGGCGAACACCCCCGAGCTGGAGCAGGTCAACGACGCATCAGCGCTCTGGACCCGGTCGAAGTCTGAGGTGAGTGAAGAAGACTATAAGGAGTTTTATAAGCAGGTCTGTCAAGACTATGAAGATCCGCTTGCCTGGACTCACAATCGCGTTGAGGGAAAGCAGGAATATACAACCTTGTTGTACATTCCGAAGAAAGCACCGTTTGATTTGTACGACGCTCAGCAGCAACGAAATGGTATTAAACTTTTCGTGCAGCGTGTTTTTATCATGGATGAAGCTGAGAAACTCATGCCACGATATCTTCGGTTCATCAAAGGCATCGTCGATTCCAATGATTTGCCGCTGAATGTTTCCAGAGAAATTTTACAGAACAACAAACTCATCGATGGTATTCGTTCAGGATCTGTTAAAAAAATTCTGTCTTTGCTCGAGTCGATAGCTGAGAAAGAGCCGGAAAAATACGAAGAATTCTGGAATGAGTTTGGTCGCTGCCTGAAAGAAGCGCCTGCGGAAGATTTTGCCAACAAAGAGCAGGTGGCCAAGTTGTATCGTTTTGACTCAACCCTGGGTGCGAAGCAGGGCGAGCTAGTGAGTCTCGATACGTATATTGAGCGGATGCAGCCGGGTCAGGAGAAAATCTACTACATTACCGCCGATAGTTATCAAGCTGCCGGTAACAGCCCCCATCTGGAAGTTTTCAGGGACAAGTCCATTGAGGTGCTGCTAATGCACGACAGAGTGGATGAATGGATGATGGGCTATTTGATGGAATATGACGGCAAGAGTTTCGTATCAATCGCCAAAGGGGAGCTCGACCTGGATGGTGTTGGTATAGAAAAGGACTCTGACAAAAAGTCTGATGAGGACAACCCTGCAGAAGAAGAAACAGAAGGGTTGATCAAACGACTCAAAGAGGTCCTTGAAAACAAGACCAGCGATGTTCGGGTATCCAAGCGCCTGACCACATCGCCAGCCTGCGTCGTCCTTGGTGAACAGGATATGGCCCTGCATATGCAACAGCTGATGAAACAGGTAGGTCATGAAATCCCGGATACGCGTCCGGTTCTGGAAATCAACCCGTCGCATCCAATTTTACGTCTGCTGGACAAGGAGCCGGATGACGAACGGTTTGCAAACTGGTCAGAACTGCTGCTGGACCAGGCACTGCTGGCAGATGGTGGTCAGCTTGAGGATGGTGCCGGTTTTGTTAAACGCATGAATGAAATGTTTCTGGCGTTGAACAGCTGACACTGTCGCTGGTGGATACCGGTACGGATCTGAACGGTAGCACTGCTCGGCAGACGCCTTGCCTGGTTTAAAGCCAGTGCTCCAATTGTTCGTTCTCAGGGGTGTCGTTTCTACCTGCAACCGACTAAACTATGGTGATTAAAGTACAAACTGCCGGCGACGGTCAGATCGTACGGGTCTGATCGTAACGGTCAGAATTAGAACTTCGGATTCACATTTAGATTCGCATTTATGAGCCTCTCAAAACCATTTCCTACCACTGCCGGGCTCAGGGCCCTTGCACTGGTAATGACAGCGCTGTTTGCACCGTTGCCGGCAAATGCAGCGGGAGATGCCGAAGCGGGTGCCAAGAAGGCCTACACCTGCCTTGGCTGCCACGGCGTCAAGCATTACGTCAACACCTACCCCACTTACCATGTGCCGAAGATCGCCGGACAGCATGAAGCGTATTTGATTTCAGCTCTTCAGGCGTACCGCAGCAAACAGCGATCTCACCAATCAATGCAGGCCAACGCGGGTTTGCTGAGCGATCAGGATATTGAGGACATTGCGGCTTATTTCGCCAGCGTCGGTGGCAAAGCGCCTGCTGATGCGTCAGCCGATGCAGGCATTGACCTGGCGCAGACTTGCGCGGCTTGCCATGGAGGTGACGGCAACTCGGTTACACCCACCAACCCGATACTTGCCGGCCAATATAAAAGCTATATCAAGCAGGCACTGCGTGCCTATCGTTCCGGTGAGCGCAAGAATGCCATAATGGCAGGTTTTGCATCAGGGTTGTCTGATGACGACATCAACAAACTCGCGGAGTATTTTTCAGACGCGAACGGAGCGATCAGAACAGCTCCGCGTTGATCCCGTCCTGCGCTAAATTCAGTGCGAGACACGGCCACCGGATCAAGGGTCGTAACCACCAACGTCAGCAGGTTGCTGAAGCTCAGCTCAGCGCAAACGCAGATTGGAGGGAGAATTGCCGAATCTCAACAACCGAAGGTGGGTAGCATGAGTCGCGTACAGCCGGTTTCGTCAATCTCTGTCATTTTTGACGCTTGCCGTACTTGTGACTTGATCCGCGGCTTGCTGTAGCTGTTCTTCAATATCCTTTGGCATCTGCACGTGAAAGCCATGTTTCTCGAGGTTTTCAAGAACGTTGGCAGTATTTTCCTGGCCCAACTTTCGATCTTTTGTCAGCTCTATCTCCATGGCAAATTCTGTCGTACCGAGCTGCTGGATAACCGGTGCCGGCAGCTGTTCTAAACGCTCGCGGCTGTCGAGATAGATATACATCCCCTCGCGCCGGCTACCCCGATATATATATACTTTCATACTGAGTGTGCCTTGCCTGATGTCTTACGCTGAGACTGGACACCAAGGGTATCGCTCAACGGATAAGCCAATATAGCGCGTGCTTCGTTTCATGTGTGAAGATTCACAGCGACAGAGACTGGATAAATGGCTTTGGGCCGCGCGGTTTTTCAAAACCCGCAGCCTGGCGGCTACTCAAATCCAGAAAGGGCGGGTGCGCGTCAACGGGCAGCGTGGCAAACCGTCTCGACTGATTACAACCGGTGATACGGTGGTGATAGAAAAACTGCCGGTTTCATTCGAGGTGGTTGTCGCCGGGCTGAATGAGCAACGCCGTCCGGCGACTGAGGCTCAACATTTGTACGACGAAACACCGCAAAGCCGGCAGAATCGTGCCGAAGCACTGGCCCATCGTCGTGACGATCGAAGTATCGCTGAGGGGCTCAGGGGGGAGGGTCGCCCGAGTAAACGACAGCGTCGTCAGATTATCCGCTTCAGGAACCAGCGTGACGATGCGTCCGGTGATTCCTGATGCGAATTAGAGATTAGCTCGGGTCTATGGGTCAATCGCGGGTAGTGTTCATATCTGCCGGATTTACTGCATAATGACTTCGAGCTCATTCAGCGAGCAATTTAAGATTACCGGGTTGATATTGTTCCAATCGATCCACTGCGGAGTAGATAAGACAGATGAAACGAGTAACTGCGATCGTAAAGCCGTTCAAGCTGGACGATGTCCGTGAAGCATTATCGAAAATAGGTGTAGCTGGAATAACGGTTACCGAAGTCAAAGGGTTTGGCAGGCAAAAAGGACATACTGAACTCTATCGGGGTGCAGAGTATGTCATCGACTTTCTTCCGAAAATTAAACTTGAGATCGTAACTCCTGACAGTTTGGTGGACGACTGTGTCGATACTATCGTGCAAGCAGCGCAAACAGGGAAAATTGGTGATGGTAAAATTTTTGTTGATCATGTCGAGCGTGCTATCCGTATACGCACGGGTGAGGAAGGCGACGCGGCCCTTTAGCAACTAGACTTTGTATCGCCATAAATTAATTCGAGAGTAGTTCGTCATTCCTGACATTATCCCGTCTTCCGAACACGGCATGACTCGTGATTCGATCAGCAAAAATGCGCTCAAGGTACTTGATCGCCTGCATCAGAGTGGCTATGCCAGCTATCTGGTGGGCGGTGGTGTCAGAGATGCGTTGCTGGATAAGAATCCCAAGGATTTCGACGTTGCGACTGACGCAAGTCCGGACGAAGTCAGATCGTTATTCCGAAACTCGCGAATTATTGGAAGAAGATTCCGGCTGGTGCATGTCGTGTTTGGCAGAGATATCGTTGAAGTAGCCACTTTTAGAGCGGATCACGACAGTGGAACAGGTGGTGAAGTTGGTCGTGATGGTCGGATATTGCGCGATAACGTTTTCGGCAGCATCGAAGATGATGCACGTCGGCGTGACTTCACAGTCAACGCCCTCTACTACAACATTGAAGACAACTCAGTCGTAGATTTTGTTTCAGGTATTGCTGATCTCGAGAGCGGAATTTTTCGTCTGCTGGGTGATCCCGTGCAACGTTGTGAAGAAGATCCGGTCAGAGTGTTACGAGCTGCGAGACTTTCGGCGAAGCTGAATTTTACGGTTGAAGCGGAAACGCACAGTGCGATGTTAAATACTGCCCCGTTGCTTTCGTTAACCCCACCAGCGCGAATGTTTGAAGAAATGCTTAAACTTTTTCAGGGTGGGTACGCAGTCGCGAGTTATAAAAAACTTGTTGAGTATGACTTACTGCGTTACATCTTCCCTCAAACAGCTGAGCGTCTTACGGCGAAACTGACGGACGAATCAGAAAGTCAGACAAGTAAGGAAGAAGAATTCATACTGGCCGGCTTGACTAATACTGACGCCCGTGTGCAGAACGAACAGCCAATTACGCCAGCATACTTGCTGGCCTTTATGATTTGGGAAGGTGTCTACCGCAACGCACTTGAGCGTGTAGAGCGTTCGGAGCAACCTGTCGAGGCATTGATTAACGCAGCTGATCAGCTTTTGCCCGTGCAACAAAAATCAACCGCCGTTCCCAAACGGTTTTCCATCCCCATGCGTGAAATATGGACAATGCAGCCTCGGCTTGAGCAAATGTCCGGTACGCGTGCACTTAGTTTAATGGAGAATCGGCGCTTTCGAGCTGCTTATGATTTCCTTTGTTTGCGTGCTGAATTTGACGAAGCGCTTGTTGATTGCGCTAGCTGGTGGACTGAGGTTCAGGAGCTCGCCCATGACGAGCAAATAGAATTTGTATCATCAAAGCCTGTCGTCGTCGCGAATTGGGGAGAAGTGCAGAAGAAAAAACGTCGTGGTCGGAAGTTTTCCCGTCATCGACGAGGCAAGCCTCAAAACAGTTGATAGATAGTTGCCACATGCCGGGAAACGTGTTGGCAAGTTCAGTACAAGAGCACCCTGAGTTCGCTTATGTCGCGCTCGGTTCCAATCTGGATGAACCGCTCAGTCAGGTTGAGCAAGGGCTCGCTCATCTGCATGCAGCAGACCATGTGCGTGTTATGGTTTGTTCCGGGCTGTATGTGTCAGAACCCATGGGTCCTCAAGATCAGCCTGACTATGTTAATGCTGTTTGTAAAGTTGAAACTACACTCTCGCCATTACAACTGCTCGATACCCTGCTGGCAACTGAATCAAGCCGTGGCCGTACACGCGAAAATGGTCGCTGGGGTGCACGGGTACTTGATCTTGATTTGTTGCTGTTCGGTCAACGCAGTATCAACACGCCCCGTTTGAGAGTTCCTCATCCGGGTATGCTTCAGCGATCCTTTGTGTTGTTGCCATTACTTGAGATCGCACCCGACTGCATCGTGCCGGGAAAGGGCGAGGCTCGCTGTTACCGCGAATCAGTGGTTGACTATGACATTAAGCGCATTCGTGATATTAGCTACCTGTCTGTGGATCCGGGTGATTGATTAACACGTTGACTGGCGCAGACGAATGGATTGTCACGTGTAGAGTAGAGGTTACTGGTACACTTGTTTTCGGCGAGATCGGTCATCGGACTTGTAATGGAAAAAAAGATGTCGGAAATTTCGATCAAACATAAATTTGTTGTTGTGGAAGGCCCTATCGGTGTCGGCAAGTCGACATTGGCGCTTCGACTAAGCCGCAAGCTGGGTTACCGGTTTCTTGCAGATACAGATGCCGCCAACCCGTACCTTGAGAAGTTCTACCGCAATCCTCGACAATATGCATTGCACACGCAACTGCATTTTATGTTGTCACGGATCGATGCGTTAACTTCCGGTGTTGGTGCAGACGAGCGTCATTTGTCGCTCGCTGACGATGGTCTTGTATCGGATTTTTTTCTCGACAAAGATGGCTTGTTCGCTGCTGAAACGCTCGATGAACAGGAATTTGCGCTTTACCAGCGTTTGTTGCAACGCATGGGAGGTGCTTTACCCTATCCGGATCTAGTTATTTATTTGCAGGCACCTGTGGAAATTCTGATCGAGCGTATCGAAAAACGCGGACATAAATTCGAACAGCGCATGGACAGCAGCTATTTGCGCAGGATAGTGGATCGCTACGAGAGTTATTTCCACCAATACGACCAGTCGCCGCTGTTGGTAGTCAATGCGTCAGAGATCAATCTGGCTGATAACCGCCAGGATTTTGCTAATTTGTTGCAAAATATCGCAGAAATTACCGCAGGGCGTCACTACTTGAATCCCATCGCTGAAGTGTCCTAGTACCCTGTCTCTGTACATAGGAAACTACTGAATGTCGCGTTTAAGTCATTGAAATTCGATATAAATTAGGTTTTTTGCACAAAAAAGCGCATTCTACGGCAATTCACTCAGAGAATACTTGGCCGAGGGCGCGCGTTTGTTAAAATAGCGGATTGTCGCCAGATGGATGCAGTGTTCGTCGCGCATACCGCGCTCGTTTCCGCATCACATACTGTGTAACGTACCATCTGGATTCACTTGTAACATCGCCTGCAGGCCTCACCTGGAGCCTTAATACACTATGCCTGAATTTCAAACGCTAAGAATTGCGTTGCTCGAAGACGACGAGGAGCAATCTGCGCGCGTATCTTCCTGGATTATTGACAAGAATTATCAGTGCAGTGTTTTTGGTGCCGCTGACGAATTTCAGCGAGCGTTCCGCAAGACCAGTTTTGATATTGTAATCCTTGACTGGACACTTGAGACCGGTAGTTCCGGGCTTGAAGTTTTGCAGTGGATTCGCAAAACGCTGTCCAGTGATATTCCGATAATCTTCGTCACTGCGCGAAAGGCTGAAGCGGATATCGTCACTGCCTTGCAGGCAGGTGCGGATGACTATCTGGGTAAACCGGTTCGTCAACATGAGTTGCTGGCCAGACTTCAGGCTTTGGCGCGTCGCGCCCAGCCTGAGACCGAGACATTGGAGTGCCCGCCCTACACATTTGACACGGCTAATCGACAAGTATTATTGGATGGCGAGCCAGTTCGACTCACTGAGAAAGAATACGAGCTGGCAGTTTTCCTGTTTCGCAATCGTGGCCGCGTTCTTTCGCGTCAACATCTACTGACTTCAGTCTGGGGTACCTCTGCGGAATTAAACACGCGCACGGTCGACACCCATGCTAGCCGCCTGCGCAAAAAGCTCAAGCTTCTTGCTTCTGAGCGCTGGAAACTGACATCAATTTATCAGCACGGTTACAGGCTTGAGGAACACACTGCGTAATTGATAAAGAATACGTTTTCCCCGACGCGCAATTAATCATGCTCGGGGTTGTTTGCGAACTACCTTGATCTGCATGAAGTCTTGGTGAGCGTTGCAATATAGTTGCGTCAGCGCAGATCAGTCACCTATTTGACTTTACGGTAGAGAGCCGGTTGAGAGCATAACTGCTGTGTGATGCAATAAAATTCGAAGCTGTAGTTTCCGCAGTTCTTCGGCAGTTCAGTTCTTCGGCAGTTCAGTTGTTCGGCAGTTCAATGGGGTTAACTAATGTGTCTGTGCTCGCCAGGGTGCACAAAACCGGTTAAGACTGGTGCTTGGCATGCCGCTCCCTTGTTGACAAGTAACTGCTTGGCCTACTCGATTCGGGCTACCGTGATTCTCCGAGTATGTATCTTGGTGCATTTTATCTAGCGGTTTCCGGCACTTCGCAGCACTTACACAATGAATTTGCCGAGTATCGCGAGGTAGGGTAGCGCCCGTTAGCTACACTTGTTCATTATGCTGGTTGCACGCACACAGTAAAATATTGCAGGTATCGGCGAGAGCTACACTAACGTGTAACTGGTACACCAATCGATAGTTGTAATAAAGTTCATTGGTCATGAACTTCTTTAGCATCAATAATCGTGTCCATTGCGATGATGTGACCGGGTTTAGGCCGAGCCTGGAACAAGGTACAGGTTGTGCAGATCACGACTTGGTATACAGAAGGCTATATACGTATGCAAATAACTATTTCCCGGAAATGTTCAAGGTCAGCTCAGTGTGAGGTAGTTGAAACTATGGATGTGTCTTTTTTAACCAGGCGATTCTGCCGACTGCTATTCGCAGTCGCGATTTTGTCTTTCACTGCCAGTGGCCAGGCAAATGATTCCAGTGGTGAACGTTTTGTTGATTCGAGCATCGAGCGAATTTTGGTGACAGGTGAGGGAGACACATTCCCAACACTTGGTGTCAATGTATTCGGTACGGTCGGGATGGGGCGCTTACTTGCAGAGTACAACAGCATACCGTTTGATACCGTATTTGAAGCAGGGACCGAGATCATCGTTCCCACGCACCTGCAGTCAAAGAAAAACTATGCCACTGTAGCCTATGTAAAAGGCAACTCCGTTGTTCATGTTGCTGGTAGTAATGTCGCGGTGATGCCAATCGAGACAGGCCAGCGAATCTACACGACAGACGTTATTGTCACCGACAATGACGGGTTTGTGAGTGTGACGCTCTCTAATGGTAGCGTTATCAATGTACAACCCGAAAGTCGAGCGGTGCTGGCTGAACTCTCTTGTATGCCACGCGACAGTGAATGTGCCTTTCTTATGGACTCGCAGGGAGGTTCTGTATCGGCTGATGTCCAAACTCGAGAAGGCCAGACAAACCGTTTTTTGATCAAAACTCCTTATGCATCTGCTGCAGTGCGTGGGACTGTCTTTGATTTTGACGCAAGCCCGGATGCGCTCAGTGTTGGAGTCACAGAAGGGCAGGTGGCGGTAACCGCCGGAGAATCCGACCTTTCGCTCCCAACAGGGTTTGGTTCGCGCACGGAAGCAGGCAAAGCACCGGGTGAGCCCGTCGCGTTGTTGGAGCAAACGGCCTTCCAGACACCTCTTTCCCGGATCGGTGAGGAGGATAAGATTGCGTGGGATACACTCCCAGGGGCGCGAGTCTATCAACTTGCTGTGAGTGGGGATATTGCCGGCACGCAGGAGATCTATCGTGAAAATTCAACCACCACCGTGCACAGTTTCCGAAAGCTACCGGTCGGTGAAGCTTACCTGTCAGTTCGGGGTGTAGACCGCAACGATTTAAAGGGTTTTCCGGCAGTACAAAAAATGAATATAGTTGCGGTTGATGAAACTCTGCCACGTCCTGTATTGAAGCAGAGTGTTGAAGACGGTGTCGTCCATGTCAGCACCGAAGAACGAACTGACCAGCTGCATGAGTTGCAGTTTTCGCAGAGGGAAGACTTCGCAGCTGCGGTTGCTGTCGATGTGCCTTCGGATGGTGGTGCAAGTCATCAGCTACAGAACAGTGAGCGCCTGTACGTGCGAGGTCGCGTGATCGTCGACGATTCTACTGTTGGCGCCTATGGGCCAGTAATTCTGGTTGAGGCTGACTGAGACTGTATGCGGCGTACTTGCTGCATTCTTCAATTCTGGTTGGCGCCGTAAATGCAGTAATAGTAATTTTAGCTCTGACCCGTGCGATATTTTTACTATCGGTAAGGTAGGTAAGACAGATACGGAAAAACAGTTACGTTAGACGTTTAAACGCGATTTCGCATTACCCGTATTATTTACAAACTTTATTTTGACTTAAAACCTTATTTGTAATTTAACAATAGCGCTGGTACGCGCATCAGTGAATAAGGGCATACCGGTTGTTTGGATCGTTAAGTCCAGGTGAGTCGGTCATTTCAGCTGTCTCTTGATTCACTGCATTCCTAGCGACAACATGTCGAGAACATCCAATCAGCAACCCGGGGATATCAGTTTTCTTTCGCTGGTTGGGTTTTATCTTCTGTTACTTTTCATCTCGTATGTTCTCCACTGGAGCGGAGCAACACAAAATGTTGACCGTTTGTTGCATGACAACTGGGTTCGGTTCGAGCAGCGCCCCGCACCTGATGATATTGTTATTGTCGGTATAGATCATGACAGTCTGTCGCGCATAGGCCGGTGGCCATGGCCTCGGGAATTGCAGGCAGCGTTTCTAAGTCGGATAAACGATTTCGGTATTCGCGCCGCTGTAATCGACCTTTTATACGCTGAACCGGATAACCTTCCCCAGAATGACGCGGCATTGGTTAGTGCGATCGATGCACTGCCGGTTTCGATTTTGCCGGTGCATACTGAGGGTTTGGGTGCACACACACTACAGGGAGAAATTCTCCCTATCCCGGGCATCTCCAGTAGTGTTACAGCACTTGGGCATGTGTCAGTTCCACTCGACGCGGATGGAATTGTTCGCCGCATAAATCTTAAAGCTGGATTCAGAAATCCGCATTGGGAGGCGTTGAGTCTTGCAGCATTTAATGCACTTGGTGGTAACACTGTTGGCGATGACCTACCTGGTAAGCGCCTAAAAGTCGAGGAAAACGGCAACACGTGGGTCGAAGATTATCAAGCGTTGATACCCTTTTACGGACCAGCCAGAACGTTCACGCATATTGGATTGCATGAGATTCTCGACGGTACCGTCGAGCTGGAAGTACTGAAAGACAAAATAGTGTTCATTGGCGCGACGGCGACGGGTCTTCGTGATCATCTCCCTACCGCAGTCACCTCTAAGCAAACGCCAATGCCTGGCATCGAAATTCACGCCAATGTATTTGCCGCTCTACGTGATGGATCAATGGTAAGTGTATTGAATCCGGCGTTTAACTTTCTTATTGGTGGTGTGTTGCTACTGTTTCTGTTGGTATTCTATTCGCGTTTGTCGCCCATCTGGACTCTGGTGGGGGCAGGAGTGGGTGCTGCGGTACCGATCGCTGCGAGTTTTGTGTTGTACAGATTCTTTGGAATCTGGTTTGCGCCACTTGTCGCCAGTATACCGATACTTGTTAGCTACTTTTTGTGGAGTTGGCACCGATTAGAATTCTTATCAGAATTTTTACGCCATGAAACAGATCGGCTTGATGATGAAATTGGAAATATCGACAGTACAAACAACATTCTTTTGGCTGAATTTTTTCAAAGCGCTGAGCAACATTTGCCCATAACAGACTGGCGATTTACGGCAAGTGGCGACGACTATTCGAGTGGAGCAGTACCTCCTGCAGTTCCAAGGGATTTGTCTTCAGAGGGCTGGAATCGTTCTTCTGATCTCTATGCGCGCCGCTATAAAACACCGGGCAATTTACACATTGTTTTCAGAACGGATGATAACGATTTCGCGATGGAGTTCGCTCGTTACGTAGACAGCCTTTCGGTGGTACAGGAAAGACAAACACGTCTTACGCTGGGTAGTTCAATTGAACGAATCCAAATGGATACAACGCGACTGAGTACTCAGGTTGAACGACTCAGACAATTAAATGGTTTAAGCGAGAGTATCTTTGAAGGAAGTTCTGCCGGTCTGATAGTCTGGAGTGCAGCCGGTGAAGTTGTGCGTGCTAATGATCTTGCAGATACCTGCATGCCAAAGATTTCTGTTCAGGATACAACGCTTAAAGATTTCTTGTCAGCAATAGGTCGTGATCCGTTAAATCGGGATCACCAGCGACTTCAGGATTTGATACTTGGCTCTCGGTCATGGCAAGTGAACCGAGTTGATGGTGACGATGAATTGGTTATTAATTTTAGTGCTCACGGTGAAACTCTGGCTGAGCGATTGATCTCTGCAAGTATTGTAGATGTGACGGAAATTCGCCAAAGTGAGCGATCCAAGGCGGAACTGATAGATTTTCTGTCGCATGATTTGCGCTCTCCGCTTATTTCCTCTTTGTATATGCTGACGGATGACACGAACACCATTTCATCCAATAACGAAGATGAAGCATCAGGCAGTCCGGTTGAACGTATCAAATCAAATATCAATCGCAGTTTAAGTATGATGGATGATTTGCTGACAATCGCCAGAGCGGATAATCTGACATCGGAGCAGTTCTCGGAAGTGCTGTTCGACAATATCGTGGACAATGCGGTGGATCAATTGATGCCGCAAGCGCGTAGTCGCGGAATAGTCCTTGAGATGGATCAGCAGGAAGATGAGGTTTGGATCAACGCAGATGCCGCATTGCTCGAACGGGCCATCGTAAACATAATCAGTAACGCGATTAAATATTCACCTGAAGGTGAGAGCGTTAGCGTAACTTCTACACGAAGTAACGATCATATCAAACTTGCAGTCAGGGACAATGGGATAGGTATCGCTCCGGATATGATGGATAATCTGTTCAAGCGATTCAAGCGCGACACAAAAGCTGTCGGGAATATAAAAGGTATTGGTTTGGGTCTGGCTCTTGTGTCAAGAGTTGTAACGCAGCATGGCGGTAAAGTGTGGGCATCTGATCCGGGCAAGGGAACATTGATATCGATGGAACTACCTGTTTCTTCTGCTGATGCGTTAGCCCATGATCTACAGGAAGTTTAATCGATTTGGCTGTCTATATGCCCTGTCTACCTACGCATGCGGTATAAACTTTATTTGCTTTTGCCTGAGTCATCTTTAAAGATCGCGTTACAAGATCAAGGCGAGGGGCTGTCTTGATTTACTGCGTTAAAAACGTTCGTGTCTACCCTAAAAAAATTTCAATAGACCGCTACACAGTCTCTACTGACACTGTACCGTCTGAATGAGCAACCATTAGAATGTCAGCTGGCCTTTGAGCAAATAACCCGACCGTAAGTACACCGGGTAACTGATTGAGCTTTGCTTCAACCGTGCAAGGGTCGTATAGATCCATATCTGAAATGTCCAGTATGTAATTACCGTTGTCGGTGACAAACGACTCGCGTAATTCCGGGTCTCCACCCAGTGCGACGATCTGTCTTGCCACATAGCTTCGCGCCATTGGCAGAACTTCCACCGGCAACGCAAAAGCGCCTAGTTGTTCAACCTTTTTGCTCTCGTCGACAATGCACACAAAAGTTTCGCTGGCAGCCGCGACGATCTTTTCACGTGTAAGCGCCCCACCACCACCTTTGATCAACTGAAGTGCTGCGTTGGACTCATCCGCGCCATCGACATACAAAGGCAGGGTGCCGGTCATGTTCAAATCCATTACCTCAATTCCAGCCGCCTGCAATCGCTCTTGCGAGGCTTGGGAGCTGGCAACAGCGCCGTCTAAATGGCGCGAAAAGTCTCTCAGGCCATCAATAAAATGGTTAGCGGTACTGCCGGTGCCGACGCCGATTACCGCGCCAGACGGCAATTTTCCGACATATTCAAGCGCTGCTTCTGCAGCCCGTTTTTTTTGCTCTTCAATTGTGATGGACATGGTATGGTCTGTGGTCGCAAAACCGGTTACGGCGCTTTAGTTTCCGCTTCAGTTTTGAAAGTATGGTATGTCAGTCTGCGAACATTATGTAAAAAAAATTCTTGATGCCCGGGTCTACGATGTTGCCTGTCAGACGCGCCTCCATGAGGCGAAAACACTGTCCGACAAGCTTCAGAACCGTATTCTGCTCAAGCGCGAGGACGAACAGGCAATATTTTCGTTCAAATGTCGTGGCGCTTTTAACCGTCTGTATAAATTAACACGGAACCAGAAAGTTTCCGGTGTAATTGCAGCTTCTGCGGGAAATCATGCGCAAGGAGTGGCTTTGGCCGCCGGTCAGCTGGGGCTGTCTGCAATAATCGTGATGCCGGTGACTACGCCGCAGATAAAAGTGGATGCAGTAGTGGCACTCGGTGCTGAGATTGTGCTGCACGGCGATGATTTTAATGCTGCGTTTTTACATGCGACAGATCTAGGACAGGAAAAAGGTTTTCCATTCATCCATCCGTTTGATGACCCGGATACGATAGCCGGGCAGGGTACGGTAGGCATCGAGATCTGCCAGCAACACCCTGATGACCTTGACTATGTTTTTCTCCCGATTGGCGGTGGTGGATTGGCAGCTGGTGTTTCTGCATACATGAAGTACCTGAAACCCGATACCCGGATAATTGGTGTAGAGCCGGTAGACGCAGCTTGCATGCATGCCGCGTTGAAAGCAGGTCGACCTGTGGAGCTCGATCAGGTTGGATTGTTTGCAGATGGTGTTGCCGTCAGGCGTGCCGGTGATGAAACTTTTAGAATTTGCTCGGAAACGCTTGATGATGTCGTTTTGGTGTCAGTCGATGAGATGTCTACGGCAATAAAAGATATTTTTAATGAAACACGCACATTAACAGAACCGGCCGGGGCGCTAGCTGTTGCCGGGATAAAAAAATATATTCAAGACAATGATCTCCGTGGCAAGAGTTTCGTTGCGATAAACAGTGGTGCAAATATAAATTTCGATCGTCTGCGGCATGTCGCTGAACGCGCCGAGATTGGAGATAGCAGAGAGTCATTGTTCGCAGTAACGCTGCCTGAAATTCCCGGTAGCTTCCGTGCGTTTTGTCATACCTTGGGGCGCAGGAGCGTCACGGAATTCAATTACCGTTTTCACCCAGACAGAGACGCAGAGGTGTTTGTTGGTATTGAATTGCGTGATGGCGACACTGAACGTAAATCCATACAAAAAGATTTATCAGCACACGGCTATAGCTTTTTGGATATGACCGACAATGATACGGCCAAGCTCCATATCCGTCATATGATTGGTGGTCGCACTGACTTTTCGTCAGATAAAGTTACTCAGGAACGGTTATTCCGTTTTCGCTTCCCTGAGCGCCCCGGTGCTTTAATGGATTTTTTAAACAGCATGGACCCTGAATGGAATATTACGCTGTTTCACTACCGAAACCACGGGGCAGCTTATGGTCGTGTTCTTGTTGGAATGCAAATTCCGGAGACCTCTGAAAGCAGGTTGACAGACTTTTTGGAGCAATTGGGCTTTTTTTATGACGAAGAATCCCAAAATGATGCTTATTCACGATTTTTACGTTAGGTGGTCAGGCACTCGTAGTTGTTGTTTTGTTAGAAGTCATCTCAAAATTGATCGGGGACGCCGAGTCCTGCATGCTGATTCTGCGTTGTGTGCTTTTCTGCGCTGCTTGAGCGCCACGCGCCTTGTCTGAGCCAACAATCTCAATCATGCGACGGCTTCTAGCCTCCCGGGTATCCAGTTCGGCTAGCTCGCCAGTTTGTTGATGTAATCCCATTCCTTTTTAGTTATTGGCTGTATAGATAAGCGGTTGCCTCTTTTTAGAAGTTGCATGCCTTCCAGAGGTTTTCGCGTTTTGAGATCTTCAAGCGAAATGATGTTTTTGAATTTCTTTTTTAATTTTACATCGACCATCATCCAGCGCGGATCGTCAGGGTCTGATTTCGGATCATAGTACTTGGCCTTTTTTTCGAAGGCAGTGTGGTCAGGGTAACTCTCTCGCACAACGGTGACCACGCCGACGATACCCGGAACGGCGCAACTTGAATGATAAAAAAAACCTAGATCTCCCTTTTTCATTTCGTCACGCATCAGATTTCGGGCCTGATAATTTCGAATACCGTCCCAGTGATCCTTTTTGCCTGACATCGATGCAAGATCATCTATGCTGAATGCATCAGGTTCTGATTTAAATAGCCAATAGTTCACGTCGAGATGTGCCGGGGTTGTAGGTTTACAGTTGCTTTACATTTTTGGACAGCTGAAGACTTGAGTGAATAGCATCAAATGGTCGGTGACAGCCTGATGGTCAATCAAAAGAATAAATATTTCGGTCTGTTGCTGCCATATGAAGCGGTACGTCCCAAGATTCTGCTGGTACTGTGTTTAATCGTTGAAATTCGTATCCCACACCGATAAATAATGGTGCGCTCTTTGGGTGCTGATTTTTGTCTTTCAAGTGTGCAAATGTACGGTCGTAATAGCCACCACCCATACCTATGCGATTACCGGAGGAATCGAAGGCTACTAAAGGAACGAGTACGACGTCCAGTTCAGTAGCTTCCAATAGTTCTGATTCGTTGAATTCAGGAATCAGAATACCGTATTTGCCTTTGTGAAGTACGGTAGATTCACCCAGTGGGGCAAAGCGCATCGTGTCCTTTACGATCACCGGTACACAGGTCAAGTTGCCGGAGGTTCGGAGAAATTTCAGGGACTGATCTAATGAAATTTCTCCGTTAATCGCTAGATAGCCAGCAACCTTTCGAGGAATTTTCGCCCAATCGTCCCTTATCGCCTGAATATTTTTTGACAGTAATTGTTCTGCTGTCGTGAGTGTTTCTTGTGAGAGGTTGGCGCGGCGCTCACGCATTTCTTGGCGGATTCCCGTGCGTCGCTCATTGGAGGAATGTTGGTCCATGATTCTGTGCTCAGCGGCTTTTTACACAAAATTTTGCCATAGATCTTTCACCACGGGACCCTGTCTCTCATTGCATCTTAGTTTTTCTTCAAAACGATTGACCAGATTAAGTTGATTCGGCGTGATCTGTTTGTGCGGAGGTAATTTGTAACCGTTGATTTGCGGCGGTTGATTCAAAAACTCGCCTTGAAGCAATAGTGTATCAACCACGACAGCCGTCTCTGGTGTGCTACCTTGAACCAATCGGTTCAGGTGGGGATCACCGGGATCATTTCAGGCTTTCCGCACGTAGCGGACGTGCACAACAACAACCACCGACACATCCCCGGGGTGTTGAATTAGGCTCAAGGGATATACCCAACCGGATAACAAACCGCGCAGAAGATACAATTGGAAATGTAGCACGAACGCAACCGAAAATCATGCTGTGTCCTGATTACAGTTTTTAGTAGTCTTCTTCGAGTACAGTGTCAATTCGGGCAGAAAGCGACTGCAGCTTCTGTGAAAGCCCATCATTTTCTGATTCAGGGTTGAGGTTTCCGTTCAACAAATCATTGGCAATGTTTATCGCTGTCACGATGGCAATTTTTTCGACGGACAGTGATTTATTTTTTTTCCGAAATGTATTCATTGACTGGTCTACATAGTGCGCTGCACGGTGTAGATTGTCTTCACTGCCTTCGGTGCAGGCCATTTGTAGTTCTTTGCCCAGAATGCTGACTTTAACCGGCTTGGATTCTGCTGTTGCGATGCCAGTAGTGATATTGCGTGAGTGTTGTCGTTCGTTGTGATTCACTGGGCAACCTCCAGAGATTTCAGCCGGGTTATCATGGATTCCACTTTACCTCTGGCTAGTTCATTCTTTTCGATCAATTTTGACCGCTCTTCGATCAAATTCTGTTGTTGGTTTTTTAGTGATCGATTTTCCTGTTGTAGCCGGGCGCACAATTCGACCAGGTTTGACAATTTTGTATCCAGTTGTTGTAGCTCGGTATGAATCTGTGGATTAGACATTAGGTAGAATCCCGTTGTTGCTGTTCAGTTTAAATTGCCTTTCTATATGAATCGCCCCGGTTTCCATTGCTACATATCCTGATAGTTATACCAGTTCACTGTCCGTTAGCTTTCCGGTTAATTGCTGTGCAGCCGTAGATTCGACGGGCTGGTGTGTGAACAAGCTGGTATCAACAGGCTGGTATCTATTGTGTCCACTGTTTTCAAAGCAGCTCTACCTGTGTCTATCCGGCATCAATCGTATGCCGGCATGGTAAGGGTACAGACCGAAATAATGATTGAGCACCCGTCGATAATCCTCAGCTATTGTATACTGCACCCACGTAGCGTTGGAAGTCGGTTCGTCCGCGGATAAACATTTCCAAACACTGTAGACAAGCTTAATTCCGGGTTTTTCCCTTATTTTGCCTGAACTTCATCGATTCAGTGGTGGTCCCTGTTGCTTAACATATTCGAGCGCCCGGAAGTCATCGCTGTCGGCCGACCAGTACGTTTAGCCGGCATCATTTGGGCGATACCTCATATGGGTGGATACCTGGTAGGTTGCGATCTAATCTGACGTTGTAGAACACCTCACATAAAACTATGACTTATGCAACAGTGCAGCAGCAGCTGGATTATCTGGATGTCGAAAGCAGTGCCGCAGAAGTGCACGGCCAGCTTTGCGGTCTTTTGTCAGTCTGTGATGCACCCAATGCCAAATCGTTGTGGTTTACCACTGTGCTGGCTGCCTTTCAGAAAAACCCGGGCAAGCTAACTGAGAAGGCAGAGGTCAGTTCTGCGGCCCTTGCAGAACTAGATCAATTGTATACGTCAACGTATGAACAGCTGGAGAGTTCAGACTTGGATTTCTCGTTGTTACTGCAAAGTGAGTCATCACAGACGCTCGAATGTATGCGGAGTCTTGCCGATTGGTGTGGCGGGTTTGTGTTTGGTTTCGGTATGGGCACAGGTGGTCGCAAAGACGCTGAAAATCTACCTGACGACACTACAGAACTCATAGAAGATTTTCAGAAAATATCTCGCTTCGATTGCGATGATGCATCTGCTGATGACAATGATCAGACCGAGGCGGATCTAGTCGAAATAGAAGAATTTGTTCGTGTGGGTGTATTGTTAATCAGGGAAGAAATGCTGCATAAGAGTAATTTGTCTGCAACCGGTGATTATAAAAAATCCGACTCTGCTCAAATTGATAATTCGGGGCAGTCGGGTTTGACGATTGAAGATGATTCCGGCCCTACATTACACTGATAACCTGCTAACAGTGAATTCCTTTTGTGTTCGGTTTAGATAAATATGACTCTCCATACATTGGAAAATAATTCCCATAACAAGGAGCGGGCAAGGCGTCGCAGAAACCTGATGCGATTGATGGGATCTGATTCCATAGCGATCATACCGTCCGGGTCGCTAAAAACTCGAAGCCGCGACACTGAGTATCGCTACCGTCAAGATAGTGATTTTTACTATCTCACGGGTTTTGAAGAGCCAGAAGCGTTGCTGGTTTTAATTCCTGGCAGAACATCTGGTGAATATATTATCTTCTGTCGTGAGCGCGATAAGCATAAGGAAACATGGTATGGCAGGCGGCTGGGTGTGGAACGAGCGCCTGAAGTGCTCGGTGCAGATGACGCGTTTCCGATCAGCGATATTGACGAAATTTTGCCAGGCTTACTCGAAGGCCGGGAACAAATCTATTATTCGATTGGCAAAGACGCGGACTTTGACCAGCAACTCATGGAGTGGCTTAACCGAGTACGTTCGCAAGCCCGGATGGCCGGGAGTGCTCCAAATGCATTTGTTTCCCTTGACTATCATTTGCACGAAATGAGAGTGCACAAAACACGCTCAGAGCTGTCACTGATGAAACGTGCTGCCCGTATCAGCGCTGATGCGCACCGCAGTGCTATGCAGGCTTGCCATGCCGGCATGATGGAGCATGAACTTGAAGCTGAATTGATCAGTAGCTACCGACGAAATGGTGCTGTACACGCGTTTTTGCCGATTGTCGGTTCAGGTAACAATGCATGTATCCTGCACTACGTCGAGAATAATATGGAAATGCAGGATGGAGATCTTGTGCTTGTTGATTCAGGTGCAGAATATGCAGGCTATGCCGGTGATATTACCCGTACCTATCCTGTTAATGGGGTCTTTAGTGAGCCGCAACGCGACATTTACTCCGTCGTACTGGAGGCTCAGCTGGCTGCTATCGAGGCAGTGAAACCAGGGGTCAGTTGGAATGCTCCGCATGAGGCGGCCGTTGCGGAGCTGACGCGTGGTCTGATTTCGCTTGGCCTGCTCAAAGGAACGTTTGCAAAAGAATTAAAGGATGAGGGTTATAAGCGATTTTATATGCACCGCACATCTCACTGGTTAGGACTTGATGTGCATGATGTCGGTGAATACAAGATCGATGGTGAGTGGCGTGAGCTTGAACCAGGTATGGTGATTACGATAGAACCGGGGCTTTATATCAGCGCAGGGCGGGGTGTGCCGCGTCGCTATAATAATATCGGTGTCCGTATTGAAGATGATGTCGTTGTGACCCGCGATGGTTGTGATGTCATTACCGGTCAAGTGCCAAAATCCATTGAAGAAATTGAATCGTTAATGGCTGGATAATGCCTGTAAATGAGAAATGGTTAAGCACCTGAAATCGAACTACCTGATCTCGTTGATAGAAAATTTAACAAGAATCCGGTAATGCAGGAGGTGGTAATCAGGATGCTTCTGAAAACAACCTTGACTGAATAAAGGTGATATTGCCAAAAGACAATAACCTGCTGACTACGATCACCACCCGTCTGATTTTTTTTCTGCTGGCGATGATTATCGGTGTGGTGGTCTCGTTGGCTACCGTTGCCCTGATTGAATCAATAGCGTTGGTGCAACGTGTCGGCTATGGCGACGGGTCCGAAGCCCGGTTTGCCAGTATTGCGGCAGCCCAACCCTGGTGGCGCTTACTGTTGGTTCCTTTGCTGGGTGGGTTGATTGTCGGGTTATTGATACAAACATTGCCCGGTAGACGTTATCACGGCATCGCGGACGTCATGGAAGCCTGTGCATTCAATAGCGGGCGAATGGGTGTACGCTCCGGTTTGACTGCCGCGTTGGCAGCAGCAGTGTCTCTAGGGTCAGGAGCGCCGCTTGGCCGTGAAGGTCCTGCTGTTCATATTGGAGCGTCCCTCAGCGCCTGGTTAGCTGAACGGTTAGGACTTAATCGTAGTCAGACGCTGGCATTGCTGGGTTGCGGCGCTGCCGCGGCTGTTACCACATCTTTCAACGCGCCTATCGCCGGAGTAATTTTCGCTCTCGAGGTTGTCGTTGGTTACTACACGCTACGTGTTTTTGCCCCGGTCGTCATTGCATCGCTGTCCGCTGTCGTGGTGCACAGCTACGTGTACGGATCGCAACCACTGTTTGAGCTTGACACAATCGGTACGCACACGGCGATCGAATTGCCTCTGTTCGCAGTTTTGGGAGTGCTCGCCGCGCTGACAGTATTGTGTTTCATCCAGGTGCTGGTGGTATTGCGCAAGTGGTGGGAGTTGTCAGGATTACCCTTGTGGATTCGCCCTGCAGTAGCCGGACTGCTGATCGGACTGGTTGCTATTAAATTTCCGATGATCCTATCGATAGGCTATGAGCCGACTAAGGCCGCACTCAATGAAGCTATGCTCTTTAACGAGCTGGTTTTGCTGCTCGTTTTAAAAATTGCCGGTACTGCACTGGCATTGTCAAGTGGATTTGCCGGAGGCGTATTCAGTCCATCTGTATTCATGGGCGCGATGCTCGGTGGTGTATTCATTCTGGGTTTGCCACATTTGCCATTTATTGAGGCTGACCAGGCACTCTATTCTGTAGCCGGGATGGCAGCGGTTTCGTCAGCGATGCTTGGTGCGCCCATATCTACAATACTCATCGTGTTCGAAATTACACGCGACTATGGCGTGACGCTCGCCGTAATGACGGCAGCGGCGTTCGCAAGTACAACCATGCAGATCGGCAAGCATTCTTCGTTTTTTCGCTGGCAGCTGGCAAACCGTAATATAAATATAACTGCCGGTCGCGATCTGAGTTTGTTGCGTACTGAAACAGTCGAAAATCTAATGACACAGGTATTTACCCGTGTTCAGGTTGGTGATTTGCTGGACAACGTGGAATCGCAATTGGGTGTTTCCCGAAAACGTATTGCTGTGGTTCAGGATGCAGATGGCATTTTTGTTGGCAGCGTCGAATTAAAAGATGTAATCGCAGTTGACAACGAAATGTCCCGGCTGCGACAGGTTGCAGTAATCAAAGGAGAATCAGATGATCAATCTGATGCGGATGGCAATCAGGATAAAAACGACAAAAACCGGACAAGTGACGATACGGTGGAGCCTGAATATATTGAAACCATCGAGCAAATGGTCCGTGATGAGAGTGTCAGTGCAACGGTCTCTACCAATCTTGTGACAGCGTTACAGTTGATGGCCGAGAATGAGATCGATTATCTGCCGGTTATTAGCGAGCAGTATAAAGATCGACGTGAAATACTGGGTGTTATTTTCAAAGCCGATGTGCTGGCGGCTCACTACAACGTATTAAAGCGCGCCCGCGAAGAAGAGTTTGGTGTTAATTAAGAAAAGAAATCTGCTTAACTGCATCCTGCTGCGTGCAGGCAGAGGACGATGGTAGGGATTGGCGAGCTAAAGCTGTTGCGAGAGAAACGCCAGCTTTAGCTCGAGTTTTTGGCTCTTAGCATCGCATGATGTGGCGAACGCCGTCATTGCGCGAAGTTGTCGAGTACTAAATGAAGCCAAACGAAGCTAAATGAAGACCAATCCTACCCGGTTACAGTAAGGGTGGGTCCTTGTAATAACCCGGGCAGCTAACAGACACTGGTCGTGAAGAGCCGCTTGAGTTTTGACAACGCTAAACGATTGATCCTCAGGCAATCTGCAAGCGATCACCTATTGCCCGTTACCTATTACCCTTTACCTATCACGTATTACCTATTGTGATTTGTAGGCTTACTCCGCAGGAATCGCCGCATAGTTGCCATCGGTTGTCAGGTACTGATCGTTTTGATAGAAGTGACTGTGCCCCGCGTTATGCAAAGTCTCTAGCATCTTCGGAATTTTACGGCCTTCTGATTTTAATTTTTCGACAAATCGTTCCGTACCGACTGCATCGAGTATTTCAAAGGGGCCTTTTTGCCAGTTGAAACCCCAGCGCATGGCTCGATCCACGTTGACGATATCATCGGCAATCTCAGGCACAAGGTCAGCCGCGTACGCCAGCGCATTGCTCATGATGTGCCACGCAAATTGCCCTTCAGCCGTATCGGCAAAGAGAAGTTTGTCAGCAGTGGCGTGCTGTTCGTCAAGTTCGTCCGCTGCAACCATCGGGCGCCACGTCTGGGTGGGTAAGTTAAACACTTCCATAGACTTGTTGCCATCTGCATCCTTGTTCATTTTGTAATACCCGCCGCCTGTCTTTCGACCCAATTGTCCGGATGCCAGCATGGCCTGTTCAGCTTCCGGCATATCAAGGTAACGCAGACAATCATCTCCAGCGGGTAAATTTTCACGTAAATTTCTGGCAACGTGTTGCATGATATCCAGCCCGATCAGATCGACCAGGCCATAAAGTCCGGTTGGTGGAAGTCCAACAGGTTTGGACATGAGTGCGTCAATCGTCTCAAGTGATAATCCCTTTTCCTGCGCCTTTATCCCCTCGCTGAGACCACACAACATCCAGTAGCAGCCGATACGATTGCCAATAAAATTAACCGTATCTTTGGCGTAAACCACGCCTTTGTTCAGTGTTCCACCAAGATAACTGACCAGACTATCGATAACTTCCTGCTTGGTCTCTTCACCTGGTACCAGCTCTAGCAAGCGCATGATATGTACCGGGTTAAAAAAATGCGTTACTGCTACATCCTGTTTAAAGCGCGCCGGCATCCCAGCATAGATATCACGCAGTGGTATTCCGGACGTGTTGCTGGTGACTATTGAGCCGTCTTTGCGGTGCGGCTCCAGCTTGGTGAACAATTGCTGTTTCGCTGCCAGATCTTCGATGATGACTTCGCAAACCCAGTCACATTGACCGATAGCTTCGAGACTGCCATCGACATCGCAAGCGGATATCAATTCAGCCTGCCCAGCGGTCAATACTGGTCGCTTGCCGCCTGTGAGTCGTTCGATCGCTTTTTCGGCTGTCGCTTGCTCGACGTCGGCCAGCAATACTTTAGAGCCGGCAGCTGCGCACACCCCGGCGATACCGGCTCCCATTGTGCCGGAACCAATTACGGCCACGGTGCTAATCTGTCTGGTCATAAAGATTAATCTCTGGATTTTCGATTTGCCTGTGCCATTCAACTAGGCTTCCCGCCAGCGCTCGCGGGTTTCTTTCGCGGCTTGCGGGATTGGCAGTTAGCAGCCTGCAGCTTGGCTTTTAAGGCGTTAGCAAGTATGGTTCTTCGGCGTAAGCACAGCAGTATAAAATCTGCAGGTTGAAGCTTCAACGACCAAAGAGAATCTCATGACGAAACAGGATAAACCAGCCCACAGAGCGCCACCGCATGTCGGTTTTGACACATTAAGTCTGCATGCCGGTCAGCGTCCGGATGCGGAAACCGGCGCACGTGCAGCTCCCATCTATCAATCCACATCGTTCGTTTTCAGAGACTCAACACACGCAAAATCGCTGTTCGATGTTGGCCGATCAGGGCATGTTTATTCGCGCATATCGAACCCGACGGTCGGTGTGCTGGAAGAACGTGTCGCAGCCCTTGAAGGTGGGGTGGGTGCAGTCTGTACCGCCAGTGGTATGGCAGCGATCCATCTGGGTATTGCTACTCTTGCTGGTGCCGGCTCGCATATCGTCGCCTCGCGATCATTGTACGGCGGGACGCATAATTTGTTGAGCTATACCTTGCCACGTTTTGGTGTCGAGACAACTTTTGTAGATCCTCGCGATGTTGACGCATTTGCAGCCGCCATCCGACCCGAAACACGATTGATATTCGCAGAGACAGTATCGAATCCGGGCATGGAAGTACTGGACATCCCGGCCGTTGCAGCGGTTGCACATAATCACGGGTTGCCGCTGTTAGTCGATGCAACCCTGACGACACCTTGTCTGATGACACCTTTTGATCTTGGTGCGGATGTTGTCATGCACTCGCTAACCAAGTTTATGGGTGGGCACGGTGTTGCAGTCGGCGGTGCGCTTGTTGATTCCGGCAATTTTGACTGGGAGGGGTCTGGTAAATTTCCGCAACTTTCGGAACCTTATGATGGTTTTCACGGTATGGATTTCGTCGAAGAATTTGGCCCGTATGCGTATATTATGCGGGCGCGAAAGGAGGGGTTACGGGATTTCGGCGCAAGCATGTCTCCCGGTAACGCTTTCCAGTTGTTGCAGGGGTTGGAGACATTATCCATACGGGTAGAGAAGCATGTCGCCAATACCGAAACCATTGTCGATTTTCTGGCCGAACATGAACAGGTGGAAACTGTTCTCCATCCTCGGCTCGCAGATCATCCGGATCACGAGCTTGCAAAACAACTCCTCCCAAATGGGTGCGGTGCGGTGTTCAGCTTTGAGTTGAAAGGTGGCCGTGAAGCCGGTCGTTGTTTTATTGATGCATTGCAGTTGTTTTCTCATCTGGCTAACGTTGGCGATGCAAAATCATTGGTTATTCATCCGGCCAGCACCACACATTCTCGTATGGATGCGGCGGCGCTTGAGGCATCGGGCATATCTGAAGGCCTGGTGCGACTGTCGATCGGGATTGAATCGGTTAACGATTTGATTGCTGACCTTAAGCTGGGTCTGCGCGCTGCGGGCAAAGCCACTCGATCCGGAGGACGTAACTAGTGGAAATCGAACTGGATTCTCAGGCGGTTTATGTCAACACCGGCGGTATGCAGTGGCAGGATGGTCAACCCTGGTTGTGTCTGGTGCATGGTGCGTCGCTGAATCATACTGTATGGGTGTTGTACTCGCGATTTTTTGCACGTAACGGCTACAACGTGATTACACCGGATCTGCCTGGTCATGGTCGTTCTGGCGGACAGGTGCCCGAAACAATCGATGCTATGGCTGAATGGCTGGCAGCGCTGATTGAAAAAGTCGGTGTTGACGGAAAACTGGCTCTTGCCGGTCATAGCATGGGTTCGTTGGTTGCCCTGCGCGCTGCTTCGCTTGACAGGTTGTCGGTTGATCGACTACTTCTCCTTGGTACTGCGACACCGATGCCTGTTGGCGATGCGCTACTCAATGCGGCAAAAGATAACGATATGGCATCGATTGACATGGTGTCTATATTTGGCCATGCATTGCAGTCGCGTTTGGGAGGAAATCCGGTTGCCGGCATTAACATGTTGCAGTCGGGAATAAGGTTAATGCAGCAGGCAAAACCGGGCGTAATGCATCGCGGACTTTCTGCATGTAACCGCTATCTGAGCGGTCACGAGGATGCGGTAAAAGTGTCTGCGAAGACGACCTTGATTCTCGGCGATCAGGATATGATGACGCAGCCCGCTGGTGCTACTGAACTGGGTCGAATAATGGGTGCTGAAACAGTGTTGCTGGAGCGCTGCGGACACATGATGCTTGCGGAACAACCAGAGCAAACATTGCAAGCGATGTTGCACGCACTAAGTTGACATCATCCGGTTTGCCGCGCTCTTGTTGGGAAGGCTAATGACTCATGGACCGAAAGCTATTGGAAAAGTTATTGCAGCTGCCTGCTAGGCCGAATCCAGTGCCTCGGCAATAGAGTGACTAATCGCTTCGACATCACCTTTGCCCTGAACCGCAATGTACTTCGGGGCTGCCGGGTCACCTGACGTTGACCATTTTGAGTAGTAGTCAATCAACGGTGCGGTTTGTTCCTGGTAAACCTGCAGGCGCTTGCGGACGGTGGTCTCGCTGTCATCGACACGTTGTATCAATTGCTCACCACTTATGTCATCGACTCCGGCAACTTTGGGTGGATTGAAGTCCACATGGTAGGTCCGTCCTGACGCTTCATGAATCCGGCGCCCGCTTATGCGTCGCACGATTTCATCGTGAGGCACATGAATTTCGACAACTGCATTCAGTTTGAAATCAAGATCTCTAAGCGCATTGGCCTGAGGCACGGTGCGGGGAAATCCGTCGAGAAGAAAACCTCGTGCGGTATCGTTTTTTGCCAGGCGCTGCTTCACCAATTCGATGATGATGCTGTCTGATACCAGCTTGCCGGCATCGATTACCTGTTTTGCTTCGCGTCCTACAGCGCTGCCACTGGCGATAGCACTTCGCAGCATATCGCCTGTGGAGATCTGGACGATACCGTATTTTTCACACAGGAAGCGGGATTGTGTACCTTTCCCGGCACCCGGTGCACCGAGGATAATCAGACGCATGGAGCAGGCTTATTGTTGTTGTCCAAAGTGGCGGGGTGGTGTGTTGTCTGACACATGTTAAACAGTTTAAGTAATCTAGGCGAGCGATAGGGGCAAGTAATTCGTATCAGTAATTCAGATAGTCAAAATGTTCCGCCAATTTCGAAATTCCGAATTTCCGAATTTCCGAATTTCCAATAGGGTGTCTGGTGTCCAGCTGATAGAGCAACTATCAGAGGTGCCCGTAGGGAACTGAAATTGGCAATTGTCTGGTTAACCGATAACCACTTTATCAATTCGCTATGATTTACTCATTCGATATTAAGCTTTTTGCGTCACGCGCATCTTATTCAGGAGCAAAGATTTGGCCGGATATACTAAATCACAGCTTGAAAATCTCAGAAACGATATTGTATTCGACTGCTCGCTGTTGGGCTACCCGTTCCGGCTGCATTCCACCTGGGGGGTATTTTCGCCCCGGGAGGTCGATCGCGGCACTTTGCTGCTTCTCGATCATCTGGACATTGCGTCAACGGATGATTGTCTCGATATCGGCTGCGGTTACGGCCCGCTGGGACTGGCGATGGCCAGGCAGGCCTGTGACGGGGTGACACACCTGCTGGACAAGGATTTCGTGGCCGTTGACTACGCAAGCAAAAACGCGGTCATCAACAAAATTGACAATGTAGAAATATATCTCAGCAACGGTTTATCTGCTGTTGCGGCCGAGGCCCGGTTTGATGTAATTGTCTCGAATCTGCCAGCCAAAGCGGGAAAGGAGCTGTTTTATCTGTATTTTCATGACGCTCGGGCAAGAATGCGCCCGGGTGCGCGTATATACGTGGTGACTATTAACGGCTTGCGCCAGTTCATCAAACGCTCGTTTAGCGAAATTTTCGGCAACTATAAAAAGATCAAACAGGGCGCCGACTACACAGTTTCTGTGGCGGAATTTGATCCTGAATTCAAACCAACCGGCTGGGATTGAGCTGTGGCTCAGATGTGTGGATTTGTCCGTAAACCTATATCGCTACCCACGCAGGCAGGGCAGTGCTGGTCTGCTAAATAGTCCGGTGCTTGTTGGTGCCGGACACTGACTGCTTTGTGGCACCGCCTGCAGATAACTGCGCCTGTCTCGGCTAGCTGAGGTGTGATTTCAACTCGATCGTCGAACACAAAGCAGTCACCCTGCCAGTGAGCATCTCCGCATTGTTCAAAGTAACGCAGGATGCCGCCATCCACCTGATAGACCTCTTTGAATCCACGGTTTGACATCCAGGGAGCAGCTTTTTCGCATCGGACGCCGCCAGTGCAGAAAGCCACCACTGGTTTGTCCGGGTCGAGTTTGCCGCAAGCAACTGCTTGCTCAACTGCATCCGGCAAATCACGGAAGTTCTCAATATCCAGTGTCATGGCAGTATCAAAAGTGCCTGAATCAATTTCGTAAGTGTTACGAGTGTCCAGCAACTGGAAGTCACGATTTTCATCCAGCCATTGTTTAAGCTCTTGTGCAGACAAGCTGGCAGCTTTCTCGGTAATTGGATTCACGTCGGATTGGGCGAATGTGATGATCTCCGGGCGAACTTTGATCTTTAATTTTGAAAACGGCGAAAATGTGGAAACGCTGAGTTTGAAGTCGATGCTCGCGAACATTTCACTGCTAGTGAAATGTTCTTGCGCTTGTTTGATATCTGCCTCGGAACCAACCAGTGCTACATTTAATCCTTCATTTGCAACCAGTATCGTGCCGAGCACGCGCAGCGGTAATAACGATGCCCTGAGTGAATCGCGTACAGCTTCCGGCTCGCTAATCGAGACAAAACAGTAACCGGATATATTGTGATACACCTGTTGCCGATCACTGCTATCGGGTTTCATCGGTTGATTCTGTTGCTGCTCGTTCATAACCTGATAGATATTCTGGTTGATCTGCCTGCGGTTACTATGTGTTATTTAGAAGCTATCTCAAAATTGATCGGGGACGCCGAGTCCTGCACGCTGATGCTGCGTGCCGTGCTGCTCGAGTGCCACACCTTGCCTGAGTGCACAATTTCAATTTTGAGATGGTTTCTGGTTCATTTTAACTTGCCGGAATTAACCAGTGATGTTCAATCGGACCTGTTGCAGGTAGTTTGACGACTTGCTGATCGTCAGCTGTTGCCAATGCAATTGAAGGTTGTATTTCTTTGCTCTCGCCTATGTTTGAAACGGCGCTTGAAACTGCTGTTAGCTCGGGTAAACTACGGGAGATAACTAAACAGGAACTAAACGGTACTTTTGGGTGAAAGTATAACCAAACCGAACGGTATCCTGTAATGACTTTGTAGCGATATTTAAGAATCTGTCGCTATGAATTTCGAGTTCGTACAACCACTTTTGGGGTTGATTGGGTGAGCAAGTTTCTGCAGTACTGGCATCCAGTACCTGGTGTGCCCGGACATCGCGCGAACACAGTTTTGCAAATTCCGCTTTTGCAAGTTCCATTACGAGTGGTTGTTGTAATATGCCAACTGGCTGCATTGGCATTATTTGCGACCACTGTAACTGCCAGCGATATCTCCACTGACTTTAACCATTCAGTCCATACGTGGTCACTCCAAAAAGCGCACTCCACCCCGTTGCCGTCTCTGGTCAATAGTGATTTGTCATCACCGGGAATAGCTATCGGCCTTCAACGCGCTCAGTTTAAACACGCGCTTAAACTGATTGACACTAACGGAGAAAACCAGAATCTCGGATATTTACTGCGTACCCTGGTTGACTATCCGCTGCTGCCTTACCTTCATTACAGACAGGTGCGCAAGCAGCTCTCGACGTCACCTGATGTACAACCATTAGAACGCATCGCTGCTTTTCGTGACCAGTTTCAGGATGAGTATCTGGCACGGATTCTCACCAGGCATCTGCAATCTCAGTTGCTGGACAATCAGGATTGGCGCTTGTATTTGCAAGTATCTCAGTTACCTGAAGCCGCAAACCAGGACTGTGCAGGCGCGCGCGCGCGTTTTGAGACAGATCAATCTGTAGATTGGACACCGGCATTGGTTGATGTCTGGACAAAGGGTAGTCAGATGCCAGAGCTCTGTCGTGATGTTTTGAATGCGTTGGGTGCCGAGAAACTGCCTGGGATTAAAGCGTTGTGGGAGCGTATTTACAGCGCGATAAAGGATGGTCGACATGCTGATGCTAAAGAAATGGCAGTGCTTTTGACACAGAATGATAAAGCACGAGTTCTTCAATGGCTTGAAGCTATAGCCAACCCGTCTGCATTATTGCAAAGCGATTCCCTTCACGAAGACGATCTGCTCAATCGGCGCATACTGCTCGATTTGTTGCGTCGCTGGTCACGTGAAGATCCGCCAGAGGCTGTTGCTTACTGGCTTGAGGTCAGGCACGACTACGGTTTTTCCACAGACACGCTCTATGATACCGATAGAGAGATGGCATTACGGGGTGCCTGGCTGAGGTTACCGCAGGCGTATGAATGGTTGCATACCTTTGATGTCAGG
Organism: uncultured Granulosicoccaceae bacterium; assembly: GCA_937951345.1. GTDB lineage: Bacteria > Pseudomonadota > Gammaproteobacteria > Granulosicoccales > Granulosicoccaceae > CALFCE01. The sequence continues at coordinate 123,695 of CALFCF010000036.1, forward strand.
GAAGATGATCTTGAAGTCATGGAATGGCGCGTGCGTAGTGCCTTGTTTGCCGGTGACTGGAAATTAATGCTCGATAGCCTCCTCGCATTACCCGCCGGGGAGCTCGCCGAAGATCACTGGTCCTATTGGCATGCCCGTGCATTGGAACAATTAGGAGAGTCACAAGAGGCGCAGGATGTTTATAGCCGTGTTGCGCGTTTGCCGACCTATTACGGTTTTCTGTCTGCAGACAAACTGGGGCAACCCTATCAGATCAAAGATGTAGCCATCAACGTGGATGCAACACAGTTGCGTGAGTTACGAAGCCACCCCGATTTGGTTCGTGCACGCGAGTATCTGCACACCGGTGTGCTTTGGGAGGGTCGCAGAATATGGAACGAGGTGCTTGGTGATTTAAACGCTGAACAGAAAGCTACCGCTGCCCGACTTGCTATAGAGTGGGACTTGCCTGATCGAGCTATAGCCAGTGCAAATGCTGCAAAACGCAAAGATGCGTTGACCTACCGCTTTCCCTTTGCTTTTGACGAAACAATTGAACATGCAGCTGCGCGCTATGATCTTGAACACGAATTCATTCTGGCGATCGCGCGCCGTGAAAGTGCCTATATGGCGGATATCAAATCGCCGGCTGGTGCGGTAGGTCTCATGCAATTAATGCCGGCCACAGCCAGCGATGTTATGCGTCGACAAACCAATGACGATCGCTGGGATTTAAAAGGCCGCAATATCAGTTTAACTAACGTCAGTATGAATATTGATATGGGGAGCTACTATCTCGCCAGTGTCGGGCGTCGGTTCAATGGCCACCTGGCCTTGATGGCGGCGTCCTACAATGCCGGGCCACATCGCACGCAAATCTGGTTACCGGAACAGGGCAGTGTGGAAGCGGACCGGTGGATAGATACCATTCCATTCTCCGAAACCCGGCGATACGTACGCGCTGTTATGGCCTACATGACGATCTTTCAATGGCGCCGTGAACAGCTGCAGCGTCAACAATCGGGTGAGCCCGCCGCGGCGCTTGCATCTGTCGATAGAGTTAGCCGCGATCAACAGTCCGGTGATCACAAAAACCCTATGAGGCGAATGTCTGATTATCTGGCACCCGTCAGCTCAAGTGCTGATTCAACGTTACAGAGTGCTGACAATAGTTGATAGTGTAAAAACGTCAGTCGAAGAAGGGTGATGAAACAAGCACTCAACGCTGTTGGTTGTATTGAAGGTTACATTATTTTCCTGCTCTTCCGTCGCCTCCCTTGCAATCCGGGGAGTCAGGTATCCCACCTTGCTTTTGTCTTTCGACCCATTCATCTGAGGTCATGGTATGCAACGCGAGCGCATGAACACCACCGGATAATTGCTCAGCCAGCAGTTTGTTAATACTACGGTGGCGATTGACAAGGGACTGTTCATTGAAACTATCACTGACAACAATAACTTTGAAATGAGTCTCAGAGTTTGCGGGTACATTGTGTCGATGACTTTCATTAACGACATCAAGGTGTACTGGTTGCAACGCATCTCGAATTTTGTTTTCGATAATTTCTGCAGTTGTCATAATAGAGGTTTTTTATCCGTAAGCTCTGATTTACAAGTCTTTTAAAATTCGCCAATGTTTACTGAAAATGTCTTCGCTAATAACACCGCAAACCTGAAAGCTAATTTGCGGTTTTACCAGAATATATCTCAACACAGGATGTAATCTGCGGCCCCGTAAAAATACTCAAAAAGTTTTTCCAACCTGTAAGCGGTAGCTGAGTAAATCGTTCTCCGGATTACTGTCGTCGAGGAACTGATTCACTCTGCCACTGATCAATACCCCGCCGTTGAGAAAATACCCGATATCGAGGCGTAACGCCTGATCACCAGCCAGGTCATTTGTTCCCACTTCCTGCTCATAAGACACCGTTAACGAGATCCCTGATATGGCATAGCCAACTCTGGCGCCGGCTGTGTGGCGCCCGTTATCAAAGTCTTTGGCGGACAATGCATAGGATATCCCCAAATGTGCGAATGATAGTCCGGCAGTCGCTTCGATAGTATTTCCTTCTCTGCTGCCTTGTTGTGCTACACCAGCACCGATTGCCAGGCCCCGGTATGTCAGTCGCGCGCCGATAGCTCGCCTGTCGGTGTTGTTAACAGGTGAGAAATTAGCGCCGACGTTCAATGGACCAAAAAAACCACGATAGGAAATTCCTGCGTCCTCTCCCCCGACAAATGATGAAGGTAGTGTGTCCCCTGTTAGTTGACCAAACTGCGATGCATCCGGTACTTCACCTATGCGCACATCTCCAAATCTGCCACGAACACCAATCCAAACATTCTCGACAGAAGCGCTTGAACCCGATAGTGCGCCGTCCAAACTGTAGTTACCGTAGGCGGTTAAGCCGTAGCCTATAGAATGCAGGGCGGCGATATTGAGCGATGTAACGTCAGAGGAGAAGGTTGGAGAACCGGGGGAGCGAGGGCCATCATCCGCGTCCGGTTCTTCTTCAGTTTCGGTGTCCGTCAGTGCGTCATCGGGGGCGTCCAATGAACCTTCTACTGCATCCTGTGCAGTACCATCGATCGCCGATGCGCTGGAAGATTCATCGCTGCCACTAACAAGAAAACCGATGTATCCCGACAGTACAACGTTAGCCTGGCCTGTTGCCGGCAGTAGCAAAACCAACAATACTGTCACCGTCCCGATTCGCATTATAAATTGTTCAGGCTGATGAAAGCAGTAAGCGGGAATCGTCCGGTTTTCGTTGATTGAGTATTAGTTACTCAGTGTGACTGATTCAATGCAATTCGATCAGAAAAATTCTTTCCGTCAGACATTGAAAAAGAGTGACTAATTAGACGAGTCTTCAGTAGCAGTTGGTTTCTTCTGCTTCTGATGTTTGCGCGAGTTCGTCTTTTTGCCTTTCTGGCTATTGTTGATTGTGGTTGATTTGTTATTACGCTGTTGTTTTTTCTGCAAGTTTTTGTTTGTGGTTTTGGACTCTGCAGCAGCACTTTTTTTATTTTCTTGATCTTTGTTATCAGTCGTCGCAGCATCTTCAGGTAACGTGATATTTAATTCGAGCACATCACAATCATCCTGTGAGTCTAGTTGCACCAGTACCTGCTCTTCACCTATGTCAACGTACTTTTTAATTACGTTGAGAATATCCTTTTTCAGCAACGGTAAGTAATCCGGCCCTTCACTAGTCTTATGCTGGTGAGCGATCAGCACCTGCAAACGTTCTTTCGCCGTAGTTGCGGTGCCTTTGGGACGGCTTCTGAAAAAACTGAAAATACCCATATTAATCACCCGAATATTCGCGACAGAAATCCTTTTTTCTGGACGTCCATAAATCGATGGGGTCTGTCCTCGCCGAGCAAGCGGTCTATTGCATCGGAATATGCCTGACCTGCTTCACTCTCAGGTGCCAGGATCACCGGCTTGCCGGCATTGGATGAGTCCAGAACTGAGGAAGATTCGGGGATAATTCCCAGCAACGGTATCGCTAGTAGCTCGACAATATCATCGACGCTGAGCATCTGGCCGTCCTTGACTCTGCCTGGATTGTATCGGGTGATTAGAAGATGCTCCTTGACAGGATCTTCGTTCATTTTTGCACGTTTGGATTCACTCTGAAGGATACCCAGTATTCGATCAGAGTCACGAACCGACGAGACTTCCGGGTTCGTGGTGATAACGGCTTCGTCAGCGAAATACAATGCCATTTTGGCACCTTTTTCGATCCCAGCTGGCGAATCGCAGATAATGTAATCAAATTTGCTCTTCTTGAGCTTGTGCATAACACGCGCAATACCTTCGATAGTCAGCGCATCTTTGTCACGCGTTTGTGATGCCGGTAGTATGTAGAGGTTTTCTACACGTTTGTCCTTGATGAGTGTTTGGTGAAGGCTGGATTCCTGGTTGACCAGATTGACCAGATCATAGACCACGCGACGCTCGCACCCCATGATCAAATCAAGGTTTCGCAAACCGACATCGAAATCTATAACGACTGTCTTGTGGCCTTTGAGTGCCAGACCTGTCGCGATAGATGCGCTGGTCGTTGTTTTGCCAACGCCACCTTTACCGGACGTTACAACGATAGTTTTAGTCAACTCTTCACTCCCAGGATATTTCGCTATATCGTGCTTGTTGTTATATCGTACTTTTATCGCAGCAGCTTATGTCGCTTTTGGCGCCGCCGATTTGGTCATCTGTTTGGTCATATTACCGTACTTAACACCGGTCGCGAGTCGTCTATTGGCCTGACCCGGTTTCTATCCACCCTATTGTACCGGCTTCAGAGCCCACAACGGTACTGACTACGCGGGTGCTAGAGAGGATCGATGTTTAATCGACCGTCTTCAAACCAAATCTGTGCAGGTTTGCCGAAGAGCTCTTCAGGTATCTCCTCCAGCACTTTGTAATTGCCTGCCACGGAGACCAGTTCAGCTTCCAGAGATTGACAGAAAATACGGCTGTTACTATTGCCCGTCACTCCGCAGAGAGCCCGGCCGCGCAACGGGCCGTACACATGGATATTGTTGTCCGCCACGATCTCTGCACCCGGACCGACATGGGCCATGATGATCAGATCAGCGTCCTTTGCATACAATTGCTGGCCGGAGCGCACAGGACGAGTGATTAATTTCGGTGGAGCGGTTCGATAGTCAGCAAAGCTACCCGTGTCACCGTGAGTGTCGGGCGTTTTCTTAGTGCTGGAAACTGTATTGCTACCGGTCTGGTCGAGTGCATCTTCGCCTGACGTATCGTCATGCTCATGCGGTTCATCGTCATCCACACCCTCGATGGCTAGCGATTTCTCTTTCAGTCGAGTAGCTGTCGGTTTGTGCAGCAAGCTCGGTTGCTCATCTTTGCTGGCAGCCCTTTTTTTGTTACTCGACTGCTTTTCCCCTGTCGGCATCGGTACATTACGGCTGCTGGTCTCTATCGCCGGTAGCGACAAATCTCGTTCGAGTGAGGCTTCGCGATCGGACACATTCAATAAAACCGGCATAAGCCGATGCTCGCGTGCCTTGTCGATGACTGCTTGTGCATCGAAATTCGGCTGGTCTTCGATACGGGTTACATCGATAACGACGGGTGTATTGCTGAAAAACCCCGGCGCCTGTTTGACTTTATCAGCCAAGCCTTTATCGATGGCATCGATGTCGGTTGAATGCAGGCGCAGTGACAACAGGGTGTACATGCCACCTTTTAACTCTACGACCGGTTTTTTTTGCACAGCAGCTTATCCTGCAAACAGAGGGGGGATGGAAACTCGCGACGGAACAATGGCATTGTAATCCATTCCGCCGGCTTTCAAAACGTGCGGATTACTGTTTGACTGTACTGGAGGGAGAGTAATTGCCGGGCAGGTGGTCCTGGAGCACCATAGTCGACTCCAGATCAGGTTCGTTGATCACCTTGCCGAGGCATACATCAGGGATCATGGTGGCCTGCATCGGCTCGCACAGGTAAAACCCCTGTGCGCGGTGGCAGCCCAGCAGACGTACGTGGTCGAGTTGTGCCTGCGTTTCGATACCTTCAACTACCACTTCAGCACCAAGCGCTTCTGCGACGGCAACGGTTGAACGGATAATTTGTTGATTTTGGCGAGAATTTGCCAGGTTATGTACAAACGTCTTGTCGATTTTAACCTCGTCTATCGGGAAGTCCCGTAATTCAGCGAACGAGGAATAGCCCACACCAAAATCGTCAACCGACAAGTTGACTCCCAACTCTTTGATGCGCAACAGCATCTCAAGCGCGCGTTTACGATCATCGAGCAGGGCCGTTTCTGTGATTTCCAGTGTCAATAACTCAGGTGATATACCGCAGGTTTTGATGGTTTCCAGCAGTTCCAAAATACCGTGCTCGTCAGCGAATTGCCGTCTTGACAGGTTTATCGACAGGGTAGCGGGTGAGGTACCGAATCGGGCAAGACGTTGATAATCGCTGACCGCCTGTTGCACAACCCACTGACCGATCCGCGTAATCAAATCAGTGCGCTCAGCTCTCGGGATAAAATCGGCTGGCGGGACTGTACCCAGCGATCGGCTGTGCCAGCGCAGCAACGCCTCCATGCCACATGTCAGGCCGCTGGCGACATCCATTTGTGGTTGATAAAAGAGCGTGAATTCGTCACGTTCCATGGCTTTTTCCAGACCGATATCAATCTGATGAGCGCGATCTGCGGCAAGTTGCCAGTGGCGGTCGTAGACAACGACAGTATTCATGCCTTGCGTTTTGGCTCGAGCTACGGCGCTGTCTGCGCCGCTCAACAGCTCATTTGCAGTACTGCCATCCTGCGGTGCCATCGACAGCCCCATACTGGCTCTGACTGGTAGCAGGCGGGCTGCCACCGGTACACCTGCTGCTATGGAGTTAAGAAAGTTCGCACCGCGCTGCTGCAGTTCAGCGGTTGAACTGCACGGGCATACCAGAACGCCGAATTCATCCCCTGCGATTCGCGCAACCACCGCTCCGGATGGCATGGCCTGCTGCAGCCGACTGGCTACCTCGATGAGTAATTGATCAGCGAAATACTGGCCGTAGGAATCATTGATTTGGCGAAAATCGCGTAGATCGCATACCAGCAGGGCATAGGGCTGGTATTCACGTGCAGCTTGACGCAGGCTGTCTATTAGTGAGCAGCGATTCGGCAATCCGGTCAGCGCATCAGTACCTGTTGCTTCGTCAAGGTCTTTCAACGACTGACGCTGCTCGCTAATGTCACGAACAGTGCCGGCAACTTTCCCTTCACGGATGGACCGTTCACTGATTAACCAGTGCTGTTCGTGTTTTGTCGTGAGTTCAAGGCTTGAGGTGTTGTCACCGGACAATGAGCCCAGCCAATCGTCAAGTTTCTGTAACGCCTGCGTACTGTCCCCACATAATTGCTCGTACAGTGAACGCACTTCCATTCCGGCTTGCGGGTGGTCCAATCCGCTGTTAGCGACAGGTAAAAGCCGGGCGAGTTTACTGTTGAAACCGGTTACGCGACGTTGTTTGTCGATTACGACAAATCCGTCAGCAACACCTTCCATAAGAGTGTGCGGGTCGTCATCTGCCCGTGTATGTCGGGAACCTAGTTTCACGAACAGAAAAAAGAGGCAGGCGATCAGCAGCAGGCTAATTGCAATGCCGGCCGTGAGTAAAAGGGGAAGATTGGAAGTAAGGTACTCCACAGCCTGTCCGTTAATTCCCGTTTATCTTAAACAGAGCGCGTAAAACAGAACAAGTGTCTGCGACGGTTGGGTTACTACCTACCCGATTGTGATTTTGTTAAAGGCAGCAGCCTGCCACTGCCTATAAGTGCAGTTGCTCTAAAGAAAGTAGCAGATTTGTACGATTTTGTCGTTCCGATGACGGCGAGCGAGCCACGGATGGCTCTTTTGATCAAGACATACCGGGCTTCCAGATGCCAAACGCATCTGCAGCCGCCGGGGCAGCCGGTTTCCGCTGCGAATCGACATCCTTCATGACGTGAAGGATGAAAGCGGAAAGTTGTTTGTGGAGTTCTTCCTTACGCGCTGTCGGCATGTCTTGTTCGCCTAACAGAAAGCCGATGATTGCACACAGATACTGCGATGCCAGACCGGGATCCTGCGCGTCTGCGTCATGGGACTGGATGACGCCGAGAACGCTCTCAACCAGCTCTGTTGACAGTTGCAACTCGCTCATAAATTACCGCTGGCCAAAGTGTTGGTGGTTGCAGCGTACGTGTAGGATTGTTCGCTAGCTGAGCCAGTGAGACTTCCACCTCCCTGGCGGCAGGAAGGCTCCCGTGCGCTGGTAAGCTTAACGCGTCGACAAACATCGCATTCATACCATGTGCAGCAGGTGTTGCCGGAACACTCGCGTTTATCAACGCGCATGACGGTACCACATTGTTCGCATTTCATTGTACGTCTGACTTTTCTGTTGGTTGTGCTGAGTTCGTGATGCTATTAACTGGATCACGCGCGTACTACCTGGTCAGATCGACCGGGCAGATGCTTTAATCCTGTGTCAGCTGAGACAGTGTAAGGCGGCAGTACCTCGCATCAAGCCCATTGCAAGTCTACCGGGTTTCAACCGCATTTGCTGTCACCACAATTAAGGCAGGTTACACAACCATCCATCAGAATGGCAGCGCGATGACGACATTTGTCGCACAGACGTGCATCGGGCGGGAACCCGTCGTCCTGCGCCGCTGTGGCCGCAGATGAAGTTTCTTCAGCCATGGATGGGTTGGCATCGATTGCAGCTGCAGCTTCTTTGTTTGCCAGTTGTTCGCGCTTTTGTCGAATCAGCTCTTTCTGGGCTTCATCAAGCTCGGTTGGTTTGATCATGCCAATGCGAATAAGGTGGCGTTCAATGACATCACCAATTTCAGCAATGATCGATTGCTTGTAGGAGCCCTTTACCCAATAACCGCCTCGTGGGTCAAATACTGAACGTAATTCGTCGACGAGAAAGGTTATATCACCGCCTTTGCGAAAGACTGCGGACATAATCACTGTCAGCGCAACTATCCACTGAAAATGATCGAGGTTTTTTGTGTTGATGAATACCTCGAAAGGTCGCCTGGACTCATGTTCAGTACCTTCATTCAACACGATATCGTTGATAGTTATGTACATGGCATGTGGCGATACATGCTCTGGTACTTTTAATTTATAAGTCGAACCAATCAGCATTTCCGGACGCTGTAGGGTTTCGTGCATCTGAATGACATCGGCCGACTCGCGTTCCTCGACGTGGCTTTGAGTATCATCCAGTTTGTTCTCGTTGACACGATAGCCAACGATTTTACGTTCTATTTTAATGGTCATTTTGTGAATCTCAGAATTTACCGTAATAGCCTTCCTTTAACGCATCGTACAAATTGGCTGCTGTGTGTGTTTCGCCATCGTATTCGATAACTTCATTTCCTTTGCAGTTCACAATTGTTTCGTCGTCCAGGGTGAACTGGTATTCCGTATTTTCGAGATCCTGTTCGTTTACCAGTACACCTTGAAAATTTTCCGGGTTAAACCGGAACGTTGTGCAACCTTTAAGACCTTGTTCATAGGCATACATATAAATATCTTTAAAGTCTTCGAAAGCGTATTCCGTAGGTACATTCGCTGTTTTAGATATGGATGAATCTATCCATTGCTGTGCAGCTGCCTGTACTGCGACGTGATCTTTCGGCGTAATGTCACTTGCGCCTACGAAGTAGTCGGGCAAGGCATGCGCAGGGTCTTCAGCGAATGGGTCAGCTTCGCTGTTGACAAGTTCACGATAGGCCAGCAATTCAAAAGAAAGCACATCCATTTTTTCCTTGGTCTTCTTGCCTTCTCGTATCACATTTCGCGAATAAAGGTGTGCAAAACTTGGCTCGATACCATTACTTGCGTTATTGGCAAGCGACAAGGAAATGGTTCCTGTAGGAGCAATGGAGGAGTGATGTGTGAATCGCGCACCTTGTTCCGCCAGTTGATCAACCAGTTGTGGTTCGACCTCTGCCACCTTCTGCATGTAGCGGCTATAACGTGCATGCAATACCTTGCCTTTTACTTTATCGCCTACGGAATATCCGTCTTTTTTCATCTCGGGGCGCAAACGCAACATCTCCCCGGTCACTTTAAACTCTTCGTTCATTATCGGCGCTGCACCTTTCTCGAGAGACAGCGACAGTGCTGCACGCCAGCCGGTTACGGCGAGCGAGCGTGTGACTTTCTCGGTAAATTCAAGTGATTCTGCAGAACCATACTTGATACCGAGTAGCGTCAGTGTTGAACCCAGTCCCAGATAACCCATGCCGTGACGACGTTTGCGCAGAATTTCTTTTTGTTGTTGTGGCAGTGGCAGGCCGTTCACCTCTACTACGTTGTCCAGCATGCGGGTAAATATTTCCACTGTACTGTTGAATCGATCCCAGTCAAATGTAGCATCGTCAGTAAATGGATTCTCTACAAAGCGTGTCAGGTTAACTGAGCCCAGCAAACAAGCACCGTAAGGTGGTAGCGGCTGTTCGCCACATGGATTGGTTGCCCGGATGGTTTCGTCAAACCAGTTGTTATTCATTTCATTGACTTTGTCGATCAGGATGAACCCGGGTTCGGCAAAGTCATAAGTGGAGGCCATGATCGAATCCCATAATCTTCGAGCCGGTAATGTTTTGTAAATGCGACACGCAACCAGACCTTCGTCATTCACCAGTAGTCCATCGTGTGATGGCCAGTCACGCCAGACCACTTGCTCAGGGTCGTTGGTGTCGAGTTCAGGATCAGATTGTTCTTTCTCGGGTATGGGAAAAGCCAGCTGCCATGGCGAATCGTTACGTACAGCCTGTACAAAGTCCTCAGTGATCAACAGTGAAAGATTAAACTGACGCAAGCGCCCGTCTTCGCGTTTGGCTTTTATGAACTCGAGCACATCCGGATGACGCACATCGAATGTACCCATCTGTGCACCGCGTCGTCCCCCTGCTGAAGAAACGGTAAAGCACATCTTGTCGAAAATATCCATGAACGAAAGGGGACCCGAGGTGTATGCGCCGGCTCCCGAAACATATGCGCCGCGCGGACGCAGTGTTGAGAAGTCGTAACCAATTCCGCAACCTGCCTTGAGTGTCAAACCGGCTTCATGGACTTTGCCTAATATGTCATCCATGGAATCCTGCACCGTACCTGATACCGTGCAATTAATTGTTGAGGTGGCGGGCTTATGTTCCTGTGCGCCGGCATTGGAGGTGATGCGGCCTGCCGGTATGGCACCTTGTTGAAGTGCCCAAAGAAACTGCTCGAACCAGTAGTCACGCACAGCGGGTTTTTCAGTATCGGACAACGCCCGTGCAACGCGGCGGTAGGTGTCATCTATCGAGTTGTCGACACACTCGCCGTGTTTGCTTTTCAGGCGGTATTTTTTATCCCATATATCCAGCGAAGCCGGCTGCAGCGGTATAGAAGCAGGCGAGCTTTTTTTTAGCAACTTGACTGAATCGTTTGTTGAATCAGGCTGTGCGCTTGTAGTCTGAATACTGTCAACGTTGTCGTTATTTTGTTTTTTCTGGTTGGCGTTGACTGCTTTCAAGGTTGGTTTACCCATTTGTTTTCCTTGCTCTCCTTTCTTATCGGCTACCAGTAGATACAAGCCTGAATACTTGATTCATCGGCTTCGCGTCGCATGTTTTGGCAGGCGCTGCGCAAGACGTGTTATCCAGCCTGCCGCGGCTTGATGTGCACGCTATGTATCGTTTGGTTGCGTTGAATTATTTTGATATACCGTTACTTCTAAACAACTGTTCCTTCTACAAATTTCTAACTACAACTGATCTAAGGGCATTTCTGTATGCACACGCAGGTTGCCAGCGTTAACAGGTCACATACTGCCGTTGGTGGAACCGGTATCTGCGCCTACCGTCAAATTGTTGGGGTATCAGATAGAGTCACTACTATATGTAGCGACCGATACACGATCCTACCTCTAGATATAGTGGAATGAGAAACAATTGCAAAGCAGTTTTCATTACCGGTTTACATAAGGTGCCACATGCTCTGGGTGTTTATTGTGCACGCTGGCTCAATAGGTCCCGTTGGTCAGGATCTGGCCAACAGACACAGTAAAACTATCCACGAAGACTCGCTCATTCCGGTAAGACTGGCGTCTATATGAAAACGCGGGTTCCAGAAGCTCGCTCCTACGGGGTACGCAACGGATGTCGGGTACGTCGGTGATCCAATATGCTGGATCGTTGGAACGATTCGTGTCGAGTAGTCTGCTTTCTTCTGCTGATTTGAGTGAATCGGGGGGCGATTCGGAACCCGATACAAATACTGTGAAGCAGTTGTGATAATAGTAGGGATGTCGGGTAGGCCGGTCAACCCGAAACTACCATAGAATGTGGTTTTTTTGAGATTGAACCACAACATACAGTGTTTTTGTGCATAGGAAGCAGCATATCCTGTGGATAGCCTGTGAGTTGATACCTGCATCGCACTTTGATAGCAACTCTGATGGTTTCAGAGAGATGAATCACAGATTCTTTCAGTTTCGATTGTTCGCCGGCAAGTTGTTTGGATAGAGTGTCTCCACCGGTCACCGGCGGTACCAGAGATACCCGTGACACGGACTTATAAAAGATCAGGACAACCTGACGGAGAATTTAAAGATGACACACGCTATTTCTCGCAAGACGTCAAAAACCATCGTTAAAGAACAACGCTGGATTCACCGCAACGAGCTCAGAACGGGCATGTACGTTGTAGAACTTGAAAAACCGTGGGAGCAAACTCCATTTATGTTCCAGGGTTTTTTCCTTGACAGTACTGACCTTCTGGAAGCCGTTCAGGCAGAATCGGAGTACGTGCTTGTGCAGATGGAAAAATATGCTGACATCTCGGTGAAATCACCTTTCCGTCTGTGTGGCAATATTTGGCAGCATCGCAAGCGCCGTCGCAAAGTTGCCTGAGTAGGCTCTGAGTAAACTATCGGTGCGCTGGCCGGGGCTGAAACTGTCTCGGCCAGAATTTGATACGCGGATCAGTTTTTACGCGTATTTCTGCGAGCAGAAATACTTATCGTAAAGGACAGTGCAGGCTAGCCTGCTCTATTCATGAAGGGTTCGCCACCAGAGTCTGGCTACCTAAGCAGGTCGCTCGATTGAGCGAAATTCGTAGAAATCTACGGGTTGAGCTCAATCGAGTGAGCTGCGACGGCAGACGGGCACTGGGGGTGAATAGA